>NZ_LMLO01000022.1:424-128707 GCF_001421945.1 Devosia sp. Leaf64 | reverse complement strand
TGGAATACGAAGAGCAAGCAAAACTAGCCTAACTTAGTGTCTACCGAACCGGCAGCAGCTCACACGTCATAGTCAGTCATAAAAGGCTCCATCGGTGGGCGGTCTGTCTGGGGGGGTAGCCCGAGGCTCAGTTTTTGGTCAGCGGCCGGATGTTCAAGTAACGCTGCAAGATACTCGACAAAAAAGCCACCTCTGGCGCGCTCCAAAAATCTGTTCTCGTACCACTCATGAAAAGCTGCCGTGCTTCGTCGTATGTGAAATGGGTTCGTTCCCTCAGAGCCATAATCTAGGCCGCTAGATACTGCCCGAATGAAAATCATTCTGAGCGGTCAATGGTGGTCACGAATAACCTGTGATGATCTCACAGCAAAAGAAACACCACGATTTCCTGGCATTTGCCGAAGTGATCATGGCCTGGGCAACAGGCACACCCGCTGAACATTCAAGCCTCATACTGAGGAGGCATTTTCATGAAGTTCAGCACTGCCCTTGCGACATTGGCAATACTCGGCGTCACACCTGTTTTGGCTCAGCAGGGTGATGGTACCGATCTGTCCTATTCCGTCAGCATTTTCAAACCGAACAAGGTGCTGCCCACGAGCGACAAACTGGCCCAGCTCAAAATTCCGGAAGGCTTTTCGGTCAAGCCTTTTGCGGCAGGCCTTGGCAATTCTCGCATCATCGCGGTCGCCGACGATGGCACTGTCTATTTCAGTCGGCGCGAAGAAGGTGACGTGCTGATGCTGCGGGACGAGGATGGCGATGGGCGGGCCGATAAGGCGCCGGTGACCGTCGCCAATCGTCCGCAGACGCACGGCCTCGCCATTCACGATGGTAAGCTCTACATCGCGACGGCCAAGGAAATCTTCGCAGGCGAAATCCAGGAAGACGGGACACTTGGTGAGCTCGAACTGCTCGTCGGCGATTTGCCCGATGCCGGACAGCATCCTAACCGCGTGCTCGAGTTTGGGCCCGATGGCATGATCTATTATAGCGCCGGCTCGACCTGCAACGCCTGCAACGAGACAAATGCCGAAAATGCCACGATCCTCCGCATGGCGCCGGATGGCAAATCCCGTACCATTTTTGCGTCAGGCCTCCGCAATACAATCGGTTACGATTGGAATCCGACGACAGGCGAACTGTGGGGCCTCGATCACGGCATCGACTTTCTCGGCGACGAGGTACAGCCCGAAGAACTGAACCTTCTCGAGCAGGGTAAGCAATATGGCTGGCCTCATGTGTTCGGTGAGGGCGATCTCTATCCGCAAAGCAATCCGCCCGGTGGCATAACCAAGGAACAGTGGCGCGAGCAAAGCACACCAATGATGATCGGCTATACGGCGCATGCCGCGCCGATGCAGATGAAATTCTATGACGGCGCGTCGTTCCCCGCCGAATACCAGGGCGATGCCTTCGCAACCATGCGCGGTTCCTGGAACCGCAACCCGGCTTCTGGCTACGAGATTGTCCGGATTGATTTCGAAGATGGCAAGCCGGCTTCGATCGAGCCTTTCATCAGCGGCTTTTTGACCGATGACGGTACGACGCACATCGCGCGTCCCGTGGGTCTTGCCATTGCCAAGGATGGATCACTGCTGATGGCCGACGACGCCAATGGGGTGATTTATCGCATTGCTTATGAGGGCAATGAAGCGGCCGCCGAGGGCACCGACACGCCGCCGGCCGAGGTCATGGAAGAGCAGGCATCGCGCGGGGTCGGCGTGCCGCTCGCGCTCCAACGCGATGAAACTGCGGCCGAAGGCGTGCTCGATGTCATGTCGGGAACGATCGAAGCGGACGCCGGCATCCCCGAAAAACATAGCGATTATGCCGATGGTGTTTCTCCGGCGCTCTCCTGGACTGCTGTCGATGGTGCAGCATCCTACGCTATCATCATGGAAGATCCGGACGCCAAGCCGATCACTCCATTCGTCCATTGGCTGGCTTGGAATATTCCTGGCTCGCTGACCCAGTTGCCGGAAGGTCTGCAGGAGCAACCCCGCCTGATGGAGCCTGAAGGCGTCATGCAGGGCCGCAACAGCGCTGGGACAAATGGCTATTTTGGCCCCAAGCCGCCCGTCGGTGATCCGCCACACCATTACCATTTCCAAGTATTGGCGCTCGATAAGGTTCTCGGACTTCCCGCGACCGCCGATCGCGATGCGCTGCTCGATGCCATCGAGGGGCATGTGATCGGCAAGGGCGAGCTTGTCGGCACGTATCAGCAGACCATCGAGCCGCCCAAGCAGTAATTTTCTTTCATCAAGATCATTTTCAAGGACCAAACAATGACGATCCGTAAGACACTTTTGGGTGGGCTGGTTTCGGCTGCCCTGATGACGACAGCGATGACAGGCGTCATCGCCCAGGATGCGACGCCGGCCACACCCGCGGCACCGGCAAACCCCGGAGCCGCAACGTCACCACCCATGCCTGCTTCGCCGAAACCCGCGGCTGAAATGGCGCAGCCCAATGCCGACATGAAGGCCGTGCTTGATGCACTTGCCGAACTTGAGGCCAAGCCTTTCCATACGCTGAGCGTGCCTGAAGCACGTAACCAGGCCAGCCCTGCCGATGCTGCCCGGACAGTGCAGCGGGATAAGAAAATTCCATCCGAGCCTGAATCGCTCGTTGAAACCAAAGACATTGCTATTCCGGGCCCCATGGGTGCGCTCCCCGCCCGGGTCTATATGCCGCCGGATGTTGGCGCGGGCCCATTGCCGGTCATTGTCTATTTCCACGGCGGTGGCTGGGTGGTCGCCGATATCAATGTCTATGATTCAACCCCACGGGCACTCGCCATAGGTTCGAAGGCGATCGTGATCTCCGTCGATTATCGCCATGCCCCGGAATGGAAATTTCCGGCAGCACATGATGATGCCTGGACTGCCTATGAATGGGTGGTCGAGAACATCCACACCATGAATGGCGATGCTGCGCGGATCGCTGTGGCCGGAGAAAGTGCGGGAGCCAACCTTGCGGCCAATGTCGCACTGATGGCCAAGGAGCGTGAAGCAACGCTGCCAGTCTATCAGTTGCTTGTCTATCCGATTGCAGGAACAGACACTGAGACGGAGTCCTATCTCGAAAATGCCGAGGCCAAGCCGCTTGGAAAGGCCGACATGGAATGGTTCTTCGAACACGTTCTCGAAGACCCCGAGCAGGCCAGCGATCCAAGGCTCAATCTCGTTGGCCGCGACGATCTTGCAGGCCTGCCGCCAGCAACGGTGATTACCGCACAGATCGATCCGCTGCGCACCGAAGGCGAGACTTATGCCGAGGACCTTGAAGCTGCCGGCGTTGTGGTCAATGCGCTGCATTACGACGGCGTGACCCACGAATTCTTCGGCATGGCCAAGGTCGTTCCCGAGGCGAAAGAGGCAGTTGACGCCGCGAACGCCGATCTCACCGCCGCTTTTGCCCAGTAACAGCCAGGAAAACAAAATGACTCTTCGGATCAAAATCGCTGCTGCTGTCACAGCCGTGGCACTTTCTCTTACCCTCTCCCCTTTGGCTTTTGCGCAGGACGTCCTTGCCAAGCCGGCCGGCGACGCATCGCCGGTTTTCGTTGTCGATACGCCAAGCTTCCTCATGCAGACGATGAGCGCCAACCAGTTCGAAATCCAATCGAGCGAACTGGCCAAGCAAAAGGATCAGGAGGACGCGATCAACGAGGCGGCCGACATGATCATTGCCGATCACAAGGCGGCGGGCGAAAAGCTCGACGCGCTCCTTGCAGATCATCCGGCAAAGCCGGTCAATACTCCGGCGCTGTCACCCAAGCATCAAAAGATGCTGGATCAGCTCGAGGCGGCCGACGGCGCGGACTTCAAAGCGCTTTACCTCGACATGCAGGTGCAAGCGCATATGGAAGCCGTGGCGCTGTTCCGGACCTATGCCGGATCAGGTGATGATCAGACACTGGTGGGTTTTGCCCGAGAAACCTTGCCGGCGCTTGAAACGCACTTGGCGCACGTTACGGCAATTGTGCACGGAGAGCACCGCTGAGGTCGTAGCTATATGTGGAGCGTTATTCCACACATTCGTCGATGTGACTGGAATAACGCGCTCGACCGAACGCATCTAAAAGTCTCAGTACGCTGCAGGAGAGTTTGCCTTGCGGCGTATGTCGGCGTTTGGACTATGAATTCCCGGAAATGCGGACAGCCGCCAACAGACAAGCCTTGAAAGCTGCACGTCGTTTGTAGTGGCGACATTACTAGGAGTGGGCTTGCTATGGGATCGAGAACCGGCTGATGCCCCAATAGTCGTTGTCGGCCTTGCCGCATATGCGAGTTACAGGCCGTCCCCTCGCCGAACAACAAGCGTGCGTCGACAGAGACAAAGAGTTGCCTGGCCAAAACGTTCGTACCGGCCAGGCTGTGGGATTAGTGACGGCGAGCCGATTCCGCAGGCACTTCACCTATGGACATCGCCCGGAAGAACGGAATGAGTTGATAGACGGCAGAAAGGCCGACGAGAACATAAACGATCCGAGCCAAGGCGGCGTCCTGGCCGCCGAAGAGGGATGCCACGAGGTCGAATTGGAATGCGCCGACGAGCAGCCAGTTCATGCCGCCTAAGATGACGAGTAGCAGCGTTATAAGATTGAGGGCTTTCATGAAATTCTCCAATGTACATTTGGAGAACCTCACCGTGCATCGACAGTTCCGACGATTAACAAGCCACCGTTTCGAACTGCTCTTCGAACTGAAGTTGAGCCAATAATGGCCTGCAATCGAGGTGGCGTTTTCGGCGTCATGACCTCAGAACAATCCATGTTGGGGCGTGGTCGCTCGACTTCTCCCAGCCTCGAACATGACGATCGACGCCAGCCTTTTCCAAGCGTCCTGCAATGGCCGGTGCGAGCAGGAGGTGGTCGATCCGCAGACCAGCATCCCGGCCGTAGGCATTCTGAAAATAGTCCCAGAACGTGTAGATCCGTTCATCTGGATGAAGTTTGCGAACCGCATCCGTCCAGCCTTGCTCGACGATTTTGCGGTAAGCGTCACGCACCTCTGGCCTAAAAAGTGCATCGTCGACCCAGCGTTCCGGTTTGTAGACGTCCATTTCGGTGGGCATGACGTTGTAGTCGCCCGCTAAAATCACAGGCAGGTCCGTCGCCAGCAGTTCCTTCGCGTGCGCAGCAAACCGCTCCAACCATTTTAGCTTGTAGTCAAATTTTGGGCCTGGTGCCGGGTTGCCGTTCGGAAGGTAAAGGCAACCGATGATTATGCCCTCGACCGCAGCCTCGATGTACCGGCTGTGAAGATCATCACGATCGCCAGGAAGTCCCCTTCTGGTCTCGATCGGCTCTGCTCCTCGAGCAAGAATTGCAACGCCGTTCCAGCTCTTCTGACCATGCCAGATGGCGCCAAATCCGGCAGCCTCGATAGCGGCAGCGGGAAAACGCTCATCTGGAGATTTCAGCTCTTGCAAACAGACGACATCGGGCTCCGCCTCTTTAAGCCAGCGGAGAAGGACCGGCAGGCGGCCATTGACGCCATTGACGTTGTAGGTGGCGATCTTCATCTCGAACGGCCTAGAGCTGATCGTTGTCAGGGCCCTTTGTTTCGCCGACCCTTCTAGCCAGAGCCGTAAACGACGGCATACTTGCGCCATCTCGGTTGTTATTGGCGAGCCGAAGCAGCCGAGCGGGAAAGGCGATGGCGTCGCGATGGGCTGGCGACAGGTCTTCGGAAACGCGATCGTCGCCCAAGACAATTTGCTCCGATCGAGCAAGACATTGGTCGATTTCCTCGATGGAAACGAGGCCTTTGGCGACCAGCATTTGATTCAGGCCTGCTATGGCCATCAGGAGGCCTTCGAGTTGCAGATTGGCGGTGTTCATTATCCGAGCTCCTCTTGTTGGACAGGAACGAGCCGTCAGCCTTGCCGTTGCGATGGCAAAAACCCCTATCACCGCTTAGCAGTCCATTGTGCCAGTTCTTCCGCGAGGGGTTGGTAAATTGTCCGGCTATTGTCGGACCAAGCGTGTTCAAGCAATCCATTCTGACAGGCCCTATCATCGTCCCACCCAAAATGATTGAGGATGGGATAAAGGCATAGCCCCTCCATCGGTACGCCTTTTGTGCGAGCGAGAGAGACCTCGCCTGCCGCATAACGGAGCCACTCGGGTCGCGCCTCAAATTCTGTACCAGTCTCAGAGAGCAATATTGGACGCCCATAGCGACCGTGTATTTCCATCAGCAACCGGTGCAGGGGGAAATATTGCGGATGATGGCGATCGATCGGCGGCCCGCCATGTATCCATTGATTGTTGCTGTAATAATTGACACCGACGATATCGAGCAGCCGCATGGAGCCGCCAAGCTGCGGCCAGGCAAGTCCGGCCAGCATGTCCCAACTTTGATACTGTGCTTGGCGGTGGCCCTCTGCGGCCCAGAATTCATGCGGTCGTTCTGGCGCTGTCACCACATTGATCGCGGGGTCGCAGTGTACGAAGCGGGCGCGGTTGTCGATCTCGAGAATCGCTTCCATGGCGGCGATAGCCGCACGGGTTAGTTGGACCTTCAGCTCGAAGCCGCGGCCCCTTGCAAACGGATTGAGATAGCCGGCATCGCCGCCGCCCCAGGCGGTGAAGGATATTTCGTTGACCGGGCAATAAAACGGGATCGCGTCGCTATGGTCGCGGACCAGGCGAGCGGCGGCGCGGGCGAAGGCGGCGAAGCGATCAACGAATTGCGGTTGCCAGATATCGAGATCGTCCGGCCAGCCATAGTGGAATAGATCCCATATGACCTGTGTGCCAGTGGTGCGGGCGGCCGTGAGCATGGGCAGGATGCTCGACCAGTCGTAGCGGCCGGGAGCGGTTTCGATGCGGTGCCAGCGAAAGCCATCGCGGAAGGTACGCATGCCGAGAGACGCAAGTTGGCGATAGTCGGCTTCGGCATGTTGATCGTGAAGGCTAGAGGCGATGATGTCGAGCCGCTTGCCATTGCTCAGCCGATGGGTAGAGCACTCGAAACCGCCTTGGTAGAAGGATTGGAAGAGGGTCGGCGGAGGGGCCGAGGGGCGCTCGGCGATGACCGTGTCAATCAGGCAGCGCCATTGCGGCGTGACCACTGCGGCGCTGTAGGTGTTTTCGACTTTTGTTCGAAGTGCAGTGCCGAGACGTGTGCGAAGGGTGGAGTCGTCAAGGAGACGCACCATGGCTCTGGCGACCGCCTCAGGCGCGCGATGGGGCACGAAGAGCCCGGATAACTCATCCTCGATCTGTTGCAGGGCGCCGTTGTCGGGCGTCGCTATGACCGAAAGTCCTGCCGCTCCAGCCTCGGCTATCACATGAGGCATGCCTTCGCCTTCCGAGAGCCAGGCAAAAATATCCATGGCCGCGAGAAGGGCGGGGACGTCGCGGCGATCGCCAAGGAAGCGCAGGGCATGCTGCAGATGGCTTTTCAGCGCCAGCAGTTGGAGCTTTTCCGCATATTCCGTCATGAAAGCATCCGGACCGCCCACGATCAGAAACAGCACGTCGGGACGCTGCTGGTGGACGATGGCTGCGGCGGTGATAAAATCTTCAACGCGCTTCTTTTCGTCGAGCCGCCCCACCCAACCGATGACAGGGATGGTTTCATTAATACCGAGCTCGGCGCGCATGCGCTGGCGATCGTCAGGGTGAAACTCGCTCAGGTCGACCATCGATGGAATTTCGATGGCGTCGTGTTCGCGGCCCGGCATTTTTCCCGCGGCGGCATCGCGGATCGAGCGGCAGACACCGACATAGCGGCTGGTGAGGTGCTTGGGTCCAGCCAGGGCTTCAGAGACGAGACCGCCGTGTTCGATCAGTGGCGGACGCTGATGCGCGCGTTCGAGGGCTGGATAAATATCGGCGACATTCTGGCATGATATGACGACGTCATAAGTTGCGACCTTGCGCGCGAGATAGGCGACAGTGTCTTCAAACGAGAGGCTGTAGGGCACCGTGTCGACATCGACGCCCAATGCACGCAATTGCTCGTGGGTTTGGGCAGGCATGCCTGGCTTGTGGAAGCAGGCGACGACGTCGATGCGATAAAGAAGCGGGTCTAGCGTCTGGGCGAGAAGGCGTACTTCTGTCTCTTCGCCACCCACGACAAGCCAGGCAAAGACAAAGAGGATGCGTTTGGGGTCGGTGTTCAATCGGCCACCTTGAAGACGATCTGCATGAATTCGGGCCGTCTTTCCACCAGTTGGGCTAGGAAGGCCGGCCCGTCTTCAAAAGGCACGACATGGGTAATGACTTCGCGTTTGACTATGTCCCCGACCGATTGGAGGAGAGCCACGGTCTCGTTTGCCAGCCGGCGCCGATCCCATTGATGGCTGAGGCCTCGAGGAACACGATTGATCTGGGCGCACTTAAGCGCGAGCCCGTTATGATGGAATTCTTCCCCCAATCGCAGAGCTTCGGCGCCGCCTTGGTAAAAGGCGAGGTCGATCACGGTGCCTTGTGGTTTTAGCGCCTGAAGGGCGGAATGTAGACTGCCGGCGTGAGCGCGGGTTTGGAAGACAAAGTCTGCGCCGCGATCGCCGCCGCTATGCCACTGCGTCTTGGCATGTTGCGCTGCTTGCGCCTCGTCCATGGCGAGAATGCCGAAAGCTTCGAGCTTGCCGCGACGATAGGGCGAGGGGTCAGCAACGATCAGGCCAGCCGCGCCGGCGCGCTGGGCAAACAAAGCGGTCATCAGGCCGACCGAGCCGGCACCGACGACGATGACATGGCGACCGGCAATGCCCTGGCCCAGATGGGTCACCTGGCTGCCGAAAATGTCCGCGTCGGCGTGCAAAATGCCGTTTGCCGCAATGGGGCCCATCTGGCCGACGAAGACGCCGAGGATGGGGTCTAGGCTGGGCGGAAGGGGCACGAGCACGTCGCGCGAAGGATCAGCTGTGTGGCCAGTCTTGTGAGCGTAAGCGGTAGCGACGACCTGGCCATTGGCAAAGGCCGGGCTGCGGCTTTCGAGCACTCGCGCCGATTCCATATAGCCAAGGAAAGGCACGGGATAATGAAGACTTGGTTCGCCCGGCTCGAACACCCCGCGCTCGCCATTCCAGCGCGAGAAGAAATAGGGATTGGTGTGTTTCATGAATGTCAGCTCAGTGCCGGCTGAAAAGCCGGAATAGAGCGTTTGCAATTGCACCTGACCGTCGCCGGGCGGGCCTTCGTCATAGCCGAAATGATAGGCCTGGCCTTCGCGTTCGATGCCGAGCGAGCGGATGTGGCGGTGGGGCATCAGGGTGTCACCAGATCGACGGCTTGGCCGGTCGCAGCCGATTGGTTGATGGCCAGCGCAACGCGGTGGGTTTTGAGGGCTTCGCCGTAGGAGCAGCGTATTCGGCTCGGCTCACCGCGGACGGCATCGATGAAATCGCGGTCCTCGCGCCAGACCGGGTCGCCCTCTGCATGGCGAACAGGGCGACCGGCGCCGACATCGACCATGATATCGTGATCGGTCAGTTCCAGCGCCATGCCATCGGCAAAGAGATGGAGCCCAACACGGTGGCCCCAATTGAGGAGGCAGGTTGAGCCGATATTGCCGACCGCGCCGGATGCAAAGCGAAGGCTCGCCGTGCTGACTGTTGGCACGTCGAGGCCGGGAAAATTATCGCGGTTGGTATGGCCGGCAAGGCCAAAAACCTGGGTGACATCACCGACAAGATAGCGGGCGAGGTCGATGATGTGGGTGGTCTGTTCGACCATCTGGCCGCCGGATTGATCCTTGTGCCACCACCATTGCGGCGGTGGGGTTTGGTCAAGCCAGTAGCCCGAGAGCAATTGTGCCGGGCGGTTTTCCAACAAGCGCCGGGCTTCATCGACCGTGTCGAGATAGCGCCAGTGATAACCGACCGCGGTGATGAGGCCTTCGGTCTCGATTTCGCCAGCCAGAGCCTCCGCCATTGCGAGGTCGAGCGAGATGGGTTTTTCGACGAAGAAGGGGAGACCCTTGGTGATCACGGCGCGTTCGGCGGCGCCATGCGCGAAGGGGGGAATGCAGATATAGATGGCGTCAAGGCTGCCGTGCGCAAGCATGTCGTCGTGGCTGGCGAACGCCCGGGCGCCAAAGCGTGCGGCGGCGTCAACGGCGCGGTCGAAATCCACGTCAGCGAAGCCTGCCAGTTCGACATCCTCGAATTGTTCGAGCACACCGAGATGGCGCTGGGCGATGCCGCCGACGCCGATAAAGCCTATGCGAGTCTTGGTCATGCGGAACGGGCCTGTAATTGCGATAAGGAAGGTGCCATGGCGGAGGCGTAGATTTTCGCGGTTTGCGCGGCCATCCGGCTGGCAAGGAAATGCTGGTTGAACCGCTCACGTCCGGCTTCGCCGGATTTCTGCGCGGCGTCGGGATTGGCGAGGGCTGTGGTTATAGTGGAGGCCAGAGCGATGGGATCAGCAGAGGCGGCGAGATAGGGGTGAGCCTCGCCCACGGCTTGGATACTGCCGCCGATTGCGGTGGTGACGATCGGCACGCCGGCGGCCATGGCTTCGAGAAGCACCAGCGGCAGGCCCTCGAACAGGGAGGGCGAGACCAGCAGGTCTGCGGCCGCCAAGAGGTCGGGAACATCATCGCGATGGCCAAGGAGGGTCACGGCATGATCGAGCCCAGCGTCGCGCACGGCGGTTTCCAGCTTCGTGAAATCCGGACCATCGCCGACCCAGACGAACCGCGCACCCGGCTGATGTTCGAGCACGGCCGGCACTGCGTCGAGCAAGGTGGGATAGGCTTTCTGCTCGGTAAAGCGCGCAACGGTCAGCAGCATTTGTTCGTGCGCCAACAAGCCCAAGGCCGTTCGGGTGTTTTGACGGTCTGTTGTGGCCGCGCGCGCCGCGATCCCGTTGGGCACAAGAGCAAAACGAGATGCGCCATGGCGGCTCGCAAAGCTGTCATAGGCGGCGCGTGAGACAGTGATGACGCGATCCACCGAGAGAAGCAGGGCACCATATTCCGCCTGTTGCACGGGACTAGTCAGCACATAGGGCAGGTGTTCGGTGCGGATGGTCGGCAGGCCCGCGGCCTTCCCGAGCCGCACGAGTTCGTGGCCTTCCCAGCCGATGCCGGCATGGACATGGAGCAGCGCAGCATTGTTTCGCAACCACGCTTTGAAGGGATTGAGAGCGGAAAAATCTAACGTCTTTATGCGCAGGCCCATGCCAGCGGCGCGGCCAAGCAAATCGCGGCCGCCTGCATTGCCATCAGCGGCGATCACAACATCGAACTCGTCCGACAAGGCGCTGCCGAGCGTCAGCATGTGTTCGCCAAGGCCCGATGGATGGTGGCTATCGGTCGCCAAAACCAGGACGGGTCTCATGAGCCAACCGCCATATCGGTGGAGACATTCATGCGGCGATAGTGGGCCAGCGCCTGCCCGACGACCTGATCCATATTGTAGTAGCGATAAGTGCCCAGGCGACCGACGAAACTGACCTCAGGATGTGCATCGGCGAGATCGGCATATTGCTTATAGAGCGCTGCGTTTTCCGGTCGCGGGATGGGATAGTAGGGGTCGCCATCGGCCTGGGGCAATTCGTAGCTGATCGAGGTCTGGCGATGCACCTGCCCCGTCAGGTGCTTGTATTCGGTGATGCGTGTATAGGGCACGGCCTCGTCTGGATAATTGACAACGGCCACCGGTTGGAAACGGCGCTGATCCAGGGTTTCGTGGCGGAAGGCGAGGCTGCGATAGGGCAGGGCGCCGAAACGGTGACCGAAATATTCGTCGATCGGGCCCGTGTAGATCGTGCGGGGCGCCAGATTTTCTGCGCGGATATCGGCATAATCAACACCAAGCGCGAGATCGATATTGTCGTGGTCGAGCATGTTTTCGAACATGGCCGTATAGCCATGAAGCGGCATCGCCTGGAACGTATCGAGGAAGTAGCGGTCGTCCTCATTGCAGCGCGTGGGGATACGTGAGGTGACAGCCTTGTCCAATTGGCTAGGGTCCAGACCCCATTGCTTGCGCGTATAGCCTTCGAAGAATGTGCGGTAGAGTTCGGCGCCAACCTGATTGATCACGACATCCTTCGACGTCCGCAGTTCGGCAATCGGCTCGGCGCGGCTGCGGAGGAATTCTTCGGCTTCAGCGTCAGTGCTGAGATCGAGGCTATAGAGCGCGTTGAGCGTCGTGCGGTTGATCGGGATAGGCACGCGCTTGTCCCCAACCGCTGCAAGCACGCGGTGCTCGTAAGGCCGCCAGGCGGTGAAGCGGGAGAGATAGGTGACAATGGCGTCGCTATTGGTGTGGAAGATATGCGGGCCGTATTGATGCACCAGAATGCCGGCAGCATCGTGCTTATCATAAGCATTGCCGGCAACATGGTTGCGCCGATCGCAAAGGAGAACGCGCTGATCGCTGTCGGCCGCCAGTCGTTCAGAGAGGACCGATCCGGCAAAGCCAGCGCCGACAATCACCACATCATAGGCCGAGCGGCGTTTGGAGCTGCGCATAACCGGCAAGCGGATGACGGGGCGATCGCCACAAATGGCTTCGTCAACGAGACGCGACATCTGTTCGAAGGTTTTGTCCCAGGACATGGCGGCGAGTTTTTCGTCGACGGCCGGCTGCCAGTCACCAGGTTTGAGAGCCAGTGCGGCCTCGCAGGCGGCGATGAATTCTGCTGGTGTCCGAGCGATATTGACGGCATCGAGCGCGCCATAGGCGGCGACGACGTCAGCAATAGGTGTCGAAACGACGGGGATGCCGGCGGCCAGATATTCCGGCGTCTTGGTCGGGCTGATGAAACGCGTGGCCTCGTTGATAGCGAAGGGCATGAGTGCCACGTCCCAACCGGCGAGATAGGCCGGGAGGTCGGCATAATTGCGTTGACCAAGGAAATAGAGATTTGGCACGCGGGGCAGATCGTCGGGACCGATCTTGGCGAGCGGCCCCACCATGATGAGCGACCAATCGGGTCGAGCGCGGGCGACCTTCTCAAGCAGTTCCAGATCGATCCGCTCGTCGATCACGCCATAAAAGCCGAGGCGCGGGCCGGGGAGGGCGTTGAGATCGCCGGCAGGCGCCATGCCTTTGCGGGCCTGGGCGAAGTGAGCGACGTCGACGCTTGATGGAAAGACATGGATATTGTCATGCTGCCCGCGCTTAGCAGCAAAGAGGCTTTCGCCGCCCGTGAAGACCACGTCCGCGCGGTCGATCAGTTCGGCTTCGAGGGTTTTGAGCTGCGGTGGGGCGAAACGGAAATTGGCCAGTTCGTCCATGCAATCATAGACGATGGCCGCCGCGTCGACGTGTTTGGCAAAGCCGAACATCATCGGGCTATAGAACCAGAGGACGGGCTTTGAGACGCCATGGAGGCGGAGCAAGGTGTCGAGCAAGCCTCTAAGTGCTGTCTCGCGCTGCGCTTCATCCCACCAATGGGGGATGCGCGGGCGGACGGCAATCACGTCGGTGCCGGCGAAAGGGTGATATTCGAGATAGGGCAGGTGGTGGTCGGTCGGGATATATTCCTCGAAGAAATAGACCTGCCGCTCACCGACAAACCTCTGCATCAAATGCTGCGGACGCTGCAGCACGAAATCCCAGCGCAGGTGCGAAAAGCAAATAAGGGGCGCGGCACGGCCTGCAGGCAGGGCGTCGAAATGGTCAGGCTTAAGCTGCTGGTTCAAACGACGCTCCTTGGCGGTCGGCTGTTGGGGATTTTTTGGCAATGGCCTCAGCGATCAGGCTCTCGAAGCGGGCGGCCGTGTGGGGCCAGGCCCAGCGTGCGAGGACGGCTTCGCGGGGGCTGAACCGCTCGGGATGATCAATCGCGGCAATGATGGCCTGCTCGAAGCTATCGGCCGGCGCGGCAATGCCGGTTTCCGGCAAGATATATTGAAGGCCGCAGGCGAGGTCGGCATTGGCCACGACGGGGAGGCCCGCGAGCATGTATTCGGTGATGATGGCAGGAGCGCCATCCTCGACACCACACACGACGCCGACACGCGCCGCGTTCATCAGCCGGTTGACCTCGGAGTAGGGCACGCCCGGTGGGTCGATGAAATCGACGGTGATGTCGAGGTCATGCGCGCGCTGGCGAAGCGCTGCCGCATCCTCGCCATAGCCCATGACGCAGAGCGCGGTGAGCCGGCGCGGCGCGCGGGCCATCGCATCAAACAGTACGTCGTGGCGCTTATAGGCCTGCGCCGCGGCAACATAGATGATGTCGTATTGTTTCGGGTCGCCGGTCGGGAAGAACGTTTCGGGGGAGGCGAATTCGGGGCCGATCGGCATGATCGCGGTGATCATATCGGGATGACGTTCACGGACGAGATCGGATTGCCACTCGGCACCTGTCAGCACAATGTCGAAATGGCGGCTGATCTCGGGTGGTACGCGCAGGGCAGGGGCGTCGATCGAATTGTAGATGATGATGCTGTCGCGGCACGCGTCGAGCATCGCTTCGCTGACCCCTAGACCCCATATGCAGAGAATGCGCGGTGCGCCATGCATGCGGATGAAATCGAGCATGGTCTCGGAATGGAAGGGCGCAGTGTCGTGACGGAGGGGAAAGATCCGGCGCGCGAGGTGCGGGCTGTCCTCGTGGAAGGAGCCGTGTCCGATGCTGTGGTGCCAGATTTCGGCGAATTCGACGAGACCGCTGCGAATGGCAGTTAGCGGTAGGCGCTCAAGGTAACTGCCTACGACGGAGGGAGCGGGTTCGCTAACCAAAAGCTTCCTCGGCGCGGCGTCAAAAGGCTTTTCACCAGGCCGATGACTGTTTTCGACGCGGTCGCTGATCACCACAATGGACGTGCGCAAGCCCTCGCTGAACAAATTATGCTCCGCCGTTCCCGCCACGAGTGGCGTGGGTCAAAACTATGAAAAGATTTGGCTTTTATGGCCAAGCAGCCACTAAGGTTGCCTGCATGAACCGCGCCTTTCGCGTTAAGTTCCGTCACATGTCACGCGTTGCATAGAAGATCAGAGACGGGAGCGGACCCGGACACCCCTACAAGAGCCCAGCGCGAGCCCTCGCTAGGTCACTGGAAATTCGTCGCACTCTCCGGGACGAGTACATTACTGCCGACCCTGTCGGGCGCAGGATTTGAGGTGATGTTTCACGCATTTCGATTGGCCGCACCGGGACCAACGCTCTGCGTTTCGTCGTTCCTGGCGACGGTGCAGGCAGGTAATGTTGCCATAGCCAATTATTAGGATGGGTTTTCGTGTCTCACGCAACACCATGAAACCTCGGCCCAATCCAACCAGCGCAGATATATGGACGGTCAACTAACCACTAGGGTTTGCTCAGGATATTTCCGAACACGGACCAATCCGTACGGTTCGTTAGGTACTCCAGCCCCAGAACACCAAGCCAACTATTCCCAAACGGGTCCAGCGCAGGAGACCATGCCGCTATGGATGCGATGTGCGGCACGACAGCCAGGATGCCGCCGCCAACACCTGATTTTGCCGGCAGGCCAACCCGAAAAGCGAAGTCTCCGGACCCGTTGTACATACCACATGTCATCATTATGGAGAGGATGCGCCGGGCGCGTCGGGATGCTTGCAAACCTCGGTCCGATCGTTCGTCTGGACCCTCCTGCATAAGAAACCGCCCCGCTTTAGCGAGCCCAATGCAATCGAGGGAAATAGCGCATTGATGCACATAGGCGTTCATAACGTCATCGACCGCATGGCGCAGATTGTCGTGGTGCTTGGCCATGAACAGCAATGATCGGTTGAGATCACCCCTAGCCTGATCGCTTTCCAGTACGTCCGCGTCGACAGTGACGATTTCGTCGTCCATTTGCTGTTTGACGAAGTTCATCACCGAGCCATTCGCATCTTCCCCTTTTGCATCGAGAAGCGAGTCGATCACGACGAGCGCGCCAGCATTGATGAAAGGGTTTCGAGGCACTCCTTTGAAGCGCTCGAGATCAATAATGGAATTGAACGCGTCTCCAGATGGCTCTCGGCCGACTCTCTTCCAGAGCTTGTCACCGTGTCTTTGCAGCGCCACTTCAAGCGCGAATACTTTGGAAATAGACTGGATCGGAAATGCATTGGCTGCATCGCCGGCCTTTACAAGATCGCCTTTGCGGGTAAACACAGACAAACCAAATTTCGCAAAGTCCGCTTTGCGGGGCGCCGGTTTGTGGTGCTCGTCTGCCACCTTTTTTGCGTCTATATAGATCCGTTCAGCATGGTCCTTTACGTCCTTAACCGTCTCATCAAGAATTGTTTGCAACTCGAATACGCTGTGCTGACGGTCTTTCACTCAGAGTCTCCCCATTTTCTGGTCAACGTGCGGCAAAGATTTGAGTGACAAGAATTGGAAGAATAAATGTCGACGCTTTTTGCGTGCTCCAACGCGTTCTAAGCATAAGACCCAATCAAAAACCCGCGCCGTAGCGCGGGTTTTTCTGCGTTGTAGCGTTGAGTGTTAGTCGTTCCAGAGCTCGAGCTGCTGGGCGGCGGTGGGTTCGATCGCAAGGGACAGACGATTGGCTTCCCACGTAAATTGGTCGATTGGAACGATCACGTCGCCGTCAACGTAACCAGCGGCCTCTTCGAAATCGACAACCAGAGCTGTCGCGGTGGTCGCATCGGTACCGAGGACGGCTTCGACTTCACCGATTTTGATCCCTGCTGCGTCGTAGAGATCCCAGTCTTCGATCTGATCGACCGTGCTATTGAATGCAGCTACCTGCGCAGTGTCTTCCAGCTCGACCCACTGGGTCGGTGCTTGCGCCAATGCCGGTGCTGCAACGAGCAGAGCGACGGCAGGAACCAAGGCGAAATTTGCTTTTTTCATTCAGAAACTCCGTTTGCTACCGGAGAGGAACGCCCCAGGCATCGCATATGGTTGCCGGGCAAAATGTCGCGATTCCCGACCGCTAGTGTACCTGCCGCCGCTCGTGGGCCGTTGGCAGGTACGATGGTTGATCGCGACTCAGTCTCATCCGACTATGGTCGACAGGGCGTCAGCACGGCCGCGGGCCATAGCCGATGATCATTAGCCGTTAGGGCTCCTGCCGCTACGCACCGCGCCATCGCGTGATCTCCCTTTCCAGGAACGCGTAAAGCTCCGTCGAGCGACCGAAAGGCGCCGGTCAGTGCTAAAGAATGGAGCGACTTTTCCAGCAGTGCTCTACCCTACGGCAGCCGTAGACGGGCCCGCAGGGTCGCTTGTTCGTCTGTTGCAAACACGGCGCGCTCGAGGAGTTGCGGGACTACCAGATCGATAAAGCTCTGCAGGTCAGCAGGCATAATTGGGGCCATGACGTTGAAGCCGTCGGCCGCTTCATTGTCGAACCACAACTGCATCGTCGTCGCAATGTCCGAGCCGGTGCCGACTGCGAGCAGGTGCCCCCGTCCACTTGCCATGCGCATCAACAATTGGCGCAGGGTCATGCTGTCGCGGCGGGCGATGTTGGCCAACACAGCGACACGGCTCTGGCTCGATTGGCTTGTTGCAGCATGAGCGCGAACGGTGTCGGGCAAGGGTGCGTCGAGATCCGCCTGGGAAAGATCGGTGCCAAGGAATTCGGAAAGCTTGGCGAGGACGTGTTCGATAACCATGAAGCTGTTCATCTGCTCAAGGCGGTCTTCAGCCTCACCGAAAGTGGGAGCGGCGATGGGCACAAGGCCGGGATAGATAAGAAGGCTTTCGGGGGCTCGGCCATGCTGGACGGCACGCGCCTTCATGTCACGATAGAAGGCCTGCGCATCGCCAAGGTCGGACTGTACGGTGAAAACCATGTCGGCATAGCGGGCGGCAAAGTCTCGCCCGGCTTCGGAGGCGCCAGCCTGTGCAAGGATGGGGCGACCCTGCGGGGAGCGCGGCACATTAAGCGGACCACGGCTGCGGACAAAGGGACCTTTATGATCGATAGGCTGCACCTTGGCGAGATCGAGGTAGCGGCCCGATTGTTTTTCGGCAATTCGCGCGTCGGCCTGCCAGGAATCCCACAGGGCAATGACAGCCTGGGTGACATCGGCGGCGCGAGCATAGCGCTCGGCGTGATCGGGCATGGCATCGAGCCCGAAATTATAGGCTTCGAGCGGGTTGGAGGAGGTGACGATGTTCCAGCCCGCGCGTCCTTTGCTGATGTGATCGAGGGAGGCAAAGCGCCGGGCGAGATGGAATGGGTGGTCGAAGCTGGTCGAGGCGGTGCCGATGAGGCCGATGCGGCTGGTCACTGACGCAAGTGACGAGAGGATAATCAGCGGGTCCATGGCATCGCAGAGATGCCGGTCCGCACTGTGCTGGAGCGCCAGCACATCGCCCAGAAACAAGGCGTCGAAGCCACCGTCTTCGGCGCGCCGGGCAATGTCGATCCAATAGTTGAGATCCGTCGAGGCCAGGGCATTGCTTTCGGGCATGCGCCAGCCGGCCTCATGACTACCGATGCCGAAGATGACGGCATTGAGGCCCATGCGCCGGCCTCTGCTCATGGTGCAGCGTCGAGATAATCGTTGGCGTAATAGGCGGTGAAATCGGGCTTGGCAGTTACCGGAGCGCCATTGCCATCCTTGAGAATGCCGGCATCGAAGAGAAATGTGCCAATAGCCTCCATTTTGGCAGGGTCGATGGTGCCGATCGCGCCATTTTCGCCCCGGATATAGTGCCCATCGATCAAGGCCTCCAGCGAGGCCCGGACAAAGTCCCGGTGGAGCAACACATCGGCATTGGCTGCGACGAGAATGTCAGTAGCCTCATCGGGATGGGCGACGGCATAGTCATAGCCGCGCTGGCTGGCCGTGATGAACGCTTTGGCGGTGTCCGCGTTGCGGGCAAGGTAGGCATTGCTGGTGCCAATGAAATTGGTGTGCTGGTCGGGCACGCCGAAGTCGGCGTAGCGGAAGGCACGCTGGGCAGGGCCGTCGCGCTCGGCTTTAATGCCTTCCCAGGTGTAGACTTCGAGGGTGAAATCGACGGCACCATTGGCAAGCGCTTCATAGGCGGAGGTGCCAAGGGTGACGGTCTCGAACTCGCCCTTACCGCCATCATGACGGATGATCGTGTCGATCAGGGCGCTCTCCCATGCGCTGCCGAAGCCGCCATAGATTTTGCCATCGAGATCTCTGGGAGACCGGATGTCCTGCCGGTCGGCATTGAAGACGAGGCGGCCGGTTTCGGTCTGGACCAGGGCATAGGTTGCCACCAGATCGGCCCCGGCGGTGCGCTGCGTGAAAAGGCCGATAGAGCCCAGAATACCGAAATCGGCGACCTGATTGGCGACCAGCGTACCAGCAGATGTATCGGTATAGGGCAGGATCTCGACGGCGAGCCCAGCCTCCTCGTAAAAGCCCTTGGCCTTGGCAACATAAAGGCCGATGTGATTGGTATTGGGCGTCCAGTCGAGCGCAATGGAGACGGGTGTGCCCTGGGCAAGGGCCGGGGTTGCGACTAGACTGACGGCGAGGCCGAGCGCTATCATCAAACGGGAAATGGGCATGAATTAGTCCTCCGGATTGAGCAGGGTCTGCAAAATTCGAGCTTCGAGGGCCGCAAGCTCGGGTGACCCGACGCTGTGGCGTGGGTGATCAAGGGGCACTTGAAAATGGTGGGCGACGCAGGCCGGGCGGGCCGACAGCACATAGATGCGGTCCGAGAGCAGCATGGCCTCGCGCACATCATGGGTGATCAGCAGCACAGTCCAGCGATGTCGGGTCCACATGTCGGCGAGCCAGCGCTGCATCTGGGCGCGGGTGAGGGCATCTAGAGCGCCGAAGGGCTCATCGAGCAGCAGCATTGGGCGTTGCTGGACGACTGTGCGCAGCAAGGCGGCGCGTTGGCGCATGCCGCCGGATAGCTGGGCGGGATAATGGTTTTCGAACCCGGCAAGGCCGAATTCTTCAAAGAGCGGGATAACCCTGGAACGGGCGGCCTGGCGGCCGAGACCCTGGACTTCAAGACCAAGCGTGGCGTTATCAATGATGCGGCGCCAGGGCATGAGCGCATCGCCTTGCGGCATGAAGGCGAAGCGATGTTGAGCTGGCGTGAGTGGCTGGTCATCGAGCAGCATCTGGCCGCCATCGGGTGCGATGGCGCCGGTCAGCAATTGCAGGATGGTGGATTTGCCGGCACCGGAAGGGCCGAGGATCGAGACGAATTCACCCGGCTGAACGCTGAGGTTGATATCCGCGAGGACGTGAGTGTGCCCGAAGCTCTTACGCAGGTTTTTGAGGTCTAGACGGGCGGAACTCATGGACGGGCCTCCGACAGCCGGGCCCAGGGCATGGCGGCGCGCTGCAAGAGCACGGTGGCGCCAAAAAGCAGCAGCGTGAGCGTGGCGCTGACAAAGACCGCAGCAAGGACGAGATCGGGGCGGAAATTGTTCTTGGCATTGAGGATATAGATGCCGAGGCCCCGGGCTGCGCCGGCATATTCGGCAAAGATGGCGCCCACCACGGCATAGGTGATGGAAATGCGCAGGCCTGCAAAGAAATAAGGCAGTGCCGAGGGCAGGCGGGCCATAACGAAAATGCGCCAGTGGGACGCACCCATTGAGGCGAGCAGGGCTGAGATATTGCGGTCGGTGGCTTCATAGCCCTGGGTTAGGGCGACAAGCATGGGGAAGAAGGTCACGAGCGCGACCAGCACGATTTTGGGTGTGAGACCAAAGCCGAACCACAGCACAATCAGTGGCGCGATGGCGACCAGCGGCAGGGTCTGCGTGATGATGAATACGGGAAACAGCGCCCGGCGCAGCTGCCGAAAAAAGTCGATCAGGATTGAAAAGAGAAAGGCGACGATGAGGGAGGACGCAAAGCCGAATGTGGTGGCCTGAAGCGTTGCGATCGTATGGCCGGTGAGGGCTTCGCGCTGCTCGTAACCCTGGACGATGATGCGCGAGGGCGCTGGCAGCGCAGTAGGCGAAATGCCCGAAAGTTGCACATAGGTCTCCCAGGTCAGGATCAGCGTGGAGACTGAGGCAATGGCCGGGCCGGCATGGCGGATAAAGCGCGCGAATTGTCGCGACGGGGCTATAATAGACATGAATGGCCCTTGGGTTCAGCGCGCGCTGGGGCTGTTGGCTGAAACCGTCAGATCTATGGTGACATGGCCTTGCGGCGGACCGAAGCGGCAGAAGGCCTGCTCGATGGTGGCAAAGAGCGCGCCGGTATCGCCACTGAGCTTGGTGGCGAAATGCTTGGACTTCTCGAAGGTGCCTGACTGCTTGAGGAAGTCGATGCAGCCATAGATTTCGTCCATATGGTTGCCTTGGCCCAGAACGTAAAGCGAGAGCTGGACCACAGAGAACACGCCGATGTGGGGGGCATTTTGTACCGCAGTCAGCGCCGCGGCCTGCCGTTCGGCCAAGGGCGCGGCGGTGTCGTCGAATTGGGTCGAATTGCAGATGGGATCGTCGGGCTCGCCAGGGCAGCCGCGCGAAATGGTGGCCGAGAGCACGCCATGTTTGCCGGTCCGGGCGGTGGCGCTGAAGAGATCGCGCATGGCCGGGAACAGCACTTCGGGCGGACCGACGAGCAGAGTGGAAATATCGTCGGTTTCAATGCGCAACTGGTCGCGATAGGGATCGAGCGCGCCCAAAGCACTGATGATGACGCCGACGAAATCGTCGGTCATTGGGTATAGGGATATCTGTGCGCCCGAAAACATGGCCCGCCTCGCTCCGCTGGTATTACCCAGATCAGCTATAGGGTCCGAAGGCTTCCCGCCCTCATCTCAGCCCCGACCTACGGAGCACCCCTGTGGATATGGGCACCATATGCGCTGCTGGTCGCAGAACGCAAGCCTTCTTACGTCAGAGGTAAGGTGAAGAGGCCGGCGAACTGATGTCGGCTGCCTGGTGCGGGTCCCGGTGAACGGAGCCGCAGAAACGGGTGATATTCATCAGGGCGCTGTCGCGCTGATCCTGATGGCTCTACCCGCTGTCCGCATCAACGCAAAAAGGTTTTCACCGAGTAGAGGGGGCAAGCTAGAGGAGGCTGAGAGCCAGTCAGTCGGATGCTCACGGTGCCCCGCTGCGCCAAGCGGCATTTCTGGGCCGTGAGTTCGACCGTTTGCAATCTTTAGGAATGTTAGCCCTACAACGACGCTCATGCGGCGAGCCTGTCTCGATGAAAAAATTGTCTCGTGCGACCTCTCATTCTTGGGGGAAGCCGCTTGGTGGCGGAGTAGGGCAATCGGGGAAATGTCCGATAACGCCCGTTGCCACAGATGCAGTGGCACGTTGCGACCCCGTTTCGGCCATTCCCACTGGATTTGGTTTTGCGTTGACCGGACATGCGAGTGATGACGCCGCGTGCTAAGTCAGAGCAATGGCTATACGCAGGATCATGATTATCGGCGGCCCTGGATCAGGCAAGACCTGGCTCGCTCGACGTCTTGGTCGTCGTTATGAACTACCCGTCCATGCCGTTGATGAGGAGGTGTGGGATCCGCTTGGAAACCTGCGAGCTCCAGACGATATCGATGCACGCGTGCGCCGGCTGACGGCCCAAGAAAGGTGGATCATCGAGGGTGGCAATAGCAGGACCTATATAGATCGGGTTCAACGCGCCGACGCTATTATTCGAATGGTGCCACCGGTGTGGCTCCGGCTATCTCGCGTGCTTCGTCGGGATGGCATTCGGATCCAACTTCTCCGCTGGACGCTTCGATATGATGAGGTATTTGGACCAAAAGATAGGCTGGCGCTCGAGAGCGGGCAGGGTAGCGCAACGTGCATAGAGATTGGTTCGAATACCGAATTGCTTCGACTGCTTCGCGGTGGAATCGAGGAGTTCTGAACCGTCGCGGAGTTGGCGATCAACCCCATTTGCCACTGTCTCGATTTCAGCAGACCGACTGTTTGGAGGACATCGGATTGGCAGTCTGAACGACCGGGCGCGTTGCGGACTGTCCCTACGAACTCCAAGGGTGATTTTGATCGTGCTTTGACGTTGCAAAAGGCTGTCGCAACTTCGAGGGCGGCCGGCTCAGGCTATGGAAACCTAATGGGTAGACATTCGTTCTGATCGCGATCGATCGGGATGCGATCGCTGTTCTGCAGCCAAGCCTTAGACGCTGCCGATAAAGGATGAATGGATGGTTCGGCGAGACGGTGGCGCCCCGCTTCTACCAGGCGTCAATTGTTATCGGGTCGAGACCGCTACGCGAGCTTCTGTCATCATCGATGCGGATGACTATTTCCGCGTTGCGCGAGCAGCGATGCTGAAGGCGAAAAAGCGCATCGTGTTGATCGGTTGGGACTTTGATGCCCGCATCCGGTTGGGCGCTCCCACGAACGATGGTGCGCCTGAAAAAGTCGGCGACTTCATCTATTGGCTCGTTCAGCAGAACCCTGAACTTGAAGTCTTTCTGCTGCGTTGGGATCTAGGTGCCCTCAAGATGCTGGCTCGCGGCTCCACCATTTTCACCGTCTTCAAATGGATGAGCCATAGACGTATTCACACCAAGCTCGATGGAGCCCATCCGCCAGCGGCATCGCACCACCAAAAGATCGTCGTGATCGACGAGGCGCTGGCCTTTTGTGGCGGCATCGACATGACCGAGGACCGCTGGGACACACGCGACCATATACACGAAGACCCACGCCGCGTGCGTCCGAATGGCAAGCCGCACAAACCCTGGCATGACGCCACAACGGCATTGGAAGGGCCGATTGCACGCACACTCGCCGACATCGCACGCGATCGATGGATCACGGCCGGAGGAAGGCCAATGCCAGAACTGGGCAAGCAGCAATCGCCTTGGCCTGACGCTCTCGATGCGCAATTCGTTGATGTGCCCATCGCAGTCTCTCGTTCTGCGCCTGAGATCGACGGCCGGCCGTCAGTTCTCGAGATCGAGCACCTGTATCTCGATCAGATTGCCAGGGCAAAACGCTACATCTATGCCGAAAGCCAATATTTCGCGTCGCGGCGGGTGGCTGAAGCAATGGCGAAGCGCCTCCAGGAGGCCGATGGACCCGAAATCGTCGTCATCAACCCCGATAGCGCGCAAGGTTGGCTGGAGCCCCTGGCGATGGACACCGCCCGTGCTCGCCTTTATCAGGCGCTGAACCGGCTGGACACGCATGGGCGCTTTCGGATTTACACGCCGGTCACCAGTGGCGGCGAGCCAATCTACGTCCACGCTAAAATCCTTATCATCGATGACGAGGTCGTACGCATCGGCTCGTCAAATCTGAACAATCGCTCCATGCGCCTCGACACCGAATGCGACGTCACTATCGATGCGACGTTTGCTCAGAATGAAGCTGTCAGTGAAACGGTCAGGGCCATTCGCAATAGCTTACTCGGAGAGCATCTTGCCGTTTCGCCCGACATCCTCGAGCGGGAAGTGAACGCGCGAGGACTGATCGGTGCCATCGAAGGCCTGCGTAACAATGGCAAATCTCTGGTCCCATACGCTCCTGAGGATTTAAGCGCCGTCGAGGCATGGCTCGCGGACCACGAGGTTTTGGATCCAGAGGGTCCCGAAGAGATTTTCGAAGCTTTCACGAAGCGCGGGCTTTTCCGTCGCTTGCGTAAGCCGAAGATCAATCTGGGGCGACCCTGACCTGCGAACTAGATTTTCACGTGTATAGCGCGCCAAATGGTGCGTAGCCCAAACTATGACGGCCACATGTTAGCACTGCAGCCTAAAAAATATGCATATATTATTTCAGCGGTAATTTTAATCAGTTTCCACTTGCGCGCATGAATTTGTCTTGGTTGTTTGTGTCCAGCAAACACGGAGAAGACCCATGCTCACGCCTCGCCTTCTGGCGACCGCTACTCTCTTCAGTTCTCTGATTTTCGCCGTGCCTGCATTGGCGCAAACCGACGTCAAGCTGACTTTGGATTGGCGGTTCGAAGGGCCAGCAGCAGGGTTTCTGCTGGCGCAGGACAAGGGGTATTTTGCCGACGAGGGACTTAATGTCACCATCGATACCGGCAATGGCTCAGTTGAGGCCATTCCGCGCGTCGCCACCGGCGCTTACCAGTTTGGCTTCGGCGACATCAATTCGCTGATCAAGTTTCTCGACGAGGACAACACCCAGCCGGGCAAGGCCATCATGATGGTCTATGACAAGCCGGTGTTCTCGGTCATCGGTCGCAAATCTCTGGGGATCACCGACGATCCGAAATCGCTCGAAGGCAAGAAGCTCGGCGCACCGCCGCCCGATGGCGCCTTTGCGCAATGGCCAGCCTTCGTCGAAGCGGCGGGGATCGACACTTCGGGCATTACCATCGAGTCGATCGGCTTTCCGGTGCGCGAGCCGATGCTGGCTTCGGGGGATGTCGATGGCGTTTTTGGCTTTGCTTTCTCGGTGATCCTTAACCTCAAGGCCAATGGCGTTCCGGACGACGATATCGCCACTATCCTCTTTGCGGACCACGGCCTGAACCTTTACGGCAACGCCGTCATGGTGAACGAGACCTTTGCCGAGGAGAATCCGGAGGCCGTGAAGGGGTTTGTTCGGGCGCTCGCCAAGGGTTTTGCCGATGCCGTGGCTGATCCGGCAGCAGGCGCCGCTGCCGTATTGGCGCGCAATGAGACGCTCAATATCGACACCGAAACCGCGCGCCTGACCATGGCGAACGAGATGAACATCAAGACGCCCTATGTGGTCGAGAACGGTTTTGGCGGGATTGATGAGGTGCGCCTGGCCGCATCCATCGACACGCTGAAGATCTCGATGGGCCTCAAGGGCAATGTCACTGCCGCTGATGTGTTCGACGCACAATATCTGCCGCCGGCTGCAGAGCGCATGCTGCCGTAACTCTTTGGTGGCGATCTTCCCAGGCGAAAGGGCGCCTGGGTCATCTGCCCGGACCGTTCTTTCGAGCGAACGGGGACGGTCCGGGCAGACCTCTTTTTCTTCTGGAGCACCGGCATGGCTTCACCGCTTGTTTCCATCGAAAACGTCGACATGCGCTATGGCGGGCCGGACGGCACGCTGGCGGTCAGCGGGCTTAACCTCAAAATCAATCGCGGCGAATTTGTCGCCGTGGTCGGGCCCTCGGGTTGCGGCAAATCTACGCTGATGAAGCTGACGACGGGGCTGCATATTCCCCAGAACGGGGCGGTAATCGTCGCCAATAGTCAGGTGACCAAGCCTGTTTCGATCGTCGGCATGGCCTTTCAAAACCCGACCATGCTGCCTTGGCGGACGACGCTAGAAAACATTCTGCTGCCGCTCGAGATAGTCGAGAGACACCGGCGTCGGTTGCGCAGCCATAAAGCCGAATATGTGGCCAAGGCAGAGAAACTGCTGGAAACGGTGGGGCTGAAGGGCTTTGGCGACAAATTCCCCTGGCAGCTTTCGGGCGGCATGCAGCAGCGGGCCAATCTGTGCCGCGCGCTGATCCATGAACCGGAATTGCTGATGCTCGATGAGCCGTTCGGTGCGCTCGATGCCTTTACGCGCGAAGAACTCTGGTGCGTGATCCGGGACCTCCATGCGAGCCAGGATGTCACTATCGTGCTCGTGACTCATGATCTGCGCGAGAGTGTGTTCCTGGCCGATAAGGTCGTCGTCATGTCGGCGCGGCCGGGCAGGGTGATTGCCGAGCACGAGGTGCCGTTCGAGCGGCCACGGCAGTTGGACCTGCTCTACGAGCCCGTTTTCAATGAAATGGTGCAGCGGCTGCACGGGGAAATCGCAACGGCGAGGGCTGCAGTATGACGACGATGGAAACACCTACGCCTGTTGCGACTGCGCCAAAGCCGGCCTTCAAGCTCGATTGGGTGCGTCTCGCGCCGCTCCTCTACACGATCGGGCTCTTCGTTATCTGGGAGATTGGCGTTCGCCTGTCCGGGCTGCCGCATACGATTTTGCCGACGCCGACGCGAGTGTTCGAGGCCATCGCGCAATACTGGTCGCCGATCTGGAAGAACTCGGTGCAGACGCTCTACACCACTGTGCTCGGGTTCATGATCGCAGTTGTCGCAGGGCTCGGAATCGGGCTTTTCATCGGTTGGTCCAAGACCATTTATGCCGGGCTCTACCCCATAATGGTGGGGTTCAATGCCATTCCCAAGGTGGCACTGGTGCCTATCCTTGTCATCTGGTTCGGCATCGGGACTGTGCCGGCGGTGATGACGGCGTTTCTGATTTCGTTTTTCCCGATCGTTGTAAACGTGGCGACGGGCCTAGCGACTATCGAACCAGAAACGGAGGACGTGCTGCGCGCGCTTGGCGCCAAGAAAATGGACATCATGCTCAAGGTCGGCATTCCGCGCTCGATGCCCTATTTCTTCGGCTCGCTGAAAGTGGCGATCACCTTGGCATTTGTTGGTTCGGTCGTCAGCGAAACGGTGGCGTCCAATTCGGGCCTCGGCAACATGATGGCCTCGGCACAATCGAACTTTAACGTGCCGCTGGTCTTTGCGGGTCTTCTCATGCTGGCTGTCGAAGGTATCGCCATGTATGCGGTCATGGCTTGGATCGAAAGGCGCATGACCGGCTGGGCGCATCGTTCCACCATGGGGAACTGACTTGAAATAGTCGCGTACCACAAAACATCGGGCGGTTTCGCAAGATGGCAAAGTCGGGCGGAACTCGAGAAGCGGTGCCGCCGACAAAGTCCTAAATCACTGCGAGAAGGTGGCGACTGGCGCTAGGTTGCGCTATGCCTTGCCTCCGGCGATCGCGCTATCGCCTGTAGGTTTACGAAAACGGCGAACCGCTTTTCGTGCACTTGCCGAACACTATCGTTTGGCTCGAAGGCAGCAGCGGCGCGGGTCATTTTGGACATTGCCGTCGTTAGGTCGGGGAAGTGCCCGGCGGCCATCGACGCCAATATCGCAGATCCGAGCAGAACCGGCTCCTTGGCCTCGGTGACGACCACCGGCACGCCGGAGGTGTCTGCAAGGATTTGTCGTACCAGATTGTCCTGGCCGGCGCCGCCGCTGATCACGATCCGCTTTATAGGCGCGCCGTGTTTCTCCTGGATTTCGATGATTTGCCTGAGACCGTAGCCGATGCCGCTGAGCCCGGCGACATAGAGGGCGACAAGGCTCGCTTCCGACTGATCCATGCCGAGCCCTGCAATGACTGCGCGGGTGTCGGGATCGGCAAGGGGGGCGCGGTTTCCAAGGAATTCCGGGACGACGTGGACACCATCCGCGAGGCCGATCGCGTCAGAGGCCGAGGCGGATTGCCCTATGGCGAGCTGCGACAGGTAAGAAAGAAGCGGCAACCCGAGTTCTGCGGCTCTTTTGCTGGCTTCTCCACTGGCGGGGTGGAGGGAGACCAGGCGATCGATGGCCGCGCCTGCGGCCGATTGGCCGCCTTCGTTCAACCAGAAGCCGGGAACCATGGCATCGAAATACGGCCCCCATACCCCGGGGACAAAGGCCGGGCTTTGGGTCGTTGTCATCGTGCAGGACGATGTACCAAAGACGTAGGCCATATTCTCTTCGAGCGTTCCGAGAGCGCCGACTGTTCCAACCCCGCCTGCATGTGCGTCAATCAGGCCGGAGCCCACCGCCGTCCCCGCCGGCAAGCCCAGTTGATCTGCCGCCTCCTCCGTCAGGCCCCCAATGCGCGTTCCTGGTGAAACCACTTCGGTGCCGATACGGGCAAAACCCTCATCGGCCAGTGCATCAAGACCGATGGCCCGGAAGTACGTGGGATCCCAGCGATGCTCATGGGCGAGGTAGGTCCATTTGCACGTCACCGTGCAAGAGGATCGCGCAAGACTGCCGCTGGCGCGCCAGGTGATATAGTCGGCCAGATCGAAGAAATACTCGGCAGCGTCGAACGTTTCCGGGCGGTTTTCCTTCAACCACAGCAGCTTTGGCGTTTCCATTTCCGGAGAGATTGTTCCGCCCACATAGCGCAGCACATCATGGCCCATGCGGGTAATCCGTCTCGCTTGCTCGGCGGCTCGATGATCCATCCAGACGATAATATTGCGCTCGTGGTCTTCCGAAGGACCGACGGCAAGCGGTTTCCCGTTCTTCCCAACCACTACGAGCGAACAGGTCGCGTCGACACCGATCCCGACGACCGAAGAGGGCAGGACGCCGCTGGCCTCCACGGCCTCACGGACCGATGCGCATATGGCATTCCAGATGTTGTTGCCCGATTGCTCGACGATATTGCCGGTCTCGTGAAAGATGGCGATATCGCGTTTGGCCGAGGCCAGCATGTGTCCATCGGCATTGAAAACTCCAGCGCGAGCGCTGCCGGTTCCGACGTCAATGCCGACAAAATACCGAGCCGCGGTGGTCATTTTATATCCTTCAGAGATCGACAGTGGTGGGCAGGATGACAAGGTCGCGCACCGTCACGCCCTTGGCGCGCGTGACCATGAAAAGCACGGCTTCGGCGACTTCCGTCGGCTGCATCAGGCTGCCATTGGCGAGGGCTTCGTCCATTTTGGCCTTTGGCCAATCCTTGAGAAGCGCGGTTACGACAGGGCCGGGAGCGACGGCGCCGACGCGCACGCCATCGGGGGCCACCTGTCGGCGGAGGGTGTGGACAAAGGCTTGAACCGCAAATTTCGATGCGGTGTAGATCGGCTCCCACACCACAGGAACAAGGCCGGCTATGGAACTAGTGAGGACGATGTCGCCCGTTTTCTGAGCGACAAGATGAGGCAAAACCGAGCGGACAGCGCGGAAGGTGGCGTTGATATTGAGGTTGAGCATGCGCTCCCACTCATCGGGGTCACCATCGACGACCGGTCCGCCGACATAGGAGCCGGCATTGGCGTGGAAGATATCTAAGCCCCCGGCCTTGGCGCGGATGGCTTCGCCCAAACCATCCACTTGTCCATGGTCGAAAAGGTCGATCCTGAGGGCAAAGGCGCCTTCGCCCAATTCGTCCACCAGCGCATCGAGGCGTGCGGCGTCGCGATCTATAAGGACAACCTTTGCACCCTCCGCATGCATGGCGCGTGCACATTCGAGCCCGATGCCCGAGGCGGCCCCCGTTACGGCAGCGACCTTGCCGCCAAGTTTCTGGGTCATTTTGTAGTCTCCAAAATAGTCAGGCGCGGCCATGGCTGACGCGGCTGCGGCGAGCCAGCGAGTCGACGATGACGGCAATGGCGAGCACGGCGCCGGTGATCATGTAGCGCAGGGACGACGAGAGGTTGAGAAGGGTCAGGCCATTGGAGATGGCTTGGATGACGATGATGCCCAGCACGGCCGACCAGGCGCTGCCGCGACCGCCGAAGAGGCTGGTGCCGCCGATGACGGCCGCGGCAATGGCGTTGAGATTGACGTCGCCGGTGCCGGCCTGTTGGCTCGAGGAGGCGAGGCGGGATGCACCGAGAATGCCGCCGGCTGCAGCGAGGGTCGAACAGAGGATGAACGCCGAGGTGTAGATGCGGTTGACGTTGATGCCAGCGCGTCGGGCGGCCTCGCGATTGCCGCCGACGGCGAACATCGATCGGCCCCATTGGGTGCGCGTAAGGCCATAATTGAGCGCAACTGCGATCAGCACGAAGAGCGCGAACATCCAAGGCAGACCACGACCGAGGCTGAGGTACCAGACCGCAAAACCCAGAGCGAGCGTGAGGATGATTGCCTTGGCAAAAACGATCTGCATGGCGAGCGGTGAAAGCCCCGCAGCGACGCGGCGCTGGCTTGTGCGCCAGCCAGTGATGGCGATGACGGCTCCAGGAAGGATTGCGAGGAGGTACGAAAGCCAATCTGGCATGATCATGGTCTGCCCGAAGCGGACGAGATCGGACTGGAAGGGCAGGTTGATCGATCCCGTGGCGCCGAGGAGATAGAGCTGCAGGCCGAGGAGAGCCAAGAGCCCGGCAAGGGTCGCGACGAAACTGGGCATGCCGAGCCGGGTGTAAAAGATGGCGTAGACAAAGCCGACAAAGGCGCCTGTCGCCAGTGCTGCGATGATGGCGACAGGTAGAGGCATGCCGGTGTTGACCCAAAGGACACCGATGATCGCGGACGCCAAGCCGCTCATCGAGCCGACCGAGAGATCGATTTCGCCCAGCATCAGGACGCAGACGATCCCGAGGGAAATGACGCCAACCGTTGCGCAATCAAAGAGCAGGTTGACGAGGTTGTTGGGCGCGAGAAAGACCGGGTTGAGGGCGGTGAAAACGACTGAAATGAGAACGAGACCGACCATGACTGGCAGCATGCCGAGGTCACCGGAGCGGACGCGATCGATAAATCCGCGCCAGGCGCCGGCAAAGCTGTCGTCATTGCGCACGCGGCTGTCGGCGCGGTCGAGGGTCGACGAGGTTTTTGGATCGGGCGTGGTCATAGTCCGGCCTCTCTGGTGGCGGCGCCTTCAGCGCGCGATTTCTGGCGGCGGGTGACGGCGTTTTCGCTGGCGCCAGTGATGGCGGCGACGAGGTCTTGATGGGAGGTGTCGGCGGTAAAGACGCCGTTGTTGCGCCCGAGGCGCAAGACGACGATGCGATCGGCGACGGCGCGCACGTCTTCCATATTGTGGCTGATGATGATCACCCCGAGGCCGCGATCGCGCACGCGCTCGATAAGGTTGAGCACTTCGGCGGTCTGAGCAACGCCGAGCGCGGCGGTGGGCTCATCGAGCATGATGATTTTGGGTTCAAGCAGAAGAGAGCGCGCAATGGCGACCGTCTGGCGCTGGCCGCCCGAGAGCGAGGCTATGGGCTGGCGAACCGAGGGAATGCGGGCAGCAAGTTCGCGCAAGAGCGACCATGCCCGCAATTCCATGCCGACTTCATCGAGTTGCCAGGGGGCAAGCTCATGGCCGAGGAAGAGGTTGGCGACGACATCGAGGTTTTCGCAGAGCGCAAGATCCTGGAAGACGGTGGCGATACCCAATTCCAGCGCCTTGCCAGGGCCACTGAGGCTCACCGGGTTGCCCAGATATTCGATGGTGCCGGCACTGGGCTGAAAGACGCCGGCAAGGATTTTGACGAGCGTCGATTTGCCTGCGCCATTATCGCCAACAAGGGCGACGACTTCGCCGGGATGGATGTCGAGTTCGATATCGGTGAGGGCCGAGACAGCCCCGAAATTCTTGGAAACGCCGCGCAGCCTCAGGATCGGCTCGGTTTGCGGTTGGCTCGATTGGATCATGATGCTGCCTCGTGAATGCGGCCCCGCCCCCGAGGGCGGAGCCTGGGGACCCGTTACTTGATGCTTAGAGCCGTGCAGGCGTCGGCATATTCGCCGGTGCACACTTCGGCAGCGGTCTGGATGCCCTTGTCGAAGATTTCCGCCTTGATGTTTTCGGCGGTGACGACGGCGGGGGTGAAGAGCTGCGAGGGCGTTTCGTAGAGCGTGTGGGTAGCTTCCGGCGTCTCGCCATTCATCAGCTTGACGGCCACTTCGGCCGCAGCACGGGCCACGATCTCGGAGGGCTTGGAGATCGTGTTGTATTGATCACCGGCGATGATCAGCTGGAGCGCAGCGATGGTTGCGTCATTGCCAGAAACCGGCGGGACGGGATCGACACCGGCAGCCTTGAAGGCCGCAATGGTGCCGCCGGCCGTGCCGTCATTGGCCGCAACGACGCCGACAATCTTGTCGCCGAAGCGAGTGATCTGGCCGGCTACCCATTCCTGGGCTGCGGGAGGCGCCCAATCCGGCGTATCGAATTCGGCCAGGGTCTCATAGCCAGAGGAATCGAGCGCCTTGTCGATGCCGTCGCGGATGAGGCCGGCAGCCGCGTCGGTTGGCGAGCCGTTGACCTGAAGAACGCCCGAACCCTCGGCGACGCCTTCGGCCTTGAGATGATCGACCAGCGACTGCGCGATGGCATTGCCGATGCCTTCATTGTCGAAGGAGACATAATAGTCGGCCGGCAGATCAGGGATCGGACGGTCATAGGCGATGACCTTCACCTCCTGAGAATGGGCGATCTCGACGAGCGCGGCTGCAGCGGCAGAGTCTACCGGATCGAGCACGATGATGGTCGCGCCCTGAGCGATCACCGAGTTAAATTGCTGCTGTTGCAGAGCGGCGTCGGCATTGGCGTTTTGGTAGATCAGCGTGCAATCGGCGCAGAGCTCTTTCATGGCGGCTTCAAAACCGGGCCAATCGTGCTCTTCGTAGCGCGTCGAAGCCTGGTCGGGCATCAGGAAGGCGACGGTGGTCGCGGCCTGGGCAGCGCCGGCGCCAGCCATGGCAATGGCAAGGGCGGCGGCAGTCTTGAGAGCGATAGTATTCATGGTTCTCCTCCAGAGACGGTTCTTAAAAAATCCGACGAGATGTCGGGTCGGGGCCATTCGCTTGGCAAAGACCGTCCTCCTGCGATCAAGACGCACTGTCTCGATCCGCCGGTTGCTTGCGGTTGCGAATGGATGGCTAGGTTTCAGTCAGACTGGGGCCGGGCTAGGCGGGGCCCCAAGGTGAGGAGACAGCGTTCATGCAGCCTCCTCAAAACTCTTGTTTTCAAGGAGCAGTCGCCGGAATTGTGTCGGCGTCATGCCGCGCAAACCCAGGAACTGCCGGTTGAAATTGGAGACGTTGTTGAAGCCGGAGGCGTAGCAGACGTCTGTGACGGTGGCGAAATCGGACGACATCAGCAGCTGGCAGGCGAGCGTAACGCGCAGCCGGTTGACGTATTTCGTGAGCGATTGGCCGGTGTGGCGCCGAAAACTGCGCGAGAGGGTCGAAGGGGTGACGCCGGCGAGGTTAGCCAGGGTCGCCTCGTCGAGCACTTCGGTGAGGTTCTCGTTGATATAGGCCAGAACCTCGTTGATGCCGGTCGACATGAAGCCCGACGGATCAGGCAGGTAATGCTGGCTGGTCAGGGTCTGTGCATCGCGGTCGGCTTCGAGCGCGGCGACGATGCCGAGAAAGAGTGCGATGCGTTCGGTGCCCGTTGCGAGGACAATCCGGCGCATGAGATCGGCGACGCGCTCGGAGGTGGTTTGGCTGAAAAGGACGCCGGAACTGCTGCGCTTAAAGAGTTTTCGTGCGGCGGCGAGTTCGGGAAAGCAGCCGATCATGCGGCTGACGAAATCCTCGGTGAACTGCATGACGCGGCTGCGCAAGGGGATAGTCGTTTCGTCAGCGAGTTCGCTGACCCAGTTGTGCGGCAGGTTAGGTCCGACAAGGACAAGATTGCCCGGAGCGAACTGGCCGATGAAATCGCCAATGAAGTATCGGCCGGACGTGGCACAGACGAGGTGTAGTTCATATTCTGGGTGGAAATGCCAGCGCACCGTATGAAACGGATAGCCGTGTTCCCACGCCTTGAACGATTCCGTCTCGCCGATACGGACGAGTTCGAGATCCGGTTGCACGACAATCCTCCCATGAGACCAATGCTTTTGAAGCTTGGTTTCAGCGTGTGCGGGTTTGCCCGTCTTCCACGACTTGAAAGCTAGTGCCTAACAATAGGCTAATGCTACCACGGACTTGTCCAGCGATTGATACGTTTTTGTCGCGACCTGTTTTGTAGAAGTCGTTTTATATCGGATTGCGGTACGTTAGTCAGACGATGGAATGTGGGGACTGAGTGCTCCACCTCGACGGCCGGAGGCCCTGCGTGAGATTTGCATCTTGCGGCTGAAGTGGGTCGCAAGACTTCAAGAGTGCGTGTGGGGCTGGTGTAGCAATGGCCAAGGTGGCTATTGACGACCCTATTGCGGTCTTTCGGTCATGAAGACGAACTTTCCAAAAGTAGAAGCGGCCGGTGGGAATTCGTGTCGTCTGACTTTCATTGCGCGCCACCCAGCTGAGCGTCGTGCGGATATCGCTCGATAAGTTCATCTTCGGGGAACGGCTGCGCATACTATCCTCCTTGCCAAGACCCGCTCATCATATGACGAACGATGTGCGGACAAGCTTGGCGGATCGAGAAATATCGCTCTCGAAGGACCTCAAGGGACAATCTCATCGTCGTCGAATTTGTGGCTCGGGCCGCTGTATTGTCGGCTTTCACGTCACCTCGCTCTAAGCCGCCAGTCCGCTGCTCATCCCAAAGCAGTAGGGCAAGGTCAGGCGACCCTGTTCAGACTATAGAATCGCGCCAACCGTCTCCGCGGCCATGTAGCTGGCGACGACAAGTATTAGGGCGGCGAATGCCACATTGAGCATCCCTTTTTTGCTGGCAAGTGTGCTTGCGGCCCTAGTGCCGGCAAGACCGCCTAGGGCACCACCTCCGATGAATATGGCAGCGAGAGGCCAATCAACCAGGCCCGAAAAGGCGTAGCTCAAAGCTGTCGTTAGGCCAAAGGCGGTGACAGCCAGGAGCGAAGATCCGATGGCGTTTAGAATAGGCATCCCGGTTGAGGCGACGAGGCCGGGTACAATCAAAAAACCCCCGCCGATACCGAAGAATCCAGAAAGCGCGCCAGTTATGCCACCATAACCCAAAACTTTGGGTGCCTTCTCCCTGTTGCAGGTGGCTCCTGGAATGCCGGGATTTCCCCTGCCACGAAACATCAGCACGCCCACGACCAGCATCAGAATGGCGAAGAGGAACAACAGCTTTTCACCATCCATCGCCTTGCCGAGCGTCGAGCCGATGAAGGCCCCGGCGATACCGGCGACTGTGTACATCAGGGCGCAGCGCCAGATCACATTGCCCTTGCGGGCATGAGTAATAAGATTGGTGGCAGCGTTGGCCGCGACGGCAAATGCGCTCGTGCCGATAGCCATGTGAGCGACCGGAACCCCCACGAGATAGACCATCAGCGGCACAGCGAGGATCGACCCGCCGCCGCCGAAGAGGCCGAGCGTGAAGCCCACCAGGCTACCCGAGAAGGCGCCAAGAAGATATTGCAGGGGTTCAAGGAACATCGTCTTTTTACTTAGAGGGATGCGGCGTAAAGGCTGCCGGCGCGACCGCCGGAGCGGCAATATCCGAGGATGGGACCATCCGTTTCGGCGCGAGCCTGTTCAAAGCGGATGAGTTGGCCCTCGGTTACCGGCCCAGAGACCGGAATATGGAAGGCCTTGATCCCGAAGCGTTCAGCAACTTCGGCGATTTCAGCGAAAGAAGGCTGGTTCGGATCTTCATTGTCGGGGCGGGCACAGACGATGCCCTTGTAGCCAGCCTCTGCAATGGCCCTGATATCGTCGGCCTGGATCTGCGGGCTCTGGGCGAAATGGTCGTCGATCTTATTGATGGCCATGATGATTATTCCTTTGCGGTGATGAGCCCATTGATAGGCACTTTGAGATAGGTTTTTCCGTCGTCTTCGGGCGGCGGAAGGTGACCAGCCCGCATGTTGACTTGCAGGCTCGGGATGATGAGCTTGGGCATGGCGAGCGTGCTGTCCCGCTCTTCGCGCATTTTAACGAAAGCATCTTCAGTGGTGCCATGACCCACATGGATATTGTGGTCGCGCTGCTCCGCGACGGTGGTTTCCCACCTGATGCCGCGACCATTGGGGCCATAGTCGTGGCACATGAAGAGGCGCATCTCGCTCGGCAGGGTCAGCAGCCTCTGGATTGATCGATAGAGCGTTCGTGCATCGCCGCCGGGAAAGTCGGCACGAGCGGAGCCACCATCGGGCATGAAGAGCGTGTCGCCGACGAACACAGCATTGCCAATGACATGCACCATATCTGCTGGCGTGTGGCCCGGCGTGAAGAGCGTGTGCGCCGTCAAGGTGCCGATCTGGTAGCTATCGCCATCCTTGAACAGGCGATCGAACTGCGACCCATCGCGCTGAAATGCGGTGCCCTCGTTGAAGATCTTGCCGAAGGTGCTTTGCACCACGCGGATCTGGTCGCCGATGCCCAGCTTTCCTCCGAGCCTCGACTGGATATAGGGGGCCGCCGAGAGATGGTCGGCATGGACATGCGTCTCGATCAGCCATTCGAGTGTCCAGCCGTGGTCCTGAATATGCGCGATGATCTTGTCGGCGCCATCAGAAGCGATTTTGCCGGAGGCATAGTCGAAATCCATAACGGAATCGATCACGGCGCAGGCGGTCGATGCTGGATCCTTGACGATATAGCTGATGGTGTTCGTCGCCGCGTCGAAAAACGGCACGACTTCCGGTTTGATAGAGAGGTCAGGTGTAAACGGTATCGGTTGGGTGGACACGGAAATCTCTTTTCCAATGCGAAGCGTCACGCAAGGGCGTCGCGACGCGCCAGAGCTGCCTTGAGGCCATTGGCCATCAGAATGCCGACGATCATTGCCGCGACGAAAATGAAAGGGCTGGGTTCGCCTGAGCCGAGTGCTGGAATGGCGCCGCCAGGACAGAACCCAGCTATGCCCCAACCAATGCCGAATGTGGCTGAACCTGCGATGAGCGGCATGTCGAAATCGCGCTTGGTCGGCAGATGGAAGGTACGATCGAACACGGGTGCAGGTCGCCGTAGCACAAAGCGGTAGCCTATGAAGGTGACCAGCAGGGCCGATGCCATGACCAGCAAGAGGCTCGGGTCCCAAGTGCCGAAGGGATCGAAGAAATTGAGCACTTTCGCCGGGTTAGACATGCCCGAAATGACGATGCCGACACCGAAGACGAGGCCAATGGTGCCTGCGGACGCGATGCGGAGCATCATAAGCCTCCCAGAATGTGACGGACCACGAAGACCGTGACGAAGGTGGTCAACATGAAGATCAGTGTTGCGAGGATGGATCGTGCCGCGAGCCGTGCGATGCCGCAGATCCCATGGCCCGATGTGCAGCCGCCGCCAAAGGTCACACCGATACCGACCAAGAGGCCGCCAAGAGTGATAGCCCAATATGGGAGCTCGGCCTGAAGCGGCAGGGTAGAGCCAGTGAGGAGCAGGATCATTAGAGGCGCCGCAATGGCACCGATCAGGAAAGCGAGACGCCAATCCCAGTCGCCTTTGGGGAGGACCAGCCCGGTCAGGATGCCGGTCATTCCGGCTATCCTGCCGTGGAGCGCCATCAAGGCGACCGCGGATGCGCCAATAAGCGAACCGCCGAGTAAGGCCTGGAGCGGCGTGAATGTCGTTTCCATTGAGCCTGCTTGTGCTTGGATCAGCGCACTGATATGCGCTGGTCATAACCAATTTCGTTATATAACATATTCGAATGTTCTAATGTGTCAAGCGTGGAAACGAGAGATTTTGGATCAATGAATGCTGCAGAGCTCGAGCCGCGCGCTGAGGAAGCTGCTCAGCTTCTGACAGCCATGGCGAATACCAAGCGGTTGCTCATCCTGTGCAACCTGATCGGGCAGGAGCGGAGCGTCAGTGAGCTTTCCCGGATCGTGGCACTGGAGCAGTCACCACTGTCACAACATCTTTCGAAATTGCGGGCGCTCGGTCTGGTGAAGACGAGGCGCGATGGGCAGACCATCTTTTATCGGTTGGCGTCGGAGCCCGTCAGGAAGGTGCTGGAGACCCTGTATGATATCTACTGTCGACCGGCCGATGAGGTGTAGCTGTAGCGGCGGACTGCACCCTTAATCTGAAATGGCTGAGTTCTGCCCAGACTTGAAATGCCATTCACGTGCTGCGTGCTTGGCTCGACGGAGTTGTGGCCCGCGCAGGTAACGCGGGCCAGTGGCTTCAGGCAGTGCGGGTCAGCTTGACTCCGGGGAAATCCACGGGCACGTCGAGGGCGACGTTGACGTAGTTGGTGAAGAGATTGAGTGCCACATGGGCAATGATCTCGACGATTTCTCCCTCATCAAACCCGGCTGCGACGAGGGCATTGACATCATCGCTTCCGACGCTGCCGCGCTGTTCGACGAGACTGAGTGCGAACTTGAGAGCGGCTGCCGTGCGCGGATCGGCCGAGCGGCCGGCTTGCGCCTCGGCCATTTCTTCGGCCGTGGCGCCGGCGCGCTTGCCAAGGCCGGTATGGGCGGCAAGGCAATAGTGACAGGCATTGCGATCGGCGATGGCGACGGCAATCTGCTCGCCGAGCTTGGCGCCGAGGCGGCCGCCGCCAAGGGCTGCAAACGAGCCCCAGAGGCTAGCTAGCGCCGAAGGCGAATTGCCGACGGCCTTGAACATATTCGGGACGACGCCAAAGGCTGACTGGATCTCGGCAAAGTTCTGCTCGACCGAGCCAGTTGCTTCAGCGGGGGCGATAAGGGTAATTCTGCTCATGTTTCTTCTCTTCATAGCCTGGAGGGTGGGAACTGCCGGTTCGTCGATGGCAGTCGACGGACCGGCGCTTTTCGATCAGCTAGTGGCCGGCGCTGACCTTGCCGGGGAGGCTGAGGTCGCCCGATGCGACCTTGAACACGTTCTCGACGCACAAAAGCGGCGTATGCAGGTTGCCATTGACCTTGAGACCGGCGGTGACGCCATCAAAGTTCGCTTCGGCAATGCCGCTGATGAGCTTGACCGGAATGGTGACTTCCACCGTGTCACCGGTGAAGGTGGTGGGATAGTCGGGGCTGTCGATCATGAGCGGCACGTTGGGCCAGGTCGGCGGCACCTTGGGCGTCGTGCCCTCGGGGATGTCGTTGACCTTGAGACCGCCAGGGCAGGCGGCGTCTTCGCCCAGCACCACCCAATGGGGATGCCAGACGTGACGGTTGACCCCGCCATAGGCGGCATCGTCGAAATCGGGGTGGAAGGTTACGGCAAGGGCGACGATGCCCTGATCGTTCTCGAAGCCGATATCCCCGCTATTGAGGCTTGTGGGCCAGACATAGGCATAGACGCTGGAGCCTTCGAACTTGCCCGTGGCGTCGGGCTTGTCGAGGCCGGCCTCGCCGCGAACGCGAGTGGTGAAGACGGCGTCGTCGCCATGCGTGACGATGGTGGTTTCGATGATGTCGAAGGAGGCCATGATGGCTTCGTTCGGATCGGCATGGATGCCAGTGTCATGGGCAAAGCTCGGCGCAGCCGAAAGGGTTGTCAGCAGCGTCGCCGCCAACAGGGTCAAACGGGTCATTTGTGGTGGTCTTTCTCAGATGCCTGGAGGGTTGAGGGTATGATCCCTGGTGAATTCGGCCCAGGTGGCAGCCCGGGCCGAAGGATCGGCGGTTTCGTGTTCGCGGCAATCGACCCGCAGGTCCTGCTGGCCGAAGGCGGCGTCCACGAAAGTGCAATGATGCGGCTGGGCCGCATCCTGATGCGCATAGGGCCGGAAGAACCGGCAACTGACGCACATGCGTTGAATGGGGATAATGCCGCTTTCCTGAAGGTGCCGGATCATGGTGACGAGCGAAACGAGCAGCTCTTCTTGCTGGGCCCTATCAAGGGCGCCAGCGGCGCTTTCGGCAACGCTGCGTGTTGCGTGGGCAGAGGCAAGCGAGGCCTCGCCGTGTTCGGTCAAGACGATCCGTACCGAGCGGCGATCGCTGGGGGCTGGGGCCTTATAGAGGTACCCCTTGCGTTCGAGCGCGCCGATCGAGTCAGTTGCGGAGGGCTGTGACACCCCGAGCTGTTGCGCAATATCGCGAACGCTCAATCCACCCGGCCGCCCTTCCAGAGACGCCATGATGGCGAACTGCGTTGGATTGACTCCCGCGGCACGTGCGCCAACCCAGTCATCGGCGCGCAAAGCTGTCGCAAGGCGCTCAAGACCTTCGTGGATGCGAAGAGGAAGTGATTTGGGTGTGACCGGCGTTTCCATAAGCCGATATATATAGGAGTCCTATGTAATAGCAAGCATGATGTCGTCTTGCCGTTTCATGGCGCGGGGACACACATCCCAATGATCTTCAGCCGTCATCATCCCTGCGGCGCAGTCGCGTCAGGGGGAGACTGTGGCGGGTCAGTATCGATAGCAACCTCGACGGACATGCCGGGCAAGAGGTGGAGCGCGAGTTCCTGATCGGGGTCGATCTCGATCTTGACGGGGATGCGCTGGGCGATCTTGGTGAAATTGCCGGTGGCATTGTCCGGCTTGATGACGCTGAATTCGGACCCGGTGGCGGGCGAAATTTCGGCGATGTGGCCTTTGAGCGCCGCATGGGCGAGGGCGTCGACGGTGAGCGATACGTCCTGGCCGACATGGAGCCCGGGCATCTGCGTCTCCTTGAAATTGGCCACGACCCAGCGTTGGGGCGGTGTTACCGAGGTCAGCTGCGTGCCGACGGCGACGAACTGGCCGATGCGGGCGGCGACTTCACCCAGCGTGCCATCCACCGGAGCAACGATTTTGGTATTGGCGAGATTGATCTTGGCCAATTCAACGGCCGCTTCCGCCGAGCGGACGGCGCCTTGGAGAGCGGGGACGCTGCCCTCGACCAGCGACAGGTTTTGTTCGGCCATGCTCACATTGGCCTTTGCCTGCGCCACGCTGGACTGAGCCTGAAGGAGCGCCGCGTGAACCTGGTCGGCGCTCGATTGCGGCGAGAGCCCAGACGCCAGCAGGGATTCGCTGCGCGCGGCATCGGCTTCGGCGCGTTGGAAGGCGGCTTGGGCCGCTTCGAGCTGGGCTTGCGCAAATTCGACGCTCGCCTGCTTGGAGGCGCGGTTTTGCTCGTAATTGTCGAGCGCGCTGCGCTGCTGCGCCAGGGCGCCTTCGGCTTGCTCGAGCTGCTGGAGATAGATGCGGTCATCGAGCTGCACCAAGAGATCGCCCTTCTTAACCTCCTGATAATCGGTGACTGGCACCTCGGTCACATAGGCGGCAAGCTGCGGCGCGATCATGGTGACGCGCCCGCGCACAAAGGCATTGTTGGTGGACTCGATCGTCGACGTGAACGGCGGCAGTTGCCAGGCGTAGAGTACGACGCCGACGCCGACGATGCCGATGATGAGGGCGGCCCAGCTGCCCTTGGATGTGAGAAAGTCTTTGATCTTCATTTTGGATACTTCGTCGTGAAATCAGGTGGCGGGGACGGGGGCAGTCGATACTCGGGCCGAGCCCAGAACGCGTAGTCCCAGATGGAGAAGAAGGGCGGCGGCCGCGGCGATAGCGCCGTAGAAAATCAGCAAAAACAGATCGTTATAGGCTAACACCCAGGATTGCTGGGTGAGCGATTGGGTCAGTAGCGTCAGGCCCTGCGTATTGCGCTGGGTCGGATCGGTCAGCACCCGGCCATAGGCGCCGCCATAGGCCTGGATGCGCTGGACGACCACAGGGTCGAGAAGGGTAATGCCTTGCGCCAGGACATTGGAGTGAAACTGCTCGCGCAGGGCCACGAAGGTGGAAAAGATGGCGCTACCCAACAGGCCGCCCAGACTTTGCGTGGTCAGGAAAACGGCGAGGAACGAGAGGATATATTGCGGGCCGCGCGCCAGGGCCTTCATGAAGCCATTGAGCATGGCCGGGGGCAGAAAGAGCCCGCTTGCCGCGCCGATTAGCGCTTGGCTGACATAGAACTGCTCTGGGCGACTCAAAGTGGTCGAATGGGTATCGAGCCAGCTGCCGATAGCGATCAGGATCAAAGCGGTGAGATGGATGATCTCCACCCGCTGGGGCTTGATGATCATGCTGAGGACGGCGGTGGCCGCAAAGGTGACGATGCCGATGACGGCGAAGAGCGGGATTAGCTGATCGTTCTGCATGTTTAGCACGGTGAAGAGGCCGAAGACGCCCACCGATTGCTCCGATAGCAGCAGCCGGAAGGCGACGAGCGCGCCGGCAAAGATCAACATGTCGCGCCCGGTGAGCCAGCGGAGGTCAATGATCGGATTGGTCCGGTGCAGTTCGACGATGCAAAAGAGCGCCATCGAGCCGATGCCCAGAGCCAGCACGACGCCGATCCAGGGTGTTTCAAGCCACCAGAGGGTCCGCCCCATGCCGAGCACGATGGCGATGCAGCCAAAGCCGACAGTCATGAGCGGGAAGCTCACAAGGTCGTCGCGATCGAAAACCTTGACGCGCGGCGGATGGGTCAGCGGCACGAGAAAAACGACGGCCAGCGAAATGAGCGCGAGGCCCAGTTCGACTGCATAAAGGCCGGTCCAATCGCCCAATTGCAGCAATTCGGGCGAGATGACGCGCGCAAGGGGCAGCGCCAGCGTCGAGCCGAGCATGCCAAAGCAGATGCCGATGCTCATCTTCTTCTGCGGCGGGAGCCACTCGAGCATATAATAAAAGCCGAGCGTGCTGAGCGGTGCGGCCGCAATCCCCATGATGGCGCGGACGACGATGGCCGATTGCAGGTCATGGGCAAAGAGATGGGCGATGACTACCAGCACATAGGCGGCGATGCCGATCTCGGCGAAGCGGCGGAGGCCGAACTGGGTCCGCACCTTGAACATCAGGATCGTGCCAGCCAGGTTCGTGGCGAAGTAGGCCGCTGCCAGCCAGCCCATTTCGGACTGGGTTGCACCAAAGGAGGCCTGCAGCCCCTGAAGGTTGGCGGTGATGAGGTTCAGGCCCAGGCCTTGGGTGAGGCCCAGAACCAGCGAACTGAAAATATAGACCGCGGCAACGAGCGGCGACTTGGGCACGAAGGGCGGCATGGCCGGCGGTGCACTTGGCTGGCTGGCAGGCTCGGCGGCTTGCGCTGGGGTAGGCGCCAATTCTGAGGCTTGTGACGTCATGATAAATCTTGCGCCCTAATTTGCCCCGGAATGGCGCAGCGGAGCGCCTGGGTGCGGGCGAGGATCTGCAGGAGGACGCGGTTGGCGATCTCCATTTCGGCCTTGTCCAGGTCCTCGATGAGTTGCCGGTTGAGGTCGCTGAGGAGCTTTGAAACTCTCCCGGCGATCACCTGGCCTGTCGTGGTCAGGACGATTTTCTTCGCCCGCCGGTCTTCGGGAGAGGGGATGCGCTGGATGTAACCAAGGGCCTCGATGCCATCGAGAATACGGACTGCAGTCGGATGCTCAACGCCAAGATGATTGGTCACGTCAGCCTGGCTGGCGCCGGTTTCGAGTGGCAGCAGAAAATAAAGTACGCGGGCGCGCGCCGACGTGAGGTTCATGTCCCGCAGATGGACATCGAACGAAGCGCTCAATTCCCTACTTAACCGGCTGACGGTTCTGAGCAGATCCAGCTCATCCACCATTTTGTTGTTCCCTATAATGTAGGGAGCTACATAAAATTGGGAATGAGGATCTGCAATGGCTCATTCTGCATGGTTGACATGCGCAGCGAACTGCTCCGCAAGCCGGCCTTGATGGCAGGCATGCCTCCTAACGGAGCTTGGACGGAAACATCCTCATCTCAAATGCAAAGAGGCTCAGCTCTTGCCACACCGGAGATAGAGGTCGAAGCCAGTCTTTTGCGTAATCATCAGGATGTCTTGGCTCGGGCGTATAACGGTCACGGGCCCATTATTTCTCTCGTTGTGGGCAATCACCGCTTCGCTCGGTGGGCGGTCCTCGTCGTAACCAAGGGCGCCATAAAAGCTCTCCGGTTCAATACCCAGCGTGTAGTTGCCAGTGTTGTTTCGCCGATATTGCCAATGCAGACCGGGCGGCGCATCGATGACGCCGATGTCGAAGCCATCAGCGACGCTTTCGATGGCCATGACCAGCGAGCGATCCTCTGCGCAGAACTGGGCCACCTTCGCCTCCAGCCCTGCATAGTTTCTGGCCTCGAGTTCGACATAGGCTGACATATTGGCCCAGACCCAGCGACCATCGATGTCGGACACGTTGTCTATCGTGTTCAGAGTTCTCTCGAGCTCAGCCATAGCGCTCTCTTCAGCGGCTGCCGGGGTTGTTGCGACGGCGAGGAGAGTGAAGAGCATATAGGGCACCAGCTTCATCGCTATGTATCCTTCCGGGTGTTGGGCTGTTCCGGGGCAAACGCAGGAATGAACAGGGTCATGTCGCGCAACGCCCGTAGATTTCGGTCCGATAGGGCTCAGCCAAGGCGATCAAGTCTGCAGACACCCGGTAGAGGTTGACCTGGCTCGCGGCAGTTTGAAGGGTGCGTGCGCGCATCTCGGATCCGCGTTCGCCCTCTATCGCATCGAGACGGAGCATGCTGAAGAGTGCTGCCGGATCGAAGCTGCGGTGGAAGAGCGAACCGCTGATCCAATCGAAGCGATAGACCATGTCCCCACCAGAATTGGGTGCCGTCATCTCGAAGCTGCCTTCATCGATCTCGGTGATGATAGCCCCGCGCGACGGGTCATTGCCGCAGATGCGGTCGAGTAGGCTGGCGATGAGCCCAGGATCCGGATCGGCACCCTTGGCATTGGCCAAAGTGCTGAGAGGTAGCCACTCGCCCTCGATATCCGAGACAACGCCGGCCGCTGTTGGCTGACCGAAAATCCTGTTGGCCAGAGCAAAGTTCTCTTCAATCTGACCATATGACGGGCCGGCAATGGCTGCGGTCAGGGCGAAGGCAAGTGCGATGCGCATGATCTGGTCCTTTTGTGTGTTGTCCATAGGACGACGAGAACCAGCGGGACCTTGGTGCCAGGCAGACTTTTTCGATCGGCGAGGCGATTTTTTGTTCTATGCACCAAGCGGCACGGCTATTTGTGCAATGGCGTCGACCTGATCGGCGGTAGCCAGCAGATAGTCCTGGAGCTGCACCACGGCATAGCTCATGGCGCCGGCAAAGAGCAGCAGGCTTAGCCAGATGAGCTGAAGAAATACCCGCTGCAGCGACCATTGGCGCCACCGGCAGATGCCCCATGCAATGATCAGGATTTGGTAGGCGGCCGGATAGAGAAACAGCGCAGCCATTCCGACGGTATAGCCCTGTGATCCCGCGTCACCTTGGATCGCGGAGGCGCCCATGATCCAGGGCAGGAGCAATAAGGCGGCCCCAATGGCGATAGCGAGAGGAATGCCGTGGACGATCAAGCCGCGCCACATCAGGGTGAACCCTCCAGAGCCAGAGCAGCAGATTGGCCGAGGATGTCAGACTTTACAGGATAGGAGACCCTGTCGGAGCGAGTGGCAATAACGAAGCGCATGGGGCGACCTTTATATCCTTTAGATATGAGACGCCCGTGATCCAAAAAAGCTTGGTGATTATCCGACCAAGGTTTTGCGCGCGACGGGCGTCTCATCTGAAACAGGGAGGGAAACGAAATGCTCGAAGCCCGGGCCGTTAGGGTCAACTTCTGGAGCATGCCATGACAATGCATGTCCTGCCTCTGCACCGCCGCGTGGTCGCCTTGATATTTCCTCTGATCATTGGGGGCATTGCCGTGCTGACAACGCCAACCTTTTTCGAGGTTGGCTTGCCGTGGTGGCCACTGTTGATCCTTGGCCTGCCGGGCCTTTTGTCTTTGCTGATCTGCTATGAATATTGGAACGCAGCAATTGGCTTCGATTCAGAGCAGTTGCACTTTCGCAGCGTCGGCTATCAGGTAACGGCGCCTTGGCAGAGGGTCTCGGAGCGGATAACCGATGGCAAAGTGTCCCTTTATGTCGAGGCGTGCGAGCCGCGCTATCGATGGTGGCTTTGGATCATGCAGTCGGCACTGCATGTGTTCATGCCCCATCGCTCGCGCTACGCCCACGGCTTGATGGCCTTAATCCCGCTTTACTGGTTCGCCTCGGCACCCGATGGCGCAGTGATGCAGGACTTCCGGAAGTACAGTGGCAACAGGGTAGGCTCGGCAGACAAGCTCAGCGCCATGCCTGACCTTGCGGAATTACAAAATGCCGCCATTCGCAGCATAGCGCACGACGTGATCAACCTGCAGGATGGAGAGTGGGAAGACCGGGAGTGGCGCTACCTGGCAGTCGATCACGAGGTCCTCGTTGCAGATGGGCGCCGCTCGAGCACGCAGGCCAAGGTCATTGCGCAAAGGCCTGGTGCCGAGTTGGAGGAATTGGGCTTTCGTCTCAGTCCGGAGAGCAAAGCGCATCTGTTGGCTCTGCGCGGGGCCATGGCGGAAGTCGACGGCAAGATCTGGACCATCCTCGATATGACGGTTGATCACAGCGGGGAATATGATTTTACCTTTGGCTATGGTGCGCCGCCTCGACTGAATGGCGATCTCCTCCATAGCCCGCTGACTGGGCTTTTGGAGCGCTATCGAAAGGCCCGGTCCAAGTGAGCGGAGATATGGGCGGTGCGCTGGCCAGCGGGCTCGACCGGGACGAGGCCACAACGCTTTTGCGCAATGCCGAACCCCGCCGCATTGCCAATCTGGCTGCGAGCCTTAATCTGTGTGCAGGCATCTTCTTTCTGCTGCTAGGTAGCGCGCCCTTCGAGGGCAGTTTTTTGTGGCCGATCGTTGCCATTGTAGTCGCTGGCATGGCGTGGACCGTCTCAAATCATCTCTGGCGCGACATTGCCTTGGCGACGGTAGCGGAAACGATCTGCGTGCGCTGGGGGCAAAGCCAGTTCGCCAGCGGCTGGGGAACGGTCGGTATCGAGAAGTGGATGGCCGACCTTTTCAGCGAAGAAGGTATGCGCTTTACGGCATGGGAGAGCCAGGGCAAGCACAGGGATATCGCCTATCGGCTCAACGAGGCCACCATCTGGCGCCGCATGAGCACTCAAAAGCGCTACGAGACCTTTTACCTCATGGAGGTTCAAGTCGCCGTGCCGCACTCCTTTGCCGGCAGCATCGAACTGCGCCCCCACTCAAAATTCATGACCGGCGTCGATGATTTGTTCCGACAACTGTCCGGCGACGAGGTGCAAAGGCGCGTTATTTCGCCTCAGTTCGATGCGGTCTTCGATACGCTGGCCAGTCCCAATGCGGATGTGGGCAAGCTGCTGACACCGGGCTTCCAGCAAGCCATGCTCGCTCTGGCCAAACGCAATCCGCACTCATACGTGTCGGGAAGGTTCCAGCATGGCTGGTTCAGTTTCCGCCTGCCTATCCCGCATCTGGCGTTCTCCTCAGCCGGTCTCTTAAAGCCAATGGCCGCGCTGATTGATGATGTCGACACGCTCTGGTGGGATTTGACCATCCCACACCGGCTCATCGATAGCCTCACCGGGGATTACGAGGGGCCGCTCCGATAGTCGGGCTACGCTCATCCTGCCGGTTCGGCGAGGCGGCGTTCGACATCGGCCCTGTCGGCAGCGTTGGAGACGCTTTGGGAACGTTGGGGGTCGCGCGCATATTTGCCGTTGACCAGATGGTAGATGCGCCAGAACCGCACGTCGTTGACCCGAAATTGCACGGCCACGATATCCTTGTCTGGCTGGGCAAAGGCGGAAAGAAGCTCGACCTCCTCGCCCGGCATAATGCCTTGAACATCGATCGTCTGCTCGCCGGAAATCTCGGGCAGGAAAATTTCCAGGGCCGTTGCGTCCTGTCGTGTTCCGATGACGACGCCGTCACCCTCAAAACGCGAGATTGTCTGGGGGATGGCGTCGATTGGCGCCTGGCTTCCCCCGGGGGATGGCTGCATGCCCATGCGCGTTCCGCTGTTGGACGGGGCATCTTCGGCAGGAAGTCCATCGCCACGCGACAGCGTGGTTGAGCCGGGTGGCGTCGTCACCGGTGCGTCGGCAACCGTGTCCCGTCCGCTTCCCGTCCCAACATTGTTTGGCAATAGACCTGGCGCAAACAGAAGCGCGACGACAAGAGCCGCGACGCCGACACCGACTGGTATCAGCCAGCGGACAGGCTGGCGGAACCAGTGGGCAATGGAGTTGACGCTGGCTCGTGGCAAGGGGCTGCGGTTGGCAAAGGCTTCCCGGCTCTGCGCGATCGTTGCATGCATGACCGCTGGATCCGGCTCAGGATCGAGAAATTGCGGCATCCGCTCTAAGGGATCGCGATCGCTATTCATAGCAAGTCCTTCAGCGACTTGCGCGCATTGTGGATGTGCCAGGAGACGGTCACTTCCTTGCATCCCATGATGACGGCTGCTTCTGCCTGCGAAAGTTGTTCGCCATAGACCAGCATTACGGCATCGCGCTGCTTGTCCGGCAATCGCCGCACAATACGCCAAATATCATCGACGCGCAGTTGGTCTTCCTGGTCGGGATCACTTTCGACCCGCGCCAGAGTCGCGACCGTCTCGATCTGCTTGCCCTGCCGTTCGCGGCTCCGCTGCAGGTCGCGGACGGCATTGAGTGTTACGCTATAGAGCCAGCTCGTGAACTTCGATCGCCCATCAAAGCGCGTGACCGCATCGGCCAGCCGCATGCAAACGGACTGGGTGACATCCTCCGCATCGCTTTTGTGACCGAGCCAACGGAAGGCGGTCTTGTAGATGAAGCGATAGTGCTCGGAAATCAGTCTTTCGAAAGCTTGTGCGTCGCCCGCTTTGACCCGCTTGATAAGATTTTCGGTCGTGTCGGACGGTTCTGAAATAGTCCCGTCAACAAGTCGCACCCTGTCAATTTCCCCCCATCTGCCCTTGGCAGTAATGCCATTGAAGCGAAATGGTTGTGGCAAAAATGAGATTTTCCCTTTTGCCATGAGCTGTTTGCAATTTTGGAGCGATAGCGAAAAGGCCGCCTCACTGCTCATTGGTGCGCATCCAATAGACCTGCCCATCAATGATGATCTCTTGGGGTCGGTCGGCGTCATGGCCTTCGATCAGGGCCACGAAATGTCGCTCCTCGCCTTCTGGACCTTGAATCAACAGCGTGTAGCCATCGAACGAATAAGCGCCTGTCGCGACGTCATAGGCGCGTTTGCCTGAGGCGATGATGTAGGAGGTGCCGAAGCTGCCGGCGACGAAGCCACTGCGAGAATACCGTAGCTGGCCGTCACCCAAAAAGGCGTATTCGCGATCGCTGCGCACGCCACCCATGCCAACATTGAGGAGGTAATAGGTCGCGTTAAGAACTTGCCCCTCGGGCACCGGCATCAATCGCTTTGCTTCGGAGATATCGATCGTTGACCCAACATCGAGTCCGCCGCTCTGGGTCAGCATGAGTTGGTCGGCCTCGTCTTTCCAGGTGAACCACCGGTCGGGTTCGCGCTGTCGGGACAGGTCGAGGTTCAGGTCTGTAAAGGCGAAATTCCATGCGTGGCGATAGGCAGTGCCATCGCGCAGCAGCACGTAAATGTCTTCGTCGCGCTGGGTGTAGCCGTTGCCAAAGCCATCCATGCGATTGGCAAACTCGGCGTCGTAGAGGACACGGTCGATATCGCTCAGGACGATGCCTGCGCCGGGAGCGCCATAGGCTTCAGCATAGTCGAGAGGACGGAGCATCAGGCCTCTACTCTCGTCGGCAACCGTTGCTCGGTCATTGTCAAATTGGCTGTCGTCGAGAACACGGCAATCATCGAGACTGAGTTCGCCGCCCTCACGGTCTTCGCGCAGCCACCGGATTTGACCAATGACGACGCGTTCCGCGCCGATATCGCGTGCCATTGTTGCTTCCTGCTCGTCGCTGGCAAAGGACCGGCAGCTTGCAAGGAATGTCGATTGCTGATCGCCGCGCCATTCGCGCAACGTATCCGCGCTGGTAATCCTGCCGTTGATTGCTAGGGCAGGGCGCAGAGCCAGCCAGTTTTCTGCGTGATTTTGCCTGGCCTCGCGGAGGTCACGATCCTGCTCCGCGCCGCTTTTCGAGCCGATCTCGTCCATTTTTGCAGCAAGCTCGGCCGAAAGGGCGATCAGCGACACCACTTCGAGTTCAGGGCTTGTTACCTCTGTCGGCGCTTCGGCCACGACGATCCCAAAGCTGTCGGCATTGCGCAGCAGGTAGCGGATGGGCCGGGCGATATCGAACATGTCATTGTCGTCGAGTGTGGCGCGGAGATCGCCGCAGACACTGCTATCCTTGGCGACATCATCATCGACCAGTGCCTTGGCCCGGGCTCTGTTGGCCTCAAGGTCTTCATCGAGGTCCGGCATAACCATCGCGGCTGAAGCGATAAGGCGCTCATAGCCAGCGAGATCGACGCGGTGTCCCCATCCGGCGAGAGCATCTTGTCGTGCCTGTTGGCTATCTGGGAAGCGCGCATCGCAGGCCGAGAGATAGGCTTCTGCGACGATGGCGGCAGTCGCCGCCTTTCCCAGAGCATCCATGAAATCGGCGGCATCATCTCCCGATGCCGTCGTGGGTGCTATCAAAGCAACCCAGAATGCCAGCGCACTCCGCACTATCAAGAGCAGTCCCCGATGATGCGCTCAACCTGCAGCGTCCCGTCGACCAGCCTTCCCAGGATGGCGAGGCACTGATCGCTGGCCCATGCTTCCTCTATTCGGTTCGCGTCGGCTGTTGTTGCCTCGATCCGCGGCAAGGTTTCTTGCGCCCACAGAAGGTCCGATGGCCCGGCCTGCGCAGCTGCCGAAGCCCAGATTCCGCGCCACGGGCAGGGCGCCTGAACACAATAAATGCCGGTCTTGCCAACGAATAACCGTTCGCCGCCAGTTTCGGTGTCAGCAGCAAATGCAGGGCTTATGGCTGCAAAAAAGCCGAACAGCAGACCCAGGGCAAGACGCATCGTTCGCTCCTAGCGGTTTTCGAGGCCGTTGGCTTCGCGTTCCTTGGGAATGCTTTCGCGATTGGCCTCGACCTGTGCGATCAAACGTTCGAGGCCGTCGCGAACCTCCTTGAGTGTAGAAGCATGCTCCGTCTTGGACGTGGTGGGATTGTCATTGGCCGCGTCCCATTCGAGCGCCCATTCCATCGCCGCGATCCATTCGTCGACATCGCCGGCGATATATTCATTGACCGGTTTTCCCACTTGTTCGCTCAAGGCGCTGAACAGGATGCCCTCGTCGCGCGCGTCGTCGCCGCCAGCGCTAATGAGGAAGCGATAGCGCAACTGGCCAGCATACATCCAATTGGCCGCTTCCTGCCCCTTGCCTTCGCCCAGAAGGCGCGAGGAGAGAATGTAAAGCGCTGCTGGGTGAAGCGCGCTCGCCTCTGCAACGATCTCGGCGCTACTCATATCTTCAAGGCTTTTCATATCCTGCGCCGGGGCGGCCGAGATCATTGCGGTCGCAAGCAGCAGGGAGATCAGCAGTCGTTTCATGATCCGCATCCTTTTGGTTCTGCCCATAAGACGCGGCGAGCGAGCCAAACCTTGGTCCACAGCTAAAGATTTTTTCTGGAAAATCAGCCTTCGCCACCAAGGTCTGCGGCGTGGCAAGCGTCACATCGGCAAGACAACATGAAGGAGACACGCATGCGCTCTTGCGTCATCGCTGCCGGCCTGCTGCTGGCAACCGCCGCCCCCGTACTCGCTCAAAATACCAATCCCCTCCGCGATGGCCTGGACCACTTGCCGGCAACGCTCCTTTCCGGGCAGACGGGCGACGTCGCCTATTTCCTTGATATGCACACGCTCATGAGCCTTGTGGACGACGATAGTGCCCCTCGTCCCCAGTTGCGTGCTATGCCGATCGTCGATGTCTTGGCCCTCGAAAGCGTCTTCGAAACCGAGCCGGCCGAGTGGGAAGCCAAGGCCGGCACAACGATCGACAAAATCCGCTACTTTACCGGATATGGCCGCCCACCCAATTCCACCAGCAATTGGGGTTTGGTTGATGCGGACGCGGCAACTGACATGATTGCAGCGCTAAAGGCGGTGGGATTTGAAGATGCCGGTGTTTCGGGCGTTGTCGGCAATGGCGAGCCACAGCGGTTCGACCCATCCAAGCGCGATCCCTCTGACCCATGGCGTACTGCAATCGGCGCGGCGCAGTTTGCCGCGGCCGTGGGGACCAATGTGGTCCAGGCACAAACCCCTCAGGCTGCTACGGTCGCTGCCGGGCAACAGCCCAGCCTTGGTGATAATCCGATCGTTGCAACGGCTCTGGCGGGGCTTGAGCAGGCAGCCGGGAATGGTCAGGTGGTCCAGGCAGTGGTGATCTCGCCGCTCTTTGGCATGGCCGCTCTCGACCCCGCGGCGATGCTGGCGCCCTCGGCCGATATGGACGAAACCAAGGAGCGTCTTGAAGAGCAGATGGCCGCACTTAGCCAAGGCATTCCGCCCTATCTCGGAGGGATCATTGCCGATATCCAGCATGACCGGCCAGGTGTCGGCATTGCCTTGACCTACCCCGACTGCGCTATTGCTGAGGAGGCTGCGGATGCCATAGCGACGCGGTGGGTCGACATGGCCGGCGATGCTGCACAGGGCGAGGTTACCGCAAATACGGCCGAAGGCGAGGGAGGCTTCTGCGCTGCCACAGTGAGCGTCTTTGTCGATGCCGATAGTCCCGAGCAGAACCCTGCCTATCGTGTCCTGATCGAGACCTACACGCGAGGTCAGGTCGGTATTCTACAAATCGGCGAAAACTGAGCCTTGAGCTCCGGGGCAAAACTGCGCCCCGGAGCTTCATTTCATCGACCGACAAAGTTACGGCATAGTCGATCGTCCGTTCTTCCCGGATGGAGTATCGGTTAGTCCAGTTGAGGCAGTTCAGCCTGGCTCAACTCCGAGAGATGTTCGGCCTTGAACTCCCGCAGATTGCGCAGAAAAGCTTCCGATGCGGCATCGCCATAAGCGCGCTCACTCATGGCGAAAAGCATCGATCCTTTCTGGCCGTCAAATTCGCCTTCCACATAGCGATAGCCATTCCATTCGAGGATGAACTCGCCATTCTTGTCCTTGGTTGAGAGCAGGAAGTCGAGCAGGTACTCGCCATTGTCGGGATTGTCGAAGACGGCGTAATTGGCGACCGGGTCACTGCCCTTGCGCTGCTCGACCATTGCCGCCTGCGCCCCGACAACTTCGGTGAGCGGTGCGTCTGTAGCGATAAATTCTACCATTACCATACTTTCGTAGCTGTCACCAGCGGCGCCTTCGGGCAGGTATTCCTGCTTAAAATAGCCCGGTTGCGGATTGGACGACCAGGAGAGGATATAGTCCGTATCGCCGACCTTGATCGGACCGGGGACGCCCAGGTAATCGGTTACGCCCTGCGCTTGGGAAGGCATGATGGAACAGAGCGCGAGCAGCGCCGTGGCGGTAATCGTCTGACGGAACATGGGTTGATCTCCTCGACAAGGCAGAGCGCCTCACTACCCATGTGACGGCGCCTGCAGCCAAGACCTTGGTCTGGTCGTGACTTTTGTTCGACCAAGATTGCGCTCGCGCCCGTCGTCCTATCAGTGAACAGAAATGGAGAGCGCCATGCCTTCGCGATTGCTGATTTGGACCGGGGTCATTTTGCTGGCTGTTCCCGCCACGGCTCGGGAGGAAAACTGGCGGGCAGATGCGTTAGAAAAAGCGCAGGATTATCATGCCGCCAACTTGCCTCCTCTTTGCATGGAGCCCGACACTTCAGAAACGGAGCCGCCCAGTTTCGAATTGCAGGTGGGCGAAGAGACGGCGGCCCGCCAGGCGCTGATCGTCGAATTTCCATGCCAGATTGGCGCCTATAGCCAGACCGCGGTCTATCTGCTGTCGGATCAGCAGGGCACGGTGTCGCAAATCGTCTTCCCGTCACCCAAGTTTGACGTCAATTATGTTGGCGGAGAAGAAAGTGCAGGCGTCGACACTATAGTCGTCTACGAAACGCCCTATCTCCGCGAAGTGGTCAATCCGAGCTACGATCCATCCAGCCGCACCATGTCAGAGCGCAACAAGTGGCGCGGCTTGGGTGACGCCTATACGGAAACGCGCTGGCAGTTCAAGAACGGCAAGTTCGAGATTACCTACTTTGCCGTCGATGCCACCTTCGATGGCAAAGATGATCCCATTGTTCTGATCGAACGCGACATCTGGTGACTATTGGTCGAGGCTTCGGAGCCCGACAATGAAATGCATGTAGCGCAAATAGCGCTCGCCGGTGGCTTCGTCGCTGGTCGCGACAACCTGTCGGCGCCCTCCATCCAGCGCTTCATGCTGCTCTTTGGTTAAAAGCTCCGATCCGATTGCGGACAGCGCATCATAGCGCAGGCTGCGATAACTTGTCTCGTGACCAACTTCGATCATCGCGGCGTCCATGACCGCGTCGGCGTCGATGCCGCCACACTGTTCGGCGATCCTTTTGCGCTCTCCGTCCAGCACCGCGATCATGTGGCGGTCGAAGGGCGCTCCTTCAGCGTGCCCGATCTGACTGCTTATCGCCGCGATCTCGCTCTCGCAACGGCCGCTGGGGACCAGATGATCGCGTGGCTGACCCGGAATGGTGATGGCCTCGATCAGGGGATCAATCATGCTCCAGTCGGCTGTTTCCTCTGCGCTGATACAGCTCAGCGTCACATAGCCGGAAGGGCTCGGAATGACCGCAACGGTGAATGCGCCGCCCGTTTCATGCTTGCCATGGACGCGATGGGCGTAAGAACCGTGAAGGATAAAATCTTTGCCGCCTTCGATTGTGCCGGGCACGGCAACCTCTTGCGCCATGCGCTCGTAGGTGCCCGTATCGACGACGAGGCTGTTGACCCAATCCTGGTCCCCCTGCCCATAAGCGGGGTCGTATTGAAAGCTGATATCGCAAAGATCACCGCTGGGATCCAAGGCAGGTAAACCCGGATTGTCCGATGACACCGTGATGACCACAAGGCCCTCGGGGGTCTGCCCCACCAATTCGGCGTCAAAGCCATCAGGTGTTTCGAGCGTCAATCCGAAATCGGGATCGACCAGAACAGGACCATGCGCTTCATCTTGCGCAAGAGCAGTAGCAGTCACGCAAACAGACACCGAAATTGCAGCTATGACCTTCATCGAGACCTCCACGTTTTGAACATAGGACGCTCGGCCGGTCACTTTACTTGGTCTGATAAGATAGATTTTCAGACGGGAATATCGTCTGCGTTCGTGATCCCAACTCGCTCATGCGGTGTACCCAGGTAGTCTAATCTAGACGCATCCGTCCCTCGGATGCAGCTGTCGCGATTATTTTCCCCACTGGCGCTTTGTGCCGCCTCGCCCCCAAAAAAATCCAGTTGCAAAGTTTGACTTAGTTGATAACGTTTCAACTTACTTGACGGAAGCGGCGAGACAGCCGTGTCAAGGGAGGAGAAAATCATGTTCAACCGCTCTTTGCGGCGTCGTACCGTCTTGGCCGGCGTCATGCTTGCCGCTCTTGCCGGCGTTAGTCCGTCCGTCCTTGCGCAGGACATTTCTGGTGATCTGGTCATCCTGCAATGGCAGACCGGCACAGATGGTCAGATGTGGAAGGATGTCGAAGCCAAATTCATGGAGATGCATCCCGGCGTCACCATCAAGGAATTCCAGCCCGCAGGCGGGCAGGGCGATGCCCGTGGCGGTATGCGCACGGCGCTCATGGGCGGCGAAGTCGTCGATATCATCATCAATACCTGGCCGGCATTCCGGGCTGAACTCGTCAATGCCGGCATTCTGCGCCCGATCGACGATCAATGGGCTAGCTTTGGCTGGGACGGCAAGCTTAGCCAATCCTGGCGCGATCTCGGCTCGATCGATGGCACGACCTACGGCATCACCTATACCTATGGCGATCGTTCGGCGATCTGGTACAAGACCGCCCAGCTCGAAAAAGCTGGCGTCAAGCCGCCAAAAACCTGGGATGAGTTCATCGCGAGCTTCGATAAGCTCAAGGCAGCCGGGTATCCTGCGCCTGTCGTAATCCCGGCCAAATATTGGGCGCATACCGAGTGGTTCGAAACGCTGCTGCTGCGCACCGCCGGCGTCGATGTTGCTGCGCAACTGGCCGCGCACGAAATCCCCTGGACCGACCCGAAGGTCAAAGCGGCATTGATGAAATATGCCGAAATGCTGCAGGCCGGCTGCTGCGCTCCGGCGGCGACCATGCTCGCGATCGAAGAACCCTATCCGACGCTTTATACGGCCGAAGAGTCCAATTACCTGCTCTTTGGCATGTGGACCAACGCGGCGCTGAAGAATGATCTCAAGCTCGAAGAGGGCGTTGATTATTCGATCTTCCAGTTCCCAGCGCTGGGCATGGGTTTTGACGATACGTCGAGCGTCGATACCAAGGAGTTGAACGTCACGACCAACGGCGCCAATCCCGCGGCGGCTGACGCTTTCCTCGATTACATCGTCAGCCCCGAGGCTTCCGCCATCATGGCCGGCTACGGTTATGCTTCACCAAGTTCGGCTGCGGACGGATCGCTCCTTGGTCCGGTCCAGCAGATCGCGACCGGCGCCGTTTCGAGTTCCAAGGTGCAGTTCGTGCTTGGCGATCTCCTTCCCGGCGATCTCGTCGATGAATATCGCGTGCAGCTGCAGAAGTTCCTGCAGAACCCGACCGAGGCGACCGTCGACGAAGTACTGGCCGCCATCGAAGCCAAAGCGGCAACGGCTTACTGATGAGCCGGTCTCTGCCCCAGATGGTGGCAGACCCGGCGGACGTTTCCTCCCGCGATGGTGGCGGACGGCTTCGGCTGCCCGCCACCCGTGGATGGCGCATCAAGGAAACACCGGCTGCCTGGCTGCTCATTACGCCCGTGATCATCCTTTTCGGTATCTCGGTGGTTTATCCGCTGTTTGATACGATCAGGCTGTCGTTCTTTGACATCAAAGGCCTGGCGCCGGCCAAATGGGTTGGCTTTGGCAATTACGTCACGCTGTTCAATGATGCGACCTTCCGCAACACGCTGCTGACGACGCTGATCTTTACGCTCGGCACAACGGTGATCTCGGTCAGTCTTGGTTGGGCTTTGGCCATGCTCTGCGCCTTTGCGCCGGTCCATACGACGCCATTTCGCGGCATGATGTTCGTTACCTTCGGCATTTCCGAAGCGGTATCGGGCTATATGTGGCTCAATATCCTGCGCCCCGACAAAGCGGGGCTCCTCAACGCCATCATTGGCAATTTCATTCCCGGCTTCGCCCACTCCTGGCTGGGCGATCCCAATACCGCGCTCTGGTCGCTGATCTTTGTTGCTTCCTGGAGCGGCGTCGGCCTGCCGCTCATGCTCTGCTTTGCCGCGGTGCAGTCGATCCCACGGACGGTGCTCGAGGCTGCCTATATGGATGGGGCCAAACCCACGTCGATCATGCGGCATATCATGATGCCGCTGTCGCTTCCGGGTGTACGCGTCGCCATTTTCATCAACCTGCTCGGGGCGTTGCGCGCCTTCGACATCATCTATGTGATGACCGGCGGTGGCCCCGTGCGCGCCACAGAGACGGTCGGCTACTTCATGTATCGGGAGTCGATGACACAGTTCAAATTGGGCTATGGCGCCGCGGCAACCGTCGTGCTGCTCGTCGCCGTTCTCGTCATTTCCATCCCTGCCATCATCCAGCGCACGGCAGGTGCCAAATGATCGGGCGCATTCATTGGTGGACTGTCGTTCTGGTTGGTGTCATCGCGACCATCTGGGTCATCCCGGTGCTCGGCATCGTCGTGACTTCGCTGCGTCCACCAAGCGAAGTGGCGCTCGGCTGGTGGCGGCTCGATACGGTCAGCATCACATTCGATGCGTGGATCCGTGTGTGGGATGAATATCCGTTGGCCCAAGCCTTCTGGTTCACGGCAATGCTCGCGGCGCTCGCAACGCTCGGCACCATGCTGCTGACGCCAGCCGCGGCCTATGCGTTTCACTTCCTCAACTTCCCGTTCCGCCGGCTGTTGCTGATCCTGATCATCAATGCCTTCGTGCTGCCGCAGCAGGTCGTGGTCATTCCGCTCTTTACGCTCTGGCGGGATTTGAAGCTGATCGACAATATCGCGGCTGTGCTCATCCCCTATGTGGGCATGAGCTTTGCCTGGTCGATTTTCCTCGTGAAGAACTTTCTTGAGGACTTTCCCAAGGAGCTTATCGAGGCTGCCAAGATCGATGGCTGCGGGCCGCTCTCGACCCTTCGTCAAATCGTCCTCCCCAATGCGACGAGCCCCATCTTTGCGGTCGGCGTTCTGCAGTTCCTCTGGACCTGGAACGCACTCCTCCTTCCCATGCTCTATCTGCGGAGCATGCAACCCTTGCCCGTCCTCCTGACCAAGGTGTCGGGCACCTATGAGAGCAATTGGGATCTGCGGTCTGTGGCCGCCATCGTCACCACGATCGTCCCGCTCATCGTCTTCGTGATCTTTCAACGCCAATTTGCCGCCGGGTCGCAGACCCGCACAGGGGCCAAAGAATGACTATCCAACGCACCAACAAGCCGCTGCGCTTTCGCCAGATCCATCTCGATTTCCACACGTCCGAGCACATCCCCGATATCGGCAAGGATTTCGACGCCGCAGATTTCGTCGATACGCTGAAGAAGGCACATGTCGATTCCATTACGGTCTTCGCCAAGTGCCATCACGGCTGGGCCTATTACCCGACCAAGATCGGCGCGCCACACCCGAACCTGTCCCGGCCTGATCTCCTCGGCGAAATGGTCGATGCGCTCAACGCAGCCGATATCGAATGCCCGATCTACATCACCGTGCAGTGGGACGAGCGCAATGCGCGGCTCCATCCGGAATGGCGGGTGCGGTCAGCTACCGACAACCGCTTCGATCCCGCCCAGCTTGAAGCGGGCTGGCACACGCTCTGCCTCAATCACAAGGAATATCGCGACGAACTTCTGGGCATGGCACGCGAAGTCGCCAGCACCTATGCAACGCCGGGCATCTTCTTTGATATTGTCCTCGCGCCCGATTGCGTGTGTCAGGCCTGTCTCGACACCATGGCCGAGATGGGTCTTGATCCGGAAATCCACGCCGATCGCCTGACCAAGGACGAATGGGTCAATGATCGCTTCCGTCGCGAAATGAGCGCGGCGCTCAATGCCGAATTTCCGGGCCTCCGGATTTTCTACAATTGCGGCCATATCCATAAGCAAGGCCCGCAGCGTTTCGAGCCCTATTCCCATCTCGAACTCGAAAGCCTGCCGACAGGGGGCTGGGGATACAATCACTTCCCGGCCAGCGCCCGCTATGCGGCAACGCTTGGCTTCGATTTTGTCGCCCATACCGGCAAATTCCACACGTCTTGGGGCGAATTCGGCGGCTTCAAGCATCCCGATGCCTTGGAGTTCGAGGCTGCGCAAATGGTGGCGCTGGGGTCGAAATGCCTTGTGGGCGATCAGTTGCATCCAAGCGGCGCGATCAATCCCGATACCTATGCCTCGATCGGCCCCGCCTATGCCCGCGTCGAAAAGCTCGAACCCTATCTCGAAGACGCACGGCAGGTGTCCGAGGTCGCTATCCTCTCTGCGGAATATTTCCACCATGCGGGCGACCGCAACAACAATGCCGATGATGGCGCGGCCCAGATGCTGCAGGAATTGCAGCAGCCCTTCGACGTCATCGACCCGAGCGTCGATTTTGCGCGCTACCGCGTCATCATCCTGCCCGATGAAGTACCCGTCGAAGGGGATCTGCAGGTCCGGCTCAATGCCTATGTCGAGGCGGGCGGCAAGCTGATCCTGAGCGGTATTTCTGCGTTGCAGGACGATGGCTCTTTCGCGGTCCCTGCCGGCATACGCAATCTCGGCCCGGTCGAATTCAGCCCATCCTACCTCCGCGCCAGCGCTTCGCTCGACCAGTCCATGACGACGTCGCCCTTCGTCGTCTATGGCCGGGCTCTGGCGATAACCCCCGAAGGCGCGGAGGTGCTGGCAGAGGTCATGCCGCCCTATTTCAACCGCACCTATGCGCATTTCTCGTCGCATGCTCACGCGCCCGACAATGTCGCATCGGCTCCGCTCGGGGCGGGTGTCACGCTCCATAAGGGCGTTGGCTATATTGCGTACCCGATCTTCTCGATCTATCGGGCGATGGGCCAGCCGCTTTATCGCTATATCGTCCGTGGCCTTCTCAAGCGGCTCCTGCCCGATGCCGCTCTCGAGACCGATCTGCCGAGCTCGGGCCGCGCATCGCTCAGCCAGCAGGAGGCCCGTGGCCGCCACATCCTTCATCTGCTCTATGGCGCCCCTCAGGTGCGCGGCAATGCCGTGCCGACGCGGGATGGAACGAGGGTCATGGAGATGATCGAGGATATCCCGGCGATTGGCCCCGTCACGGCCAAGGTTCGCCTGCCGTCGCCGCCGCGTCGCGCCTTCGAGGCCGTCTCGGGCGAGCCGGTGGAGGTGACCGATCTTGGCAATGGGCAATATGGGGTGACGCTTGATCGTCTGCGCATCCATGCGGCCATTGTGTTTGAACAAAATGCCTAGCGTGACAATTGCTTGGCCGGGCCCTGTGGCGCCCGCGCCGAAGCCGCATTATGCAGGTGAAAAGTGCCCGGGGCGATTTTTCCGGGCGCGTTCACCAGGGATACGAAGACGGATGACCGACCAAGCGATCAATAGAGCACGCCCGGCGACAATTATCGATGTTGCGCGGGCAGCCGGTGTCGCCGTCGGCACCGTGTCGCGCTACCTCAACGATCAGCCCATCCGCGGCGGCAATCGCGAGCGTATCGCCCAGGTCATCGACGAACTGGGCTATCGCCGGAACAGCGCCGCTGCGGCTATGAAGACCAACACGAGCCATATGGTGGGGCTCATGGTCCCCGCCGTCGGCGAATTCCACGCCGCACTGCTCGATCGTCTCAGCCGGCACATGCGCCAGACCGGGCGCGCAGTGCTCTGCTATTGCCACGATACCGACCCCAGTTCGTTCATGGACGGGATCGAGTTTTTCGCCGGCCATCGCGTCGATGCGGTGGTGATGGATGGCAATGAAGAGCTTCGCCAGCGGCTTGAGCCCTATATCAGCCAGGGCATGCTGACCGTGCTCTATGACAATGACCTGCCAGGCCTAGCCGCCGACCGGGTCTTTGTCGAAAACCGGCGCGCCAGCAAGCGGCTCATCGATCATGTGCTCGATCTCGGCCATGAGCGGGTGGCGATCATTCACGGGCATCTGGTCGATTCCGTCGCCCGCGATCGTCTCCAGGGCTATCGCGACGCGCTCCTCGCCCACGGTGTCGAAGAGCATCCCGAACTCGTCGTCGATGCGCGCTGGAACGAGCAACGCGGCTATAGCGCGATGGGCGATCTGATGGCGCTGCCCAATCCGCCGACGGCCGTCTTCGGGGCCAATTACAATATGAGCATTGGCGCGCTGCGCTGGTTGCGCGAGCACAATGTCTCGATCCCGCAAGACATAACATTTGTCAGCTTCGACGATGTGCCGGCCTTTTCCGTGCACGTGCCGGGGATTACGGCAGTCGGTCAGCCGGTCGACAAGATGGCCGAGGCCATTGTTTCGATCCTTGCCGAACGGCTGGGCGATGGATCGCTCGGCAATCGCACCATACGCATCGATGCTGAAATCACTCTGAGAGGCTCCACCCGACGCTTGCGCCGGTAAGGAGCCACGCCTGGAGGAGGCGAGAATGGCCAATGTTGCGCTGACCGATGTCAGCAAATCCTATGGAGCGCTCGAGGTCATCGAAGGCCTTAACCTCTTCATCGACGACGGGAGCTTCACGGTTTTCGTGGGGCCATCGGGATGCGGAAAATCGACGCTTCTGCGCATGATCGCCGGGCTCGAACCCATCACTAAGGGCACGCTTTCGATCGACGGAAAAACCATGAACCAGGCCGACCCGATCGAGCGTGGCGTTGCCATGGTGTTTCAGAATTACGCGCTTTATCCGCATATGACGGTCGAACAGAATATCGGCTTCTCCCTGCGGATGGCGGGGCTCAGCAAGGAAGACATCGCCGCCCGCGTCGCCGTTGCGGCTCGGACGCTTCAGATCGAACCGCTCCTCAAGCGCAAGCCGGGTCAACTCTCCGGCGGCCAACGTCAGCGCGTCGCCATCGGGCGCGCCATCGTCCGCGATCCCGAAGTGTTTCTCTTCGACGAGCCCCTCTCGAACCTTGATGCGGAATTGCGCGTGTCGATGCGCGTCGAAATCGCCAAGCTCCACAACCAGCTTGGCTCGACCATGATCTATGTCACCCACGACCAGACCGAAGCCATGACGCTGGCCGACAAAATCGTCGTCATGCGCGCCGGCAAGATCGAGCAGGCCGGCACGCCTGAAGAACTTTACGACAACCCGGATAATCTGTTTGTCGCTGGTTTCATTGGCTCGCCCCGCATGAATTTCCTGCGCGGCACGCTTGGCGGCGGCACGGTGCGGCTCGAAAATGGCGGTTCACTGCCCGCACGCGGCACGGAGGACAAGGTGCTGGTGGGCGTCAGGCCCGAGCATTTCGTCGAACCGGGGCAGGGCGCTGCAGACGTTTCTGTCACTGTCGATGTCGTCGAAAATCTCGGCGGCACGCGCTTTGTCTATGGCACGCTCCTGTCCGGCGAAAGCGTTGTCATCGAGGCGCGCGAGCGGCCCGGGATCAAGGCCGGCGACGTTCTTTCCTTCGGCATCAGGCCCGATCGGGCCATGCTTTTCTCTTCCTCTGGCGCTCGGCTGCGGAACATCTGATGACTGACATTCTCTGGTATCGCCAACCGGCCACCGAGTGGACGGACGCTCTCCCCTTGGGCAATGGCCGGCTCGGCGCCATGGTGCATGGCGGCGTCGGGCGTGAAGAACTTCAGCTTAACGAGTCAACGCTCTGGTCTGGCGGGCCCTATCAACCGACCAATCCCGAGGCCTTGCCCAACCTTGAAAAGGTGCGCGAACATCTTTTCGCCGGGCGCTATCAGGCGGCCCATGATGTCGCCCAGTCCCATCTTCTCGCCAAACCACACTCGCAGATGAGCTACCAGCCGGCAGGCAATCTCTTTGTCGATTTCCGGCATGAAGCTGTGCCCGGCAGCTATGCGCGCAAGCTCGATCTCGCAACCGCCATCTCGACGACCACCTATGCGCTGCTGGGGTCCGGTCTTGATCCCGAAGCCCCGCATTATACGCGCACCGCCTTCGTCTCTGCGGCTGATGACGTGCTGGTGCTTCATCTCGCATCCTCCGTACCAAAGCTGCTCGATTTCGAGGCATGGCTCGACAGTCCGCAACCCGGCGATATTCTTGCGGGCGACGAGGGGAGCCTCGTCTATCGCGGCCGCAATTTTGGCAAGCATGGGGTCGATGGGCAACTCAGCTTCGGCATCGATGCGCATCTCCGCGTCACAGGCGGCACGGTCGAGCGCCGCGGCCGCCGCCTCATCGTGCGCGATGCTACGGAAGCACTCATCCTCCTCGATATCGCGACCAGCTTCGTTCGGTTCGATGATGTTTCAGGGGATCCCAACGCCAAGCTTCTCGCGCGACGCGATGCCTACCTTGGGGCGGACGTCGAAACTCTCCGCACCCGCCACATCGCGGCCCATCGGGCACAGTTCGATCGGTTGGATATCGACCTTGGCGCGGGCCGGGATGATCTTCCGACAGACCAGCGTATTGCCAATTTCGCCTCGGGCGACGATCCCGGCCTTGCCGCGCTCTATGTCCAATATGCGCGTTACCTGATGCTTTCATCGAGCCGCCCCGGCACGCAACCGACCACACTGCAGGGGATCTGGAACAAGGACACGCGGCCGCCTTGGGGCAGCAAATATACCGCCAATATCAATCTCCAGATGAACTATTGGCTGCCCGATCCCGCCAACTTGCCGGACATGGTCGAGCCTCTCGTGGCGCTCGCCGAGGATCTGTCGATCACCGGCGCCGAAATGGCACGGGCTCACTATGGCGCACGAGGCTGGGTGCTCCATCACAATACCGATCTCTGGCGCGCTACCGGCCCCGTCGATGGCGCCTATTGGGGCATGTGGCCGACAGGCGGCGCCTGGCTCATGGCTCAACTCTGGGATCACGCCCGTTTTGCCGGAAGCCCAGATGCTCTCGTGCGACGGCTCTATGGTCCCCTTAGAGGTGCCGTGCTGTTTGCGCTCGATACGCTCGTCGCCATGCCGGGGACAAATTATCTCGTCACCGCGCCATCCATCTCGCCGGAAAACCGCCATCCCCACGGCGTCGCGCTCTGCGCGGGTCCGACCATGGACAACCAGATCCTTCGCGATCTCTTTTCGGCCTTTGCCGAGGCTGCCGACCAATTGGAGGAGGATGCCGACCTAGTCCAGCAGGCCGAGGACGCGCGGAGCCGCCTTCCCGAACATCGCGTCGGCAATGCGGGCCAATTGCAGGAATGGATGGAGGATTGGGACATGGACGTTCCAGAAATCCACCATCGCCATGTCTCGCATCTCTATGGGCTTTATCCCAGCGACCAGATCAGCACCGAGAGCACGCCCGAACTCGCTGCTGCCGCGCGCCGGTCGCTTGAAATCCGCGGTGTCGAGGCGACCGGCTGGGGTATTGGTTGGCGCATCAATCTCTGGGCCCGCCTTGGCGAGGGCAGCCACGCCCATGATGTGCTGAAGCTCCTGCTCAGCCCCGCGCGCAGCTACAACAACCTGTTCGACGCCCATCCGCCGTTCCAGATCGATGGCAATTTTGGCGGTGCTGCCGGGATCCTTGAAATGCTGGTGCAGTCGAGCGAAGCCGAGATCCGGCTGCTCCCGGCTTTGCCGGAACAATGGCCGAGTGGGTCAGTGCGCGGCATTCGGGCCCGCGGCGGCATTGAGCTGGACTTGGTCTGGGCACAGTACCACGTTGCTTCGTTACGTCTGCGCAGCGCTGCGCAAAAAACGGTGACAGTTCGGGTGAACGGTCAGGCTTTTTCCATTGAAGTGGTCCCAGGTGTCGACGCTGTTCACGATTTTACCGAGGCGCCCTGATCGCGCAGTCAGATGCAGGCGCTGACGAAGGTCACAGGCAGGAAGACCAGGATTCCGGCGCCCAAGGCCGCGCGGTTTGCCCATAGTGCCGCGATTGACAGAGTCGTCGTCGGCTCGCCCTCGCGGACTGGTTTGCCCATGGCGAGCCAGGCGAGCGGAATGAGACTGGCCACATAGGCGCCGATCAGCAGCCAGCGGTGGTTGGGCCAGCCATAGGCGCAGCCGAGCGCCTGGAGGCCATAGAGCACCACAAAGGCCAGCGACCACACGGTAAAGCCGGCAATCAAGAGCAGCAGGGCGCGGAGATCTTGCCGGACCATCAGGCGCCCCCCGCCCACGCCAGGAGCGTCGCAAGGCCAAGCGCCGGGATCATCGTTGCCGCGGCATAACCATTCCAGAGCCAGGCGAGCACCAATTCCGTCTGGCGGCGTGCTGAAACATAGCCCTGGGTCAGGCGCCAGAAGCCGTGTCCAGCCATGAGCGCGGCGAGACCGCAGTGTATGGCGGAAAAAGAGAGTAGGGCAAACATCACTGCCTGCCGCGCGTGGTCCGTAGGGTTGGGCACCTCGGTCAGAAGCACGATCAGCATGACGAACGCTGCCAATTGTCCCAGAGCAGCCGCCAGCAAAAAAGCCCCGGCGTTCTGGCCCGACAGATTGCGTCGCCGGGCCAGCCAAGAGGTTCCAGCGGCGGATGCTGATAGAATCCATGCAAGCCCGCTCAGCCAAACAGGCCAGTCGATCGACACGAGACCTTCCCAGTTCGGCGCGACGACCAGGAGAAACAGCCCGCCGAAAAGCAGCGACGAAAAGAGCGTTGCATTCATCACCAAGGCGCAGCGATTGGCGAGAACAGCGACATTGTTTGGACATTCGACATTGAGCGGGGCGGCTTCGCCCATGCCGATATCGATCAGTCCTTTGTCCGCCGTCTGACCGATGCTGGCGGGCCAGGTGAGGAACAGGATCAGCGTCAGAAGCGCGCCAAATGGCGCGAGCCAATAGAGCCCGAAGAGCATGGCGAGAAAAAAGCTTGCCGTCGCTAATGCCGTCCAAAGCGGCAAATAGGTGCGGCGCGGCAGGATGATGACATGCTCAGGCGCGCCCGTGAGCATATCGACGCCCATGGTTTCCTGATCGCCATTGCGCGTAAAGCCGAGATAGCCGTGGCCACCTGCCAATAGAGGTCCGATCTTGGCCGGTTCCAGCCCGTCGGCCCGTTCATCGATCCTCGGGATCGCGGCGAAATTATAGCTCGGTGGTGGGGTAGGCGTCGCCCATTCGAGCGTTTGCGCCTGCCAAGGGTCGCGGCGGAAATAGCGGCCGAAGCGGAACTGCAGCACAAGATCGGCCAGAACCAGGCAGAAGCCCATGGTCAGGATAAAACTGCCGAAAGATGACAGGAGATTAAGCCAATCCCATCCCCAATTGGATGGATAGGTCGAGATGCGGCGCGGCATGCCCATGAGCCCGGTCAGATGCATGAGAAAGAAGGTCAGGTTGAAGCCGATGAAGATCAGCCAAAACGCGGGTATGGAGAGCTTGTAAAGGCTCTGGCGCCCCGAAATGTGCGGCAGCCAATGGTAGATGCCGGCGAGCATCGGGAAAACGAAGCCGCCCACCAGCACATAGTGGAGATGGGCGACGACGAAATGGGTGTCGTGCACCTGGGTGTTGAACGGCACCATGGCGAGCATGACGCCGGTCAATCCGCCGATGACGAAGACGAAGAAAAAGCCGAAGACATAGAGCATCGGCACATCCCATTTCGGTTTTCCCGAAGCGAGGGTTCCGAGCCAGGCAAAAATCTGCACGGCGGTGGGTATGGCGACGAGGGCGCTGGCGGCCGAGAAGAAGGCAAGCGCCAGATGCGGAATGCCCACCGTGAACATGTGGTGGACCCAGAGGCCGAAGGACAAAAAACCCATGGCAACGATAGCGGCGATGATGGCGCGATAGCCGAGGATTTGGCGCTGCGCAAAGACGGGAATGATGGTCGAGAGCGCGCCTGCCGCGGGCAGGAAGATGATGTAGACCTCCGGATGGCCGAAGAGCCAGAAGAGGTGCTGCCAGAGGAGCGGATCGCCGCCGCGGGTGGGATCGAAGAAGGGGAGGTCGAAAGCGCGTTCGAGTTCGAGAAGGATCGAGCCCAGGATGAGCGGCGGAAAGCCGACTATCATCATGCCCGAGGTGACGAGCATATACCAAGCCATCAGCGGCATACGGGCCAGCGACATCCCTGGCGCGCGCATTTTGAGGATCGAGACGAAGATCTCGATGGCGGCGGTGACGGCAGAGATTTCAACGAAGGTGATGCCGAGCAGCCAGACATCGGCATTGATCCCCGGCGTGTATGGCTTGGACGAGAGCGGGGTATACATGAACCAGCCGCTATCGGGCGCGGCGCCCAAAAGCATTGCGACGATGAGGATCGTGCCGCCGAAGAGGTAGCACCAGAAGCCATAGGCGGTGAGGCGCGGAAAGGCCATGTCCCGTGCGCCCAGCATCTTGGGCAGCATATAGATGACGAAGCCCTCGAACATCGGAATGGCGAAGAGGAACATCATCACCGTGCCATGCATGGTGAAGATCTGATTGTAGATTTCGGGTCCGATGAAGGCGCTGTTCGGCGTCGCGAGCTGCGCGCGGATCAGCATGGAAAGAAAGCCGCCGATGGCAAAGAAGGTCAGCGCCACGACCATGAAGCGCTTGCCGAGCACCGTGTGGTTGACGCTCGACAATCGCCCAATGCCAGGCGGGGTCATCCAGATGCGCTCAAGTTCCTTGTGGAGGCGGATTGGCGAGATAGGCGTGTCGCTCACTGGCCGGCCTCCATCAGCGCGGCAAAGTCTTCAGGCGAATGCGCCTCGACGCGGAAAAACATGATGTCGTGCCCTTCGCCGCAATATTCGGCGCATTGGCCCCAATAGGTGCCGGGTTCGTCGGCCTCGAGCCGGATGAGGTTGGTGTGGCCGGGAATGGCGTCGATCTTGCCGCCGAGCCGCGGGATCCAGAACGAATGGATGACATCGGCTGAAGTCACCGCAAAATCCACCGGCTGCCCGGCGGGAATGTGCACCACCTGCTCATCGGACGTCGTGCCATTGGGATAGCCAAATCGCCAATGCCAGCGTTCGGCGGTCACCTCGATGCGGAGCGGCTCATCGCCGCGCGGCAGCAATTGTTCGCCAAGGACGAGCGCCGTGCCCGTGAGCAGAACGAGGACCGGAATGGGCAGAATGAGGCCGCCGCCAATGATCCAATGCCCCGGCTTCAGCCGCGACAGAGTGCCAGTCCGGAAATAGGCGAGAAAGAACAGTGCCATGACGATGGCAAACAGCGCCATCGCGCCCCAGAGCATGACCCACCAGAGCGTCGCGAGATTGGCGGCACGGGGGCCGGCTGGGTCAAGCGTCGATAATTCCCCGCCGCAACCGGCCAAGAGGAACGGCGTTGCTGCAAGAACAGAGATTTTTGAGAGGGAAACGACCCAGTGGCGGATACGACGCAAGACAGCGAAGAGCGGGAAATCACGCTGGAAGAGGGGCGGGAGATCGACGCCGATCATCCCAACCCCATCATTCGTGAAATTGCCGAAAAGGACGTGAGTTCGGCCATTGCCGTCGCCGGACATCCGCTTCACGCCATGCTGGTGCACTTCCCCATCGCCTTCGTGATCTCGACGCTGGGCATCGACATTTTTTATTGGTTCACCGGGGACGAATTCTGGCTCGAAGTCGGCAAATGGTCGGCTGGCGCAGCATTCGTTTTCGGCGTGCTTGCGGCCGTCGTGGGCACGCTCGAATTGCTTGCCGTGCCCGGCATTCGTGTACGCGTCGCGAGCTGGAACCATGCGATTGCGGCCATGGTGATGTTGGCCATCGTCGGCGCCAATACCGGCCTTCGTCTCTTCTGGCCCGAAACCGTCTTGCCCAATGGCCTGATGCTCTCGGTTCTGTCGAGCATGGCCGCGGGCTTTGCCGGCTGGCATGGAGGCAAGCTGATTTTCGATCATGGTGTCGGCCTCCTCATATCATCCAAGCAATGAAGGGACGGGCGATCTCGCCCAGCCGCCCCGGGACGAAGAGGTCCGCGACGAAGCCGGACCATTCGAGCCGGGGTTTGCCCAGAACAAGAATGAGAATGGTGCTCACGGTCAGCAGCGTCAGCGGCATGACGATGAGAAACCGGACCATGGGATAGGCGCGGTTGGGCTCGAAAAGCCGCAGGATCATCAGGCCGGAAAAGATATGGATGCCCGTCATCACCGAAACGGCCAGGAGCTTGGCTGAAAACCAGGCCTCATAGGTGGCCATCAGAAAGATCAGCACCGTCCCCGAACCGACCGCGACGAAGGCGGCGGGCGAGACGATCGCCACATAGAAAAACCGGGTGAAGGCGTGGAGGCGATAGAGCGCCTCGTCTTCGAGGCCCTTGCGCTGCAAATAGAGGAAGGGCAGGGCGATGAGCCCTGCACTCCAGAGCGCGATGCTGGCGACGTGAATAAATTTGAGCCACGTGACGATCATCGCGCCGCCTGCCTGATCCCCAGCGCATCAACCAGTCGCCAGAGGACGAGTGCGAGAAGCGGCAGATTGGCCGGCACCCACATGATCAAGCCGCCAAGCTGCTGGTCGTCCACTGGCGAGAGGCCGAAGGCGGCGCTGGTGGTAAAATGCGGCAGGTAAAGCGGGTTCTGGGCAAAGACCAGCAGCGCCCCGAGCATGCCCATCTGAATGGCACTGGTCAGCGCGCCCAGAGCCGACGACATGGGGGCGGTGGAGTGGAGGAGGCCCAACCACAGCCAGGTAAAACTGGCGAGAAGGCTGAATTGCATCGCCCAGTAAATGAGGGGATGCGTGAAGGCCGACGTGTAGAGATCCGGGCTATGCCAAAGCCAAAGCGCCGCTGTCGACAGCGCAACAGGCAGCAAGAGATTGTGCCGTTCGCCCAAACGTTTCGGCAGTGCCAGCGCAAGCAGTGGCGCCACGACCATCGTCAGGAGCACGTGATGCCCAACACGGGCCGAAAAGAGGCTGACGGTCAGCGCGCAAAGCGGCGAGACGAAGAGGATTGCAGCAATGAGCCAGGCGGACAGAAAGGCCATCCGCCTGACGTTCGAAGTGTCCCGAAGACAGAAACCGCCGACGAGAGCCACGGCAATAAGACCAGCCAGTAGGCCCGGTTCAAAATTCCAGCGGCTCCAGAGGTCCGCAGGAATGGCCGGCTGGCCGCAATAGCTCATGTCAAACGAGAAGGGTCCTGCCACGGCCACGAGTGCTCCTATAAAACAAGGAGCGCGAAGGGCGCTAAGGGTGTTTTACAGACAGAGGTGATCGGGCAAGTTTGCGCCAGGCCGCGGTTTTCCGCGAAAAATGCAACGCCTTCCCATAGGCCACACGTCGTCCACCGCCACCCATCTGCCCCCTCATCGATGTGCGATGCAACCTGCGCGCCCATTTGCTCTCCCTGCAGTCTCAGAGGCGCAACGCCGTGATTTCGACACGGTTCCACAAAGCCCACCGTTCGCGTGCCTGGAATTGCCTGCGCCCTCAGGCTGCGAGCATGAGGTTTACCCGATAGGTGCTGAGAACGGCTTCGAGATCGTTCGGCGCACGGCCCGTGATATCTGCAACGCCCGCCGAGACACGATCCTCGCTGCCTTCCGCAATTGCCGCGTCCATAAGGGCAAGCGTCGTCGCGTAATCATCTGGCAGGCCATTGGCTCTGTGACGCGCGGCGAGTTGCTCCGGGGTCAGGTTGATGTGCCGTATCGTCCGCCCAGAAATCTTGGACAGAACCGCAGCGACATCAGCATAAGTCAGCGATTGCGGACCTGTCAGCACGATATCCGCATTCTGCACGAGGCTTGAATCCAACAGGACCCTTGCGGCAACTGCAGCGATGTCGCTCGCGTCGATAAACGGGACGCGGCCTTGGCCCGTAGCCGAGTAGATCACGCTATTCGCCTGGATGGACGCCAGGTGCTGCGTGACGAAATTCTGCATGAACCATGTCGGACGCAATACCGACCAGTTCACATCCTGCTCGGCAAGCCATGCATGCACCGCCCCCATCATCGGCCCACCGCGCGGCAGCGACGAGGCTGAGAGTAGCACGATTTTTTCGACCCCTCCCTCAATGGCTTGCTCCAGAAATGGCAGCATCACCGCAAGCGGCTCGCTCGTATCCGTCGGCGCAACGAGATAGATTTTGCTCACGCCATCGAGTGCCAGATCATAGCTTTGGCCGTCCCGCCAATCGAATTGCCGATCGTGCGGACCATCCGGCTTGCGCGTGGCTCTGACGAAGTCGGCCCCTGCGGCGTTGAGGTGGCGGGTGAGAGCATTGCCGGTCGTTCCCGTTGCTCCGGTAATGAGGATGCGGTCACCCATTGCTCGCCCCGTTCTCCTTAGCCGGATTGGCCTCTGCCGTCGTCATCAGAGCGACGGGGTTCCAGTAATCCTTGTAGTGAACGATCTTGCCTTGCCTTGTGCGGATCACCGAAATGTATCGCTGCTCATAGGGTTTGCCGCTCGCCTTTACCGTCCCCACACCTTCAAATTCGACGATGGTCACGTCCGGATCTTCGGTCCGAAGGACCGCGACATTGTCGAGCGCGTCGATCGTGATCATGTCCCCGACATTTCTCAGATAGGCCCGCAGAGCCTCCTTGCCGTCCACACGCTTGACCATGTCCGGGAGCGCATAGGGAAACTCCATCACGACATCATCGGCGACCATGTCGATATAAGTCGGTGCGTTTCGATCGACGCGATTTGCCAGCGCATAGCGCAGCATGGCGGAGAAGCTTTGAAATGGATCCGTCATTAGACTAACCTTTCGTCGGAACACTGTCGTTCCAACCATCTAGGGAGCGCTACGATGGAACGCAACCGTTCCGACGAAAAGAGTTCTGGCCGGCTTGCGAGTGGCGCTGCGGTGAAGCGTCCCCAAATCACCGACGCATTGAGCCGCGCCTTCTTTGAAGAATGGGCGCGTGTCGGATACGCTCGACTTAGTCTAGAGAAGGTTGCCGGTGCCGCTGGGGTGGGCAAAGCGGCGCTCTATCGTCGGTGGTCGTCAAAGGCCGAGATGGCGAGCGATCTTCTCTCCCAGGTCGGCATCGATCTAACCCGGACAGCGGACATGGGCTCTCTTGAAGCCGACATCGACGCACTCCTCCGCGCTATCCGGAAGGTGCTGCGCCATCGCTTGATAAAACGCATTCTCGTCGATCTTCACGCCGAAATGGGCCGGGAACCGGCCTTGGCCGACGCCATTCGTCCCTTTCAGGTCGCACGGCGCGAGCAGGCCAATGCCTTCATGGATCGCGCCATCGCGCGTGGCGAGTTGCCGCAAACGGTCGATCGCGCAGCAATTGCCGATTTTCTCGCAGCTCCGCTCTATTGGCGGCTCATCGTTCTCGGGGGCAAAGCCGGGTGTGAGCACATTCGTCGTCTGGCCCGGATGATTGCGGCCGCGGCGAAAGCGAGTGGAGACGAATAGAGGAAGATTAGTCAGTCAGGGTTTTCACCGAGGCCCGCTCGACCAGTTTAGGCACCAGCATCACCCGCTGCGGCGGAAGCCGGTACCGGGTGCCGTGCATCCGGTCGAGAAGCAGGCGGAAGGCCGCGATGCCCATATCGCCGCCGGGCAGCCGAACTGTCGTCAGGGGCGGAGAGATCTGCGTCGCAGCAGCAAAATCGCCATAACCGACGACCGAAATGTCTTCAGGAACCCGCAAACCCATGCGGTGCAGTTCAGAAACGACATGGACCCCCAGCGCATCGTGCGCGCAGAATAGAGCCGTCGGCATGTCGCCCTCGATCTTGAGATCAAGAAACGCCCCGGCAAAGCCGTCCCCGCCGAACTGGATTTCGATGACGCTGGCCCCGTCCTGATTGATCAGCGCCTCGCGGAGGCCAAAAAGGCGCTCCATGCGGCCGCGCAATACCCGGCTGCCATGCACGAAGCCGATCCGCCGGTGGCCGCGCTCCAACAGATATTGCCCGATGGCATTGCCTGCCTCATGGTCGGCGCCGGTCACCTGGTCGACCTCTTCGAGCGGCAGCACCCAGCCCAATCGCACGACGGGCTTTCCGGCCGCCTTCAAGACCTGCAAGGTCGCGGTATCATGTTGCCCGACAAGGACAACGCCGGCGCTCACGCGCGCAATGTTCTCGACACTAGTGGCTTCTGCCGTCCAGTGGATTTGCACCTGATAGCCCGACTCCGCCGCCTCCCTCTGGATGCCGTTCTGCATCTGCATCCAGAGTTCGCTGTTCACCGGGTCATGGTCGTTGAAGATGATGTGGATTGCAGGGCGGGTTGCTGCCACGTCGACAGCGCGAAGGTAACCCAGTTCGAGCGCCTTGGCCGTCACGCGCGTCCGGGTTTCTTCGCTAACGCCATCCTTGCCCGCAAGAGCTCTCGAAACCGCGAACTTTGAGATCGCCAATTGGTCGGCGATTTCCTGCAATGTGATTTTCTTCAATCGCTCACCCATGGCGTTTGTTAGGTTGTACCATGCCAAAAGTTTTGCGCAAGTTTTGTATTTTCGGTCATAATAGCTGAGCAATTTCAGTGATATGACCATATTTCGATTTTCTCCATTTCAAGGGGCGTAAACGTATTGACCTAACAGTTTGGTATTGATTGGCTATTGTTAGCTTGAAGAGCGGCGTTTTAGCCGTCCGAGCTGAGGAGGGATCGATGACCAATATTTCTCGCAGAACATTTCTGGCCGCAACTGGCGCTGTACTCGTGCTGCCGGCCATTCCGGCCTTCGCTCAGGCGCCGTTGAAGGAAGCGCCGGCGCTGGCCGAAGCGGTTGCTGCCGGTACTATTCCGCCACTCGCCGAACGCCTGCCGCTCAACCCCATGGTGGTGCAGCCTTTCGAAAGCGTCGGCCAGTATGGCGGCGACCTCCGCGCTGCGCTTGTCGGCGGCGGCTCGCTCAACATGATGCACCGCTATCAGGGTTATGAGCCGCTCGTGCGCTACACCCCAGATTTCGGCGGGGTCATCCCCAATGTCGCCGAGAGCTTTGAAGCCAACGAAGACGCGACGGCTTACACCTTCAAGCTGCGTGAAGGCCACAAGTGGTCCGACGGCACGCCCTTCACCACCGACGATGTGATGTTCTTTTATGAAGACATCCTCCTCAACGAAGAGCTCGCGCAATCCCCGCCGACCCCGCTTCGCTCGACCGATGGCAGCACCGCGACGTTCGAAAAGGTCGATGACCTGACCTTCCGCATCGTCTTCAACCAGCCCAACGGCCTCCTGCCGCTGCGTCTCGCCTGGGCCAATGACGATCGCACGACCCGCACCCCGCGCCACTATCTCGAGCAGTTCCACATCAAATATAATCCCGATGCTGACAAGCTCGCGACCGATCAGGGCCTGACCGGCTGGGTCCAGCTCTTCCAAATCAAGAGCGGCATTGCCGTCGATGGCGAGATCTTCAAGAACAAGGACATGCCGACCCTTTACGGCTGGCGCGTCACCCAGCCAATCGGCGAGTCCGCCGAATACTCGATCTCCGAGCGCAACCCGTACTATTTCAAGGTCGACACCGACGGCAATCAGCTGCCCTATATCGACCGCATCACCTATGCCGTCGCGGCCGACAACGAAGTACTGCTGCTCAAGGCGCTGCAGGGCGAGATCGATCTTCTCGACCAGTGGATTTGCACCCCGGCCAATCGCGCCGTGCTCTATGATGGGCAGGAAACCGGCCAATACGGGTTCTACACCACGACCTCGACCGAGCCCAATGAGATGGTGTTCCAGCTCAACCTGACCCATCCCGATCCCGCCAAGCGCGCGCTCTATCAAAACAAGGATTTCCGCGCCGCGCTCAGCCATTCGATCGACCGTCAGGCCGTCATCGATACGATCTTCATCGGGCAGGGCGCGCCGGCCCAGCCATCCATCCGCCCCGAAGATCCGCTCTACAATGAGCAGCTCGCGGCCCAGTTCACCGCCTACGATACCGCCAAGGCCAATGAACTCTTGGATGCCATCATTCCCAATAAGGATGGGGAAGGCATGCGCCTCGACGAGGCCGGCAAGCGCGTGACCATAATCTTCGAGATCGATCAGGTCCGCCAGACCTTCGTCGACAGCTTCCAGCTTGTCCTGCCCATGCTCCGCGCCGTTGGCATCGACGCCCAGATGCGCACCATGGATCGCTCGCTCTGGGAAGTCCGCGTGCGTCAGGGCGGAGAATACGACGCCACTGTGCACAAATTCGGCGGCAATGGCGGCATCGTCGCCATTCTCGATCCGCGTTACTTCTTCCCCAATACCACCGAGGCCATGTACGCCAAGGGCTGGCAGATCTGGTACAACGACAAGGACTCCGTCGACGCCGTCGAGCCACCGGAAGCCACCAAGCGCCAGTTCGAAGCCTATAACGAGTTGCGTCAGTCGAGCGACCCGGTCCGCCAGAACGAGCTGATGGCCGAAATCCTCCAGATCGCCGCCGACGAGTTCTACGTCTTCGGCATTACCCTACCGCTCGATGGCTATGGCATCGTCGCCAATCGCCTCAAGAATGTGCAGCCGACCATGCCCAATTCCTGGGGTTACCCGACGCCCGCGCCGACCAATCCCGAGCAATATTACATCGGCTGATCGCTCCCAACGTCAGCTCGGCACCGGCGGTCCCTCCGCCGCCGGTGCACACATCATAAGCCAAAAACAACCGGATCGTCCGATGCTCAAGATCGAAGACAGCCCAACTGCGTCCACTCTCCGGACGCCTGATTGGTACAAGACGGCCACGCGCTGGACCCAGCTTACGTTCGTAGAGAACGATCCGCAGCGCTATGATCCTGCCTTCTGGGTCGATGTGTTCAAGCGCACCCAGTCCAACGCCATCTGCCTCTCGGCCGGCGGCTATATCGCCTACTACCCGAGCGAAATTCCGCTCCATTACGTGTCAAAGTTCATTGGCGACACTGACCCCTTCGGCACGCTCGTCGCCGAAGCACGCAAACTCGACATGCACGTCATGGCCCGCGTCGACCCCCACGCCATCCATGCCGACGCTGCCGAGGCGCACCCCGAATGGGTGTCGCTCACTTCCGATCGCCAGCCGCGCGAACACTGGGCCATGCCCGGCATTTTCGTTACCTGCGCCTATTCGAGCTACAATTTCGACTTCATGACCAAGGTCATCGTCGAGATCGCCGAAAAATACGACATCGACGCGCTTTTCGGAAATCGCTGGCAGGGCCACGGCGTTTGCTATTGCAAGGCCTGCGAGGACAATTTCCGCGACGCGAGCGGCTTCGACCTGCCGGAAACGACCACCGCTTCCGATCCCGTCTGGCAGGCTTGGGCCGCCTGGCGCCGCACGACGCTGACCAAGCTCGTTGCCCATTGGGACACCGAAGTCAAAAAGGTGAAGCCGCATGCCAGCTTCATTCCCAATATGAGCGGTTCCTCGCTCATGGAATTCGACCTCTCGGTCATCAAGAAGCATTGCCCCATTCTCTTCGTCGATCACCAGGGCCGCCGCAATGTCGAGCCCGCGTGGTCCGCCGGCCGCAACGGCAAGCGCATCCGCGCCACGTTCCGCGATCGGCCAGTGGGGCTCATCACCTCCATCGGGCCAGAAGAAATCCCGCGTTGGAAAGATTCGGTACAGACCGGCCCCGAAATCGAGCAGTGGATCCACGCCGGCATCACCCAGGGGCTCTTTCCCTGGTTCACCAAGTTCAACGCCTGCATTCCCGACGATCGTTGGGTCCAGCCGACCGCAAATGCCTTCAAGCTCCACGCAAAGGTCGAGCCGGTCATCGGCTCCATGCTGCCCAAGGCTGAGATCGCTATCATCGACCCAGCGACAACCCTTCGCCATTGGGACCCGGACAAGCGGCATCTGGCCGAACTCAACGATATGGGTTTTTACCACGCCCTCGTCGAAGCCCGGCTTCCCTTCGAGTTCCTCTCCGACCAGATCATGACCATCGATGAACTGCGCCGTTACAAGCTCGTCATCCTCGCCAACGCCACTTACCTGTCCGATGCCCAGTGCCAGGCGCTGCGCGATTTCGTTGCGGAAGGCGGCTCTGTCGTCGCCGCGCACCAGACCTCGCTCTACGACGAAAAGGGCGCCGCTCGATCCGACTTCGGGCTCGCCGATGTCTTTGGCGTGAAAATGACTTCGGCTCCGCGCGCCAATGTCCGCAATTCCTACGTCGCTCTCAACGGCACACATCCGATCAATGCTGGCTTCGGCACTGCCCAGCGCATCATCGGCGGCACCGAGGACGTTGCGGTTGAACCCACTACATCAGTGGAAACGCCCTTCCTCAAGATCCCAGACTTCCCCGATCTGCCGATGGAAGAAGTCTATCCGCGCCTGCCGCCCCAGGGCGTCGGGGTCGCCGCCCGCACGACCGAAGCCGGTGGCCGCGTTGTCTACATCCCTTGGAATATCGGCGAGGTGTTCTGGACCTATATGGCCGAAGACCAGGGCCGCCTCATCGCCAACGCCGTCAAATGGGCGCTTGGCAAGGAACCCGAAGTCACGGTAATCGGCCGCGGTGTCTTCGATGTCGGCCTCCACGAAGACGAGAAGGGCAGGGCGCTCTGCCTCCTCAATCTCACCAATCCGATGATGATGAAGGGCCCCCTCCGCGACACCTGGCCTGTTGGCCCGCTGACCGCCACGCTCGAAATCCCGCAGGAGAAAAAAGTGAAATCCGTCAATCTTTTGGTCGCGGATAAACAAGTGCAATTTGCAATCGCCGACGGCCGTGTAACGGTCGATATCAGCCAGATCGAGACCATGGAGGTGGTCCATCTGGTTTGGGAGTGAGTGAGAGGAACCCTTCCAGCCGTCCGCGCCCACGGCGTCATTCCCGCGAAAGCGGGAATCCCATTCCCAACCCGAGATCCCCGCTTTCGCGGGGATGACGCCAAGAAAATAGAGAAACCAGTTTCTCCCCAATCGCCGCCGCTATCCCTCCCCTGCCAGGGGGAGGCTAGGTGGGGTTCTGAGGGAGCCACCAAACCACCCGGCCCGACGGCATCCCCGCCGGACCACCCCGCAAAGCCGAAAGAGGAGCGGCAATGCTGAACTATATCTTGAAGCGACTGGTCTACATGATCCCGACCCTGATCGGCATGTCGATCATCTCGTTCGCCATCATCCAACTGCCACCGGGCGATTATCTGACTTCGTTACTCTCGACGCTCGCCGATGGCGGCGCGCCGATCGATCCCGCGACTGTCGAGCGCCTGCGTTCCCAATATGGCTTGGATCAGCCGATCTGGATCCAATACGGCAAGTGGATGCTGGGCATCCTCACCCGCGGCGATTTCGGGTTCTCTTTTGAGTGGAACCAGCCAGTCTCGGAAGTGATCTGGTCACGCATGGGCTCGACCCTCGCCATTTCCTTCGCCGCACTGCTCCTCGTCTGGGCCGTGTCGCTCCCCATCGGCATCTATTCCGCCGTGCGCCGCAATTCGATAGGCGACCACGTCTTTACCTTCTTCGGCTTCATCGGCCTTGCCGTGCCAAACTTCATTTTGGCGCTGACGCTGATGTATGTTTCCTTCCGCGTGTTCGGCCAATCCGTCGGCGGCCTCTTCTCGCCCGAATATGTCGACGCGCCCTGGAGCCTCGAAAAACTCTGGGATCTGATCCTCCACCTATGGATCCCCATCCTCGTCATCGGCATGTCCGGCACAGCCGCGATGATCCGCATTCTCCGCGCCAATCTCACCGACGAGTTGTCAAAACCCTATGTGACCACGGCACGGGCCAAGGGGCTGCCGGAATACAAGGTCATCGTGAAATACCCGGTGCGGATCGCGCTCAATCCCTTCGTCTCGGCCATTGGCTGGGTGCTGCCCGAACTCGTTTCCGGCGTCACCATCACCGCCATCGTCCTCAACCTGCCGACTGCGGGCCCGCTGCTCCTCCGGGCGCTCGTCGCGCAGGACATGTATCTCGCCGGGAGCTTCATTCTGCTCCTGAGCGTGCTGACCCTCGTTGGCATGCTCGTGTCCGACATCCTGCTCGCGCTGCTCGATCCGCGCATCCGCTACAATTGAGGTGATGCGATGACCCTTACGCCCATCCTCGATGCCAAGCTTGCCGAAGACGGCCCGGCCATTTCCGGCCTCAAGCCCGGCATGGACCCGATCTCCGACGCTGCCGCCGGTCAATGGACCCTGATCTGGCGCAAATTCCTCAAGCAGAAAGTCGCCCTCTTCTGCGGCGGCGTGATTTTGGTTCTTTATCTCATCGGCGCCTTCGCCGAATTCCTCGCGCCCGGCCTGCCCGACACCAGCCGCGCGCAATACACTTACGCGCCGCCACAAAGCATCGGCCTCTTCACGCCCGATGGTCAGTTCCAATTCCACGTAAAAGGCTACACCGTCGAGATCGATAAGGCAGCGCTCCGCCGCACCTTCGTCGTCGATGACAGCGTCATCGTCCCCGTGGGCCTTTTCGTCGAAGGTCCCGCCTATAAGTTCTGGGGCCTCTTCGAGACCAACCGGCACCTCATTGGCCCGCTCGATCCCACCCAGCCAATGTATCTGCTCGGTGCCGATCGCCTCGGCCGTGATCTTCTCAGCCGGCTGATCTATGGCACGCGCATTTCCATGTCGATTGGCCTCATCGGTGTTTGCATGTCGCTGGTGCTCGGCGTCGTCCTCGGCTCCATTTCCGGCTATTTCGGTGGATGGGTCGATACCGTCATCCAGCGCATCATCGAAGTCGTCAGCGCCATGCCGACCATTCCGCTCTGGCTTGGCCTCGCCGCCGCCATTCCGCTCACCTGGTCACCGCTCAACGTCTATTTCGTCATCACCATCATCGTCTCATTGCTGGGGTGGACAGGCCTCGCCCGCGAGGTCCGCGGCCGCTTCTTCTCCCTCCGCAACGAGGACTTTGTGACGGCCGCCAAGCTCGATGGCTCCTCCGAACGCCGTGTCATCTTCCGGCATATCCTGCCCTCGTTGACGAGCCATATCCTAGCCGTCGTCACGCTAGCCGTGCCTTCGATGATCATCGCCGAGACCTCGCTTTCTTTCCTCGGCGTCGGGCTCAAGGCGCCCGTCGTCTCCTGGGGCGTGCTGCTGCAGGACGCGCAGAATATTCGCTCGATCTCAACCGCGCCCTGGCTTCTCATCTGGCCAAGCCTTGCCGTCGTGATCGCGGTTCTCTCCTTCAATTTCTTCGGCGATGGCCTCCGCGATGCCGCCGACCCCTATGAAACCTGAGGAGCCGATACCCATGGAAAAGCCAGTCCTCAGCGTCGAAAATCTCTCGCTCGATTTTCATCTTCGCACGCACATTCTCCATGCCGTCCGCGATGTGAGCTTTGAGCTCCACCGCGGCCGCACCCTCGCGCTCGTCGGCGAAAGCGGCTCCGGCAAATCCGTCACCGCGCGCTCGCTCATGCGCATCGTTGACAAGCCCGGCGTCATGGTCGGTGGCCGGATCATTCTCCGCACCCAGGGCCGCGAAGTCGATCTCGCCCAGCTTGCCTCCAATAGTCACGAGGTCCGTGCCGTCCGCGGCGCCCGCATCGGTCTCATCTTCCAGGAGCCGATGTCCTCGCTCTCGCCAGTCCACACCATCGGCAGCCAGATCGATGAAGTGATCCGTTTGCATTCGGGGATGGACAAGCGGACCGCTCGCGCCCGCACCGTTGAGCTTCTTGGGCAGGTTGAGATTCCCAACCCCGCCGAAATGGCCGATCGCTACACCTTCGAATTCTCGGGTGGCATGCGCCAGCGCGCCATGATCGCCATGGCGCTCGCGGTCAATCCCGACATTCTCATCGCTGACGAACCGACCACGGCGCTCGACGTCACCACCCAGGCCGAAATCCTCGACCTCATCATGCGCCTGCAGACCGAGCGCGGCATGGCCATGCTGCTCATCACCCACGACATGGGCGTCGTCGCCGAAGTCGCCGATGATGTCGCCGTCATGCGCTTCGGCCGCATCGTCGAAACCGGCACCGTCGACGAAATCTTCCACGCCCCCCAGCACGCCTATACCCAGCGCCTCCTCGCCTCGACCCTCAAACTCGAGCAACCCGCCGATGCTCGCGCCGCAGCCATCATCACGCCCCAGCCGCTCCTGACGGTAAAAGGTCTCACCAAAGTCTATGGCGGTGCTAAAGGCTTTCTCGGCACCAAAAAATTCGCGCTCAAGGCCGTCGACGATGTCAGCCTCGTCCTCCATGCCGGCGAAAATCTCGGCGTCGTCGGGGAGTCTGGCTCCGGCAAGACCACCCTTGGCCGCCTCATCCTCCGGATCGTCGAGCCCACTGCGGGCCAGGTCCTCTACCGCCAAAAGGACGGTAAGGAGATCGACGTCACCGCGCTCTCCAAATCCGCGCTACGTAAATTCCACGCCGATGTCCGCCTGATCTTCCAAGACCCCTTCGCCTCGCTCAACCCCCGCATGACCATCCGCCAGATAATAGGCGACCCACTCGTCGTCGAAGGCAAGCTCAAGGGCAACGAGATCGAAGAAAAGACCGCCGAACTCCTCCGGCTCGTCGGCCTCTCTCCCGATGTCATGGAGCGCTACCCCCACGCCTTCTCCGGCGGCCAGCGTCAGCGCATCGGTATCGCACGCGCGCTCGCGCTTGATCCACGCATCATCATCGCCGATGAAGCGACCTCCGCCCTCGACGTCTCGATACGCTCCCAGATCCTCGACCTCCTCCTCGAGATCCAGAGCCGCCTCGATCTCTCCTTCATTTTCATCTCCCATGACATCTCCGTCGTTCGCTATTTCTGCGATCGCGTCGCCGTGATGCATCGCGGCAAACTGGTCGAGATCGGTCCTGCCGAAACGATCTGCACGAGCCCAACTGAAGACTATACCCGCGCCCTGATCTCGGCCGTTCCCAATCCCGACCCCCGCAATAAGCGGATGTTGCACCGAACACGCCTTGCGGCCCTCTCAACGTCAACGTGATGCTACCGAAATGACCACCAATCAGCGTGCCGTGCTAACTGGCGCAGGCGCCATGAGCCGCAAGTGGCTCGACGCCATAAAGTCCGTCGGCGGCGTCGATATCGTCGGCATAGTCGACATCAATCCTGCCAATGCCGAGGCCCGCGCCGCCGAGCAAAACATCAATCCCGAGATCGGCACCGACCTCAAAGCGATGTTGGATAGATTGTCTCCCGAGATCGTCTTCGACGTCGCCATCCCCGCCGTCCGTCACGGCATCGTCTCGACTGCCCTAGCCGCTGGCGCCCATGTGCTTTCCGAAAAGCCCATGGCCGAAACCCTTGATCAGGCTCGCGATTTGGTCGCCTGCGCTGAAGCCGCGGGTCGTCTTCACGTCGTCATCCAGAACCGCCGCTACCTCGCCCAACTCCGCCGCATCCGCCGTCTGGTCGCGTCCGGCGCCATCGGGGATATCACTGGCGTCCACTGCGACTTTTTCCTCGATCCCCACTTCGGCGGCTTCCGCGAACAGATGCCCCACGTCCTCCTTCTGGACATGGCGGTCCACACCTTCGACGCCGCCCGCTTCGTCATCGACGATGCCGCCACCTCGGTCTATGCCGAGGAGTGGAACCCCGCCGGCTCCTGGTACGAACGCGACGCCTCCGCCTTTGCTAGCTTCCGATTTTCGCAAGGCGCCGTAATGACTTACCGCGGCTCCTGGGCCGCGCCGGGCCTCCGCACAAGTTGGGAAAGCACCTGGCGCATCACCGGAACCGAGGGCTCCATCCTCTGGGACGGCGCCGACGACATCCGCGCCGAACGCGCGCAGCCTCATATCGGCGGAAAGCTACTCCCCGACACGCAAGTCCTTGAAATTCCAGCACTAGACCCGGTCGACCGCATTGGCGGCCACATCGGCGTCATCACCGATTTTCTTTATGCCACTCGTGGCGGACCCGTGCCTGAAACCGTCAGTCACGAAAACATCAAAAGCCTCGCCATGGTCCTCGGAGCGATCGATAGTTCCATTGCTGGCCGTCGCGTTGAAATAGTAATTTAGGAGCAAATTCATGGCCATAGACCCCAAGGCTATTCGCATCGGCACCATGATCCGCGGCCACGAGCCGGACCCGGTCGGCTATCTCGAAGAGATCCTCCCGCACGGCTTTGAAAGCATCGAGCCCTATTTCTGGCAGACCGTGAACAAGGACCTCCCCGAGCTCGCCAAGCGGTTGAAAGACGTCATCGGCGACCGCGACGTCACCATGTCCACCCTCGGTATGTTCGGTAACCCATTGGAAGAACAGCCGAAAGACATCGAGACCCTCCGCGGCTGGGAGGCGTTGATCGACAATGCCCATCATTTTGGCGCCACCTGCGTCGCCGGTTTTACTGGCCGCATCCGCAATCGCCCGTTGCCCGAAAGCCTGCCGCAGTTCAAGAAAGTCTGGACCGAACTCTCCAAGCGCGCCGCCGACAAAGGCGTAAAAATCGCCTTCGAAAACTGCGCCATGCGCGGCAATTGGGAAACCGGCGATTGGAACATCGCCCACAATCCCGATGCTTGGGAAATGATGTTCAACGAGGTGCCGGAAGACAATCTCGGGCTCGAATGGGAGCCGTGTCATCAGATGGTCTATCTTATTGATCCCATTCCGCAAATTCGTAAGTGGGCGCATAAGTTCTTTCATGTCCATGGCAAGGATGCCACCATCCGTTGGGATGTCATCAAGTCCCAGGGCTATGGCGGCAAGGAGAAAGCCGTCTGGATGCGCACCCCCGGTTTTGGCGATACCAACTGGTTCGACGTCATCTCAGAACTCCGCCTCGCCGGCTGGTCCGGCTCCATTGATATCGAAGGCTGGCATGACCCGGTCTATCGCGAGGAGCTAGAAATGGTCGGCCAGGTCCACGCGCTCAACTATCTCAAAGCCGCCCGTGGCGGCGACTTCGTCCCCTATCCCGGCCCGCTCAAGGGAGCCTGACCCGTGCCTCGTTTTTCTGCAAATATCTCAATGCTCTATCCCGAATTGCAGTTCATGGAGCGGTTCGCTGCTGCAGCCACGGATGGTTTCGAGGCCGTCGAATATGTGGGCGCCTATGACCAGGATCCTGCTGAACTCAGATCACTGTTGCACCAGCATGGCCTGAGCCAGGCTCTGTTCAATTTGCCGGCCGGCAACTGGGCCGCCGGTGAACGGGGAATCGCCTGCCACCCCAATCGGATCGAAGATTTCCGTCAAGGCATTGATAAGGCGATCGAATATGCCGAGGCCACCAAGTGCACGCAGGTCAATTGCCTTGCCGGCATCGCGCCAGCAGGTGTCGATCGATCAACGCTCGAAAGCGTCCTGATCGACAATCTCAAATATGCCGCGCCGCGTCTTGCCGATAGGGGAATAAAGCTGCTGCTCGAGCCGATCAACACCCGTGACATTCCGGGATTCCTGATCAACTCGACCGATGACTACGAGCGTATTGCCGCAGCGGTCGGTCACACAAACCTTTATCTGCAATATGACTTTTATCACATGCAGGTGGTGCAGGGTGACCTGCTCCCGACCTTCTCGCGTCTCCAGTCGCACATTGCCCATGTGCAGATCGCCGACAATCCCGGACGCAACGAGCCGGGCACCGGCGAGATCAATTATCCCAATATCTTCAAAGCCTTGGACGAAGCTGATTATGCAGGCTGGGTGGGGGCAGAATACAAGCCAAAGGCTGGCACGAGCGATGGCCTGAACTGGCTCAGGGACTGGAGGGCATCAGCATGAAGATTGGATTTATTGGACTTGGCGTCATGGGGCGGCCAATGGTCGGCCATTTGATTGCCGCAGGGCACGAGGTCTTTCTCTACCGAGTGAAAGACGTTTCCCAGCATCTGGTCGAAGCCGGCGGCAAGGCATTGGACAATCCGAAAGCGGTCGCCGAGGCTGCAGACGTGATTATCCTCATGTTGCCCGATACGCCTGATGTGGAAGCAGTTCTCTTCGGCGAAGGTGGCGTTGCCGAAGGTCTCGCCACGGGCAAGCTCGTCATCGATATGAGTTCGATTTCTCCTGTCGCCACGAAGGCCTTTGCGGCCCGCATTGCCGAGATTGGTGCTGGCTATGTGGACGCGCCTGTATCTGGCGGTGAAGTTGGCGCAAAAAATGCGGCGCTTACCATCATGGTCGGCGCCTTAGCAAGTCATTTCGAGCGAGCTCTGCCGCTGCTCAAGCTCATGGGCAAGAACATCACCTGGATTGGTGCAGTGGGTGATGGTCAGACGGCGAAAGTGGTCAACCAGATCATCGTCGGTCTCACAATCGAGGCTGTAGCTGAAGGCCTGACCTTGGCAAAGGCGTCCGGCGCAGATCCGGCAAAGGTCAGAGAAGCCTTGATGGGCGGCTTTGCCTCTTCGCGTATTCTTGAGGTGCACGGCGACCGGATGATCAACGAAACATTTGATCCGGGTTTCCGCATCCGACTCCATCGCAAGGATATCGGGCTTGCTCTGGAGTCGGCAAAAGCGCTCGATCTTTATCTGCCGCACGCGGCAAACCTGCAGCAACTCATGAACAAAGCCATCGCCGATGGTCTTGGCGACAAAGACCATTCAGCGCTCATCAAAGCGCTGAGTTGACATAGGTCGATGAGGAGGAGGCGTTGGTCTCCTCCGCCCAGACTAGTCCGCCCGCACGTCCGGAACTGGCGCCAGGAGTGCAATCAGTGTGTAGGCGAGCGAGCCGAGAGCAGAATACGAAGAGGCGAAGGTTTCGTCGCGCGGGACAGCGATCAGGCGGCCATTCTGGCAAGCTTTGAGGAAGGCGCAGTAACCTGGGATCGTGGCTTCAAGGAGGTCGTAGGCGTCCTGCGCGGTTTCCCCTTCTTCGGCCCGATAGGTGACGAGGATCAGTTCTGCGTCGAGTTCGGGCAGGCGTTCTGGGCTGAAATCGGCGAACTTACCGTATTCGATTTCCTTGACAGCGTCTGGCATGGCGAAGCCGGCCTCGTCGAGGAGACGCCCTAGCGCCGCAAAGTGGCGGTATGACCGGATTTGGCCTTCGACTGCCGCGATGACGTTTACCGAAATATTTGGTGCATCGACCTGGGCCTTGAGCTGATTGAGCTGCTGCGCGTAGCGCGTTTCGAGAAGCTTTAGCGCGTCAGCCGTGCCGGTGATTTCCGCCAGGCGATCATAGAGCTCGAACTTGTCGCTGCGGTTGAAATCGAGCAGCACGGTCGGGGCGATGCTGGCGAAAGCATCCGGGTCCTGGTTAGTCGAGAGCAGGATCAAGTCGGGGTCGACGGCGGCAACAGCCTCGGGGTCGATCTCGGTGCCGGTGCCAAGGAAGGTGATCGGGGCCGTATCGAAATCGACGCCGGTCAGCATTTTGGACGAGCGCATGAAGGGTTGGCCCTCGATGACCACGCGACCATGGCTGCCAACGGGCGTGACGCCAAGCTCGATCAGCGGAACGGAAAAGAATAGGTCCTGCAGCGAGGCGATGCGCTGGGGATCGGCAGGGATTTCAACACTGCGGCCGGCATCATCGGTAATTGTCCGCGTTTCCTGCGCGAAGGCGGGCAGGGCAAGGCATGTCGCGAGCAGCGCGGCGGCTGCGGTGGTCAGGGCGCGTGAGGAGAAAGAAGACATCGGCTGCGTCCGGCTGGTGAAGTCAGGGAGTGGCGGAAAGAGGTATGACGTCGTCGAGGCACCAGCGGAGGACATCTTCGCCCTCATTGTCCGCGACGACGCTGCAATTGCCCTGCATGAAAAATGTCTGGGCGTGCATGCTTATGGTCAGTTTCGTGCCGGCGATCTCGGCTTCGAGGGCGAGTGTTTGTCCCTCGGCGACCGTCTCGGGCAATTCGCCGTGGAGGTGGACGGATTGCTCGGCTTTGCCGTTCCGGTCGGCCCAGGCCATGGCGGCGATTTCGGCGACTTGGATGGGTTCGGCGATATCGGTGCGGCCCTTGTAAGCCGCGACGTAGACGCGGCCCTGTTCAAGCGCGGCGAGGAATGCCGGCGCCTGGGCCGCGGTCATCCGGCCATAGCGCTGGCGCTGGGGCATGACGACGATGGAGGCAGCGAAGCGGCAGCCGCCGATATGGGTGGCCTGGACGATGTGGAATTTGCTGGTGTCTGCAGCGGCGACCAACGCCTTGTAAGTCGAAAAGCCGTGGCGGGCGCAACAGGCGTCGCGGCGGCTGTCGGTGCAGACGATGATCACCTGGCGTGGATCGTGGCGGCCTTCGAAGACCTTCCCACCCACATAATCTCCGATCGCCCTGATCAAGGCCGCTTCATCGGTGAAATCGGCATAGATGCCTTCGGGAACGGCGTGGAGCGTCGGCAGACTGCCTTCGGCTTCGACTTTGTCGATCAGCGCGACATGGAGGCCGCCTTTGGCGGCGGCATGCATGGCGGCGCGCAATTCGGGCGACATGCCGGCCGATTCCCAACGTGGCGTGCGCCACTGTCCGCGGGGCCAGGCTAGCATGAGCGCGCGTTTGGGCGCATTGCCGGTGCCGGCTAAGGGTTCGCCGCGTTCTAGACAAAGGTCAGTGCAGAAGAGATGCTTGGCCATTACGGCGCTTCGACGAAAGGCGTGAACGGGCGGCCCGCGACATTGGTCTCGACCAGCTCGAGCGCCAGTTCGAGGCCGGTCATGGTGCTGCCGAACGTGGGTCCGGGGAGGACGACAAACTGCCCGTTCTGGCAGGCGGTGAGGGCGGCGCACCACCCAGGGGCAAATTTTTCGTAGGCCGCGCGGATGGTTTCGGGCGTCGCGTCGGGCTGCTGGCGGTAGAAGCCGAAGATGAAATCCGCGTCGAGTTGCTGGATCAGTTCGGCGCTCCAGGAGGCTTGCGTGGCGTTGAGGGCTGCAACGGCGGCGGGCTGGGCAAAGCCGAGATCGGAGAGAACCTGGGTGATAGCGCCGAGATTGGCACGATAGACCCATAGATCGTCGGCTTCTGGGAACATGAATGTGGTGGTCGCCGAGATCGCTGCGGTATCGCCGATGAAGCTCTTGGTGCGCTCGATATTAGCTTGGTAACTCTGATAGCGCGCTTCGAAATTGCCTGACTGACCGCTGACATCGGCAAGGGTGCGGAGGGTTTCGATGAGGCCAAGGGCCCCATTGTCGATGACTAGCGTCGGCGCGATCGACTGGAGCTGATCGACGACGGCTGGATCGGTATAGGTGCCGCCGATGATGAGATCGGGCTGCAGAGCGGCGATGGCCTCCACGTTCAGCGCGTTGAATTGGCCGACATATTGGATGTCTGTATTAGCATAGTCGATCCCGAGCGTATCCATGCCGCCGCGCATGAAGGTCTTGCCTTCGGCATCGACGCGGCCGGCGCTGCCGACGACCGAGGCGCCGAGCTCGTAGAGCGGCAGGGCAACGATCTGGTCATTGAGCGCAACAATGCGCTGCGGGGCGACGGGGATATCAAAGGTGCCGTTGGCCGCGGTGACGCTGCGGGTTTCCTGCGCGAAGGCGGGAAGGGCGAGGGTCAGCGCGAGGCCAGCCAGGGCGGAAATCGTGCGAAGCGCCATGGGTAACTCCGGATCAGTGGGTTTGTGCTGGCCGCGTGCGGACCAGCAGAATGACGAAGACGGGGACGCCGATGGCGGCGGTGATGATGCCCGCCGGGATCTGGATCGGCGCGAAGGCGGCGCGGCCGAGAAGGTCGGCGAGCGAGACAAGAATGGCGCCGCAGAGGGCGGTGAGGATGAGGTGCAGACCCATGCCCGCCGGCGAGAGGCGCTTGGCGGCGTGCGGGGCGATCAGGCCGACGAAGCCGAGCGGGCCAACGACGGAGGTAGCGACGGCGGCGAGGGCGACGGCGATGGCGAGTTGGGCATTGTTGGCAAGGCGGATGGGGGCGCCGAGGCCGGTGGCGGTGGCTTGGCCGAACCGCATGGCGCTCATGGTGCGGCTGAGGGCGAGGAGGATAGGAAGGAGGATAATAGTCCAGCCGGCAAGGGTCGCGACATCGTTCCAGTTGGTGGCGTTGATTGATCCGGCCAGCCAGGAAAGAGCGGCCATTGCGCGGTCGATCTCGCTGTAGGTGAGGAGCGCGGAGGTGATCGAGGCGACGAAGGCCGAGAGGCCTATGCCCATGAGGATAAAGCGGACGGCACCACCGCCCTGGCGGGTATGCGACAGGCCCTGGATGGCAAGGGCTACAACGATGGCGCCGAAGAAGGCAGCCCAGGGGCGGAAAAGGGCCAGGGAGGCGGGGAAAAGAACTGTTAAGGCGACGACGGCGAGGGCGGCGCCCTGGCTGATGCCGACAAGGGAGGGATCGGCGAGGCCGTTGCGCGTGGCGTTCTGGAGGGTGGCGCCGGAGAGCGCCATCATGGCGCCGACGAGAGCGGCGGCGAGGGTGCGGGGGAAGCGGAATTCCCAGACGACGTTGTCGATGGCGCTGGAAATGGTGATGCCGCGCAGGGTGTTCCAGACTTCTTCGAGCGCGATGCCGTAGGTGCCGGTGGCGAGGCTGATGCTCATCACCAAGAGGAGGATAAGTGTGAGCGCTGTGGCGGTGATGAGGGCGCGAAGGGGGATGCGGAGCGCGATTCGCTCGTCGAAGAGGCGCAGGACGAGGTGGCGGGGCGCGGCGGTGGCGTGGCTCATCGTGTCCTCCGGCGGACTAGATGGACGAAGAGCGGCGCGCCGATCATGGCGGTGATGATGCCGGTCGAGATTTCGCGGGGCGGGATGGCCACGCGGGCGATGATGTCGACGCCAAGGAGATAGGCCGCGCCGGCAAGGGCGGCGTAGGGGACGATCCAGCGATAGTCGGAGCCGACATAGAGGCGGACGACATGGGGGATGACGAGACCGATGAAGCCGAGGGGACCAGCGAGGGCGACGGCTCCGGCAGTGAGCACGACGACGACGGCGAGGAGCTGGGCCTTGAGGGGCCCTGTGCGGACGCCGAGGCCCTGGGCAACGTCGTCACCCATGGCGAGGACGGTTACGCGGGGGGCGAGGAGAATGCCGGCGAGGAGCGCGACCAGCATGGGCGGGCCGACATAATAGAGCATGGTCACGTCGCGGCCAGCGAGGCTGCCGGTGAGCCAAACACGAAGGTTTTCAAAGGTTTCCTGGTTGAGCAGGTGGATGGCCGAGATAACGGCGCCAAGAAAGGCGCTGACCGAAGCGCCCGCTAAGGTCATGCTCAGCGGCGTGGCGCCACCGGGGACAAGTCGGGCGATGATGTAGACGATCGTCGCGGCACCGAGGGAGCCGGCCATGGCGATCCAAGGCAGGAGGGCCATGGTGGCGAGGCCATAAACCGAGGTGGCGATGACGACGGCAAAGGCGGCGCCGCTGGTGAGGCCGAGGAGGGCCGGATCGGCTAATGGATTGCGGGTGACGCCCTGCATCAGCGCGCCGGCAAGGGCGAGGCTGGCACCGACGACCACGGCAATAACGGCGCGCGGCAGGCGCAGGTTGAAGACGATGACGTGGTCGAAGTTCTTGGAATCGAAGGCGAAAAAGGCATCGACAACGGTATTGAGCGGCAGGGCCTTGGCGCCGACGGCAATGTGGAGGAGGAAGAGACCGGCTAGGATGGCGAGCAGCACCGGCACGCCGGACCACGAGCGGGCGGAGTGGCGAACCGGCGATGGTGCGGCTGCAACCGTCACTGCGCAGCCTCGAGGACGCGGCGGCGGGCGCCGACGGGTACGCAAACGAGGCGGCCGCTGACCGGATCGCGGAGCACACTGGCGTCGAGATCGAAGACGTGTTTCAGGCGTTCGGCGGTGAAGATATCGTCGGGTTCGCCGGCGGAAACGATCTTCCCGTCCTTCATCATGACGAGATAATCGGCATAGGCGGCAGCGAGGCTGAGCTCGTGGAGAACTATTAAAAGCGTGTGGCCGCGATCGTGGGCGAGGCTGGCAAAAAGGTCCATCAGATCGACCTGAACCTTGAGGTCGAGGAAGGTCGTGGGCTCATCGAGAAGGATGAGGCGGGTCTCCTGGGCGAGGACCATGGCGACCCAGCAGCGCTGGCGCTGGCCGCCGGAAAGCGTATCGACGCTGCGATCAGCAAACTGGGTGATACCGGCAGTTTCGATAGCAGATTCAACGGCTTCTTCGTCGGCGCGAGTCCATTGGCGGAGAAGGGACTGGTGCGGATAGCGGCCTTGGGAGACGAGTTCGCGGACGGTCAGGCCTTCGGGGGCGACTGGGCCTTGGGGGAGAAGGCCGAGTTTGGAGGCGACGGCGCGGGTGTTGAGCGCGTGGATGTCTTTGCCTTCGAGAAGCACCTGGCCGCGGGACGGGGATAGAATACGCGCCAGGGTCTTGAGCAGGGTGGATTTGCCGCAGCCATTGGGGCCGACGAGGACGGTGACCTTGCCATCTGGGACGAGGAGATCGACGGCATCGAGGATGGGGGCGTCGGCGTAGCCGGCGTCGATACCGACTGCTTCGAGACGGCTCATCGGGGTCTCCGGGCTCAAGCAAATACTGGCGTGTCTTGGTTCAATTTAACCTGAGTGTCAAGTTCAGATATAGGCGCAATGAGGCTTCGACGGGTATGAAAAAGCCCTCCGACATTTTCGGGCGGAGGGCTTAATGTCGTGGCGGCGCAGTGCGTTAGACGGGCAGCATTAGGGTGGTGTTGCGCGTCAGCTTTGCGGTGAGCGGCAGGTCGGCGGAGGATTGGCCGACGTGGAGGGTGAAGTCGCCGGCTTCGACCAGCCAGTGCTTGGCCTCGGTGCGGAAGAAGGCGAAGGAGCGGGCGTCGAGGGGGAGGATAACTTTTTTGGACTCGCCTGCAGCAAGAGCGATTTTGGCGAAGGCCTTGAGTTCTTTCGCGGGTCGCGGCGAGGAAGATTGCGTGTCGCCGACGTAGAGTTGGACCACCGTAGAGCCTGTGCGCGCACCCGTATTCGTTACCATTACGCTAACGTTGACGGCGCCATCGGCCTCAAACTGTGACTCTTCGACAGTCAGGTCGCTGAGATCGAAGCTCGTGTAGCTCAATCCGAAGCCGAAGGGATAGAGCGGGGTCAGGCCGAGACGGTCGTAGTGCCGATAGCCGACGAATATGCCTTCTTCGTAACGCACCTTGCCTTCGAGCCCGGGATAGACTTCGCGGTCCTGGCTGTGAGCGGGATTATCGGCCCAGCGGACGGGGAAGGTCTGGGGCAGGCGTCCACCGGGCTCAGCGGCGCCGGTCAATACATCGGCGATGGCATTGCCAGCTTCCTGGCCGGGGTACCAGGCTTGGAGCACGGCCTCGACTTGGTCGATCCATGGCATTTCGACGGGGCCGCCGGTTTGGAGGACGACGACGGTTTTTGGATTGGCCTTGGCGATGGCAGCGACAAGGTCGTTCTGGCGGCCAGGGAGTTCGATGCCGTCGAGGTCACTGCCTTCGGTGTCCCACTCGCCATTGCGGCCAATGAAGACGAGGGCGATATCTGCGTCCGCGGCGAGAGCGGCTGCGTCATCGATGGCCTCTTGGCCGAGCGGGAAGCCGATGCCGCAGGCGAAGGCGGCGAGGCCGAGCGTGGCAAAGTCCTTGGTGCCGAATTCGATGGTGATTTCGTAGGTGCGGCCGGCTTCCATATCGATCGTGCCGACGACTTCGTCGCAGCCTTCTTCAAAGAAGGTGCGGCCCTTGGTCCAATTGGTCCAGGCATCGGCGACGAGCTTGCCATCGACATAGACCTTCGTGAAACCGGCCGAGTAAATGCCGACACGATGGGCGCCGGTGTTTTCGGCGGTGTAGCTGCCAGTGACGCGGGCGGAGAAGTGGAGGGGATCGACCTTGCCCTCGGCAACCTGACCGATCCAGAAGGCCTGGGCGTCTTCCATGGTGCCGGTATGGACCGGGGTGCCTTCGAGCTTTTCGTTGGCGAAATAATCGACCGTCAGCGTGCCGCGCAGCAGCGGCTCGAAGCGATCATTGGTGCAGCCGGGAGCGTAGGTGAGGCGGGTTTCGCCGAGTTGGGCGACAAGGCCTTCCCAAGGCGAGACGCGATAGTGGGCGTTGAGCTGGGCGCTGCCGCCGCCCATGATCTGGGCGCGCTTGGCATTGGGGCCGATGACGGCGATCTTGCCCTTGCCGGCCAGCGGCAGAATGCCCTTGTTCTTGAGAAGAACGGCGGCTTCGGCGCCAGCGCGGCGGATGAGGGCGCGGTGTTCGGGGCGATCGTTGGCCTGTTCACTATGGGGGCGATGATCGTCGAGCGAGCCCGTCCGCTGCATCAGGCGCAGCATGGCGAGAACGCGCTTGTCGAGCGTCTCTTGCGAGACGGCGCCGGAATTGACGGCATCGATCAGCTTCTGGCCACGATCGCGCGCAGGGCCGGGCATTTCGAGATCGAGGCCGGCATTGATGGTTTCGGCGGTCGAGTGCGAGCCGAACCAATCGGACATGACGATGCCATCATATTTCCACTCGTCGCGGAGGACGGTGGTCAGCAGCCAATTGTGCTCGGAGGTGAAGGTGCCGTTGAGGCGATTATAGGAGCTCATGACGCCCCAGGGGCCGGCCTTTTTCACTGCCCATTCGAAGGGGATCAGATAGATTTCTCTGAGGCTCCGCTCGTCGATCTGGCTCGACATGGTCGTGCGCTCGATCTCGCTCTCGTTGCCGACGAAATGCTTGATGGTCGCGCCGATGCCCTGGTCCTGAAGGCCGATGATATAGCCAACGGCGAGCTCGGCGGAGAGGAAGGGGTCTTCCGAATAGCACTCGAAGTTGCGGCCATTGGTGACCGAGCGGTGCATATTGACCGTCGGCGCGAGCAGCATATGCGCACCTTTGGATTTGACTTCATCGGCCAGCGCCGTGCCGATTTCATGGGCGAGTTCGACATTCCAGGTGGCGCCGATAGCGATGCCGACCGGGAAGCTCGCCGACTTGACGCCGCCAATCAACGACCCGCCGCCGCGCGCGCCATTGGGACCATCGCTGACGCGCAGCTTGCCGATACCGAGACGCTCGACGGAGGGCACGGACCAGAAATCCTCACCTGAAAGGAGCGAGACTTTTTCTTCGTGCGTCAGCTCGGCGAGGAGTTGCTTGATGCGGTCTTCGGTCTGGTCGGTCATGCGGGACTTCCGTCGATGAAAAGGTTGCGCGCAGAGCTTCCTTGGCACTTTCCGGCGAGAGGCGGAAGGGCGTTAGGCGCCGATCTGTTGGGAAACGAGGCCCGTGCGGGCCGAGGCGATGTGCTTGCGCATGATAAGTTCGGCAAGGTCGACGTCGCGGTCGGCGATGGCGTCGACAATACGCTCATGTTCGGTCAAGGCGCGCTGGGCGCGGCCGGGCACGATGCGGTGCTGCATACGGTAGAGCCGGAAGAGTGTGTAATATTCGCCGCAGAGCAGATCAAAGAGATGCTGATTGCGGCCGATGCGGGCAATCATGAAGTGGAAATCGGAATTGGCCGTTGCCTGCCAATAGACCATGGCATCGTCGGTCGAGAGCATCTCGCGGTGCATTTTCAGCATGGTGCGCAGCCGATCGACTTCTTCCTCCGTGGCATGCTCGGCGGCCTGGCGCGCGGCGAGGCCCTCAAGGACTTCGCGGATGGTGAAGAGTTCGAGCGCGTTGGCAGCGGTGGGCACGACGACGCGGACGCCCTGGCGGGGAGCGCGGGTGACGAGCTTGCGCTCTTCGAGCCGGCGGATGGCTTCGCGCAGGGGGCCGCGGCTGACGCCATATTGGGCGGCGAGACGCGGCTCGCTGAGCTTGGTGCCGGCAGCAAAGGTGCCCCGGACGATGGCCTCACTCATCTGTTCGAAAAGCTGGTCGGTGAGGAGGCGGTCATCCGCCCCCTCAACCGTGTTGATCGCTTGATCCAAAACGATCTCCTCTGCCGCTCTCAGTCGAGACCGTGATCGAAGATGCCCTGGCCGGTGGGCTTCGACGGCGTCACGCTGCCCTGGGGCAAAGCCGGGATGAGGATATCCAGCGTGCCGGCGGCAAGGTTGGCAAAGCCCTTGGCGGCGTCGAGGAAGGTCTGGCGATCCGCGTCAGCCAGTTCGCCCTTGGTGAGGGTTTCGAATTTGCCGGCATAGTCGGGCCAGGTCCAGGGGTGGTTGCCATTGGGGTGGGCGTCGGCAACGCCGCGCTCGCCGGTGATGACGCGGCCATCATCGAGGGTGACGATAATCTTGCCGCCGAAAGCGCGCTTGTCCGGGTTGGGGTCAAGGTAGCGCACAGTCCAGGAGGGTTCTTCGACGGTGCGGATCTTGTGCCAGAGGGCGACAGTGGACGGCGTGCGGGCGCGCTCACGGGTGTAGGAATCCACATGGTGCCATTTGCGGTCTTCGAGGGCGACCGCGAGGATATACATGATGGAGTGATCAAGCGTTTCGCGTGATGCTTCCGGGTCCATCTTCTGCGGATCATTGGCGCCCGTGCCGATGACATTGTGCGTGTGATGGCTGGTTTCGAGGAGGATATCCTTGACCTTGGAAAGGTCGCCAATTTCCTTGGAAAGGTCGATGGCGAGGTCAATCAGGGCCTGGGCCTGATATTCGGCCGAGTGGGCCTTGGTATAGGTTTCCATGATGCCGCGCGGGCTCTCGCCGGGGGCGGGGAGGGAGACCTGATAGGAGTCGTTCTTGCCGCCGAGCATATAGGCAAGCACGGAGTCTTCGCCTTCATAGATCGGCGAGGGCGAGGCTTCGCCGCGCATGGCGCGATCGACGCATTCGATGGCGAGCTTGCCCGAGAAGCCGGGGACATAGGCCTTCCACGACGAGATTTCGCCCTTGCGCGATTGGCGGGTGGAAAAGCTCAGGTGCACGGCCTGGTTGACCGCCTGGAAGATGACTTCAGTGGGCAGGCCCAGCATGGCGCCGATGGCGGCGGTGGTCGCGGGGGCGAGGTGGGCGACGTGGTCCTTCTTATATTTGTGGAGCGAGATGGCCTTCACCAGAGCGACATGGACTTCGTAGGTGACCGCGATGCCGCGGGCGAGGGCCTTGCCGTCGATGCCCAATTGCTGGGCGACGGCGATCAGCGGGGAGATGGCGTCGCCGGGATGGGAATAGTCGGCGGCAAGGAATGTGTCGTGGAAATCGAGTTCGCGGACGGCGGTGGCATTGGCCCAGGCGGCCCATTCGGCATCGACGCGGGTGCCGCTGCCGAGGCCATAGAGGGTCGAGCCGCCCTTGCGCGGATGGGCGAGGGCCATGGCGCGGGCGGCAGCGACCGGGGCGCGATTGATCGCGGCGAGACCGACGCTGGCATTGTCGACGATGCGGCAGGCGATCATTTCGACGACGTCGTCATCGAGCGGGCCGCAATTGGCGGCGAACTCGGCGATGTGCCAGGCGAGCTGGTCCTCGCGCTTGAGATTGGCGGCGGAGGGATGAACTTTGACGTCGTAGGTTTTCATGGTCGAGCGAGAGTCCCTGGAAGGTTTCAGGCAGTGGCGCGGAGGCGCTTGAGGAGAATGGGCAGTGCCAGAAGCAGCACGGCAAGGCTGATGAGGATGGCCGAGAGTGGCGTCGAAACCAAGACCATCGGATTGCCCTGACCGGCGGCAAGCGCGGTGCGGAGCTGGGTTTCGGCCATGGGGCCGAGGATGAGGCCGATCAGCACCGGCGCGATGGGGAAATCATAGACGCGCATGACATAGCCGGCGAGGCCGACGACGAGCATGATGGTGAGGTCCACCCACGAGCCGGCAAGGCCCCAGACGCCGATCATGGCGAAGACGAGAATGCCGGCATAGAGCTGTGGCCGAGGGATGCGGAGCAGCTGTACCCAGATGCCGACGAGCGGCAGATTAAGCACGAGCAGCATGACATTGCCGACATAGAGCGAGGCGATGAGGCCCCAGATCAGCGCGGGGTTAGAGGTGAAGAGGAAGGGGCCGGGCTGAAGGCCGTAGTTCTGGAAGGCGGCCAGCAGCACTGCCGCGGTGGCCGAGGTGGGGAGCCCGAGCGTCAAGAGGGGTACGAGGATGCCGGCGGCGGCGGCGTTGTTGGCAGCTTCCGGGCCGGCGACGCCTTCGATGGCGCCCTTGCCGAATTCTTCCGGATATTTGGTAAGTTTGCGCTCGAGCGTATAGCTCAGCATGGTCGGGATTTCTGAGCCGCTGCCGGGGAGGGCGCCCATGGGAAAGCCGATGGCGGTGCCGCGCAGCCATGGTTTCCAGGAGCGGGCAAAATCCTGCCTGGTCATCCAGAGCTGGCCCTTGATGGGGGCCATGACGCCGGGGGTCGAGCGATAGCGGCTCGCGACATAGAGGATTTCGCCGACGGCAAAGAGCGAGACGAGGACCACGGTCAGCGCAATGCCGCGGAGAAGCTGCATATTGCCGAAGGTGAGGCGCGCTTGGCCGGTCATTGTGTCGATGCCGATGACGCCGATGGCGATGCCGAGAAAGAGCGAGATAAAGCCGCGGGTGCGCGAGGTGCCCATGACGACGGCCACCGAGCAGAAGGCGAGCGCGGTGATGGCGAAATAGTCGGTCGGCTTGAAATAGAAGGCGAGTTCGGCGACGGCGGGCGCGGCGAAGGTCAGGCAGAGCGTCGCGATGGTGCCGGCGACGAAGGAGCCGATGGCGGCGGTGGCGAGGGCTGCAGCGCCGCGCCCGGCGCGGGCCATCTTGTTCCCTTCGAGCGCGGTCATCATCGACCCTGCTTCGCCGGGCGTATTGAGGAGGATCGAGGTGGTCGAGCCGCCATACATGGCGCCGTAGAGAATGCCGGCGAACATGATGAAGGCGGAGGTCGGCGCGAGAGCCGTGGTAACCGGCAGCAGCAGCGCGATGGTCAAAGCCGGGCCGATGCCGGGCAGGATGCCGATGGCCGTGCCGAGGACGGAGCCCACGAGGGCCCACATGAGATTGGTCGGCTGCAGGGCGACGCCGAAGCCTTGGAGGAGGAGTTCAAAGGTTCCCATGGCTCACACCCCGAGCGGCGGAAAGAAGCGGCCAAGCTGGAGGCCGAGCTGATGGAACAGGAACCAACTGCCGGAGGCGAGAATGGCGCCATAGACGAGGTCGAGATACCAGCGGCGCGAACCGAAGGCATTGGCGACGAGGACGAAGGAGAGCGTGGCCGTGAAGGGCATGCCGAGCGGACCCATGGTGACGATCGGCAAAGCGACGGCGACGAGAGCGGTCAGGAATGCGCGCCTGTCCATTTTGGTGGCGCCGTCGGCGTCTTCGGCGTCTTGCGCCTCAAAGGTTTCGCCGCGCCAGATTTGCACCATCAGCAAAGCGCCGAGGAGCAGCAGCGCGCCGCCAGCTACGGTGACGAAAAGGCCGGGACCGACGGTGGCATAGCGGGCGCCTTGCGGCAGGCCGAAGGCGTTGTAGAGCCAGACGGCGCCCATGACCATGAGGCCAAGGCCGATCCAATAGGGTCTTGGTGTGGTTGAGGCAGCCGCGCGGCTGCCTCCGGTCGTGTTGCGCTCGTCAGTTGACAAGGCCGGCGTCCTTCAGGATCTGGCCCTGGCGCTCGGTTTCTTCGGCGATGAAGGCGCCGAATTCTTCGCCGGGAAGGAAGTAATCTTCCCAGCCCTGGGCTTCGAGAACGGCCTTCCACGCATCGCTCTGGGAGAGCTTGGTGAAGTTATCGACCCACATGGCGTAGTTGTCATCCGGCGCGCCGGGGGCAGCGAGAATGCCGCGCCAATTGGCGATCTCGACGTCATAGCCGGCTTCCTTGAAGGTCGGCACGTCGGGGAGGTTCGGGCGGCGTTCGGCCGAGGTCACGGCGAGGAGCTTGATGCGGCCTTGTTCGGCGAACTGGGCGAATTCGGACGTGCCGGAGACGCCAGCCACGAGCGTGCCGTTGACGATGGCGGTGACGGTTTCGGCGCCTGAGGTCTGCGGTATGTAGTTGAGATCGGCGACGGGGATGTCGCCGGCCTGCGCCAGCAAAGCGAGCGAGATGTGGTCGACGCCACCGGCAGAGCCACCGCCGAGTGCTGCGGCGCCGGGATCGGCCTTGATGCCGGCAACGAGGTCAGCGAGCGTGTTGTAAGGCGAATCTGCAGCCACCGCGATCACCAGATATTCCGCCGTCATGCGGGCAACGGGGCGGAATTCGGCGAGGTTAATCGGCGAATTGTTGAGGGCGATGGCGCCGACGGTGATGGCGCCGAAAACGGCGAGGGAATCGGGCTGGCCGCTCGAGGTGCCAAGGAATTCGGCGAGGCCCACAGTGCCGCCTGCGCCGCCCGTATTGGTGAAATTGACGCCGCCGGTATAGATGCCGGCATCGTTCATGGCCTGAAAGGCCTGGCGGCCGAGGCTATCCCAGCCGCCGCCTGGATTGGCCGGCAGCATGACATTGACCTGCGCCACTGCAGCGCCGGTGCCGAGCGCAGCCGTCATCGCCAAGACGGCGAGCGTCTTCGAAAAGTACATGTGATCCTCCCAGGCGCAGGGTCCGCTCTTTAGCGGTTCTTCGCTGCGCCGATATGTCGACAGTTTTGACGCTTTGAACTGATCATGGATCGGTTTTTGGCGTCAAGGGAGAATGTTCTGCCGACAGAATTGAGCTTGGGATCAATTGCCGAGGCGGATGTAGGGGATGTCCTTGGCCGCTATTTCGTCGAGGCTCTCTTCGTAGCCGGCATCGGCATAGCGCATGACGCCGAGGGCGGTGTCGTTGGTGAGGGCACGGTCGAGGCGTTCGTCGCCTTGCGGCGTGCCATCGGCGATGACGGTGACGCCGGCCGAGGTCATGTAGCCGGCATAGCCGCCGCCGCCGGAATGGACGACGACGAGATCGGCCATGGACGAGCAGAGCAGCATCGCGTCGAGGAGGGGCCAATCGGCGATGGCGTCGGAGCCGTCCTTCATGCGTTCGGTCATGATATTGGGATGGGCCATGGCGCCGGCATCGAGGTGGTCGCGGCTGAAGGCTACGGGACCGGCAAGTTCGCCCGAGGCGACCATGGCATTGACGGCGCGGGCGAGGGCGGTGCGCTCGCCATGGCCGAGCCAGGCAATGCGCGCGGGGAGGCCCTCGAAGGGGACGTATTGGCCGGCGAGCCGTATCCAGTTGGTGACGATCCGGTTGTCCGGGAACATGTCGAGCAGTTTTTGGTCGATCTTGCGGATGTCTTCGGGGTCACCGGAGAGCGCCATCCAGCGGAAGGGGCCGATGGCGCGGGCAAAGAGCGGGCGCAGATAGGCTTCGGTGAAGATCGGAATATCGAAGGCGTTGTCGACGCCGCCCGCTTGGGCGTGGGTGCGGATTAGGTTGCCATTGTCGAAGACTTCGGCGCCCGCGGCCTTGAAGCCGAGCATGGCCTCGACGTGATCGACGATGGAGGCGCGGCTTGCGGCCATGAGCTGGCCCTGGCCATCGGTGCGAAGGCGCCGAACTTCGTCGAGGCTCATGCCTTTGGGGACATAGCCATAGACGAGATCGTGAGCGGCGGTCTGGTCGGTGACGATATCGGGGATGATGCCGCGGCGGAGGATTTCGGGGTAGATCTCGGCGGCATTGCCGACGAGGCCGACGGAGAGGGCGCGCTTTTCGCGGGTTGCGGTGTCGATGAGTGAGAGGGCGGTGTCGAGGTCGGGAGCGATTTCCTCGAGATAGCCGATGGCCTGGCGCTTGCGGGCACGCTCGGGGTCGACATCGACGCAGAGGATGGCGGCGCCGGCCATGCGACCGGCGAGGGGTTGCGCGCCGCCCATGCCGCCGAGGCCGGCGGTCAGGACGAAGCGGCCAGCGAGGCTGCCGCCGAACCGGTTTTCGGCGATGCGCATGAAGATTTCATAGGTGCCCTGGATGACGCCCTGGCTGCCGATATATTGCCAGGCGCCGGCGGTGAGGCCGCCCCAGCAGATGAGGCCTTTTTTCTCGAGCTCGTAAAAGACTTCAGCACGCGCCCATTGGCCGACGAGATTGCAATTGGCCATGATAACCAGGGGCGCCTTAGCGTGGGTCTTGAGGAGGCCGATGGGTTTGCCGGATTGGATGAGGAGGGTCTGGTCCTCATCCATGCGGAGGAGGGTTTCGACGATGGCCTTATGGCTCGCCCAATTGCGGGCGGCCTTGCCGAGCGAAGCGTAGACGATCAGCTCATCGGGGTTTTCGCCGACGGCGAGGACATTTTCGAGCAAGCGCAGCAGGGCTTCCTGGCGCCAGCCCTTAGCCCGCAATTCCGGACCGCCGGGAATGGGAAAATTGTGATGGCGGGGATTGGGGCTGGGCATGAAAAGACCTTAGGCGTTGGCGCCGTCGAGAGCGTAGCGGGCGATTTCGATGCCCATCTGCTTTTCGACATAGGGGTAGACGGTGGGATCGAGCACCGAGGCGCTGAGCGGGATTTTGGATTTCGGGACATGCAGCACGAAGATCTGCATGCCTTCGCGCAACTGGCCGACGCTGAGGGGTTCGCCCTCAGCGGAGAGGGTGGTGATGACGTCGGGGAAGGTCGCGGTGCGCTCCCCGTCGCGACCGTCGACGGCCATATATTCGTTCATGACGTGGAGCACGTCGCCGCTCGAGAGGGTGACGGCGCCGATGTCGAAGGCATCCTTGGTGTAGAGCACCGCCTTTTTGAGGATCGTGCCTTCGCAGAGGATGGTGCCATTGGTGGTCTTGGCGATGGTGTCGATGATTGCCGTGCCGTCCTTGGCCTGAGCGGCGATGATGGCTTCCCCGAGTTTGAGGGCCAGCGAAATGCCGCCGAGCGCGGCGTGGCGGCGGACATAGCTGGCGCGGAGGGGATTGCGGCAGGAGGCGATGAAGCCGCCGGATTGATCGGCGGCGGTTCGGAGGACAGGCGAAATCTTGGCGGTGGCGCCGCGCACGACGAGCTCGATATAGCGGTTTTCGGCGCGATTGCCGCCGACGGCCGTCTGGATCATCTGTTCAGACGAGCCGGCCATGCCGATCGAGCCCATGTCGCCGGTGGGGTGGGCGCGGATATCGCCGACGGCATCGACGACCTTGGTGCCAAGGACGGCGGAGGGGAGCCAGCCGTTGAGCGTCGAGGATTTGCCGTTTTGCCCGATCATCAGGCCGGAGAGCTTTTCGCCGAGCGCCTCCTGCAGGAGTTGGGCGGCCTTGATGTAGTCGATGCCCTGCATTTCCCATGGGGTTGTCGACGCTGGCGCGCCGATGGCCGCGGCGGTGGCGACCCAGGCATTGTCGTCGAGTTCTTCGATGCTGACCAATTCGGGTTTGCCGACGCTGACCGCGGCATAGCCCAATTGCCGACCGTGATCGGCCCAACCGCCGCCGCCGGCGGCATAGACGGAGCCTCCGAGCACGGCGGCCTCGACGTCTTTCTCAGTCAGAATCCGTCCCAAGCAAAATCCCCTTCAAGACCTAAAATGCCTTATCCCGCCTTGGCGGAGCGCGTCTGGCCGGTGCGGCTGTTGAGCCAGCGTTCGAGCCCGGCCATTGCATCATAGATCAAGACTGCCAGAACGCCGACGATCAGGCCACCCTGGAGCACGAAGGCGGTGTTGCCCGATTGGAGGCCGGCAATGATGACTTCGCCCAGCGTGCGCGCGGCTACGGTCGAACCGATGGTGGCGGTGGCGAGCGCGATGACGGTCGAGAGGCGAATGCCGGCGAGAATGACCGGCAGGGCGAGCGGCAGTTCGACGCGCATGAGGCGCTGGCGGCCGGTCATGCCGACGCCGCGGGCGGCTTCGGTGACATTGGGTGGCAGGGTGGTGAGGCCCGTCAGCGTGTTTTCAAAGATCGGCAGGAGGCCATAGAGAAAGAGCGCGATCAGGGTCGGGGCGGTGCCGAAGCCGAGGATGGGGACGGCGAGGGCCAGCACGGCGACCGGCGGAAAGGTCTGGCCGACATTGGCGATGGTGCGCGAGACGGGCAGGAACTCGGCGCCGAAGGGGCGGGTGACAAGAATGGCGAGACCGACCGCGACCACCGTCGACAGCACGATGGCGATGGCGACAATGGTCAGGTGGCTGATGGTGATATCGAGCAGATTGCCCTGATTGTAGATGGCCGGCTGGGTGGGGCGGGCGAACAGGGCGAAGAAGCCCTGGAAGAGGTCGGGCTGGACGAGCAACGCGACCAGCACCAAGAAGACCGCGAGCCTGATGAGGAGGCCGATTTTCATTGCGGACGCGCCGCCATACGCGCGCAGGCGGCGAGGGTGATTATGCCAATGGCTTGGCCGTCGCGGGTGACGGGCGCGGCAGTGCGGCCCGACCAGAGGAGGTCGCTATAGGCATCGCGGAGGCTGGCGTCGGCCGCGATGGGGCTGCCGGTGGCGGTGCCGGGTTCGACATGGTCGCCAACGCGGGTCAGCGAGAGGAGGCGGAAGGGCCGGTCCGAGGTGCCGATGAGGTCGGCGACGAAGGGCGTTGCCGGATTGACGATGATTTCGGCGGGTTCGGCATATTGGAGGAGCTTGCCCTTATCCATGACGGCGATGCGGTCGCCCAAGTGGATGGCTTCCTCCATGTCGTGGGTGACCAGCACGATGGTGGTGCCAAGCTTGCGCTGGATGGCGAGGAGATCTTCCTGGGCCTTGGCGCGGATGAGCGGATCGAGGGCGCCGAAGGGTTCGTCCATGAGGAGGATATTGGGGCCAGCGGCGAGGGCGCGGGCGACGCCGATGCGCTGCTGCTGGCCGCCCGAGAGTTCGTGGGGCATGCGGTGGCGGAACTGGACGGGGTCGAGCTGGAAGAGCCCGAGCAGTTCATCGACGCGGGCTTCGATCTTCGATTTTTCCCAGCCGAGAAGCTTTGGGACGGTGGCGATGTTTTGGGCGACGGTCCAATGGGGGAAGAGGCCGTGGCCCTGGATGGCGTAGCCGATGCGGCGGCGGAGCTCATGCGTGGGCACGTCGCGGATATCTTCGCCGTCGATGCGGATGGTGCCGGCAGTGGGCTCGACGAGGCGATTGATCATGCGCATCAGCGTCGTCTTGCCCGAGCCCGAGGTGCCGACAATGACACTCATGGTGCGGGGCGGAATGGTCAGGCTGATGTGGTCGACGACCGTGGTGCCATTATAGGATTTGACGATGTCCTCGATTTCGATCATGCGCCGCGTCCCTTGATACTGATCTGTTCGACGATGGCGTCGAGAATGACGGCGGCGGCGAAGGCGAGGCCGACGGTGGGCACGGCGCCGAGGAGAACGAGGTCCATCGCGGTCTGGCCGATGCCTTGGAAAACGAAAACGCCGAAGCCGCCGCCGCCGATGAGCGCGGCGATGGTGGCGAGGCCGATATTCTGGACGAGCACGATGCGGATGCCGGTGAGAATGACGGGGAGGGCCAGCGGCAGCTCGATATTGAGGAGGCGCTGGCGATCGGTCATGCCCATGCCGCGGGCGGCATCGACCACCTGGCCATTGACGCCGAGGAGGCCGACGACGGTGTTGGAGACGATCGGCAGGAGCGAGTAGGCAAAGAGCGCGATGAGGGCTGGGGCAATGCCGATGCCGGAAATGCCGATATTGCTGGCGCCGGGCACATTGGCCGCGACCCAGGCGAGGGGGGCGATGAGGAGGCCGAAGAGCGCGATCGAGGGAATGGTCTGGACGATGTTGAGCGTGTTGAGCACGGCAGCGCGCAGCGGTTTGACGCGATAGCAGAGAATGCCGAGGGGTATGCCGGCGAGGGTCGCGATGGCGACGGAGCCGAAGGCGAGGACGAGGTGGGTGCGGGCTTCCTGCCAGAAGGCGGGGGCGCGGCTGGCATATTCCTTGAGGAGCGAGAGATTGCTCCAGAGGCCGCTCCAGAGAATGAGCGCGACGGCGCCGAGGACGAGGGCGAGGAGCGCGACGCGCCAGACAGGGCGGAGGCGCAGCCGGGTGAGCGCGTCGGTGACCATCAGCGAGAAGGCGAGGAGCAGCAGCCAGAAGCCGGCGCCGGGGGCGACGCGGGCATAGTTGTTGTCAGCGGGCGTCAGATGGTTGGCGGCGGCGCCGACAGCAAAGGCGAGGACGGCGAGGGCGAGGAAGCCGGCGGCCAGTTTGACGATGGGGCGGAAGCGGACAAGCGCTGTCGCGAGTGCGGCGACGATCGCGGCGATCAGGAGGATGGACCAGACGCCGTCCAGCGAGCCGACGATGCCCATGCCTTCGCCTGGGACGATGCGATTGGCGCGAAACAGGGCGAAGGGCAGGGCGAGACCGGCAAGACCAATGACGGCAACGAGCACACCGAGTTTATCGAGGCGCTGCCAGGGTCTTTTTTCGATGTTTGCTGACACTGCAAGACTCAAGCTGTGGGTTCCAGCTCCGGTTGTCCGGCGCGGGGCCGGGCATGAAAAGGGCGGGCTTGTGGCCCGCCCTAAGGGCTTAGCTCAGAAAGCCGTTCTTGGTGAGGTAGTCGGTGGCGACAGCAGCGGCGGGCTCGCCACCGACCTGAACGCGGCCGTTGAGGTCCTGCAGGACTTCGAGGGTCAGGCCTTCAAAGACGGGCTTCAGCAGTTCGGTGATCTGCGGATATTCCTTGAGGACTTCATCGCGGATGATTGGGGCGGGCTGGTAAACCGGCTGCACGCCCTTGTCGTCTTCAAGAACCTTCAGGCCCGAGGGAGCGATGCCGCCATCGGTGCCATAGACCATGGCGGCGTTGACGCCATTGGTCTGCTGGGCGGCAGCGGCGATGGTTGCTGCGGTATCGCCACCCGAGAGAACGACGAGCTGGTCAGGGGTCAGGGTGAAGCCATAGACTTCCTGGAACTTTGGCAGCGCGGCCGGGGAATTCACGAATTCCGAGGATGCGGCCAGCTTGACTTCGCCACCGCCGGCAACCCAGGCGCCGAATTCGGTGAAGGTCGTCAGGTTGTTGGGTTCGGCGACATCGTTGCGGATGGCGACGGCCCAGGTGTTGTTGGCGGGCGAGGGCGTCAGCCAGACGATCTTGTTGGCTTCAAGATCGAGCTTTGCCGCTTCGGTGTAGGCGCTTTCGGCATTGTTCCAGAGCGGATCATCAGCCTTGTCGAAGAAGAAGGCGGCATTGCCGGTATATTCGGGATAGATGTCGATTTCGCCAGCGATGATGGCTTCGCGCACGATCGGGGTGGCGCCGAGCTGGATGCGGTCTTCGACCTGGATGTCGTTGTTCTCAAGCACCTGCTTGATGATGTTGCCGAGAACGCCGCCCTCGGTGTCGATCTTGGACGAGACCACGACCTGAGCCTGGGCAGTGCCGGCCAGCACGACGAATGCGGATGCTGCAGTCAGCAGCTTGGCGGTGAGGCGCATATGTATCTCCGTTAGGGACCGGACGCTCCGGTTGTTCCTTAGCCTAGCGAGTTGCCCGGGGTAGGCGAGGCTTGGGTTTCTACAGACCCTCCCCCAACGCGAAAAACTCATCCACCTCTTCAATGGTCGAGTGAGAAATCAGTTCGCCAAGAAAATCCTCCGAGCCCAAAGATTCTTCAAGGTCTTCGACTTCGGAGGAAAGCGGGCGATCGACCGTGTAGGTTTTCGAGCAGTTTCGGACCCGCGCATAGACCATTCCGGGCACGTTGCCGGGCTGGTCGCCCGAGATGTCCATGGCTTGGGCGGCGAGCATGGCTTCGAGAGCGGCAAGGCGCTGGAGCGCCAGGATCTGCCGCTCGAAACGCTCGACGACAAGGGGCAGGAAAGCGGCTTCGTCCTCCATGCCGTCGGCAACGACCATGGAATTGGCCGAGATGGGGGCAGTCATCGAGAGGACGCGGGCGAAGAGTTCGCCGGCAAGCTTGATCGCGGGGCCAAAGCCAGTGGCGACATGGCCGGGGAAGACGAGATTGACCGGCAGATCCCGGCGACCGCCATTGCCAAGGAGGACGCAGCGATTGAACGAATTGCGCGCGACATGGGCGAGACCGAGTTGGGCGGCCTGAATGAAGAGGGTAACGTCGAGGGGGAGCGAGCCGCCGGAGGTGAGCACCTGGCCATTGGCGACGACGGGATTGTCATCAGTTCGGCCGGTGGCGGCGAGGAGGGTGCGGCCGGCGACGCGGAGGGCTTCGAAGCCGGTGCCAAAAACCTGGCTCATCATGCGGAGGCTCAGCGGGTCCTGGATCTGGGTGGCATTGGGCCAATCCCAGCCGCGGGCATTGAAGTAAAGCCAGGCGCCGATGCGGCTTTCGCCCTCCGTGCCGGCATAGGCGACGGCTTTCCAGGGATCGCGGGAGGCGCCGAGGGCGCCGGCGGTGGTGATGGCGGTGGCGAGTAGTACGCGAACGGACGCGGCGGCCCGGCGCAGGGCATCGGCGGCGGCGGCATAGCCAACGGCATTGGTCGAGACCGAGGCCAGGCTATCGCGGGCGGCGAGGTGGACCGGGGCGAGGCCGGCTGCGGCGAGGGCGCGATCGGCGGGCAGGCGTTCGCCGTCGAAAAACGCCTCGCCCGCGCCGGTCAGCACAGCGCCGATCTGGCCCATGAGACCGATATCGGCGCAGCCGATGGAGCCGGTGCGGCGGACGACGGGGACGACGTCGCGTTCGAGAAGATCGAGATAGGCCGAGACGAGGGATGGCGTGCAGCCGACCTTGCCAGTGAGCAGCATATTGGTGCGGATGGCCATGGCCATGCGGACGATGTGGCGCGAGAAGGGTTCGCCAGTGCCGAAATGATGGGCGCGGACGAGACCGATATTGAAGGCGTCCATCTCGTCCTGGGACCAGGCGATGTCCTTCATGGCGCCGACGCCGGTGGTGGCGCCATAGACGGGCTGGCCGGCCGCTATAGCGTTTTCAATGGCTTGGCGCGAATGGGCAACGGCGGCCAGCGCGTCCGGATCGGGCACCAGTGGGGCGCGGTGCTGGGCGATGCGCGCCAGATCGGCAAAGCTCAGCGGGCCGCCGGAAAGGCTAAGCGGGGTGCGGTCTTGACGGTGGGGGCCGGCGGGCATGAGGCCTCTGGAACTATGAGCAGCTTTCTCTGAGATAGCCTAGCCGCATTGCCCCGCCAAGCGAACCTCAAACAGACTTGAGCATGCCGCCATCGACGCGGATGAGGCTGCCGGTGACGTAGGATGCCTTGTCGCTCGCGAGAAAGGCGACGACATCGGCCAATTCCTCGGGGCGGCCATAGCGGCCGGCGGGAATTTGCGAGAGCGACTGGGCCTTTACCTCTTCGACGCTTTTGCCGAGGCGCTTTGCGGCGGCGGCGTCGAGTTCATCGACGCGGTCGGTATGGATGCGACCCTGAACGATGATGTTCGCGGTGATGCCGTCGGCGGCGACTTCGGAAGCGAGGGTTTTGCTCCAGCCGACCAGCGCCTGGCGGAGAGCATTGGATATGGCGAGGCGCGGGATGGGGGCTTCGACGCCCGAGGAGGTGAGGGTGATGATGCGGCCCCATTTGCGCTCTTTCATGCTGGGCAAGAGGGACTGGCTGATGGCGATGAGCGGGGTGATCATGGTGTCGAACTGGCGCGAAAAGTCAGCAGGCGCAAGCGCTTGCGCTTCGCCAGGCGGTGGGCCGCCGGAATTGTTGACGAGGATATCGGCACCGCCATCGGCCGTGATCTTGGTGATCAGCGCCTGGATGGAGGCGGGGTCGGACAGGTCGAGGGAGACGGCGCTAATGCTGCCGCCGAGGGTTTTGTCGACCTTGGGATCGAGTGCAGTGATGGCGTCGGTGGAACGGGCCGCGCCGATAACGTGGGCGCCTTCATTGGCGAGGGCGAGAGCGGTGGCGGCACCGAGGCCCTTGCTGGCGCCGAGGACGAGGGCGCGCTTTCCTTCGATTCCGAGCTTCATGCGGCGATCTCCTTGAGGCGCTTTTCTTGCCGGGCGAGGAGGCGTTCGACATCGGCGATGTCGAGTTTGCTCAATGCCGGCGCGGGTTTACGCAGAGTAGCTGACGAAATGACACCGCGTTTGGCAAGCACATATTTGCGGCAGGCGAGGCCGATGCCCTGCTGCTGCTCGTAGCGGGCGAGGGGGAGATAGGCATCGAAGATGTCATGAGCGCGGTCGGGATTGCCCTTGGCGTAGTTTTCGACGACGCCGACCATCATTTCGGGGAAGCAGAAACCAGTCATGGCACCATCGGCGCCGCGGCCCATTTCTTCGGGAAGGAAGAGGCCGCCATTGCCGCAAAGGATTGAAATTCTTCGGGTTTCGCCCTTGTCGCTGAAAGCGCGGAGGGTGGTGATTTTCGATAGGCCGGGCCAATCTTCATGCTTGAGCATGACGCAGGTCGGGATATCGCTAACGATGCGATCGATGACTTTTGGGGCGATGGTGACATTGGTTGTCAAGGGGTAATCCTGGAGGACCCAGGGGGTCTTGCCGAGGACGTCGCCGACCGAGGCGAAGTAGGCGTAGATCTGGTCGTCCGTCTTGAGGGTCCAGGGCGGGGCGACCATGACGCCTGCGGCGCCGATTTCCATAACGGAATCAGCGAGTTCGCGCATGGGGGCGAGGCCGGGAGCGGTGACGCCGACGACGACGGGGATTTTGGCGCGGGAAATGACGCGGCGGGCGATTTCCCTGGATTCTTCAGCAGTTAGCTTGGGCGCTTCGCCCAATTGGCCGAGGATGGTGAGGCCGGTGGCGCCTTTTTCCTCATAGAAATCGACCATGCGATCGACGCTTGCCCAATCCACTTCGCCGGTGTCGGAAAAGGGTGTGACGGCAATGACATAGACGCCTTTGGCATCTTCGGTCAGAAGGGGCATGAGGCGACTCCGGTTGTTGGGCTCAGTGAGAAAAATAGAGGGTGGCGGCGTTGTTGGCAAAGACCGCGGCGTGATGTGCCGGGGGGATAGTGTCGAGGCTGAGCGCGATCAGATCGTCGTCCTCGGGGACGGTCTTGAAAAGCTCGGTATGGGGCCAATCGCTGCCCCAAAGGACGCGGTTTGGGTAGCATTCCGTTAGCGTTGAAACGGCTGAACGATAGAACTGGTTATTCGGGGCGTCACTGAGGCGATAGGGCGCGGAAATTTTCACGTAAACGCGGCCGGTTTCGAGAGCGCGGTCGAGATCGTCGAGGGCGGTGCCGGGATCGTCGAGGGCGATGAAGGCGAGGTGATCGATGACGCCGGTAATGTCATAGCGCGCTGTGAGATCAGCGACGGTCCCGATGGCTTCGGGGCCGATCTGGAACTGGGCGTGCCAGCCGAGGGCGCGAATGCGCGGGGCGAGAGTGGCGAAAGCGTCAAAGCCGATGCCGGATTTATTGCGCAGGTTGAAGCGGACGCCGCGAACGCCGAGGGCGTCAAGCCGCTGGAGTTCGGCGTCGCTGGTTTCGGGCGGAATGACGACGACGCCCCGGACGCGATCGGCGTGGCCGGTCAGCGCTGTCAGGAGGACGCGATTGTCTAGGCCGTAGACGCTTGGTTGGACGAGGACGCCGCGGGCGATGCCGAAGGTTTCGGCGAGGGCGAGCCAGTTGTCGATTGGTTCGATCCGCGGCGTGTAGCTGCGCGGGATGGCGAGCGGAGCCGCGGGGGCGAAGACGTGAAAATGGGCGTCGCAGGTGTTTTCGGGCAGGCGCAGATTGGCCGGATTGCGCAGGGGGCGCGGGGGGAGGCAGAGCGTGGCGTCGAGCACGTCAGCCATGGTCTTTGGCGGCCATCAGGAAATCGAAATCGAGACCATCGTCGGCCTGGGTGACGTGGCGATCGTAGAGTTGGGCGTAGCCGCGGGGTGGCGATGGCGGCGGCGCAGGCAGTGCAGCCATGCGGGCGGCGAGCTCGGTGGCGGAGATCAGGAGTTCGAGGCGGCGATTGGGCACGTCGAGGCGGATGCGGTCGCCGGTGCGGACCGCCGCAAGGGGGCCGCCATCGGCGGATTCGGGGGTGATGTGAAGGACGACCGTGCCGAAGGCGGTGCCGCTCATGCGTGCATCGGAAAGGCGGACCATGTCCTTGACGCCTTGGCGGGCGAGGTGGCGCGGAATGGGAATGTAGCCGGCTTCGGGCATGCCGGGAGCACCCTTGGGGCCGGCATTGCGGAGAACGAGGACATCGTCGGCGGCGATGTCGAGACTGGGATCGTCGAGGCGTTCGGTCATGTCGCGGACCGAGTCAAAGACAACGGCGCGGCCTTCGTGGACCTGCAGCTTTGGATCGGCCGCGGCGTGCTTGATGACGGCGCCGCGGGGGGCGAGATTGCCCGAGAGAACCGCGATGGCGCCGGCAGGCGAGATGGGCGCGGTGCGCGGGCGGATGATCTGGGTTTCGTAGCGCGCGGGCAGGGTGCCGATGGTGTCGCCAAGCGTGCCGCCGAAGGCGCGAGGGGCGGCGAGATCGAGCAGATCGGTCAATTCCGAGAGGAGGCGCGGGACGCCACCGGCGGCGTGGAATTCGCCCATATAGCCGGTGCCGGTTGGTTTTAGATCGACAAGGACTGGGACCTTTTGGCCGATGGCGTCGAATTCGGCCATGTCGAGCTTTTTGCCCAGGCGCCCATAAATGGCGGCGAGATGGACGACGGCATTGGTGGAGCCGCCGAGGGCTTGGAGCGTCACGAGGCCGTTGCGGAGGGCAGCAGGGGTCAGAACTTCTGCGGTGGTGAGGCCGGTTTCGGTCATGGCGACGGCGGCGCGGCCGGTTTCTTCGGCAAGGCGCATGCGCTCGGACGAGGTGGCGGATGCTGAGCCGGCCATGGGGAGGGAGAGGCCCATGGCTTCCATTAAGGCCGCCATGGTGGAGGCCGTGCCCATGACGGTGCAGGTGCCGACGGAGCTGGCGAGCTTGCCATTGATCTCGGCGACTTCGTCGGCATCGATCTGATCGGCGCGATATTGGGCCCAGATGCGGCGGCAATCGGTGCAGGCGCCGAGGCGTTCGCCGCGATGGCTGCCGGTATCCATGGGGCCCGTGGGGAGGACAATGGCCGGGACTTCGCTCGAAGCGGCGGCCATGACCTGGGCGGGGATGGTTTTATCGCAACCGCCGATCAGAATGACCGAATCCATGGGCTGGGCGCGGACCAGTTCCTCGGTTTCCATGGCCATGAGATTGCGCAGGAACATGGAAGTGGGCGAAGCAAAGCTCTCGTGGATCGACATGGTCGGGAAGACCATGGGCATGCCGCCGGCCAGCATGACGCCGCGCTTGGCCGCTTCAATCAGCTGCGGGACATTGCCGTGGCAGGGATTATAATCGGAATAGGTATTGGCGATGCCGACGATGGGGCGATCGAGCGCGTCATCGGAATAGCCCATGGCCTTGATGAAGGCCTTGCGCAGGAACAGCGAAAAATCCTGGTCGCCATAGCTGGTCAACCGTCTGCGAAGCCCGCGGGTCACGATATCCTCCCCTGCCGCGTCTTGGTGCGGCTTGTAGGGTCATTCCTACAGGCGTCAGCATTATTGTCAATAATGCGGATTGTGTTGTGTGCGGTTTTGGTTGTGCACGACGGTTATATGCGCTTAAATTCAGGCAAATCGACGCTGTAGCTGATTTCGCTGCGAGGCTCGAGAAAACGATAAATTATTGATAAGAGGCGATTGTGCGGATCGGATTGGTGGGGGCGGGCTGGGTCACGCAATATCATTTGCCGGCGTGGAAGAAGCTCGGGGATGTCGAGGTGGTGGCGATCTGCGGCCCCGATGAGGCGGCGCGGAATGCGCGGGCGGATGAATTCGGGATCGTGGGGCGGTACGAGTCTTTGGCCGATATGCTGCAAAGCGAGCGGCTCGATGCGCTCGATATTGCTTCGCCGCGGAAATTTCATGCCGAGCAGGTGATGCTGGGAGGAGAGCGCGGCTTGCCGATGCTGTGCCAGAAGCCGCTTGGGGTCGATCTAGCGGAGGCAGAAGAAGTGGTCACGGCGGTGTCGGGCCGGGCGCGGCTGATGGTGCACGAGAACTGGCGTTTTCGGCCCTATTATCGGCAATTGCGGGCCTGGCTTGACGAGGGGTTGATCGGCGAGGTTTTCGAGGCGCGGCTCGATTTTCATTCGAGCGGGATGATTGCCGATGGCAAGGGTGAGCGGCCGGCCCTGGTGCGGCAGCCGTTCTTCCGGCGCGAACAGCGGCTGCTCGTGATGGAGGTGTTGATCCATCACCTCGATAGTCTGCGGTTTTTGCTCGGCGAGTTGGCGCTGACATCGGCGCGGCTGCGGCGAAGCAATGACGAGATCATCGGGGAGGATCAGGCTTTGCTGCGGCTGGAGCGGTTGGCGGACGGAATGCCGCTCAACGTGTCGGGTAATCTCGCGGTGCATGGCGCGCCGCCGGCGCCGAGCGATCAGCTTTGGCTTTGGGGGAGCAAGGGCACGATCCATTTGGATGGGACAGTGCTGAGACTATTGGGGTCGAGCCCGCGCGAGATGCGGTTCGATGGGCCAGAGAGCTATCAGGCGGCCTATGACGGGGCTGTGGCGCATTTCGTCGATTGCTTGCGAACGGGGCGTGCGTTCGAGACCAGCGCGGCCGATAATCTTGAAACACTGCGGCTGGTGGAGGCCTCCTATGCGGCGAGCCAGTTTAAACCGGCGGGGACTCTCTGATAGAAGGGCGGGATAACCTCCCGGGGCCGCCAGCATGACCGAGCATCACGAGACCGAACCCGAAGACGTGAAGATCGTGCGGGCGCTTGAGGAGGACATCATCTTCGGGCGGCTGGCGCCGGGGTCGCGCCTGACCGAGGACAAGCTCCTGTCGCGCTTTCCGGTGACGCGGCATTTCGTGCGGCAGGCGCTGGTGCAGCTCGAGCAGATGGGCGTCGTCGTGCGCGAGCGCAACAAGGGCGCCACGGTGCGCTCGCTGACCCCGAGCGAGGTCGAGCAAATCTATGCCGTGCGCGAACTGGTGCAGCGGCAGGCGGCGCTGATGATCCCGCTGCCGGCGCCGCAGGGGCTGATCGATGAGCTCCAAGAGATTCACAAGGAGCATGGCGAGCATATCGAGGCGGGTTATCTGCGCGGTGTGCACGAGACCAATGACCGCTTTCACCTGACGCTGTTCGGGGCCTGCGGGAACAAATATCTCGTGCAGGCGATCGAGCTTTACATGCGCTACAGCCTGCCGGTGCGGGCGAACTCGATGGCGGATCGGGCGGCGCTCGATATTTCGCATAGCCAGCATCGGCTGATGATCGAAATGCTGAGCGGGCGGGATAATTGGGTTCTGGCGCAACTATGTGTCGACCATCTGCAGCCGTCGAAGAAGCGGTATATTGGGTTGGTGGAATAGACGGGTGAGAAGGCCCCCTCACCCGGATTGCTAGGCAATCCGACCTCTCCCCCAGCGGGAGAGGTGTCGCTACGCGAAGTTGGTGGTTGAATTTTCCCCTGTTGCGATTGCCGTTAGATCTCCCTCATCCGGCGCTGCGCGCCACCTTCTCCCCGAGGGGGAGAAGGATAAGAGGTGCGCAAACTTGAATTGTGCAGGTGGGCTGCTGCGGCTAGCATCTTTCTTGGACCGTGAAACACGGCCGGGCGCGGGAGGCGCCTTGAGGAGGATTTGATGAAGCTTGCTTTTGCTGTGCCGGCCCTGGTGGCTGGGACTTTGGCGCTGGTGGCGCCGGTCTTGGCTCAGGGGGATTTTCCGAGCCATCCGATCAATCTCGTCGTGCCGTTTGCGGCGGGCGGATCGACGGATCTTGTCGGGCGCATTGTTGCCGAGGCTATGTCCAAGGAGCTTGGGCAGAATGTGCTGGTGGTGAACCAGGCAGGGGCCGGGGGCGTCGTTGGAGCGACGGCGGTGGTCGATGCGGCGCCGGATGGCTACACGATCCTGATGGGGACGATCGCGACGCATGCGCTGAGCGCTTCACTTTATGCGACGCCGCCGTTTGATCCTTCGGCCGATTTCACGCCGATTTCTCTCTTGGTGACGGTGCCCAACGTCTTGCTGGTCAATCCCGACTTTCCGGCCAAGACGGTCGAGGAGCTGATCGCGAAACTGAAGGCGGAGCCGGAGGAGCATGCTTATGCGTCTTCGGGCAATGGGACGCCGCTGCATCTTTCGGGGGAATTGTTCAAATCGATGACCGGCACAGACATGGTGCACGTGCCCTATCAGGGATCGGGGCCGGCACTGGTCGATGCGCTTTCCGGCGCGGTGCCGATCATTTTCGATAATCTGCCTTCGGCGAGCGAGCACATGAAGGCGGGGACGCTGCGGCCGCTGGCGGTGACGACGCTGGAACGGAGCGCGAGCTTCCCCGATGTGCCGACCATGGATGAGGCCGGGGTGCCGGGCTATGAGACCAATACCTGGAACGCGCTGTTCGCGCCGGCCGGGACGCCGCCAGAGGTGATCGAAAAGCTCAATGCGGCGGCAGTGGCGGCGGTCAATGATCCGGCGGTGAAAGAGCAACTCGCGGAGGCTGGCGCGGTGGTCGTCGGGTCGACGCCGGAAGAACTGGCCGAGCATGTGAAGAGCGAAGTGGCGCGCTGGGCGCCGGTGATCGCCGAGGCAGGCGTTTCGATCCAGTAGGGAACGGGTTGCGGGTGGTGAACGTTTAGAGAACAAACAAGGAGTTCTCAGATGTCCACGACCAATCCCAAAATCGATCCGGGTCCGCATTCCAACCTCGAAAAAGATCCGAGCGAATGGACGACCGGCGACGATCCGATGACGGATGCGCAGGGGTCTTATTTGAAGACGCTTTCGGAGCAGGCGCATAAGCCCGAGCAATTTGCGGATGATCTGAGCAAGGCGGAAGCCTCGGAGCGGATCGATGCGCTGCGGCAGGAATTGGGGCTGGGTTCGTAAGCGCGATCTCCACAAAATAAAGCACCCCGCCGAGGGAGGTCGGCGGGGTGCTGTCGCGACAAATCAGCTAGGGCTGATTTGCGCTGGGTCTAGTAGTCGATGCGGAGGAGGGAGACGCCCTGGCGGGGGAGGGTTGCCGTAATGGTGACGGCGCCGTTGGAAGCTTCGGCTACAGAGGTTTCGAGGACGGCGAGTTGGCCGGAGGCTTCCAGTTTTTTGTAGTCGTCACCGGTAACTTCCTGGGGCGAGCCCATGGCTTTCCAGACACCGAAGGAGTTGGAGTGATCCTTGTCCATGCGGAAGTGGGTCAGCTTGTGGCTGCCGGGCCTTATGCCTTTGAGTGACAGGGTGACGTTGGCGGCGCCGTCTTCGACGTCGTCATCGTGATAATTCCAGACGAGGATCGAGACGCCGGTATCGTCGCGAGTGGCGACGGCGTTGACGTCGGGTTGCTCGCGGACGCCGTGTTCCATGATGGTCTGGATATCAAGGGCGTGGTCGGATTTGGCTTCGACCCACTCGCCTTTCAGCTTGCCGAGCATGCGGAAGCCATTGAGCACGGCCTTATCGACGCCATTGGTCGCGAGATCGCGGAAACCGTCGTACCAGGGCTGGTCTTCGAAGAGGAAGGCCCAGGTGACGGCGCCTTCGATTTCGATGCCGGCGCGCTGGCTGAGTTCGTAGGTGCGGATCATGCTTTCGACGACATAGGCGCCGTAGAGCGGCCCGTTGCGATAGCCGTTTTGCGGATGAACGCGGGCGGAGCAGGCAGCGCAGCCTTCTGGGTCGGATTCGCCGATGACCGTGGGCAGATGCTTGAGGGTCGGGAATTCATTGACGATGGCGAGGTTGGCTTCGATATCGCGGAGCTGCTTGTGGAGGCCCATGCGGACATGGTCCTTCCAGATCACCGGATTGCCCTTGGCGTGGAAGGCGATGAAGTCGATGGGGGAATCGTTGTCGACGACGTGCTGCAGGAATTCGCGGAGGAATTTCTGCGCCTTGGGGTTGTTGAAGGCGCCGCAGGTGTGGGGGCCGCCGACACGGGCGCCGGGCAGGGCGGCTTTGATGGCGCGGGCGGCGACATCGTACATTTCGCAGAATTGCGGGATGGTGCCTTTCCAGTAGATGCCATCGGGCTCGTTCCAGACTTCCCATGGCCAGGAGAGGACTTTTTCCTCGCCATAGCGATCGGCCAGGTGGCGGGCCCAGGCGTGGATGAGGTCGCCCCACTTCTTTAGATTGTTGGGCGGATTGGCCCAGCCGGTCAGGATGGTGGCGTAGGGATCGGTGGGGGTCCAATAGTGGCGGTATTCGCCGGGATCGTCGGAGAGGGCTTCGGGCATGAAGCCGACCTGGATCAGCGGGATATTGCCGGCTTCGACATAGGCGTCGAAGATCTGGTCCATGATGGTCCAATCGTAGACCGGGTTGCCGTCGGCGTCTTCGGTATAGGCATTGGTCGAGCCCCATTTGAGGGCATATTTGCCATCGCCTGAGGTGAGAAGATTGTGCGTGCGCACGCGCGGGGGCTCGGGGCTGAGCTCGGTCAGGGCGTTGAGCAGCTTCTTGCCATTGGCGGTGTAGGTGTAATTCGGCTCGTCATAGCCGAACCAGTTCCACAATGGCCGGTAAGCACCGCGGCTTGCGCCTGCGTCCACGTCGATGCGGACGTCGTAAGTCGTGGTCATTGTCTTGTCTCCACCCTTGATAGCTGCGTTTTGGGTCATTGCCCGTTTGGTGCGGTGAGCCTACTCGGGTGCGTGTCTTTGTCAATAATACAAAGGTGGATTGTCGATTAAATCCCGCACTATGGCGATCAAAGGCGTGAAAATGCGCTGTTTTGTCGATAATCCTGTTGCCCTCGGTTAAAATATTGTCGATAAAGCTGTTGGCGCGGACTGCCGGGAGGAATTGGCGGGCGGCGTCGAGGTGAGGGAGGCGATGTGCGGCGAAGGCCTGCGCAGTCGCTGCCTGCGCAAAGCGCGGGCCATAGGAGGAACGACCATGCTCTTTCGGAAGCTGGTGGCAACCGCGCTAGCGATCGCCAAGGTGGCGATGCCAGTCGCTATAGCCGCAACGGCGGTGCCGGTAGCCGCCCAGGATTTCATTGCGGGTATTCCGCGCAACGAGGCGCTGATCATTCAGGGTCCGGCAGCGCAAAATGCCGAATGGTTCAACCTTTGGGCGCCGGGCGGCGGGGCGAGCAATAATGGCTTGCAGCAGCTGACCGCCGATACGTTCTGGTTCATCAATCCCGAGGGCACGGGCGACGCGGCCTGGACCAATGCGCTGGCGACCGAAAAGCCGATCTATAATGACGATTTCACGCAGATGACCGTCAAACTGCGGGATGGCATCTTCTGGAGCGACGGGGTTCAGTTTTCGGCTGACGATGTCGTCTATACGGTCGAGACGCAGATCGAACATGCCGGCATGGGCTGGAGCGCGCCGTTTACGGTCAATGTCGAGAGTGTCGAAGCGACCGATCCATTGACGGTGGTTTTCAATCTCAAGGAACCCAATTCACGGTTCCATACGCTCTTTACCGTGCGCTGGAATGCGGCCTGGATCATGCCCAAGCATGTGTTCGAAAAGGTCGAGGATCCACTGACCTATAACGCCAATCCGCCGGTGTCGCTCTCGGCCTATGTGCTCGACAGCTATGACAGCGCGGGCAATTGGGTGATCTGGAAGCTGCGGGAGGACTGGCAGCGCACCTCGATCGGCATGACGCTCGATAAGGCGCCGGACGTGAAATATGTCGTCTATCGCAATGCGGGCAATCCCGATGCGCGCGTCATCGAGCAGATAAACCACAATCTCGATGTGATCAACGACATTGCGCCCGAAGGCATGTTCACCATTGCCCGCGATGCGCGCGAAACCACCGCGTCATGGTTCCTGGGCTTCCCCTTTGCCCATCCCGATCCGACACTGCCGTCAGTGCTCTTCAACCACCAGCGCGAACCTTACGCCAATAAGGACGTTCGCTGGGCGCTGGCCCTGATGATCGATATCCGCGCCGTGGCCATGGGGTCTTATCGCGGGGCAGCGAACCTGGCTGCACTGTCCGTGCCGCCGACCGGTACGGCCGTGGTCGATTATTACGAGCCGATGCAGGAATGGCTCAACGGCTATGAGCTCAATACCGGCACGCGGACCATAAAGCCTTACGACCAGACCGTGCCGCAGCAGATCGCTGCGCTCGTCAAACCGCAATGGGGCGAGGACATTCCGGACGATCCGGCCCAGCTTGCCAAGATGTTCGGCAATGGCTGGTGGAAGCAGGACGTGCAGGCGGCAGCGGAACTGCTGCAGAAAGCCGGCTTTACCAAGAACGGCAACCAGTGGATGAAGCCCGATGGCACGCCATTCACCATCAAGCTGATGGTCGAGGGCGACAATGTTCCGACGCTCGCGCGTGCCGGTACCATCATCGCCCAGCAGTGGTCGATGGAAGGGGTGCAGACGACGGTGGACGTCGCGGGGCCGACCAACGGCCAGCGTCTCGGCGGCGGTGACTTCGATGTCGCCATCTACTGGACCGTCGAGACCTGGGGCGGCCACCCGGACCTTTCGTTCTTCCTCGAAAGCTATCACTCCGATTTCGTCAAGCCAGCCGGGGAAACCCAGCCGCCGCGCAACCTGACCCGTTGGACAGATGAACGGCTCGACCAGATCGTCGAAGCCAATCGCGTGATCGGGTTCGACGCCCCACAGGTCACCCAGCTCGGGATGGACTATCTCAAGCTTGCCGTCGAAGAGATGCCGTTCATTCCGCTGATGGCCTACAACAAGTTTGCGCCTTTCGACACGACCTACTGGACCGGTTATCCCAGCGCCGAGAATCCCTATTCGGCTTCGGGTCCGTTCTGGAGCAACCTGCGCTACATGGTGGTGGCCCTCGAAGCCAACCCGAACGCACCGGCTGCACAATAGGCCCTGCGGGCGGGGCATGACCCCGCCCGTTTCCTTTGATTCATAGTTCGAAACGGGCACGCAGATGGACGGCTTTGCCAAATATCTCGTCCGGCGCCTCTTCCAGTTTTTCCTCGTGATTTTCCTGGGCGTTTCGCTGGCTTTCGTCATCACCAAGCTTTCCCCGGTCGATCCGGTGGAACAATCCGTGTCGTTGATGACCAATTTCGGTGCTACCGACCCGCGGGCGGTGGAACTGATGCGCGAAGCGCTGCAGGAGCTTTATGGCCTCAAGGGCTCGATGATCGAGCAATATGTGGGGTTCTGGGGTCGCGTGGTGCAGGGCGATTTCGGACCCTCGCTTTCATCGTTCCCGACGCCGGTGATGTCGCTGATCATGAGCGCCTTGCCCTGGACCGTTGGGCTTCTGACATTGGCGCTGATCATCACCTGGACGCTCGGCAACCTGCTCGGGGCGTTGGCGGGCTACTACCGCAACAATACGCTCTTAAAACTGTCGGGCGCGGCGATCATGGCGCTCCATCCGGTGCCGGCCTATATCATCGGTCTCGTGTTACTGCTTGCCTTCGGCTTTATCTGGCCGGTGCTGCCGATCTCGGGCGGGGCGCAGATGAACCTGCAGCCGGCGTTCAGTTTCGACTATATCCGCTCGCTTATTCTGCACGGCACGCTGCCTGCGCTGACGCTGGTGCTCGTCGGGATCGGGAGTTGGTTCATTTCCATGCGGTCGCTGGTCTCCAATATCGTGACCGACGACCATGTGGTCTATGCCGAGCTCGGCGGGGTGAAATCGAGCAAGATCTTTTCCCAATATGTGGCGCGCAATGCGCTGCTGCCGCAGTTGACGGGGCTGGCACTCAGCCTTGGCAATGTCTTTGGCGGCGCCGTTATCACCGAATTTCTCTTCAATTATCCCGGCGTCGGGCGGCTCCTGATCCAGGGCATTTATCGCGGCGATTATTCGCTGGTGCTCGGGGTGACGACCATGTCGATCGTGGCGGTGGCTGTCGCCGTCTTCATCATCGACCTCCTCTATCCCCTGATCGATCCGCGCGTGAGGCACGGCTGACCATGTTCAAGATTCTTCGCGACTTGCTGCGCTATAACCGGGAATTCGCAATCGGCTTCGTGCTGACGCTCGGTGTTTTCCTTTTCGCTCTGGCGCACTTCTGGGCGCCAATGCCGGACAGCGCCATCTATCTCCTGCCGCCCGACATGCCGCCTTCGGCGCAATACTGGTTCGGCACGACATCGCGCGGGCAGGACGTGCTCTGGCAGATGAGCTCGGCGATCTGGAACACGATGCTGTTTGGGATCACCGTGACCATCCTCAGTCGTTTGCTCGCGGTCGCCGTGGGCATGATCTCGGGCTATCTCGGGGGCAAGTGGGACGAGGCGTTGATGACACTCAACGACACCATGATCGCGCTGCCCAATATTCCGATCCTCTTGCTCGTCTATTTCGTGATGCGGGATTCGATGAGCTGGCCGGTGCTGGCGGCGACGGCCGCGCTCCTCGGGTGGAACTACGATGCGCGGCTCATCCGCTCGGTCACGCTGAGCTTGAGGAACCGGGAATTCACGCGCCATGCGGTCTTTGCCGGGATGAGCGTGCCGCAGATCCTCGTGCGCCAGCATCTGCCCTATGTGATGCCGGTGATCTTCTTTACCGCGATGAACAACCTGATCTGGGCCATCGGGCTCGAGGTGACGCTTTCGGTGCTTGGCTTTTCGGACATCAACCGGCCCACGGTGGGCGGGATGATCTATTGGGCCAACCAGCACCAGGCGATCATTGCCGGCATCTGGTGGTGGATCGCCTTTCCCATCATCGCTATCGTGCTGCTGTTCCTCGGGCTGTTCCTGCTCGCGATATCCGTCAACGAATATATCGACCCGCGCAGTCGCTTGAGCCGGATGGGAGCGTGACCATGCTGTCTGTTGTTGAGAAAACGCCGCTCAGCGTCGACGCCGCTCCGGTGCTCAAAGTCGAAGGCCTCAAGGCCTATTACCAGATGAACTACTTTGGCGTGCGCCGGGAAGTTCGGGCGGTCGACGATGTGACGCTGACCATCAAGCGCAACGAGATCTATGGGATTGCCGGGGAGTCGTCCTCGGGGAAATCATCGCTGATCAAGACCATTGCCGGGGCGATTACGCCGCCGCTGCGAGTGGTCGAGGGCTCGGTCAAATTCGATTTCGGCGGCAAGGTGCTCGACGTCTATGGCGAGCCGGAGCGGATGAAGAAGGCGCGCTGGCAGCACCTCTCCTATATCATGCAGGGTTCGATGAACGTGCTGAACCCGGTGCGCAAGGTGAAGCACGCGTTTCACGACTTTGCCTTCGAGCATATGGGGCTTTCGGAACGAGCATTTCGGGAGCGGGTGGAAAAGCACCTGCAGCGGATCGGGCTTGATCCGCGGGTGCTTGAATCCTTTCCGCACCAGCTTTCAGGCGGAATGCGGCAGCGATTGACGATCGCGCTGGCGACGGTGTGCGAGCCCGATTTCATCATTGCGGATGAGCCGACGACGGCGCTCGATGTCTTGGTGCAGCAGGATGTGCTGGCGCTGATCAAGGATATCCAGCGGCGCATGGGCGCTTCGATCATCTTCGTGACGCATGACATGACGGTGCATGCCGCGATCGCCGATCGGATCGGCATCGTCTATGCGGGGCGGCTGGTCGAAGAGGGGCCGACGCTCGATGTGTTCAGGCAGCCCCAGCACCCTTATACGGCGCATCTGATTGCGAGCTTGCCAAGGCTCGGCGACAAGACGCGGCGCTCGGCTCTGCCGGGGAAGCCGCCGAACCTTGCCGAGCCGCCGAGTGGCTGCCGGTTTCATCCGCGCTGTCCGCTCGCGATCGACAAATGCAAGACCGATAATCCGCCGCTCGAGAACCGGCTTTCGGGCCGGGTCGCCTGCTGGCGGGCCGGGGAGGTGGCTGCAGCATGAGCGCGCTTCTCGAACTCAATCATGTGAACAAGGACTATGCGGTCGGCGGGTTTTTGGACCGGTCGATCCTCCATGCCGTCAAGGATGTCAGCTTTACCATCAGCGATACGGCGCCGGAGATTTTCACCATCGTCGGGGAATCGGGCAGCGGCAAGACGACGACGGCGCGGATGATCCTCGGCAATGAGACGCCGACGAGCGGGAGCCTGACCTTTGAGGGGCAGGATATCGCCAAAATTCGCAGCCGGGCGGACAAGCTCAAGTTTATGGCGCGGGTGCAGCCGATTTTCCAGAACCCGTTCGAGGCATTCAATCCGCTCTCGACGCTCGATTATTATCTCTATTCGACGGCTAAGCGGTTTCTGGGGCTAAAGCGCAAGACCGAGATCGAGGCGGCGGTCGACAAGGCGCTCAACCATGTGGGGCTGAGCCTTGCCGAAGTCCGCGGCCGCTATTCGCACGAGCTTTCGGGTGGGCAGTTGCAGCGTATCGCGGTGGCGCGGGCGCTGATACCGGAGCCGAAACTGATCGTGGCGGATGAACCGGTGTCGATGGTCGATGCGTCGCTGAGGATGTCGATTGTCAATCTCTTCCGGGATTTGCGGGATACGCTCGGGGTCTCGATCATCTACATCACCCACGATCTCTCGACGGCCTATTATATCTCGGACCGCGTGATCATCATGCACAAGGGAGATGTGGTGGAGGCGGGGGCGGCGCAGACGGTGCTGGGCAATCCGCAGCACGATTATTCCAGGGCGCTCGCGAGTGCGGTTCTGCCGCCCGATCCGGTTTTGGCGCGGCGGATCATCGAAGAGAAGATGGCGGCGCGGGGCTAGGTCTCCGTCGGGCGGAGAAGGCGGTGGACCGCCTGCACGACTTTGAGGAGTGATGCCGGCTTCTGGATCTGGGTGATGCCGGCAAGGCCGGGCGGGATGATCCCGGTGTCGTAGCCGGTAAGAAAAAGGAACGGGGTCGCTCGTTCGCCGAGATAGGCAGCGAGTCCGAAGCCGGCGCCGGTGCCGAGATTGATGTCGAGAATGGCGGCGTCGGGATGTTCGGTTTCGGCGCTTTCCTTGGCGCGCATTTCGTCGGCGAAGGGGCCGATGACGGTCGCGCCGGCGCGGCGGAGAGCGGTCGAAACGTCGGAGGCGAGGAGGTAGTCGTCTTCCGAGACGAGAATGCGATAGCCGGACAGATTGGGCGCCTGGGCAAGATCGAGACTGCCGCCGTGGACCGAGACGGGGGTGGGCGAGGCGGTGTCGAGAATGCTGGCCTTTTCTGGCAGCGGGAATTCGAGCGTGCAGCGAAGGCCGGTGGGGGAGAATTGCATCTCGCCGGTGCCGTCCAATTCATATGGGATGCGTCGCTCGATCAGTTCGCTGCCAAAGCCGCGACGGCGGGGTTCGCTGAGATCTGTCAGCCCGCTTTCCTGCCAATCGATGTGGAGCCAATCGGTCCCGCGGCGCACCTGCTGGGTCCACCGGATCGTGAGCTTGCCGTGGGGCACGGCGAGGGCGCCATATTTGGCGGCATTGGTGGTGAGTTCGTGAATGGCGAGTGTCAGGACCTCGATGGCCTTGGGGCCGAGTTCGATCGGTGGGCCATCGAGCGTCACCTGCCCAGGCTGGGGCGCGTGGGCCGAAACCTCTTCCTCGATCATCGTCCCCAAAATCGTGCCGGTCTCGGTGCTGCGCGTCAGTAGAGCCTGGACGCGGGCGAGGGCGGTGAGGCGGCCGGCGAGGAGGCTTTGGTAGCTCGCGACGCTGTCGGCGGTCGAGGCGGAGCGACTGGCGATGGACCGGATCACCGCCATGATGTTGCGCACGCGATGCTGCAATTCGGCGAGCAATACGGCCTGATGTTCGGTCGAAATGCGGGCGTCGGTAATGTCGGTCGAAAAGCCGGCGATCCGCTCGACCTGGCCAAGATTGTCGAGAAGCGGAAAACCGGTGCTGCGGATCCAGCGGAAGGCGCCATCCGAGGGGCGGAGGATGCGGTAGTCGTGAACCACGGCTTCGCCGCGCCGGATTGCCGCGACATTGGCCATGACGTCGGGGCGGTCCTCGGGGAGGATCATCGCGTCGAGCGCGCGGGCATCGGCGCGGGCTGCATCGGGGGAAATGCCAAGGACGGTTTCCATGGCCTGGCTGGCGAATTCGACGGCGAGCGTTTTGGCATCGCGGATCCAGAGAGCATCGGACGAGGCGTCGGCAAATTTGCGGAAGCGTTCCTCGCTGGCGCGAAGCGCAGCCTGGGCGCGCTTTTGTTCGCTGATGTCCTGGAAAAGCACGGCCACCTGGCGCGTTTCGGGGCGGCCGACGCGGAAGGCGTAGAGATCGAAGGTGCGATCTTCGAGTGCGGAGGAGTTTTCCTCAAAGCGCAGGCTTTCGCCCGTCACGGCGACGCGGTCGTAGATGTCGATCCACTTTTCCTCGATGTCGGGCGTCAATTCCTTGATGGTCTTGCCAGTCGCATCATGGAGGCCATTATGGCGCTCGAAGGCCGCGTTGACCTCGATATAGCGCCAGTCCACGGCTTTCTTGCCGTCGTACAGCATCTGGATGATGCAGTAGCCCTGATCCATGGAGCTGAAGAGCTCGCGGTATTTTTCTTCGTTTTGACGAAGCGCTGCCTCGGCGCGGGCGCGTTCGACGGCGGCCCAGGTACGCTCGGCCGTTGCCTCGGTCACGGCGACTTCGGTTTCGGTGAAATCATGCGGGCCGGCAAAATGAACGGCGAGGATGGCGACGAGGCCGGCATTTTTAACGAGGGGCACATTGAGCGTAGCGCCGAGGCCGAGGGTGGCGTGGGCGGCTTTTTCCGCCGGGCTCAGGCTTGGGTCGCCCTGGATATCGGGGCGAATGGAGGAGCGGCCAGCAAGGAGGGCAGTCATGAGTTCGATGCCGTAGTCGGCGTAGCGATAGCGGCCGGCAAGGCTCGGACCGCGATTGGTCCAATCCCGGGTCAATTGCACATGGACGCCATCGCCGAGGTCTTCGGCATAGGCGACGCGGTCGGCATCGAGTTCGAGGGCAAGGACGCGCTGGGCGACGACCTGGATTTCAACCGGATCGTCGAGCTGGCGGATCGCATCGGTCAGTTTGAGGAGGTAGGCCTCGATCTGAAGCCGGGCCCCGGCCGGTGGTTGGCCGATCACGGATACTGCTTCAGAACGGGCTTTTGGAGGCCGCCATCGTCGGACACCTGATGTTCCTCCGGCGACGCGGGAACAGGGGCATTGCCATAGGGATCGCGGCTGCGTTCGCGTTTTATCTGGCGGGCGGCAAGGGCGTCCGCCTCCGTTTCAGTGTCGGCGACGAGCGCGGCAGCTTTCGCTGCGGGGATGCCGAAGTCTTCTGCGAGAAAACTCACTTCTTCGTCCTTGGGCTGCATGCCGAAACTCCGTGTTGCGATGGGCGATGGATCGAACTGGAAATGTTCGAACATGGCCCGGAGTTGCGCCAGACCATGGCTAGCATGGCGGCGACGGCGGCACGATTACGCAGGTTAATTGGATCGGCGGCGAGTGTGCGTCATCAGGGACTTAACCTGAGGCAGGTGCTGAACCTTCGCGGATTCCCAGCCATTTGCCCGGCATGTCCAAGCCGGCAATCAGGAGGAATTTTTGATGAGCGACACAAGCGTCGACGACGCACCAAAGCGCGCAAGCAAGGATGACAAGGACGGCGATCTGGCAGTGGTCGGCCGGTCGGTCCTCGTCGGCAAGCCGATTGCCGAAGTCTATGAAGGCTGGCGCGACCCAACGCGGTTTCCCGGCTTCATGAAGGCGGTCGAAGCCGTGGAAAAGCGGGGCGAAGACTATCATTGGACGGTCCGCGCGCCGCTCGCGCAAACGGTGACGCTCGTGACCAAGATCACCGAGGACGTGCCGCACAAAACGATTGCCTGGGAATCGACCGAAGACTCCCAGATCAAGACGCGCGGTCGCGTGACGTTCGAGACCGCGCCGGCCGATCGCGGCACCGTGGTGACCGCTGACATCTCCTATGCGCCGCCGGGCGGAGACGTTGGGCGGATCGTCGCCAAGCTCTTTGCGGCCGAGCCTAATATCCAGGCGCGGCACGAGCTCAAGCGCTTCAAGATGCTCATGGAAACCGGCGAAATCGCCACTGGCAGCTTTCACAGCAAACAGAACGAGGAAAACTGATGCGGGCGCTCACTTGGCACGGCAATAACGACGTTCGCGTCGACACTCACCCCGATCCCGAAATTCTCAACCCGCGCGATGCGATCCTGAAAGTGACATCGACCGCCATCTGCGGGTCCGACCTGCACCTTTATGACGGCGTCATTCCCGGCCTGATATCGGGCGATATTCTCGGCCATGAATTCATGGGCGAGGTGGTCGAGGTGGGACCCAAAAGTACGCTCAAGAAGGGCCAGCGCGTCGTCGTGCCTTTCACCATTTCCTGTGGTGGATGCTTCCACTGCAAGAAGGGTCAGTTTTCGGCGTGCGACAATTCCAATCCAGCGGAAAAGCAGGATGCGAGCGAAAAGCTCTACGGACATGGCATGGGGGCAGCATTTGGCTACACGCACCTGACCGGTGGCTATGCCGGCGGACAGGCGGAATATGTGCGCGTGCCGTTTTCCGATGTTGGGCCGATCGTCATTCCCGATGAGCTGGGCGACGAGGATGTGCTCTTTCTTTCCGATATCCTGCCGACGGGCTGGATGGCGGCGGAGAATGCAGAAATCGAGCCGGGCGATACCGTTGCCGTCTGGGGCGCGGGACCGGTTGGGCTCTTTGCGGTGCAAAGCGCCGTCATCATGGGCGCGGCGCAGGTGATCGTCATCGATCACCACGAGCATCGGCTGGAATTGGCTAAGCAATTTGGCGCCAAGACCATCAATTTCGAAAAGACGCATGTGCGCGAGGCATTGATGGAGATGACCGCGGGCATCGGGCCTGATGCGGTGATCGACGCTGTGGGCATGGAAGCCCATGGGTTTGTGGTCGATAATGTTCTCGACCTCGTCAAACAGAAGATCGCGCCGGGTGCGGATCGCGGCCATGCCTTGCGGCAGGCGCTGCTGGCGTGCCGGAAGGGCGGGCGGGTTTCTGTGCCCGGCGTCTATGGCGGCATGCTCGACAAGTGGCCGCTTGGCGCGATGATGGAAAAGGGCCTGACCATCAAGGGCGGCCAGACCCATGTGCAGCGCTATACCGGGGATCTGCTGCGGCGCATCATGGAGAAGGAAATCGATACGACCTTCCTGATCAGCCACCGGTTGTCGCTCGAAGAAGCGCCGATGGGCTACAAGAACTTCCACGACAAGCAAAACGAATGGACCAAGGTCGTGTTGCGGCCCTGATCGATGAAGCGGCCGGCGCTGATGCTCCGGCCGCTTCGCCATTTGAATATGTCGACGATGCCGTGGTCTAGGCGGGATGATCTGAGATGTGGCAGGCAGCTTCGAGCGTGCCCCGCCGTTCCCTTCAAGAGACCAGTGGAGAGAACGATGTCGACACCAACGGAAATCTACGTCACCGGATTGCGCAACGCTCACGCCATGGAACAACAGGCGCTGGCGATTATGCGCCAGCAGGTCGAGCGCATCGAGCATTATCCGGACGTCGAGGCGAAGAAGTGACGGCGGTCTTCATTGATGGCATTCGGCAATGAGCGAGCCTGACAGGCGGTCCGAAACCGACAAGGTGATTGTCGATAGCGCGCAGGGGAAGGCTGAACGTCTTCTCCTCGGGACCAATCCCTATGGCAGCATGCTGCGGATTTTTGGCGTCGTACTGGCGTTTATCCTGATTGCCGGCACGGTGTTTTATGTGGTGGGTCAATAATTAC
>NZ_LMLO01000022.1:0-324 GCF_001421945.1 Devosia sp. Leaf64 | reverse complement strand
GACTCCTTTTTATGCCATGCAATTGCTGGGGCGGCGCGGTGTCGATGGTGCAGTGCTCGATGTACGCCTGCACGGCACAACAGTGTTCAGCCTCGCCGATGAACTGACGCGCCGGGGCACGCCGATCATCTTTGCCACTGCCTTTGGCGATGAGGCGATGCCAGAGCGTTACAAGGGCAAGCCGCGGCTGACCAAGCCCTATGATCGCTCGCGGCTGATCGAAGCTATTCTCGAAATGGGAAACAGGCGGCAAGCTGAGCCGGTGGCGCAGCCCCGGATCATGGCGCGGAGCGCCGCAGACGATAACCGGGATGCAGATCCTCG
>NZ_LMLO01000021.1:60254-830950 GCF_001421945.1 Devosia sp. Leaf64 | reverse complement strand
CGAGGACCGAGTCGGTCACGACTGCGCCAGCGCGGAGGTTAGCGAAGAATTCGCCGGTCGAGAGGTTGTTGCCCCAGACGTAGTCACCGGTGACTTCAGCACCGATCAGGAACGGGTCGACGGGGAGGAAGTTGACGCCAACAGCGCCACCGACAACACCCTGGGTGATCGAAGCGCCGGCACCCAGGTTACCGTACTGGTTGGTACCGACGAACTGACCACCGGCGCGAACACCAGCATAGAGGCCGTCCCACGAGAAACCAGCAGATTCATAGATCGGCTGCGGGGTGGTCGGGATGATGAGGTCAGCAGCCTGAGCGCCACCAACCATCAGAGCAGCGGCAGCAACGCCGAGCGAGAGAGAACGTACAAACATATCTTGCACTCCCAATAGAGTTAACCGTAGTCGCCGGACTAATGACTCAAGGGGTGAGGAGAGGCAACCCCGCCCCGACACATATTAGGCGGTGAGGATAAGTTTTCATGACCAAAATCGGCCATGTGTTGCCATAAGGTCGCTACTTTGGTTCAGTTTGATACAAATTGACGCATTTCCCAGGGGCAGAAGCCCAAAATGCGTAATCGTCCAGCGTCAGAAATAAGGCAGCTACGGCCTGTCTTGCCACATTGTTGCCGGAAATGCAAATGGCCTCGCAAGGATTGCGAGGCCATTTTTCATGATTCTGTAAGAATCAGGTTTGTTCGATCAAGTCTCATCAGAAATGGAAGGCGGCGCCGACCGTGAACTGGTCCTTGGGATTGTTCCCTTCGACCGGGAAGCCGTGAAGGTATTGGGCGCGGACAGACATATTGTCGGTGACCGCGACTTCGACGCCGCCACCTAGCAACACGTCACTTTCCTCGGGCACCCCGAGATCGATGCCATAGCCGCCGGCGGCATAGACGACGACATTATCGGAAACGACCAGACCGGCGCGACCGAGGAGCTGGCCATAGCTGGTGTCGAGATTTCCGCCGGTCACGCCCTGCACCGCGACTTCAGCGCCAAGCAGATAGAAATCGAACTGGGCGTTCACGCCAGCCATGGCGCCGAGACCATATTGCATCCCGCCGGCGTCGCTATTTTGGATGCCGCCATAGAGCCCTCCGTAAAAGCCGCTCCAGTCAAAACCGGCGTCTTCATAAACTGGAAGTTCGGCTGGGGTGCTCGTGGGCACGGTGATGAGATCGGCTGCAAAAGCGGAGCCCGACATGAGGGCGGTGGCAAGCGTTGCCAGGGCGATCTTCTGAGACATGCGCATCGCGGTTCTCCTTAGCATTGCGACCATCAGGTAAGTTGCAAACGGCAGATCAAACTGCTCGTTCCCTGATGGTCCTTTGCGGCCCACGAGCGATGCACATGTGCAACAGGTCTCGCGCGGCCAAGGCGAACTTCGTTGGGCAATCGGGCTTCAAGCGGCCGATGAGCGGGCTAAAAGAAGGCGCCGCCAATCGTTGCCCGGAGGTCACAGTGTCAGGAGGCGGCGAGTTCGCCAACGAGGACGGGATCGGCGCGGTAGTCAGACGGAAAGAGCGAAGCGAGCGCGTCGATCTTGGGCAGGTCGTTGCGCACGATATAGGGCCAGGTCGGGTTCAGCGTCAGGAAATCCTGATGATACTGCTCGGCGGGATAGAAGCCCTTGAACTGCTCGATGGTGGTTACGATCGGACCATCGAACTTTTTGAGGGCGTCGAGCTCAGCAATGTAGGCTTTGGCCGTGTCGGCCTGTGCCGCGTTGAGCGCGAAAATGGTCGAGCGGTATTGCGTGCCGCGGTCCGGTCCCTGGAAATTGAGCTGAGTCGGGTTGTGCGCGACGGAGAAATAGATCTGGAGAATTTTGCCGAAGCTGATGACTGTGGGGTCGTAGGTCACTTCGACCGTTTCGGCGTGACCAGTGTCCCCGCGCGAGGATTGATCATAGGTGGCCGTCTCGGCGCTGCCGCCAGCATAGCCTGAAACGGCCCGGGTCACGCCTTTGACGTGTTGGAAGACACCCTGAACACCCCAGAAGCAGCCGCCGGCGAGCACAGCTTTGGCGCTCGAGCCGGTTTCCTTGAGGTCTTTGGACGGAGGCGGAATTTCGACCGGCTCCTCCTGGGCCATCGATGGGCCAGACATGAAGGGCAGGGAAAGAATCGGGAGGGCAGCGAGGCCGCCGAGCAAGGAGCGGCGCGAGAGCTGAAAGCGCGGAGACGAGGACTGCATAAGACACCTGAGTTGCGAGGCGTCTCAGTCATAATCCCCCTGCCCTAACTTGCGTAGACACAAGTTGGAGAGACAGATCAGCAAACGACTAAGTGATCAAATTGCTCGTTTAGGATTTTAGAAGATCTTCGTTTCTTCACCACCCACATCTTCAAAACTGAAGGAAAGGGTGGCGCGAGAGACGGGGCTCGAACCCGCGACCTCCGGCGTGACAGGCCGGCGCTCTAACCAACTGAGCTACTCCCGCATCGGCGAACCGTGTGGCCCGCTGAACGTGACGCTGATGTACCCAGCCCCTATTCCTAAGTCAAGCGCTGCAAACGGCATCGGGCATAAAAACTTCACAGTGCACGATTGGCCTGTGGAAAACTCTTGAGGTTCAAATGATAAGCCGGGTTCGCTCACCTGGGAGATGAGGTCGATACTCCTGATTTACGGGTTTTGGATTGTGGCGCGGCAGAGGATGCGGGCCGCGGTCGGCTTCTAGCCTCAAGAAGGATCACAAAGCCAGTGTTATTTCAGATAGCGGGGCTCAGTCTGCGGTTATGGCGCGCAAGACCTGGGCGTAGGTGGATTTGTCCTGGTCCTTGCCATCGCGGCACTGCTTGGTGCCGATGGCGATCTGTGCGATATCAGGCGCCCTGCTCCCGCTTATCGGGAAAGATTTGGCCGCGGTCGAAGCGGTTTGGTGGTCGCTGTGCTCGTTGAAGTGGATAGCTGCGACATTGGCCTTGGCTTGATTCTGGAAAAGCACGACGACGCAAACATAGTCATCGTCCTTAAGATCGTAATTTGTGAGGATGGCTTCGACCTGCAGCGCACCACTGCCATGGGCGAGGATGAGATCAACCCACTGATTCCGCTTCCAGTCCCATTTGCCATGGAAGATATGGCATGGCGCGCTCGATCCGAGATCCTGGCATTCGGCGAGTTTCACCATACGCCAATCGTAGCCCGTCCAATCGCTGCGGCTATCATTGGCGACAGCACCAGGCGTCAAGGTCATTGCAGCGAGGATTGGGACGAACTTGGAAAGGAACATTGCCGCATTGTTGCGCAGGGAACACCGCGCCGCAACGGGCTGCGATATCTTGAAGCTTCACCAAGGGAGACTGGTGGGCGATGACGGACTCGAACCGCCGACATTCTCGGTGTAAACGAGACGCTCTACCAACTGAGCTAATCGCCCGTCCGACACAGCGTGTCTGGAACGAGGCTCTGATTAGGGGGCTTGCCCTGCCCCGTCAACTGCAAAACAAAACGGCCCCACGTTTTCCGCGGGGCCGCCTGGCAGAATGCGCTAAAAGCAAAGCTCTTAGTTGATCGCGTCCTTGAGGCCCTTGCCGGGCTTGAACTTGGCCTGGTTCGAGGCCGGAATCTGAATTTCTGCGCCGGTGGCAGGATTGCGGCCGGTCGAGGCCTTGCGCTGGGAAACGGCAAAGGTGCCGAAGCCAACGAGACGAACTTCATCACCCGACTTAAGGGCGGCGGTGATGGCTTCGAACACTGCGTCAACCGCTTCAGCGGCCTGAGCCTTAGTGATCGTTGCCTTGTCGGCAACGACGCCAACCAGATCGTTCTTGTTCATTGCGTATCCTCACGGTGAATGCCCGCCCTCGCTGGCGTAGCTTTAGGTGGCGGCAACCCTTGGTCGATTCTAGCTCGCACGCAAGTGTTTCCGCCGTTTTGGCGAGGCCGAACGGTACGGAAATGTTAATGGCGCGGAATTTTGCACCCGACAAGGCCGAACTCGCCCGAAAACCGGGCTTTTCACCATCATTCCGCCGGTTTTTCTGCTGTGGCGGGCATGGTTTGGATACCAGCCATCAACGGAAGCGCCAGAAGGTAAATAACGATAGCCACCATCCAGATGAGTCCTGGCCAATCTTGGCGCACTCCCGCGTAGATGTAACTGAAGAGTAGCGGACCAAAGACGGAAGCGATGCTGACGATGCTGGCCATGACGCCCTGGAGCTGACCCTGACGATCCGCATCGACCTGTCGCGTGGCGAGAGATTGCAATGCGGGCATGCCTATGCCGCCCAAGGCGAAGATGGGCGCCATGGCAAAGAGTACCCAACCGTGACCTGCGAAAACCAGCGTCAGCATAGCGCCGATCTCAAAGGTCATCCCGACGATCAAGGCCCAGCGTTCGCCGAGGCGCGCGACGGCAGGACCGGTGAGGAATGCTTGCGCGAGGGCATGAAAAACGCCGAAGGCGCCAAGGGACAGACCAATCATCATGCCGTTGAAGGCAAAGTGATCCTCGCTGAACTGCGCCCAGGCCGTGCCATAGACGGTGCCGACGAAGTTCATGATGAGGAAAATCGCCATCAGCGGCACCAGCGCCTTGAAGTTGAACGCCCAGGCGAGCGGCTTGAAGGGGTTGAGGGTCGACCAGGTGAACTGCGCCTCGGGCTGACCGTGCCGCGATTCTGGCAGCACGAAGAGCGCTAGGGCAAAATTGATGCCGTTGAGCGCGGCAGCGGCAAGAAATGGCGCATGAAGCCACCAATCGCCCAAAACGCCACCAAGGACAGGACCGATGATGAAGCCGACGCCGAACATAGCGTGGAAGAGACCGAAGCGTTGGGCGCGCTCTTGTTCAGGAGTTATGTCAGTAATGTAGGCGGTCGCCACGGCCATATTCGCGCTGGTGACGCCAGCAATGGCTCTGCCAATGACCAGCATCCAGAGGTGGGGCGCCAGCGCCATGATCAGATAATCGATCGCAGCGCCGGCTAGCGAAACGAGCAGAACCGGGCGACGACCGAAGCGATCACTAAGCACGCCGAGGATGGGCGAAAACAGAAACTGGCAGGCGGAGTAAAGCGCCAGCATAAGGCCGAGCAGCAGCGAAACATCGGTAGTGTGCCCGACATCGCGAAGGAGCGCGGGGAGAATCGGAAAGATCAGGCCGATGCCAATCGCGTCGAGCATGACGGCGGACAGAATTACGACGAGCGCCTTGTTCATCGAGAGCTCCAGGCCGCGGTTCAAACCGCCGGCTGCAGAATGAGGATGGCTTGTCTGCGCCTGAGAACAGCGCGAGGCAAGCCATTTGCTCTAGATGTATCGACGAATGGTGCTGACAGACTTCGGCAGCAGCGATCCCTTTCTTATGCCGGGACTGGCTTTGGGGATCTGACAGTCGCAAAGAGCGGTGTTGCCAGGAGATAAAGCGCAGCACCGACCAGCCAGATTGTGCCGATCCAGATATCCCGTGTGGCAAAGAAGATCACTGTGGTGAGGACGGGGCCGACAATACCAGCAAGGCTCATCAGACTGGTTAGAACGCCTTGTAACTGACCTTGCTGCTCATCACTGACCTTGCTCGTCAGCAACGACTGGAGCGCAGGCATGGCAACGCCACCGAGGGCGAAGAGCGGGGTGAGCGCATAACCCATCCAGCTTTGATAGGCGAAGGCCATCAAGGTGTAAGCCAGCGTATCAAAGGTGACGCCAATCATAAGCGTACCTAAATCGCCGAAGCGCCTGGTCAACGGACCGACAAGGAAGGCTTGAGCCAGAGCGCCGGTGACGCCGAAGACCGAAAGGGACATGCCTATATGCACCGAGTCCCAACCGAACCGCTCCGCACCATAGAAGACCCAGATCGTGCCGGGGACCGCGGCTATCAGGCCGAAGACGACCGAGACGACGACCATGGGCAGCAGCGGCTTGAAATTCCACAGCCAGAGCAGCGGCGCCAAAGGATTAAGTTGCTTGATATCGAATTTTCCCTCCGTTGCCTTGCGGCTTTCGGGAAGCACGAAGAGAGCAACGATCAGATTGATGCCGTTGAAAAGCGCTGCGGCGAGGAAGGGCGAACGGAGCCACCACGCGCCGAGAACGCCGCCGATGACTGGGCCGATGATAAACCCTGAACTCATCACCGCGCCAACCAAACCAAAGCGTTGGGCGCGTTGTTCGGGCGGGGTGATGTCGGTGATGTAAGCCGTGGCGACAGCCATATTGGCGCTGGTGATTCCGGCCATGGCGCGGCCGACGACCAAGACCCAGCCGAGAGGCGTCAGCGCCATGACGAGATAATCGAGCAAAGTGCCTGCCAAGGAAAGCAAGAGCACCGGACGCCGGCCAAAGCGATCGCTCAACGCGCCAAGGACGGGCGACGCCACAAATTGCATCGTGGCATAGACAGCGAGCATGGCTCCATAGAGAAAGCCAATATCGCCACCCTGAGTAAGCTGCGTCAGCAGTTCAGGCAGGATGGGGAAAATAAGACCGGCGCCGATCGCATCGATGGCGACGGTCGCGAGAATGACAATCAGGGCCTTGTTCATCAGGACCTCCAAAGGTAATTTATCATCGATAAGTTATTTATCGGTGATAAGCTCCTTTATCGCTGATAAGTCAAGAGGATTACGTATGGCTATCGATCGCGGACGTATTGTCGATGAGGCGCTCGCCTTGCTGAATGAAGTGGGCATCGACAAACTGACGACGCGAAAACTGGCGGAGCGGCTAGGGGTGCAGCAACCGGCGCTCTATTGGCATTTCAGGAACAAGTCTGCGCTGCTCGACGCCATCAACAGCGAAATGCTGGCGCGCTATCACACGCACCGCCTGCCCTCGCCCGGCGAGGACTGGGTGGAGTTCACCTATGCGACAGCGCGGAGCATGCGCACGACGCTGCTGGCGGTGCGGGATGGAGCGCGGATCGTATCGGGCACGCGGCCCTCGACAACGGATTTTGCGGACGCAGAGCTGCAGCTCAAGCTCTATGTCGATGCGGGATTTACAGCGGAAGAAGCGCTACACATCTCAATTTCGATCGCGCGCTACGTTGTCGGATATGTGCTCGAAGAACAGGGCGAGCGCGAGCGGCGGGCGGAGGAAGAGGGTCAGGATGGGGATATCGATGGCGAGTTGAAGCCGTTTCCGATTTTGGCGGAGGCGTTTCGGTCGCTGGAGAAGGAGGGGAGCATCAATACTGAGGCGGCGTTTGAGCGCGGGCTGGGATATATGGTTGAGGGGATGAGGGGAAGTAAGGCAGCGTAGGGTTCCAAGTAGTCCTCATGATGAGGTGCGGAGCGCAGCGGAGCCTCGAACCACGAGGGCGTGGCGCTTGAGCCTCCACTCGCTCGCTCTCGTGGTTCGAGGCTTTGCTCTGCAAAGCACCTCACCATGAGGGCTCTTGGAAACAGGGCCACTGACGGCACAAAGAAAAACGGCGGCCTTGGAGGCCGCCGTTTTCATATTCGTTGCACAAATCAGTGCGTCAGGCTTGCCGCGTTGTCTTCGACCGGATCGGTCTTGGCTACGGCTGGCGCCTCTTCGAAATTCCATTCGATGGCTTCGGGCTTGCGCACGAGGGCGCGTTCGATGACCTGATCCATGCGGGAGACCGGGACGATCTCCATGCCTTCCTTGACGATGTCCGGAATCTCGATGAGGTCGCGGACGTTTTCTTCAGGGATCAGCACGGTCTTGATGCCGCCGCGGAGGGCTGCAAGGAGCTTTTCCTTGAGACCACCGATGGGAAGCACCCTGCCCCGCAGCGTGATTTCGCCGGTCATGGCAACATCGTTGCGAACCGGAATGCCGGTCATTACCGAGACGATCGCGGTTGCAAGACCGATACCAGCCGACGGGCCGTCCTTGGGCGTTGCGCCTTCGGGAAGGTGGACGTGGATGTCGCGCGTATCGAACATCGGCGGCTTGATGCCGAAGTCGATCGAGCGGGACCGGACATAGGCCGTGGCCGCGGTCAGCGATTCCTTCATCACTTCCTTGATGTTGCCGGTGACCGTCATGCGGCCCTTGCCCGGCGTCATCACGCCTTCGATGGTCAGGATTTCGCCGCCAACCGAAGTCCAGGCGAGACCCGTCACGAGACCAACCTGGGATTCAGCTTCGATCTCACCATGCTTGAAGATCAGAGGGCCGAGATATTCGGCGAGCTTTTCTTCAGTGATCTCAATCGACTTGACCTTGGTGCGGACGATATCCGTCACGGCCTTGCGCATCAGCTTCGAAATCTCGCGCTTGAGATTGCGGACGCCGGCTTCGCGGGTATAGCCGCGAATGACCTTCATCAGCATCTCGTCGCTGAGCACGAACTCGCCATGAGCGACGCCGTTCTCCTTGGCGGCTTCCGGTATCAGGTGCTGCTTGGCGATCGCGTGCTTCTCCTCTTCGGTGTAACCCGAGAGGCGAATGATCTCCATGCGGTCCATCAGCGGGCCGGGGATGTTCAGCGTGTTCGAAGTCGTCACGAACATCACGTCCGAAAGGTCATAGTCGACCTCGAGGTAGTGATCGGCGAACGTGTTGTTCTGTTCGGGATCAAGCACTTCGAGCAGAGCCGAAGACGGATCACCACGGAAATCCTGGCCCATCTTGTCGATCTCGTCGAGCAGGAAGAGCGGGTTGGACTTGCCGACCTTCTTGAGCGACTGGATGATCTTGCCGGGCATGGAGCCGATATAGGTGCGACGGTGTCCGCGGATTTCGGCTTCGTCACGGACGCCACCGAGCGCCATGCGCACGAATTCGCGGCCGGTCGCCTTGGCGATCGACTTGCCGAGCGAGGTCTTGCCGACGCCCGGAGGGCCGACGAGGCAGAGGATCGGGCCCTTGAGCGTGCCAGTGCGTGCCTGCACGGCCAGATATTCAAGGATACGTTCCTTGACCTTTTCGAGACCGTAGTGGTCTTCGTCCAGCACCTTTTCGGCAAGGTTCAGGTCGCGCTTGACCTTGGACTTCTTGCCCCATGGAAGGCCAAGAAGCGTATCAAGATAGTTACGCACGACGGTGGCTTCAGCCGACATCGGGCTCATGGCCTTGAGCTTTTTGACTTCGCCATCAGCCTTGGCCCGCGCTTCCTTGGACAGCTTGGTCTTGGCGATGCGGTCTTCCAGTTCGGTGATCTCGTTGGCGCCGTCTTCGCCGTCGCCCAGTTCCTTCTGGATCGCCTTCATCTGCTCGTTGAGATAGTACTCGCGCTGCGTCTTCTCCATCTGGCGCTTGACGCGCGAGCGGATGCGCTTTTCGACCTGTAAGACGCCGATCTCGCCTTCCATGAGGCCAATGACCTTCTGGAAGCGTTCGATGACGGAAACGGTCGACAGCAGGTCTTCCTTTTCCGGGATCTTGATGACGAGGTGGCTGGCAATGGTATCGGCGAGCTTACTCGGGCTCTCGATCTGACCGACCGCAGCCACGACCTCTGCCGAGATCTTCTTGTTCAGCTTGACGTAGTTTTCGAACTCGCTCTGAGCCGAGCGTGCCAAAGCTTCGAGCTCAGTCGCGTCTTCCTCGGGCTCGGGAAGCGGGCTGGCTTCGGCTTCGAAGTATTCTTCGGTCTGAAGGTACTGATCGATGGTCGCGCGGCTGAGGCCTTCCACGAGGACCTTTACGGTGCCATCGGGGAGTTTAAGAAGCTGGAGCACAGTCGCGATTGTGCCGGTGCCATAGATCTGGTCCGGGGCTGGATCATCGTCCTGCGCATTCTTCTGGGTCACGACAAGAATATGCTTGTCGTCGCGCATGACCTCTTCAAGTGCCTTGACGGATTTTTCGCGGCCGACAAAAAGCGGCACGATCATACCAGGGAAGACAACGATGTCGCGCAGGGGGAGAACCGGGTAAACCCGGTCCCGGCTCGTTTCGCCGGTGGGATTGACGTCCGACATCACATTTCCTTTCCGGGGCGCGCCGGGAGGAATTGGGGTAGCGCGCCCGTATTGCGACTGCCCAATCCGTTAAGGCTGGGCGATTCAGGTTAATAAATAGGGTGGAGTGGGCTCCCCGCAAGTCAATCATTGCGGTTTTGTGACCTTGCGATGGTCTCTGCACAGGAGACATGCGCGATAGGACAGGAACAGTCATGTGCCTTGGCTGCAAAGGAGAATCTGGATTTTGGTGCAGTCCAGAGATTGGGTCGGGGGTGGAGCCATGCAATGGTGTCGACCGTTGATGACCCTGATTTGACCCGACCGGAGCACCCGCATGGCCAGCAAGACCAAACGCATCGATATTCTGGGTATCGCGACGGCGGCAGGAGCCTCGGTGCGGGGCTGCGGAATGGGGCCGGAGGCGCTGCGGGTGGCGGGCCTTTTGGAGGCGCTGGTCGAGCTGGAGCACGAGATCGCCGACCATGGCGACTTGCGGCGTCCGGTGGCCGCGGTGACGACCAATCCCTCGAGCTGGCGCCTGCCGGATGAACGCAAGGCAGACGTGCTGGACCTTGCGGCGCGGACGAGCGACGCCGGCTACGACATTCTGGCTGAAGGCGGTTTTCCGCTCTTTATCGGTGGCGACCACTCGATTGCCATGGGCACGCTTTCAGCGGTGTCGCGGCACTGCGCCGATAAGAACAGGCCGGTGCATGTGATGTGGATCGATGCACATGCTGACTACAACACCCCTGACACCTCCCCTTCGGGCAATCTGCACGGCATGCCGCTTGCGCTGCTCTGCGGTGAGCCGGGTTTTGACGACAGCTTCAAGGGTAACTGGCTCGGGCGGATCGATCCGCGCAATGTGACGATCTTCGGTGCGCGCTCGATCGACCGGGAGGAGCGGCGCTTGCTCCAGGCGCGCGGGGTCGAGGTCGTCGATATGCGCAAGATCGACCAGTCAGGTGTCGTGGCGCTGATGCTGCCGATCCTCAAGCGCGTGGCGGCAGAGGGCGGGCATTTGCATGTGAGCCTCGATGTCGATGCGATCGATCCAGCCATCGCGCCGGGCGGTGGTACGCTGGTGCCGGGTGGCCTCACCTATCGCGAGGCGCACCTGATCATGGAGATGCTGCACGATAGCGGCGTCGTGGGTTCGCTCGATGTGGTCGAGCTCAACCCGTTTTTGGATCACGGCGGCAAGAGCGCGACGCTGCTGGTCGATCTGGTCGCCAGCCTTTTCGGGCGCTCGATCATGGGCGAAGAGCCGGGACCGGTGGAATTCGTCACAGAGGCCTGAGATCAAGCCGCGACGCGGCTAATGACGGCACAGTCGCGGCCGTCGGCTTTGGCTGCATAGAGCGCCTTATCGGCGCGGCGATAGACGTCTGCGAGGACAGCATCCTCATCCGACGCCTGGGCGATGCCGGCGCTGAAGCGGACGGCCTCACCGTTGGGCAAGGTTACGCTTGAAGCCACGAGATCGCGTAGCCGTTCGCTGTAGCGCTGAGCGCCGACGGCATCCGTACCGGGGAAGACCAGGCAGAACTCTTCGCCACCAACACGGGCCGACAGTTCGGCCTCGGGGGCGAGCTTTTGGACATTGCGCGCTACGGACGCCAGAACGCGGTCACCTTCTTCGTGGCCAAACCGATCATTGACCGATTTGAAGTGGTCGATATCGAGCAAGATCAGCGAGAAATTTCGACCGTCGCGCTGGGCCGAAGCGAATAGTCTTTCGCCCAAGGCGTAAAAGCGGCGGCGATTGGCGAGACCAGTCAGCTCGTCCCGGAAGGCGAGATTGGCCAACGCATCTTCGGCACGGTCCTTGAGCGCCGCAACCCAGGAAAGCGTGATCAGAATGGTGCCGATATAGGCGCCGAGGAATGGCAGGGTGACAGCGGGCACCGGCGCCATCGGATTGGCGATCAGGTCGGGCCAGAGGAACTCACCGGCGAAGCGCCCGGCTGCGGCGACAAAGGCCACGGCATAAGCCAGTGCCATGAGGATCGATGTGCGCGTTTGTACCGCGGTCGGTCCGAGCGTGACGATGAACCAGGCAAGCACCGCATATTGGACGCAGAGGACAGCGGACGTCACGAAAGCGGCGGTGCTGATATCGCGACCGATGATGGCGACAAGGACCATCGATACGGCGGGCGGTATGAAAAACCAGACGCGCTTTACCCGGCGCTCGGTCAACGTCGAGAGGGCTGCCCACTGGAACGAGACATTGGCGCTGACAAAACCGGCATAAGCGATGATCACCCAATCATTGCCCGTCGCACGCGAGAACATCGCGGTGACCCAAGCGCAGATGCCGCAGAGAAGACCCCAGCAAAAGAGGACCGTTTCGGGGCGGCTGCGGCGCAGCGTCATGATGGTGATGCCGGCAGCAAACATCACAAAGGTGATGATCCGCGCGATGATGAGCGTTCCCATATCGAGAACGAAAGTTTCGCCCATCAACAACTCCATGCCACGGACTACGCACTGCCAAGATGGCAGAAAACTAACGAAGCATACGTTCTGGCCGACTGTCTCTTAGGCAAAAAGCGAAACGGCCTCCAGCACTTAAGCTGAAGGCCGTAAACCAAAGGTAACCCGTGACAGGCGGTTAGGCCGATGCGGGCTCTTCGTCCTTCTGGCGTTCGGAATAGATGTAAAGCGGACGGACGTCCTTGCCCTTCACAACTTCTTCCGAGATGACGACTTCCTCGACGCCTTCGAGCGAGGGAAGGTCGTACATGGTGTCGAGGAGGATAGCTTCCATGATCGAGCGGAGGCCGCGGGCACCAGTCTTGCGCTCGATGGCCTTCTCGGCGATCGCCTTGAGAGCGTCTTCGTGGAAGGTCAGTTCGACTTCTTCCATCTGGAAGAGGCGCTGGTACTGACGCACGAGGGCGTTCTTTGGCGCGGTCAGGATTTCGATCAGGGCCGGAATATCGAGGTCTTCGAGGGTCGCGAGGACCGGGAGACGACCGATGAATTCCGGGATCAGGCCGAAACGGACGAGATCTTCGGGCGCAACGTCCTTGAGGAGATCGCCGACGCGACGGTCCTGCGGATCCTTGACGGTGGCCGCAAAGCCGATGCCCGAGCCTTCGCCACGCGCCGAAATGATCTTCTCGAGGCCGGCGAAAGCGCCACCGCAGATGAAAAGAATATTCGTCGTGTCGACCTGCAGGAATTCCTGCTGCGGATGCTTGCGGCCGCCCTGCGGAGGCACGGAGGCAACGGTGCCTTCCATGATCTTGAGGAGAGCCTGCTGCACACCTTCGCCCGACACGTCGCGGGTTATCGACGGATTGTCCGACTTGCGGGAAATCTTGTCGACTTCGTCGATATAGACGATGCCGCGCTGGGCCTTTTCGACATTGTAGTCGGCAGCCTGAAGCAGCTTGAGAATGATGTTTTCGACGTCCTCACCGACATAACCGGCTTCGGTCAGGGTCGTGGCGTCAGCCATGGTGAAGGGCACATCGAGAATGCGCGCCAGGGTCTGGGCGAGCAGGGTCTTACCCGAACCCGTCGGACCGATAAGCAGAATGTTGGACTTGGAAAGCTCAACGTCCTGATTCTTGGTCGCGTGGTGAAGGCGCTTGTAGTGGTTGTGGACAGCCACGGAGAGCACGCGCTTGGCGCGGAACTGGCCGATGACGTAGTCGTCCAGCACCTTGCAGATCTCTGCAGGGGTTGGAACGCCATCGGAGGACTTGACCATGGAGGTCTTGTTCTCTTCGCGGATGATGTCCATGCAGAGCTCAACGCATTCATCGCAGATGAATACGGTCGGCCCGGCGATCAGCTTGCGAACCTCATGCTGCGACTTACCGCAGAACGAGCAGTACAGCGTGTTCTTGGAGGTTTCGCCGTTCGTTGTCTCTTTGGACATCTAGTCACTCCCGGGAGCTTGAGGCCCCCAAAATCAGCGTTATCGGAAACCGTAACGCGCAAGACATAAACAAAGTCTAAGCCGAAACGACCTTAAAGGCCGTTCCGGCTGCGTGCAATTGCGTCGGGATCACAGTCCAGAGCGCATCGGCATTGTGATTAACGCGCCCCAAATCAGGCAGAGGCCTCCGGAACAGCGCGCTTTTCGTGGATGGAATCAATCAGACCGAACGTCTTGGCTTCTTCCGGCGATAGGAAGCGATCGCGCTCGAGAGCGTTCTCGATTTCTTCGTAGGTACGGCCCGTGTGCTTCTCATAAATCTGATTAAGACGGCGCTTCAAGCCCTCGACTTCCTTGGCATGAATCAGGATATCGGTGACCTGACCCTGGAAGCCGCCGGAAGGCTGGTGGACCATGATGCGCGAGTTCGGCAGCGAGGTGCGCATGCCGGCTTCGCCTGCCGCGAGCAGCAACGAACCCATGGATGCAGCCTGGCCCATGACCATGGTGGCAACGGCCGGACGAATGAACTGCATGGTGTCGTAAATGGAAAGGCCAGCCGTCACCACGCCGCCTGGCGAGTTGATGTACATGGCGATTTCCTTCTTCGGGTTCTCTGATTCGAGAAACAGAAGCTGGGCGACGATGAGCGAGGCCATATTGTCCTCGACCACACCGGTCACGAAAATGATACGTTCGCGCAGAAGGCGCGAGTAAATGTCGAAGGCGCGTTCGCCACGGTTCGACTGCTCGACCACCATGGGTACGAGCGTGTTCATGTAAAGATCGTGCGGATCCCGCATATTGTGCCCCTTGGCCCCCATTAGCGTCGCAAGCGAATGGCAGGCTTGGTTGGTTTGTCCCGAGATGCTGCCCCGAACGCGCACAAGGCAAGGCAGCTTCTGGGATGAAAATCGAATCGGCGCGACTGGCCGATTGCAGACGATGCCGCCTTAACGGGCGGTAAAAGGAGAAATAGGCGGCAATGGGGCTGGCTTCAATAGACCCAGCCCCACACAATGACACTAAGGTGAATGCCGCGTTCGGGACGTTGCGAGATGCAAGGCTTTGTCCCCTGCCCGTTTCCGCGCCACTCTTGCCAAGATCAAGCGAACGAGACGGCAACGCCTTTTTTCTTGAAATAGGCCTGCATGAGCTTGCGGCCCTGGCGATTGCCCTGGGCAAGCTTTGCCGTTTCGAACACGGCTTCCTTGGCACCCTCACGCGCCATTGCCGCCTTCAAAGCGGCAATGTGCAGGTCGAGGTCTTCGTTGTTATTCTTGATCGAGGCGTAAACCGCATCGGTCGCCTCGGAAACGGTGATGTCGCTCACGGGGTAAATCCTTCGTCGCTTTTGGCGCTCTCAAGACATGATTGGTGCCGTCTTGCCAAGCCTTTTCGGCATGATTGGTCGGCAGGATTTTATGGCCGGCGAAATTCGGGTCGCGATTCGCCGGTTTCGCTGTGGCGGTGGTCTTCTTTGAGCGGCCTGATCTGGATGCGGCAGTAGGCGGCGATTGGGTCGTCGGCAAAAAGCGCGAGCGCTTCGTCCATGTCCTTGGCCTCGATCAACACCACGCCGCCGATGACTTCCTTGGCCTCGGCGAACGGGCCGTCGGTCTGCGCGACCTTGAGATGGCGGCGGCGATCGATAACGCGCTCGGTCGCGACATCTTCGAGCGGGGACGCGAGAAGCAGGTGACCACTCCTGCGCAGCTTGTGGTCGTGTTCGATGGTCGCATCATCGAGGCGGCGCATCTCTTGGGGCGTTACGCCGTCAAATGCATTTGGCGCGAAATTGAAAAGGCATAGAAATTTCATGGCTGGTCTCCTTGGTTGGACAGCCAGAGGACGAGCGGCTCAACCTATGTCCGACTATTTGTGCCGCTTTTTTTGCGAAGACGGACAAATAAATTGCATGGGGCGTGACCGGGCCTAATGTGGGGGCGAACAAGCTTCTCGGACGACCATGGCCGCCATTATCCAAGTCAAACCCATCACCGATGTCCCTGCCGGCCTCAGCGCCAGCGCAGCACCGCGCGATCCCGCGTTTTTCCAGAATCCGTATGCGTTCTATGCTGAGCGGCATGCGACGAACCCGGCATTCTTCTGGGAAGAATATGGGCATTGGTGCTTTGGTGGGTTCAAATCGGTGTCAGCGCTGCTGCGCGACAAGCGGTTTGGGCGTGAAATTCTCCATGTGGCGACGCGGGAGGAAATCGGGCTGCCGCAGCCCAAGCCGCATGTGGCGGATTTTGATCTCACCGAAAAATTCTCGCTACTGAACCTTGAGCCACCGGCCCATACGCGGTTGCGGACATTGGTCAACAGGGCCTTCGTTTCGCGGCAGGTCGAGCAGTTGCGGCCGCGCATTCGTCAATTGGCAAACGAGATCATCGATGGGTTCGAAGGCGAAGAGAGCGTTGACCTGATCAAGGCATTTGCCGCGCCCCTGCCCGCGATCATCATTGCCGAAATGATCGGGCTACCGGCGGAATCGGCGCCGCAATTGCTCAATTGGTCTAACCGCATGGTGACCATGTATATGTTCGGCGTGACCGATGACACCGAGCTCGATGCCAATCAGGCGTCGGCAGATTTCATGGCCTATCTGCGCGAGATCATTGGCGAACGGCGCAAAACTCCGCGCGAGGACCTACTTACCCATATGCTGACTGCCGAACAGGGCGGCGAGCGGTTGAGTGATGAGGAGGTGATGTCCACCGCGATCCTGCTGCTCAATGCCGGGCATGAGGCCACGGTGCACACGACAGGAAATGGCGTCAAGTCCATCCTTGAAAGCGGGCTGGATCCCAAGACGCTGTTCGCGACGCCCGAGCAGACCGAAGCGACTGTGGAAGAGTGCCTGCGGTTCGACGCCCCGCTGCATCTCTTTACCCGTTACGCCTTGATGGACACCGAAGTGGAGGGCATCCCGTTACGCAAAGGTGACGTGATCGGGCTGATGCTCGCCGCGGCTAATCGCGATCCCTCGCGCTTCGCCAATGCCGACCGGTTCGATCCGTTCCGGACCGATGGCGCCAATGTCAGCTTTGGCGCGGGTATCCACTTCTGCATCGGTGCGCCGCTTGCGCGGATTGAGCTTCAGGAGGCGATGTCAGTGCTGTTCGAGCGGCTGCCAAAGCTGCGGCTGGCGGAAACGCCGCGCTACGCCGACGTCTACCATTTCCACGGGCTCGAAAGGCTGATGGTGCGCTGGGACTAAAGCGTCGCCAGTATTCCAGGCAGCAGGAGCGGGAGATCTTCGCTCATCATCCCGGGGCCGCCGAAACGATTGGCGGCTTCGGCGTGAAGCCAGGCGCCAGCGCAGGCGGCCTCAAAGCCGTTCATACCTTGACCGAGAAGACCACCAATGATGCCGGCGAGCACATCCCCTGCCCCGGCCGTGCCAAGCCAAGTGGGCGCGTTGGCATTGATCGCGGCCCGCCCATCCGGCGCAGCGATGACGGTGTCGCTGCCTTTGAGAAGGATAACGGCTCCCGAATGCAGCGCAGCATCGCGGGCGCGTTCGAGCTTGCCGCCCGGTACATTGCCGAAGAGCCGCTGAAATTCACCCTCATGCGGGGTGAGAACGACGACGCGATCCGGATTGGCCTTGATGGCGGCAAAAAGGGTTTCGCTTTCGCTCGCAAAGCTGCTGATACCATCGGCGTCGAGGACGAGGCTAGCTCCGGAGTTTAGCACCGAGAGTGTCTTGTCGCGGGTTTCGGCGCCTATGCCAGCGGCTGGGCCGAGGACGACGGCATTCATGCGCTTGTCTTCGAGAAGTTTGGAGAGTTCCGCTGCATCGCTCGCAGGCTTGAGCATGACGGCCGTCATATGGGCGGCGTGAACGCGTAACGCATCGGTTGCGCCTGCGATAGACACAAGGCCTGCGCCGACCCGGAAAGCACCATAGGCCGCCAAGCGTGCACCGCCGGTTTCCAGTTCACTGCCAGAGACAACGATGACATGGCCGCGGTCGAATTTATGACCATCAGCCATGGCTTGCGGCAGGCTCCAGAGGCTGCGCGTGTTCTGCCAGGCGCGCGGCAGGATGCGTTCGAGAACATTTTCGGGGATGCCGATTTCGGCCAGGACGACCTCGCCGCAATGTTGACGGCCGGGCAGCAACAAGTGCCCTGGCTTGAGGCGGAAGAACGTGACCGTCATATCGGCAATCATGGCGACACCGCGGACGGCGCCACTGGCGCCATCGATACCGCTCGGGACATCGATGGAGACTACGGGCAACGTTGACGCGTTGACGAGGCCGATCATGTCGGCGATTTCGCCATCCACATCGCGGTCGAGCCCAGCACCGAGAATGGCATCGATGACAAGGTCGGCGTCTTCGATGTCCTTCTCGGTCGGGCGATCAATGCGACCAGTCCATTGTTCGGCAGCGACCTGGGCATCGCCGCGAAGCGTGTCGCGATCCCCGAGAATACGAACCTGCACCGGCCAGCCGCGTTGCTGCAGCAACCGAGCCACAATGAATCCGTCGCCGCCATTATTGCCGGTGCCGCAGAGGACGAGGACGGAGCGCTGGTAATAGCGCTCGATGATGGCTTCGGTGACGGCTTTGCCGGCGGCTTCCATCAGGCGGAAGGATCGGACGCCGCTCTCTATCGCCAGACGATCCGCCTGCCCCATTTCCTGTGGCGTCAATAGAGCATCGGTATAGGGCATGGCTGTCTCACTTCACGAACGTCGTCTGACTCTCATAACGACTTAGGCGTGAAAATGAACAGCGTCATGGCAGGAGAAATTGGGCCTGCCAGAAAATGCGCTGGGTTCTGCGGTACGGCAACGTTGGAGCGACCGCGACTGTCTCGATCGCGCTGTGAAGCTACGTGCGTGCCGAGATGATCTGCGGCCTAGGCGGAGCCGATGCCTTCAACCGCTACCGCGGGCATCAGGCCCGTCAAAATATCGGCGAGCTCCGCATGTCGGAAGGGTTTGGTCAGGCGCGGCAGATCGGGCGCTAGTCCTTCCACCTCCGAATAGCCCGAAACAATGACGACTGGCAGATCCGGCTTGGTGCGGCGTATGTCACGCGCGAGTTCGGCGCCTGTCATGCCGGGCATCAAATGGTCCGTAATCAGAACGTCTGGGATAGCGCCATTTTGGACGAGCAGCAGTGCCTCTTCGGCTGATGCGGCTTCGATGACGATGTAGCCCAGGTCGACCAGCATGTCGCTCGTGTTCATGCGAACCAGTGGTTCATCGTCGACCAAGAGAGCAGTGCCTCGCTTGGCGGACGGCGCGAAGCTTGGCTCCGCGTCGGGCTTTAGATCGACATAGCCCTCGCTCACCGGTAACCAAAGCTCGACCGATGTGCCTTGGCCAGGTGCGCTGACGATATCGAGCGCGCCACCGAGCTGGGCGGTGAGGCCGTGGACCATCGACAAGCCAAGGCCAGTTCCCTTGCCGATTCCCTTGGTGGAAAAGAAGGGTTCGATTGCCCTTGCGATTGTCGCTTCATCCATGCCCGTGCCGGTATCGACGACACGTAGGCGTAGATAGCAACCGGCAGAAAGGCCGAGCTTAGTGTCGCCCGACGACTGCTCGAGCGTGGCTGCTATGGTCAGGTTGCCGCCATCCGCCATAGCGTCGCGGGCGTTGACTGCGAGATTGAGCAGCGCCATCTCGAGCTGATTCTCGTCGGCCTTGGCGGGTGGCAAGTCGGGCTCGACGTTGAGGGTGATGTTGATCGAGGGCCCAAGCGTCGAGCCAATCAGACCCTTCATGCTATCAATCAAAGCCGCGACATCGACGGCAGTCGCCTGGAGCGGCTGGCGGCGGGCGAAGGCAAGAAGGCGTTGGACCAACAACTTGGCGCGCTCTGCGGACTGAAGCGCGCGGTCGATGAGGCGGCGCTGCCGGTCGCTTGTCAGCTCCGTGCGCGTCAGCATATCGAGCGAACCGATGATGGGGGTCAGCAGATTATTGAAGTCGTGCGCGACGCCGCCGGTCAACTGGCCCATTGCTTCGAGCTTCTGGCTCTGGCGCAGTTGCTCCTGTGCCTCGACCAAAGCATGTTCCTTGGCTTTTACGAGGCTCATATCGCGGCCGACGGCAACGAAATTCTGACCATCAGCCTCGGGCGCGACCGTCCATTCGATCGACTTCCAGCCACCATCGCTGGTTGCGATGCGATTTTCGAAACGAGTCGGTCGCCGCGTTTCAGCCATCCGGCTGATGGCTGCAAGCGTCGGGGTAGTATCATCAGGGTGCATGAAGCTGGCATAGCCGCGGCTGAGCAATTCCGCCTCGGACCAACCCAGTACGCGCTCCCAGGCGGGGCTGACCGCAGACATCATCCCGCTATAGTCGGCTCGGGCGAACATGTCCTGGGAGAGGCTCCACAGGCGATCGCGTTCAGCCGAACGCTCTGCGACCTGCTGCTCCAGGGTTTCATTGAGCGCCCGCAACTCCTGCTGCGCACGAGCGCGCTCCAAGGCTGCCCAGATATAGGCGGCAACTTCCCTGACGAGATCTTCCTCATCGTCGGTCCAGGCACGAGGAGTGCTCTGATGCAAATGAAGGCCGGCGACCCAAGCCCCATTGCGATGGAGTGGTACCGAGAGCGCAGCGCCCATGCCGAAGGTGGAATAGGCTTCGGCATCGGGTTGCGTTCGCGTGTCATCGACGCGCAGCACAGACCCAGCCTCTAGCAGGCGAACAGTCGATTTTGCGAAGCTGCCAAGCTGATGCACACCCAACATGCCAGCCAGCCCATCAGCGTGCCATTCGTTCGTCACGACGAACTTGCCGTCTTCGATACGGTAGTAATTTGCCTGATCGACACCCAGATGCGGCCCCAGTCGGCGTGCGACGGCGGACTTGATTTCCATCGGATCCGATAGACTTTGCAGCACCTGACCCAATTCGGCGCGAAGCCGGTGCCGCGTCGCTGCACGGAAAGCGTCTTCGTCGGCGCGCGAGCGCTCCACCGCGAACTTCATGCGGTCGGCGACTTCGCGGATCAGAGCCTCTTCCTCGGAGGTCCAGACGCGCGCTGACTTGGCCTGGACGGCCAGAAGACCGACGAACGTAGTTTCCTTGAAAAGGACGACGTCGACAAAAGAGCCAACCTGCCGCGAACCAAGACCTTCGCGCGCCGCGTCGTTCAGGCGCTCGTCGTTGACCACGTCATCCACCCTGATCGCGGTCTGCGATCGATAGGCGGAGAGCAGATCTGGGCCAAAAGCTTCGAGAGAATGCTGGCCGATCAGCGAGATGACGCCCTCAGCATATTCGCATTCGACGGTCATGAGACTGCCGGCGATTTCGGCATAGAACACGCGATCAGCGCCGAGCCACGTCCCCAGGCTGTCGCTGGCTAGTTGCATGATCGACGATGTCGTCGGTTGGGCACGGAGATTATCGGTCAGATCGAGAAGAAAAGCCTGTTGGGCCTGGCTGGCGCGGGTGCGGTCACGCTCGGCCAGAAGGGCTTTTTCCGTCTCTTCGCCGCGGCGGGCACTAAGCACCTGGGCTGTGATTTCGTTACAGGCGCAGTAGATGCCCATAACCGTGCCATCGTCGTCGGCGATCGGCGCATAGAAAAAGGAGAAGTGCGTCTCCTCGGGATAACCGCGCCGGTTCATGATGAACTTAATGTCGTCCATCTCAACGGGCTGACCGGAATATGTCCGCTCGACGATGGGCAGAAGATCGGCCTCGATGTCGCTCCAGACGTCCATCAGGTCCTCGCCCAAAGCGGCTGGATGCTTGGACGCGAGAATATCGCTATAGGCGTTATTGTAGATCAGCGTGCGCTTGGGTCCCCAGGCGACGAACATGGGCTGATTGGAGGCGAGGATAATGCCGACCAGCGTCTTCAGTTGGCTTGGCCATGTCGCACGATCTCCGAGCGGCGACAGCGACCAATCGCGACCGAAGATAGTCGTCTTCATGTCATCGCGTGGAGGCTGATCAGCCTCTGATGGATTGGAATACACGTGACGCTCCAGACGACGGCATGCACTGGTAGTGCTTAAATCAGATGCTTAAGACACGAGCACGCGGTCTGGCTACGACATTCATTCCGCATCCGATTGTTTTGATCGGCGGCGCGCGTCGAATTCACGCATCCGCCATCGGCTTAGCTTCTGAGGCATCTGGAGCTTTTGCGGCCGGGCATGATCACAAGCCCGACCACAAAATTCAGCTCAGCTTGCGGCAGGAAGGTCCAGCTCGCCGCCAATTTCCACAGCTTCGGTCTTTTTGTCGAAGACGCAGATGATGCTCTTTGTCGTGGTGGCGTCGGCCTTGCCGGTGACAACAGCCAGTCCATAGTTCTCACTGCCGAAGGGGTCGACCGTCGCTTGGGCATCGGTGAGGATTTCGCTGGTGGCGCCGAGGCAAGCTTCCTCCACCTTGGTCGCGAACTCTGCCCAGGCGTCGTCCGAGGATGCGAAGGCGGATGGTGACGCGGCGGAAAGAAGCAGCGCCGCCAGGGTTAGTCTCTTCAGCATGTCTTGGTTATCCCGATGATGTCGTTGGGATAAGTTTGCAACGAGATGCGGTTGTTTGAAGGCAAGGGTCAGGCGTGGTCCTTGGCAATGATCCGGATCGCGAGCGGTTCGGCGCCATCAGCGATGGCAATAAGACGGTCGATATTGGGATGGGCACCGGGACGGCTACGCGCATCGGCGGTGTGTTCGCCGAACACATCGAGACCGTGACGGGCGGCTTTGGCATCGAGCGTACCGAAGGTCGCTTGAAGGTATTGATAGACCGCGACAGAGCCCTGCTTTCCGGGTTGATTCTCGATGGTGGCGACGACTGTGCCAGTCCCGTCGATCAGGTCGATACGCGCGATGGAGTCGATGGCTGGAAGCTGCTGCAGGTTGTCTTTGAAAGACGGACCCGGGGTTATCATGGACTTGGGTTCCTGGTTGTCGGCAGTTGATGAGCGCGAAACACCGGTAAAACAAAAAGGGCCCCGAGGGGCCCTTCTCTCATTCTTGGTTCCAGCAATTAGGCCGAGAAGTACATTTCGTATTCGACCGGGTGCGGGGTCATTTCGACGCGGAGGACTTCCTGCATCTTCAGTTCGATGTAGGCATCGATGAAGTCGTCGTCCATGACGCCGCCGACCTTGAGGAAGTCACGGTTCTTGTCGAGGTTTTCCAGCGCTTCGCGGAGCGAACCGGAAACGGTCGGGATTTCCTTGAGTTCGTCCTTCGGCAGCTCATAGAGATCCTTGTCCATCGGCTCGCCGGGGTGGATCTTGTTCTTGATGCCATCAAGGCCGGCCATCAGCAGCGCAGTGTAGGCCAGGTACGGGTTTGCCAGCGGATCGGGGAAGCGGACTTCGACGCGCTTTGCCTTCGGTGACTGGCCGAACGGAATACGGCAAGAAGCCGAACGATTACGGGCCGAGTAGGCCAAGAGAACCGGAGCTTCGAAGCCGGGCACCAGACGCTTGTAGGAGTTGGTGGTCGGGTTGGTGAAGGCGTTGATCGCCTTGGCATGCTTGATGACGCCGCCGATGTAATAGAGGCAGTCCATCGAGAGGCCGGCATACTGGTCGCCGGCAAAGAGCGGCTTGCCATCTTTCCAAATCGACATGTGGCAGTGCATGCCCGAACCGTTATCGCCATAGACAGGCTTCGGCAGGAAAGTTGCGGTCTTGCCATAGGCATTGGCAACCTGCTGCACGGCATACTTGTAGATGAGAACGTCGTCAGCCGACGCGATCATCTGCTTGTACTTGAGGCCGAGTTCGTGCTGGGCGGAAGCCACTTCGTGGTGGTGCTTCTCGATGATGACGCCCATCTGGCCCATGGCTTCGAGCATTTCGCCGCGCATGTCCTGCGCGCTGTCGAGCGGCGGAACCGGGAAGTAGCCCTTCTTGAGGCCGATATGGTGGCCGTTATTGCCGGCTTCATATTCGGTGTTGTTGTTGGTCGGCAGTTCGGCGGCGTCGAGGGCGAAACCAACATTGTAGGTTGTTGCCGAGTAGCGGACGTCGTCGAAGATGAAGAATTCGGGCTCGGGACCGAACACGACGGTGTCGCCGATACCGGAGGATTTGACGAGGCCTTCAGCCTTCTTCGCGATCGAACGCGGGTCGCGGTTATAAGGCTGATAGGTTGCTGGCTCGAGAATGTCGCAGTTGATGGCGAGGGTGGAGGCAGCGAAGAACGGGTCGATATAGGCCGAGTTCGGATCGGGCATCAGCACCATGTCGGACTCGTTGATGGCCTTCCAGCCAGCGATCGAGGAACCGTCGAACATCACGCCGTCTTCGAACATGTCTTCGTCGACGACCGAAACGTCCATGGTAACGTGCTGCAGCTTGCCGCGCAGGTCGGTGAAACGCACGTCGAGATACTTGATGTTCTCGTCCTTCATGCGCTGGATAATGTCTGCACCGGTCGTCATAGGTCTTCCCCTGTCTTAGACGGAAATTTTTGTTTGATGGTTGGCTGACGCGCGCTTCTTAGAGCGCGTCGTCGCCGAATTCGCCCGTACGGATACGGATGGCCTGCTCGATGGAATAGACGAAAATCTTGCCATCGCCGATGCGGCCGGTCTGGGCAGCGTTGCGGATCGCCTCGATCGCCTTTTCGGCGAGATCATCGGGGCAAACTACCTCAACCTTCACCTTGGGCAGGAAATCCACCACATATTCTGCACCACGATAGAGCTCGGTATGGCCCTTTTGACGGCCAAAACCCTTGGCTTCGGTCACGGTGATACCCTGCAAGCCAACTTCCTGCAGCGCCTCTTTGACTTCGTCGAGCTTGAACGGCTTTACGATCGCCTCGATTTTTTTCAACTGGTGCCTCCTGACCGTTTTGGCCCGTTTCGCCAGATTGTATGCACGGCCTGTGCCAGCCTATGCCAAAGAAGAAAAGTTAGCGTATTTAAGGATTTAGCTGGCGGGACCATGTCGTGTCCTTACGCACCAAACCCGGCGTTGATTATTTTTTAGCCAGACTGCCGATTGTTTTGGCGGTTTTCGGGCAGTGAGGGTCGAGGCGAGGCAGCGACTGATCAAAAAGCAAGCATGACCAGCCATGCGTATTTTAGATTAAGTTCGGTTTGCGCATGAATTATGAGTGTGTCAGGAGAAAATTTACCTAACCCAGTTACCAAATAGCCTACGTACTATTCCGTGCGTTACCCCTGGGGGATACGTTGAAAATCCGCCTTTTCAATCGCGCAGACCGCCAACTGGCGCAAAACAATAGCGCTATGCTCAATGCCATTTCGCGCGCGCTGGCCGTTATCGAATTCGATCTTAATGGCAATATTTTATACGCTAACCAGAATTTCCTGGACGTCATGGGCTATGCGCTGGACGAGATCCGCGGCAAGCACCATCGCATCTTTGTCGAACCGACCGAATCCGAAGGCGGTGATTACAAGGCTTTCTGGAAGCGCCTAGCCCAAGGCGAATTTCAGGCCGCCGAATATCGCCGCCTCGCCAAAGGCGGGCGGGATGTGTGGATCCAGGCCAGCTACAACCCGGTGATGGATGCCGAAGGCAAGCCGGTCAAGATCGTCAAGTTTGCCACAGACATCACCAGCGCCAAGCTGAGTTCGGCTGACTTCGCGGGACAGATCGCTGCCATCTCACGTTCGCAGGCCATCATCGAATTCTCGCCGCAAGGCGAAGTACTCGACGCCAATGCCAATTTCTGTTCCGCGCTCGGCTATCGTCTCGACGAGATCAAGGGCCGGCATCACCGGCTCTTCGTGCAGGAAAAAGAAGCCAGCTCTGCCTCTTACAAGCTATTCTGGGACGCACTCGGCCGCGGCGAATACCAGGCAGCCGAATATCTGCGCATCGGCAAGGGTGGCAAGGAGGTCTGGATCCAGGCCACCTATAATCCGATCTTCGATTTGCACGGCAAAGTCTTCAAAATCGTCAAATACGCGACCGACGTGACGGACCGGAAGCGTGCGGTCAATCTTCTAGGCGAAGGCCTGGGCAAACTTGCGGAGGGCGATCTGCGCGGCCGGATCAATCAGACGTTCAAAGGCGAACTCGACGTCGTGCGCATTGCCTATAATGACACGGTCGATCGCTTTGCCGAGATTATCTCGCGGCTCCGCCGGTCTTCGAGCATGCTGCATTCGGCAACGGGCGACATTCTCGCTGGTGCCAATGATCTTGCCGAGCGCACCTCTCGTCAGGCCTCGGCGATCCAGGAAACCAGCACGGCCATGGACCATCTTTCGGAAACCGTGGAAGAGAATGCGACCCGAGCCAATGCCGCAAGCGGCAAGGCCCGTGCAGTCTCCAAAACGGCCGAAGCCAGCGGTGCAGTCATGAGCGAAGCGAAGGACGCGATGGGGCGTATCCTGACGTCATCGTCGCAGATCTCCAACATTGCCGGCATGATCGACGACATCGCCTTCCAAACCAATCTCTTGGCGCTCAACGCTTCTGTGGAAGCGGCGCGGGCGGGCGAAGCTGGCAAGGGTTTTGCCGTGGTGGCCGTGGAAGTGCGGCGCCTGGCACAATCGGCGGCAGAAGCCTCGGCTGAGGTCAAATCGCTGATCGAGCGCTCATCCACCGAAATCGCAACGGGGTCACGGCTCCTGTCCGATGCGGCAGAACGCATTGCCAGCATGCTTGGCGATGTGCGTGAGAACAGCGATCTGATGGATGCCATCGCCAGCGGCAGCAAGGCGCAATCGAGCGCCATTGCCGAAGCGGCAGCATCGGTGCGGCAGATGGACGAGATGACGCAGCACAATGCGGCTCTGGTCGAAGAAACCAATGCCGCCATCGAGCAGACGGAAGGCCAGGCCCGCGAACTCGAGGACATCGCCGAGATCTTCCTCGTGGGCGGGAGTGGCGAAGAAACGGGCCGGTCGACGCAGCGTCGTGTTGCTTAAGCGCTGAGCCAATAGTGCCTCTATTGCCGGTGACCGGGTGCAATCCTGGTTGCCGGCAATGCTTTTTTTGGGCGCTTTACCGCGTCACGGCGTGAAAACTTGGCTAAAGGCCCCAGCATTCGGCTCGAATGGCCAATCGAGGCTTTGACTGGCCCACACACTTCATATAGATGCATCCCAACCCGGCCGACGGGGTACCCATGCGGGTGTGGCGGAATTGGTAGACGCACTGGATTTAGGTTCCAGCGCCGCAAGGCGTGGAGGTTCGAGTCCTCTCACCCGCACCATCTCGGTCCTGGCCTAACGAGATCAAACAATACGGGAATAACCCCCATGCAGGTTACTGAAACCCTCAATGAAGGCCTGAAGCGCAAGCTCAGCGTCACGATCCCGGCGGCGGATCTCAATTCTCGCCTCGACGCGAAGCTGGACGAACTCAAGGGCCAGGCCAACATCAAGGGCTTCCGTCCCGGCAAGGTGCCGACCGCGCACCTGAAGAAAGTCTATGGCCGCTCGGCCATGTCCGAAGTGATGACCGACGCGATCAATTCGACCGTGTCCGATACGCTCGACGAGCGTAAGGAACGCGCCGCAGCTCAGCCTAAGGTCGACCTGCCGCAGGACCAGAACGTCATCAACGACGTGCTTGATGGCAAGTCGGACCTCGCATTCGAAGTCGAATACGAAGTGCTGCCGCCGGTTTCGCTGATGGACCTCAAGGGCCTCAAGCTGAACAAGCCTGTCGTCGAAGTCACCGAAGAAGAAATCGACGCCGAAGTAAACCGTGTGTTCGCCCAGAATCGCGGCTACACCGACAAGGGTGACGGCGCAGTCGTCGAACAGGGCGACCGTCTCGGTCTCTCCTTCGTCGGCAAGATCGATGGCGTCGAGTTCCCGGGCGGCAAGTCCGACCACGCTCACCTGACCGTTGGCTCGAACGAATTCATTCCTGGCTTCGAAGAACAGCTCGTTGGCCAGAAGAAGGACGAGACCCGCACGATCACGGTCACCTTCCCGGCCGACTATAACAATACCGAACTTGCCGGCAAGGAAGCCACGTTCGACGTCACCGTACTGCACGTTGACGGCCCGAACCAAGGCGACCTCGACGATGAATTCGCCAAGCGCCTTGGCCTCGATGACGTTGCGGCCCTCCGCAACACCATCAAGGAACAGATGGACTCCGCGCTCGACAGCATGAGCCGTCAGCACGTCAAGCGCCAGATTCTCGACGCGCTCGACGAAGGCCACAAGTTCGACGTTCCGGAACAGCTCGTCGACGCCGAATTCGCCACCATCTGGCAGCGCGTTCAGCACGAAGTCGAAGGCCATGGCCGTTCTTTCGAAGACGAAGGCACGACCGAAGAAGAAGCCCGCGAACAGTACAAGCGTATTGCCGAGCGCCGCGTTCGCCTTGGCCTCGTCGTTGCCGAAATCGGCAACCAGAACGAAGTTCAGGTGACCGACGACGAACACCAGCAGGCTCTGCTTGCTGAAATCCGTCGCTTCCCGGGCCAGGAACAGCAGGTTTACGACTACTACCGCAAGAACGCCCAGGCTCTCGCCAGCCTCCGCGCGCCGGTTTTCGAAAACAAGGTCGTCGACTACATCGCCAGCCTTGCCGACCAGACCGAAGCCAAGATGTCGCGTGACGACCTGGCCAAGCTGATCCAGGCAGACGAAAACGACGTTCCGGAAGAGCACCACCACTAAGGTTTGCTCCGTACGTATTTTGAAGGCCGTCCCTCGGGGCGGCCTTCTTGTTTTTAACGAAGACATCACGCGAGGTTAATGCGTTGTTGGGACCGGCACGGTAGGGTCGCAGCGGGACAGGGAACGAAGTGGGGTGTCGTTCACGTGCAGGATCAGATCTTGTTTTCGCTGGTCAATCCGATTGTCAGCTTTCTGTTTTCCGCGACATTCGGAATCATCTGGTTTTACCAACGGCGATATTTGCATCTCGTGACGCTGGCGCTCGCCTTCCTCTTCATGGGCTTTGGTTTCGTCGTCTACGAGTTCAGGCTGTTCATCGGCCCGGGCGAAGTCAACATTCCCGCCAATGCGTTGTATGTTGCGACAGTTACCCTGGCCTGTTCGAGCGCCTTGCGGCGAAGGAATGTCGAGGTCCCTGCCCCGTTTCTCACCGCCATCATCGTTGCAGGCGCGATTCCCTTTTCCTGGTATCTCTTTATCAATCCCTTGACACCAGCGCGCATCTTCACGACCTCGGCGATGTTCATGGCCATTACCGCGACGACCTTCGTCAACCTCGTGCGTCAATCCGAACGGACGCTGGCGGACAAGCTCTTCGAAGCCGGCGTGGCGCTGGCCTTCTTCATCGCGCTGATCCGGCCAAGCCTCGTCATTCTCGGCATCCTCGATATCCAGAGCCCGACCGGGTTTGCGGGATCGGAATATTGGACCTCGATCCGCGCCTTCAGCCCGATCCTATCCTTCGTCGTGGCGCTGCTCTTCATCGTCGGCATTGGCCTCGATACGATCAGCCACCTCAAGAGCCAGGCCGACCGCGATTTTCTCACCAATCTCCTCAACCGCCGCGGCTTCGAAACCAAGGCCAGCGAAGCGCTCAAGCGCGACTTTGCCAATTCACGGCAGCCGGCGATCCTCCTTGCCGACATCGACGACTTCAAGAAGGTCAATGACAGCTTCGGCCACAAGGTGGGCGATGCGGTGATCATAGCAGTCGCGCGGGTCATGGCGCGGTATGGCGGCGCACTGCTGGCAGGTCGTGTCGGCGGCGAAGAATTCGCACTCTACTATAATGACGTCGACCGCGCGCAACTGCAGGAAGCGGCACGGGTAATCAAGGCAGCGCTGACCGAAGTCAGCGTGCCGGGCCTGCCGGACGACTACCCCATTACCGTGAGCATCGGGCTGCATATGAGCTACAGCCAGGAAGCTCTCACCGATATGATCGCCAGGGCCGACCAGGCGCTCTATCGCGCGAAGCGTGAGGGTAAGGATAAGGCCGTCATCACGGCGGTCCAGTTGCACCTCGCCGTGCGGAACGGCGTGACCGGCTAAGCTGGCCGCAGAACGGCCCGCCGCAAAGCCGGGCACCCTTCGTTTTGTCCTACTGTCTAGCCCGAAGCCATTTCGGCGAAGAAGTCTTCTGGGCCTTCGACTTCTTTGAGACGCTTGCCTACGATCTGGACGAAGCGGGTGCCGACGCCGCGGATAAAGGCGCGGTCGTGGGAGACCAGCAGACAGGTGGCACCATGCTCGGCGATGTCTGCCTCGAGCTGTTCTTGCCCCGGAATGTCGAGATGGTTGGTCGGCTCGTCCAGCAGATAGAAGTTTGGCTGCTGCAGGCGCAACGCCAATAGGGCGAGACGCGACCGCTGTCCAAGTGAAAGTGTGCGAATGGGCTTGCTTTGCCGCTCCGGCTCAAAGCCTGCGCCGGCGAGGAGGCTGATGCTGCGCCGGTCACCTTCATTGTAGCGCGAGAGGATAAAATCGAGCGGCGTCATATTGAGGGGCAGCCAATCGAGGGCCTGATCAAGATAGCCAGGGACGATCTGCGGACTGAGCCTCGTACCGTCGACGGATGTGTTCTGGAGGGCGGCAGCGACACGGTTGACCAACTGCGACTTGCCGGCGCCGTTGCGGCCCAAAAGGACGACGCGATCCCCCTGGAAGATATGCAGCTTATCGATGGAGAATAACGGCCGACCGTCTGGCGTCTCTATCGCCATGTTTTCAAAAGCCAGCATGACACGGGCCTCTGCACCGCTATTGCCCAGCATAACCTTGCCAGTCTTCTCGCGGTGAACCGAAACGGCCTGGGTCTCGATCTTTTCCGCACGCTCGCGAAGCTGCTTGGATTTGACCGTCAGCAGATCGCTGCCGGAGTTGATGCCGATATTGGTGAGCTTGGCCGCCTGCTTGCGCAGTTGCGCAACTTCCTTAAGATCGCGTTGGCGCTGGTGCTCGGCAGATTGGTCCGCCTCATCAAGGGCAAGGCGCGCATGACTATACGGCAGCGGAAAGAAGTGAGACTGCTCCGGACGAAGGAAAAGCGTTCGATTGGTCGCTGCGTCGAGAAACTGCCGGTCGTGGCTCGCCATGATGACAATCGTCTGGCGCGGCAAGGCCGCAAGCCAGGTTTCGAGCGCAGCGATGCGGCCGAGATCGAGATGGTTGGTGGGTTCGTCGAGAAGCAAGAGGTCCGGCTCGGTGACCCAGCCCCGCGCGATCAGCCCCAGACGCTGCCAGCCTCCGCTGAATTCGCGTAACGGCTTGCTGACCAGATCGAGTGGAAAGCCAAGGGAATCAAGGGCGACATCGGCGCGCCAGCCTTCGGATTCACGATCTGCCGGTGGCAGCGCAGCCTCGACGAAATCGCGCAGCGGCGTGTCGAGCGCGGCCTCGGGAACGTCTTGCGCCACATAGCCGATGGTGAGGCCACGGGAGCGGGAAAGTTCGCCCTCACTGAGTTCGGCCTGACCGATGATGGCTTTGAGGAGTGTGGATTTGCCGCGCCCATTGGCGGCGACGAGACCAACCCGATCGCCATCGCTGAGCGACAAGGTCAGATCGGAAAAGAGGACTTGGTTCGAGCGGAGACTGGCATTGCGGAGGCTGAGATTTGCCATTGGAGAGGTCTTTCTGGGGAGCGCAGCGACAAGGCGCGCGCGAATTCCATCGATAAGGCATCCCGACCGAAGTCAGCATGCCGTGACGGGCAAACCAGAAGGATCAATGACTTTTAGAGAGCGTCCGAACCGTGCTGGTCAGCCCTGCAGCTTGAGCCACAGGGCATGAACGGGGCCACGCTGGCGATGATGATAAAAAGCAGTCATGCATCCCTCCCCGGTTCGATTGGACAGATAAAGACCTAATCCAAGGTCCTCACAAAGGCAAGGCATCAGGTCAGATAGAAAACCAGGCTCGCGAGAAGCATGGCGCCAAAGCGCGGGACGCGAAACTGTGCCAACCGGTACGCAATACTGAAGGATCCGGCTCTCGGCAAAACGCCAGCAGAAGAACCGAAATGGGGCGCTGGATACGCAGTACTGGTCCCATTTCGGGTTCGCATACGGCAACTCCTTACAAAAAACCGTATGCGCCCAGAGTTAGCAGGGCGCGCTTAAGAAAGTGCTTTCAAGATGCAAACGAGGGGTAAACTCAGACACTAAACTTGGCCCGAATTTGAACGCATCGCAGGAGAAAGCCCGGAAGTCCGGGCTTTTTCACATGACGAACAATCAGCGAAGTTGCTGGATATCCCTGATCCGATCGCGGCAATAATCGAACTTGATCAGATAGGTTACGCCATCGCGGCTTGCTTTGACCTGAACAACGCCGCTGTCGGGGACGTTGAGGTAGATCCTCGAATATCCACGGGCGGCGATGGCTTCGCGGATCTGGCGGTCGGTATAGCACAAGGCCATCCGCGGCTTGAAATCCTCGGCCTGATCGCCGAAATGAATCCCGAAGCCAAAGCTCTGCGCCGAGACGGGGGCAGCAAGCAATACGCCCATGAGAGCTGCAGAAAGTATCAAGCGCTTGGCCATGACAGTCACTCCTCATCTCGTGCGGGATCGCATTATGCCAGAACGATGATGAACCCGAGAGAAGTTCCGTGTTCATTTTTCGTTCATGTTGACGTATACACTGAACGCCCTTGGCTGTGGAATTAAACGCGCGCGCCAGACCCGCACGAATCCTTGGGTTAAGATAGATTTTCGACGCCCGATTCGGGCTCAGCGATGGAATGTGCATGTCAGAGCCTATCGATCTCTTTGGCGGTTCCGCAGCCCCTCAGAACACCGTCCCGACCCCTGCTCCGAGCAAAGCGAGCACGCCCAAGGCGTCGCCTGTGGGTGGGGACAGTTATGGCGCGTCCGATATCGAGGTGCTCGAAGGGTTGGAGCCGGTGCGGCGCCGTCCTGGCATGTATATCGGCGGCACCGATGCTAACGCCTATCATCACCTCTTCGCCGAGGTGATAGACAACTCGATGGACGAGGCCATTGCGGGCCACGCGACGCGGATTGAGGTGCATCTCGGGGCCGACGGGTATTTGACCGTTGGCGACAATGGGCGCGGCATTCCGGTCGAGAAGCATCCGAAATTTCCGGGGCGCTCGACGCTCGAGATCGTCCACACGATTTTGCACGCTGGCGGCAAGTTCGACTCGAAGGCCTATGAAACTTCGGGCGGATTGCACGGCGTTGGCGTTTCGGTGGTCAATGCGCTTTCCGACGACATGATCGTCGAGGTGGCTCGTGACCAGCAGCTTCATCGCATCATCTTTTCGCGCGGCAAGGTCGTCGAAGACGTCGTCAATGTCGGCCGGGTACAAAACCGTCGCGGTACGGTGACGCGTTTCCATCCTGATCCCGAGATCTTTGGAGCTGCAGCGCATTTCTCGCCGGGCCGGATTTTCAGGATGACCCGAGCCAAGGCTTATCTCTTCGGTGGCGTCGAACTACGCTGGAGTTGTGACGAGAGCCTTGCCAGCGACGAGGTTCCGGCGAAAGCGGTGTTCCACTATCCCGACGGCTTGAAGGATTTCATGACCGCGCGGATCGAGGGCGAAACGCGCATCGTCGACGATATTTTTGCAGGCAAGACCGGTCGCCCCGGTAGCCATGGATCGGTGGAATGGGCCATTGCCTGGACCATCGAGGATGGCAGCACCTCGTCTTATTGCAACACGGTACCGACACCTGATGGCGGCACGCACGAGGCTGGGCTGCGGCTCGTTCTGCTGCGAGGGCTCAAGAACTATGCGGAGCTGACCAAAAACAAGGCGGCAGCGGCTTTGACGGCAGAAGACGTGCTCGGGCATTGCAATGCCATGCTGTCAGTCTTCGTGCGCGAGCCCGAATTCGTTGGGCAGACCAAGGACAAGCTGGCGTCGCAGGAAGCCACGCGCATCGTTGAAAACGCGCTGCGCGATGCATTCGACCACTGGCTGGGATCATCGCCACAACAGGCGGGCAAGCTTCTCGATTGGGCTATCGAGCGGGCTGAAGAGCGTCTGCGCCGGCGCAAGGAAAAAGAGATCGACCGGGCGAGTGCGACGCGCAAGCTTCGGCTTCCCGGCAAGCTTGCCGACTGTACGCAGAACGCGGCGCAAGGCGCGGAACTCTTCATCGTCGAAGGCGACTCCGCTGGTGGCTCGGCCAAGCAAGCGCGCAGCCGCGCCAATCAGGCTGTGTTGCCGCTCCGCGGCAAGATTCTCAACGTGGCAGGCGCGAGCCGGGAAAAGATGGCCGCGAGCCAACTGATCTCGGACCTGATCCAGGCGCTCGGCTGCGGTACGCGGGATCGCTACACCGAGGATGATCTACGTTATGATAAGATCATCATCATGACCGATGCTGACGTCGATGGCGCCCATATCGCTTCGCTGCTCATCACTTTCTTCTTCCAAGAAATGCCGCGGCTGATTGAGAATGGACACCTCTATCTCGCCCTGCCCCCGCTCTATCGCATCAGCCAGGGCGGCAAGACGCTTTATGCGCGCGACGACGCGCATCGGGCTGAGTTGATGGCAACGGAGTTTACCGGCAAGAGCAAGGTCGAAACGACCCGCTTCAAGGGCCTAGGCGAGATGCCGTTTGCTCATCTTCGCGAGACGACTATGTCACCAAAGACCCGTACATTGCTGCAGGTGAAGGTGCTGGATGACCACGTTGCTACCAAGACGACGGTAGATCGTCTGATGGGGACCAAGCCGGAAGCGCGGTTTGAATTTATTCAGGAAAATGCGGCTTTTGTGACGGATCTGGACGTTTAGGGCCGGTCTCACCGACGGCGCATTGCTTCCCTGCGGTCGTCATTGCCCGGCTTGTCCGGGCAATCCAGTTTGCCGATGTGTGGACCACCGGGACAAGCCCGGTGGTGACTGTGGGGGATGTGTCGTTGTCCCACCATGGGGGAGTATCGACGACGCAAGGCGGTTACCGGTTCAGGATTTTTCCGGTCAGCACATCGATCTGCATGCCATCGAACGCCGGGGTGATGTGTCCGGGCGTCGCAGCTTCGGTCTCGGCGTAGTCGAGATCTATGTGCATGTCGGTAAGGACAGCTTGTTGGGGCCTGAATTTCTCAATTAAATCCAGAGTTTCCGGCAGGCTTAGGTGACTCGGATGGGGCGTTGGGCGCAGGGCGTCGACGATCCATAGATCGAGGTTGGAGACGGCGGCGTCGGACTGTGCGGGGATGCCTGAGAGATCGCAGCTATAGGCGACATTGGCGATGCGGAAGCCGAGGGAATCGATGTCGCCGTGGTTCTGGAGGAAGACCGTGACGTCGATGGTGCCGCCTGGGCCAGTGACGCTAAGTGCTTGGCTGGGCTCAACGGTGTGCGCGTTGAGGATCGGCGGGTAACTGCTTCCCGGGGGCGTGATGAAGCAATAGCCGAAGGCTTCGAAGAGGCGTTCGCGGCATTCAGCGCTGAAGTAGACGTCTACGCGGCGGCGGTTGTGAAGGGCGAGGACGCGGAGGTCGTCGATGCCGTGGGTGTGGTCGGCGTGCTCATGGGTGTAGAGCACGGCGTCGACGCGATCGACCTTGGCGTCGAGAAGCTGTTCGCGGAGGTCTACGCCGGTGTCGATCAGGATTCGTGTAGGTTTTTCAATGTCTTGCGTCCACCCTTCGATGAGAAGAGAGCAGCGGCGACGGCGGTTGCGAGGTTCCCACGGATCGCAAACTCCCCAGTCATTGCCGATGCGCGGCACGCCCCCGGAGGAACCGCAGCCTAAAATGGTCGCGATGATCCGGTCGGGCGCGGGCATTACTTTATGCCGGATTTTGAGAAGAGACGGGCGAAATTAGCGGTCGTTTCGGCGCCGAGCTGTTCGAGTGAGATGCCGCGGAGTTCGGCAACTTTTTCGGCCGTGTGGCGGACAAAGCTCGGCTCATTCGATTGGCCACGATGGGGAATCGGGGCTAGGTAGGGTGAGTCAGTTTCGACGATGTAGCGGTCCCCGGGGACAAGTTTCGCAACATCTTGAATTTCCTGGGCATTCTTAAAGGTGACGATGCCGGAGAAGGAAATGTAACCACCAAGTGCGAGAGACCGCTCTGCGAGATCGCGGCCTGCGGTGAAGCAGTGGAGGACGAAGGGGAAGGCCCCTGCCCGGCTCTCTTCCTCGAGGATATTGGCCATGTCCTCATCCGCGGCGCGACTGTGGATAACCAGTGGAAGACCGGTGATGCGAGCGGCTGCGATATGGCGGCGAAGACCGATGGCTTGGGCCTCGCGCGGGGCGTTGTCGTAGAAGTAGTCGAGGCCGGCTTCGCCGATAGCAATGCAACAGGGATGGGCACTTAGCCGGACAAGATCATCCGTTTGTATATGAAGTTCCTTGTCCGCATTGTGTGGATGCGTGCCGACCGAGAACCAGACGTTCGGGAAACGTTCCGCGATGGCGGCATAGGTGGAAAAGTTATCCACCAGTGTGGATATCGTCACCATTCCGGTAACACCGACGGCGGCAGCGCGCGCCATTACGCCGTCGATGTCAGCAGAGAGCGCCTCGAAGTCGAGATGGCAGTGGCTATCGATGAGCATGCTTATTCGGCCGGTTTTTCGAGGCGCGCGAAGACGCCTTGCGGTACTGGCATGTCAGTATTTGGTACCATTCCGTTAACATTGAGCGCGGCCGAGAGTGTTCTCTGGTCCTCGGGCACTGCCAGCTGGTCCAAAAGGCGCGCTGCCGAAGCCGGAACGAAAGCGAGCATCGGAATGGCGATGCGGCGGACGGTGTCAGCGGTGACGTAGAGGACGGTGGCCATGCGGGCCGGATCGGTCTTTTTCAGCGCCCAGGGTTCCTGGCCGGCGAAATAATTGTTGGCCGACGAAAGGGCCGCGACGAGTGCGCCGGTGGCTTCGTGGACGAGTTGTGCGTCCATGGCCTTTTGGGCAGCGTCGAGCGCTTCGGTGACCTCGGCAATGATGGCATTGTCCGCGTCGGTCAAAGTGCCGAGTGTGGGCACCTTGCCGTCGCAGTTCTTGTTGATCATCGAGAGCGAGCGCTGCGCGAGATTGCCAAGATTATTGGCAAGGTCGGCGTTGACGCGATTGACCAGCTTCTCGTTGGAATAGTCGCCGTCGTTGCCGAAGGAAACTTCGCGCAGGAAGAAGTAGCGGACGGCGTCGGGACCGAAGGTGTCGACGAGCTGGAACGGATCGATGACATTGCCGAGCGACTTGCTCATCTTCTGGCCATCGACGGTCAGGAAGCCATGAGCGAAGACGCGGTGCTGCACCGGGAGGCCAGCACTCATCAGGAAAGCGGGCCAATAGACGGTGTGGAAGCGGATGATGTCCTTACCCACGACATGGAGATCGGCGGGCCAGAATTTCTTGAAGAGTTCGCTCTGCTCGTCGGGGTAGCCGACGCCGGTAATGTAATTGGTCAGGGCATCGACCCAGACATACATGACGTGGCCTTCGCCGCCTGGAACGGGCACGCCCCAATCGAAGGTGGTGCGGGAGACCGAGAGGTCTTGGAGGCCGCCTTTGACGAAGGAGATGATCTCATTGCGACGCTCTTTGGGCGCTATGAAATCGGGGTTGGCTTCGTAGAGGGCAAGCAGCTTTTCTTGATAGGCGGACAGGCGGAAGAAATAGGTTGGCTCTTCGACCCATTCGACTTCGGCGCCAGAGGGGGCAAAGCGCTTGCCGTCCTTTTCCGTCAGCTCGGCTTCGTCGAAATAGGCCTCGTCGCGGACCGAGTACCAGCCCTTATAGGTGGACTGGAAAATGTCGCCGTTCTGGCTCGCTTCCATCTTCTTCCAGATGGCTTGCGAGGCGTCATAGTGGCGCTGTTCGGTGGTGCGGATAAAATCGTCGTTGGAGAGATTCAGTTCGGCGGCGAGTTTGCGGAACTCGGCCGAATTGCGATCAGCCAATTCGCGCGCGGTGATGCCCTCCTTGGCCGCGGTCTGCACCATCTTGATGCCGTGCTCGTCCGTCCCGGTGAGGAAGTACACTTCCCGGCCCTCGAGCCGCTTCCAGCGGGCGATGGCGTCGGTGGCGATCATCTCGTAGGCGTGCCCGATATGCGGCGCACCATTGGGATAGGAGATCGCGGTCGTGACGTAAAAGGGCTTGGCGGTCATTATGGCTCGGCGGGAATGGCAGTCGTGTTGAGGTGCTTCCTGATAGCATCGAAGAGCACGGACAGTGTCTGCTTCATGTCGAGATTGACGCTGTCGGCTTCGCTCAGGAGCGCGTTTGCCTTGTCCCATAGGTCTGTGGCGGAGGCAAGCCGCAACCGCGAACCCGGGCCGAAAGCGGCGTTGCGGGCTTCGTCAGCCAGCCAATCGAGAAGGATTTCGCGGGCAAAGGACATGTCCGGCCCCTGCGGATCGGCACCGAGCGCATCGGCGAGCGCTATCGCGGCACCGGCGGGGAGGCTTCGAGGCGATTGGAGCCAGGCGATGAGAACGCCGACGGACGAGTCAGGCGAAAGCGCTAGGGTTTCAAAGGCGCGCCGGGGTCTACCGCCGGCGAGGCGCAGGGCGCGATCGAGGGTTTCGCCGTCGATATCGGGCAGGCTGCCGGTGACGACGCTGGCCACCTGATCATCGGGCAGCGGGCGCAGCGCGATATTGTGGCAGCGCGATTTGATGGTCGGGAGAAGCTGGCCTGGGCGGTGCGACACGAGGAGGAAGGTCGTGTCGGCGGGTGGCTCTTCGAGGGTTTTGAGGAGCGCATTGGCTGCGGACGGATTGCAATCGTCGATGGAGTCGAGAATGGCGATGCGATGACCGAGGCGACCGCGCGTGTGGTGCAAGGCATCACGGAGTTCGCGGACGTCTTCGACGCGGATGATGGTGTAAAAGCCCTTGGCGTCCTTGGGACGACGACGGAGGACGAAGAGGTTTGGGTGGGACAGCGCCGTGACCTGTTCGGTCACGCGCGCGGCGCTTTCATCGCCGGTCGCCGTCAGGATGGCCGCGGCGAGTTCGAAGGCGAAGGTGGCCTTGCCAATGCCTTGCGGGCCATGGAGCATGATCGCTCCGGGTAAGCGGCGTTCAGCGACCTGCTGCAGGATCGCGGCGCGGGCGACGTCGTGGCCGATGGCCTGATGGCGCTCTTCGGGGAGCGGCAGGCCGGCAAGGGCGGCTGGATCAGTCAAGCCTCGATCCCGGCATGCAATTCCGGAAAGCGCGACTGCACGACTTTCCAGATTTCCTTTTCGAGATTTTCCTCGCCCTGATCGGCTGAGAGCACCACGCATCGATCAGTGTTGTTGCGGGCGATATCGAGGAAGCCATCGCGGAGGCGACGGTGCCAATCGAGCTCTTCCTTTTCGAAGCGGTCGCCGGTCAGGGCCAGGCCGTCTTCGATGGCGCGTTGGGCGACGCGCTTGAAAGCTAGTTCGGGATCCATGTCGAGGACAAGCGTGAGATCGGGCGTGTGACCATCGAGGGCCAGGCTTTCAAGCGCGTCGATCAGCTTGGGATCAACGCCGCCGGTGAGGCCCTGATAGGCGCGGGTGGAATCGGCGAAGCGATCGGAAATGACCCACGTGCCCTTGGCGAGATTGGGCGCGATTAACTGATGGACATGGTCGAGACGAGCGGCAGCGAAAAGCACGGCTTCGCCACCTGCGCCCCAGCTCTCGCTGCGGCCCTGGAGGATATACGAGCGGATCGCTTCGGCCTTGGGCGTGCCGCCGGGCTCACGGGTTCGCACTGCTTCGACCGATGCCGCTGCCAGATTGCTGACCAGCCGTTTGACCTGGGTCGATTTGCCAACCCCTTCCCCACCTTCAAAGGTGATGAAGCGTGCCGGCCTGCGATTTGGCGCTTCGAGCATGGGTTGGGTGATTCCTTGGTCGGATATCTTTTAGGTCAATGCGGGATGGGGGGAAAGGTTTTGGGACTTGGTTGAAATCCCGACCCCACCTAGCCTCCCCCTGGGAGGGGGAGGAATCGGTCGGTGGCTTACGGACAGCGAGACAAACTCGGTAAGTCCCTCCCCCTATCAGGGGGAGGTTAGGTGGGGGCGAACGGCTACCTGCCTGCGGCCGGCTCAAAGCCAACCCAGCGCCAACTGCTTGAGCGCATCGGTGGCGCGGCGAACCAAGTCGCCCTGGGGGACGTCTTCGGCCGCGAAGAGCGGGGCGCTTTGAACGAGTTCCTTGTTGCAGAACACTTGGAGTTCGGCGACCTGCTGGCCGGCGGCGACGGGGGGCATGAGGGGACCGGTATATTTGACCTCGGCCGAGAGGCAATCGCGGGAGCCGCGGGGCAGATAGAGAGCGATTTCGCCCTTGCCGACGAGGCCGACGCTGCCGATTTCGCCACCATAGACATCGGCATAGGCGACGACGCTGCCATCGGGATAGGCGGCGAAGCGCTCGAATGCGCGGGTGCCCCAGGTGAGAAGCTTGCGGCCTTCTTCGGCGCGTTCGCGCATGGAGCCAAGTCCGTGGACGACGGCGACAAGGCGGCGATCGCCCTGGGCTGTCGAGATGACGGCACCATAACCCGCGGCTTGGGTGTGGCCGGTCTTGAGGCCATCGACGCCGATGCCGACTTCGATCAGCGAATTGCGGTTGGCCTGCTTGATGCCATTCCACTCCATCTCGGGTTCGGAGAAGTAATGGTAGAATTCAGGGAATTCGCGAATGAGATAGCGCCCGAGATTGGCGAGATCGCGGGCCGTCGAATATTCCTCCGGGTCCGGCAAGCCCGTTGCATTGGTGAAATGCGAGCCTTCGAGGCCGATCTGGCGGGCCAGTTCGTTCATCATGCCGGCAAAGGTGCCCTCGGTGCCAGCAATGCCCTCGGCGAGCGCGATCGCGGCGTCATTACCCGACTGGATGATCACCGAGCGAATGAGATCTTCGACCGGAATCTGGGAATTGAGATCGGCGAACATGGTGGAGCCGCCGGAGGATGCGCCACCCGTGCGCCAGGCATTTTCGGAAATGAAGAAGGGATCGCTGAGCTTGATGCGGCCGGAGCGAAGCTCGTTGAAGACCACGGCCAGGGTCATGAGCTTGGTCATGCTGGCCGGCTCGAGCCGGGCGTCCGCATCCTTTTGGAAGATCACGGTGCCGGACTCGTAATCCATCAGCACGGCAAAGCGGGCATTGGTCTCAAAGCTCGTTTGACCGAGCGCCGGGAAGACGCCAATCACAGCGATCAGCAGGGCAAGAAGCAGTCTCACGGGCGATACCTTGCGTTGCGGCCGTATCGCCGGACAGAGGCGCTGGACCGACTTTGATTTAATAGAGAATTATATCGCCGAGTCCAAGTTCTCGCGCCAAGTTGAGCGCATCTTCCTTGGTGGCGCCGGGCTTGAGATAGCTCAGAGTGAGGCGCGTGGCAGGATGGCCATTGACCAGCACCTGCTCTTCATCGACCGCGCCGATGACGGCGAAGCGTTCGGACAGCGCTATAGCATTGTTCTGATTGCTGAAAACGCCGAGGCCCATGCGGAAGTGACGTTGGTTGACATCAACGCTGTTGGCCCACTCCTGGAGTGCCGATGGTTCGGTCGCCATGGCGTTCACGGCGGCGAAGGCGGAGCTGATATTGCCGTCAACCGCTTGCGGCGTTGAATCCGAATAGGAGAACAAGCCATTGAAGAAATTGGATGTTATGCCGACGAGGCTGCGGTCGCTGCCGGCACTGGCAACGCGAACATTACCGGTGTCGTAATTGGCGGGGCCGGTATAGGAGGCGACCAGCATGCGGGTGTCGTCGCCTTCGAGTGGCGCCGGGCCGACATATTGGACATCGACGCTGGTCGAGCCATTGTTGACATAGCCGAGCATGGCGGCGGCTCTGTGGGATAGATCGACGATGCGGCCGGGCATGTAGGGGCCACGATCGTTGATGCGGACGACGAGCGAGCGGCCATTATCCTTATTGGTGACGCGCACATAGGACGGCAGCGGCAGCGTCGGATGCGCGCCGGTAATGGCATTGGCGGAGAAAATTTCGCCATTGGCAGTGCGGCGACCGTGGAAATCGGAGCCATACCAAGAGGCTGTGCCGGTGGCCTGATAGAACGGATCTTCCTGCGGCACATAGGTTTTTCCGCGGACGGTGTAGGGTTTGCCGACCTGATAGCGGCCACCGCCGCGCGGCGGATTAGGATTGTTGGTCACGCGGGGCGAAACGGCGACGCCATATTCGCTGGAGGTGAAGGCGCCGCGCTTGACTGTCGCACCGAGGCCCATGCCACCCATACAGGCAGCGAGCGAAGGGGCGAGCAAAGCACAAAGGGCGAGGCCGCGGATAAGGTGGCGCCAAGTGGTCGTCACGGTACTCTTTACTCAACACGCTTGGATCAGGGCGCACGCGATAAACAGCGTACGGACAATTTTCCCTAATTTGTCATTCGGCTGGTTGAGGAGAGGTTAAGGGTGACAATTCGTTAGCTTTGAACGCGGGTAATGTCGGACTTGGTTACTCAAATGATAATTTTGGATTTTCCCGGCCGACGCGCTCAATCCGGCTGGGGCTCTTTCCAATTCGTGCGCTCGGCCCACTCGCGCGCGCCGTCGTGGATGATGTCGAAGACCGGGTCCTTGATGTCGTAATAGGCGTCCTGATCTTCGGGGAAGAAACCGGCAAGGCGTTGCTTGATCAATTCATAGGCGCCGGTCGTGACCGGGTGGGCGCGAAGGTAGTCGCGCATAAGGAGCGGGAACTGCTGATTGAAGGCGCCCCGCTGGCGGATATGGATATGGGCGCGCCGCGGCGTGGTGGCGACGAAGAGAAGTTTGGCCAGATCGTGGGGGGCGAGGTCCATGCCGGGAGGGCAATGATCGGACGTGTGTTCGCTTTGACGGTGGCCGGTGGCGAGGAAGCCGGCGGGGTCGACTTGGGTGAGATCGTCGACGGTGATCTGGATATCGATGATGTCCTTGGCGGCGAGGCCGGGGACGGCGGTGGAGCCGATATGGTGGGCGTAGGCGCCGGGCGGGCTTAGGGCGAGGAGCTGGGGTTTGAGGCGCTGGAAGTCATCGGGCCAGGAGGGATTGGCGGGTTCGATGATGATTTTCATGGGGGTGGCCTCCTCGCTTTTTGAGGAAGTTTGAGGGAGGGCTTGGGGGAGTGCAAGGGGCTGAAAGGGGCGACTTGGCACCCGGATGCCTAAGCATTCACTGGCTGTCATCCCGGCGCAGGCCGGGAGCCATCTCTAGATCTCAGGATGGGCCCCGGCCTGCGCCGGGGTGACGATCGGGGATTGGGGTTCAGCTGTGATTAGGCCGGGAACGGCACAAGGGGGGTGTCGGCGCGGAGGTAGAGGGGGTGTTTGGGGGAGCCGTCGGCGTTGGTGCCGAAGCACCAGAGGGTGATGCCGTCGGCGCGGAGGGTTTCCACCAATTCTCGGCCGGCGGGGGCGAGGGCTTTGTTGAGTTTGCCGTGGCAGAGGACGACGCGCCCTGCCCCGTTGGCGGCCTTGCGGATGGCAGGGAGATTGGCGGGCGAGACGGCGACGGTGTCGGGCGCCAGGAGCGATTTGGGATCGGTGGCGCGGTAATCGCCGACATTGCATTTGACCATGGCAGAAAAACCTTCGCGGCGGGCGAAGGTCCATTCTCTCGCGCAGGTGGGGTCGTCCACCGTGGCATCGGCGGTGGAGGGATTCATGCCGATGAAGAGGATGTAGTTTTCCGGAAACGTTTTGCCGAGCCAGCGGCGCATGAGCTGGCGGTAGCGGCCGTCGGGGCTCAAGACCGCATCGCCAGAAACCCCGGCGCCGAGGCGCAGGCGGACCTTGCCGCCGGGATCATGGGCAGCTTTCCCGCCGAGGTCTAGGCTCGTCTGGCTCATGCGGTCAGGTCGCTCGGGGGGACGAGGCCGTTGATGAGCGAAGCGGTCGTGATGGTGTTGGCGAGGAGGCAGGCGATGGTCATGGGGCCGACGCCGCCAGGAACGGGCGTGATGGCACCAGCGACTTCGACAGCAGAGGCGAAATGGACGTCGCCGACGAGCTTGGTCTTGCCCTCTCCCTTTTCGGGGGCGGGAACCCGATTGATGCCGACATCGATGACCACGGCGCCGGGTTTCAACCAATCGCCTTTGATCATTTCGGGGCGGCCGACGGCTGCGACGACGATATCGGCCTGGCGGACGACATCGGCGAGGTTCTGCGTCTTCGAATGGGCGACGGTGACGGTGCAGTTGTCGCGTAGGAGGAGCTGCATCATCGGTTTGCCGACGAGATTGGAGCGGCCGATGATGACGGCGTTCTTGCCCTCGAGCTTACCGAGGTGATCGCGCAACAGCATGAGCGAGCCGAGCGGGGTGCACGAGACGGGACCGGGAAGACCGATCTGGACCTTGCCTACATTGGCGGGGGTGAAGCTATCGACATCTTTCATGGGGTCGATGGCTTCGATGACCTTGTTAGGGTCGATGTGCTTTGGCACGGGGAGCTGGACGAGGATGCCGTGGACGGCTGGGTCAGCGTTGAGCTGATGGACAAGCGCAAGAAGATCCGCTTCGGAGACGTCTTCTGGCAGTTCGTGCTTATAGGAATTCATCCCGACTTCGGCGGTCTGTTTGGCCTTATTGGACACATAGACCTGGCTCGCCGGATCGTGGCCGACGATGACCACGGCGAGGCCGGGCGTGATGCCGTGTTCGGATTTGAGGCGCTGGACATGGCCAGCGATACGACCGCGCAGATTCTCGGCAAAAAGTTTTCCGTCGATGATTTTTGCGGTCATGCTGGCCTCGTTTTCTTGGGGATTTGGAGGCGCGGGAAGACGCTCCCGCGTTTGCGCTTGGACATAAGGGATGGTGGGGCATCCGTCCATGGTTTTGCGCGGGTTGGGTACCCCCACCTAACCTCCCCCTGGTAGGGGGAGGGACACATCGGGGAGATTAAGAGAGCGGATATAGGGCCGCGTCATTCCCGCGAAAGCGGGAATCCCTCTTTTGGTGCAATGGGATTCCCGCTTTCGCGGGAATGACGCCGAGGACTGGGAGGAATCTGGAGTGGTGGCGCCCTGCCCTCAGAGCTTGATGTCGATGATTTCGAGGTCGTGGTTTGCGAGCGTTGCAATGTCGCCGACGGATTTGCCGAGGAGGACCTGGGCGATTGGGGAGGCGTGGGAGATGGTGCCCGATTTTGGATCGGCTTCGTCTTCGCCGACGATGCGGTAGGTTTCTTCGCGGCCGTCGTCGCGGGTGAAGGTGACCTGGCTGCCGAAGGTGACGGCATCGGTGGTCGTTGGGGCGGCGACCAATTGCGCTGAGCGGACGCGTTCGGTGAAGTAGCGGAAGTCGCGGAGGGGCACGGCGGATTGGCGGCGGCGCTCGTTGATGTCTTCGATCGTGTTGGCCGTTTCGAGGGCAGCGCGGGCGGATTCGAGCTGAGTATGGAGGGCTTCGAGCCCGGTGTCGGTCACGAGATTGAGGCCGGATGGAATCGGGCGATCCGGGAGGACGGATTCGGCGGCGGTTTCGGCACTTTCTTCCTTGGTGAAGGCGACGCTCACGGCGAACTCCGGGTTGGTATCTTTAGGCACGCCCTCGTGGTTCGAGGCTTCGCTTCGCTGCGCACATCACCATGAGGGCTACTGCGAAGCGCGGCGCGGTCCTATGCCATAATTGACAGGTGGTCTAAACGGCTCGTCTGCAAATGAAAAGACCGCCCGGCACGAGTGCCGGACGGCCTTGGGGGACATAGTCCGCCGCGCTGTTGAGGGCTTGGGGGACAAGCGGCTGACCATATCCTGCTCACTGGTGCATGGGTCGTTTGCCTTGCCAGTGAACTGACTGCAAAGATGGTGGCCAAATGCGGCAAGAAAAGTGCAGCTCACCGAAGTGTGAAAGACTGGTTTACTCCCGGCGGTTCCGTTGAGAAGGTGTCGTGCGGTGCTTATATTGACCGGTCAAACAGGCGCGATTCCGAAGCGCCGAGATGAGGATGTGCAATGACGACACTCACCCCGCCCCGACTTGAGACGCAAAGTTTCACCGATCCGGAAGCGGCATGGGCGCGCATTGCCGAAATCTATCATCGTAACTGCGATTTCATCCGCGACCATCTGCATGGACTGGCCAAGGGCGAGGTACCGGCGGGGCGGGTGCGCGCCTGTTATCCGCAGGTGGAAGTGCGCTCGACGAGTTATTCCAAGCACGAAAGCACCCTGCCCTATGGATATCTCCATACGCCGGGCATCTATCGCACGACGGTGACGGCGCCGGACCTGTTCCGGACCTATTTCCAAGAGCAGTTCACGGTGCTTCTCCGCAATCATGGCGGCACTATCGACGTGGGCGAGAGCGAGACGCCGATCCCGCTGCATTTTGCGCTGCCGCCGCATGAACATGTGGATGGCGCAGCGCTCAATGCGTTGGGGATTCCCCTGCGCGATGTGTTCGACGCGCCTGACCTGACCAATACGGACGATGAAATCGCCAATGGCACTTATGTGCCGCCACGGGGCGGGCCCTACCCGCTTTCGGCTTTTACGGCGCCGCGCGTCGACTATTCGCTGTTCCGCCTGGCGCATTATACCGGCACGGCGGCCGAGCATTTCCAGAACTTTGTGATTTTTACCAATTACCAGTTCTATATCGACGAGTTCTGCCGGGTCGCGAAGGCGTGGATGGCGGAAGGCCATGAGCACTATCAACGGTTCATCGAGCCGGGGAATGTGTCGACCGACAATATGCTGACCGGTGGCGAGGTGACGGGCAATGCGCCGCCGCGCATGCCGCAAATGCCGGCCTATCATCTTGTGGGCGATCGTGGGCGTGGGATTACCATGGTCAATATCGGTGTCGGGCCGAGCAACGCCAAGACGATCACTGACCATATCGCGGTGTTGCGGCCGCATGCGTGGATCATGCTCGGGCACTGCGCGGGGCTGCGGAATAGCCAGGAGCTTGGCGACTATGTGCTGGCCCATGCTTATGTGCGCGAGGACCATGTCCTCGACGCCGATCTGCCACTGACTGTGCCAGTGCCGGCGCTGGCGGAAGTGCAGGTGGCACTCGAGCAGGCAGTGGAGGAGATTACCCAAACCGAAGGGATCGAGACCAAGAAGATCATGCGGACGGGGACCGTCGCGACCTTCGACAATCGCAATTGGGAATTGCGGGATCAGGCCGAGATCGTTCGGCAATTGAGCCAATCGCGCGCCGTGGCACTCGATATGGAAAGCGCGACGATCGCGGCGAACGGGTTCCGGTTCAGGGTGCCCTACGGGACGCTGCTCTGCGTATCCGACAAGCCACTCCATGGCGAATTGAAGTTGCCTGGCATGGCCTCGGACTTTTATCGGACGCAGGTGAACAAGCATCTGCAGATCGGGCTCAGGGCTATGGAGATCCTGCGGGATCAGCCAGCGGAGCGGTTGCATTCGCGGAAGCTGAGAAGCTTCGCGGAGACCGCGTTCCAATAACTAGTCAATCACGTTTTTGTTCGGATCCGGAACATAGCGTGGGTTAGTCCGTTGATGGTGCATAACACTTTCGATAGGAGCGAAAGATGCACAAGGACGAAGCTAAAGGCGTTGGCAATCAGATCAAGGGCGCAGTGAAGGAAGCGGCGGGCCGCGTCACTGGTAACGAGCGCCTTGAAGCCGAAGGCAAGGCCGACAAGGCTGCTGGCAAGGTTCAGCAGAAGTCCGGCGAGTTCAAGGATAAGGCGCGGGACGCGCTGAAGCACTAAGGTCCAGAGGACTTTTGAAAAAGGGGTCGCGGCAACGCGGCCCTTTTTTGTTTTGGGGATTACCCCCTCCTAGCCTCCCCCTGCGCACCGAGGTCTCCAGCCAACTCGCCGGGGTTCCCTCGGGCTTGACCCGAGGGTCGCTCGTCAAGGACCAGACGCTTGTGGCTCTCGAACTGGCCCTCGGGTCAAGCCCGAGGGAAGCACAGTGGGTGGGGAGGTTCGAATGCAAAAAGGCTCGGTGTTTCCACCGAGCCTTCCAGTAAGTAAGGGCCGATCAACGGCCCTTGACGACGGAGTAGCCGGCGTATTTGGCGGAGGTGCCGAGCTGTTCTTCGATGCGGATGAGTTGGTTGTACTTGGCCATGCGATCGGAGCGGCTGAGGGAGCCGGTCTTGATCTGACCGCAGTTGAGCGCGACAGCGAGGTCGGCAATGGTCGAGTCTTCGGTTTCGCCCGAGCGGTGCGACATGACCGAGGTGTAGCTGGCGCGGTGGGCGGTTTCGACGGCGTCGAGGGTTTCGGACAGCGAGCCGATCTGGTTGACCTTGACGAGGATCGAATTGGCGACGCCCATCTTGATGCCCGAGACAAGACGCTGGGTGTTGGTGACGAAGAGATCGTCGCCGACGAGCTGAACCTTCTTGCCGATGGCGTCGGTCAGGGCCTTCCAGCCATCCCAATCGTCCTCGGCCATGCCGTCTTCGATGGTGATGATCGGATAGCGAGCAGCGAGATCGGCGAGGAAAGCGACGTTTTCTTCGGAGGAAAGCGACTTGCCTTCGCCCTTCATCTCGTACTTGCCGTTCTTGTAGTATTCGGTGGCGGCGCAATCGAGGCCGAGGAAGACGTCCTCGCCGGGCTTGTAACCGGCCTTTTCGATCGAGCGCATGATGAAGCCGAGGGCTTCATCGGCCGAGCCGAGGTTTGGCGCGAAGCCACCTTCGTCGCCGACATTGGTGTTGTGGCCGTCGGCGGAGAGGTTCTTCTTCAGCGTGTGGAAGATTTCCGAACCGATGCGGACGGCGTCGGCGATCGAGGTCGCGCCGGCGGGCAGGATCATGAATTCCTGCATGTCGATCGGGTTGTCGGCATGCTCGCCGCCATTGATGATGTTCATCATCGGCACTGGGAGAACATGGGCATTCGGGCCGCCGATGTAACGGTACAGCGGCAGTTCGCTCGATTCAGCGGCGGCCTTGGCGACGGCGAGCGAAACGCCAAGAATGGCGTTGGCACCGAGCTTGCCCTTGTTGGCGGTGCCGTCGAGATCGATCATGGCCTGGTCGATGGCCAGCTGATCGAGCGCATCCATGCCCTGGATTTCGCTGAAGATGATGTCGTTGACGTTTTCGACGGCCTGGGTGACGCCCTTGCCATTGTAGAGCTTGCCGCCATCGCGGAGCTCAACGGCTTCGTGCGCGCCGGTCGAAGCGCCCGAGGGCACGGCGGCGCGGCCGAAGCTGCCGTCATCCAGAACCACATCGACTTCAACGGTGGGATTGCCGCGGCTATCGTAAACCTGGCGACCCTGGACATGGATGATGGATGACATGGAAATTCCCTTCGGGGCAGTTTTCTCGGTGTGGAGCCTGTCTAGACGCGCCTTGTGACAGAGAAAAGAGGGGCGCGCAAAAATACTGACGGGTTAGGCTTTGATCTTGCCATTGGCGACCAGCCAGTCGAGCGCGTCTTCGACGCCGGCGAGGGAGGAAAAACGCGGGGCGTAGCCGAGGAGGCGCTTGCCCTTTTCGATAGAGCAATTGGGGCTGCGGGCGATGTGTTCCCAGGTGGCGGCGGCGTTTTGTTCGGACTGGCGGGATTTCCAATCGTCCCAGGGAGCGAAGGCGAGGTTCGGTTCGTGGCCGAAATAGCGATAGATGGCGCTCGCGTAGTGGCGGAGGGTGACGGCGCCGGGGGAAACGGCGTGGAAGGCTTCGCCCACTGAGGCGCCCCAATTGGTCATGGCTAGGATCAGCAGCGCGGCGATGTCGTCGGCGTGAATGTGATGGACGGTTTCCATGCCGAAGTTCGGCAATTCGAGCGTGTCGCCGCGCGCGATGGTCTCGAAAACGGCGATATCGCCATTGCCGGCGGGATTGAGCGGCGCCCAGCCCTGCCCCACGATATGGCCGGGATGGATGATGGTGGCGGGGAAATTTTCGCGCCGGGCGAGGTCGAGCAGATAGGCTTCGATGGCGGCTTTCTGGATGCCGTAATCGCCGAAGGGACGCTTGGTGACGTCCTCGGGGGTTGGGACGACCTCGGACAGGCCATGGGTCCATATGGTGCCGATGTGGAGGAAATGCTGGACCGTGCCCTTGAGGGCCTCGACGAGCTGGCGGGCGCTATCGAGGGTAAAGCAGATATTGTCGATGACCACATCGCCCTGAAGATTGGCGATGGTCGAGCCAAAACTGCCCTGGCGCTCGAGGGCGTCGCGATCGAGCGTGATGCTTTCGACCTGGGACCAGGCAGCGTCGGGCAGATAGGGCTTTGAGGTGCCGCGCGTGACGGCGACGACTTCATGGCCCAAACGCACGAGGCGCGGGACGAGATAGGTTCCGATATGGCCAGTGGCCCCGATGACGACGACGCGTGCCATGATTGAAAATCCTCCCGCGGCTGGTTTGGACCGCGGCTTCGTCCTAGCATGTATGGAAGGGCTATACAGCCCACCGATTCCGGGAGAGAGAATTGACCAAACCACTCGTCAAGCAAATGGCGCATACCTGCATTTTTGCGCGCGACCTCGACGCCGTCGAGACGTTTTATCGCGACGTGATCGGCATCGCGCCGAAGTTCGATTTCAAACGGGGCGAGGAGCGGATCGGGTTCTATCTCGATTTCGGCAATCGGACATTTGTCGAGGTTTTCCTCAAAGGCGAGTCGCGGTTTGAGGAGAGCAATCAGATCAACCACATCTGCTTCGAAACGGACGATCTCGACGGGTTTATCGCCAATGCGAAGGCGCATGGGGTGGCGATTACGGACAAGAAGCTCGGGGTCGACCACACCTGGCAGAGTTGGCTAGCGGATCCGAGCGGGGTGAAACTCGAGATTTTTGAATATACGCCGGAGAGCATGCAGTTTGGGGCGGATGGGGTGGTTTGCCAGGTGGATTGGTAACAATCCACTGACGCGATCGGCTTCCAAGATTGTCGTCACCACCGGCTTGTCCGGTGGTCCACGCGGAGGCGAGATGGATTGCCGGGACAAGCCCGGCAATGACGGCGGGGGAGCTATGGTGAGCCTCGGATCGTGCAGCGGTTCAGATGGAGACTAGGCCGTCACACCACGTCGCTCTTTTCCAAATCAAAACCCTCGTCGATCCAGCCGGTGATGCCGCCCGCCATGATTTTTACGGGGCGGTCGAGGTTCGCGAGGCGGAGGGCGCCGCGGGCGGCGCCGTTGCAGTGGGGGCCGGCGCAGTAGGTGATGAAAAGGGTTCCGGCGGGATAGGCCTCCATCTTTGTGCGGGTGATCTTGCCGTGGGGCAGATTGATGGCTCCGGGGATGTGGCCTGCGGCGAACATCGTGGGGCTGCGGACGTCGAGGAGGACGAAGTCGGGACCGTTGGTTAGGGCGTCATGGACGTCCCAGCAGTCGGTTTCGAAGGCGAACTGGGCAGCGAAATGCTCGCGGGCGAGGATGCTCGGTGCGGCGGGGGTGGCGGCGACGGAAGTGGGCATGGTTTTTCTCCTATGCCCTCTTGATAGAAGCGCCCTGCCCGGCTGAATATTGGCGCGAATGACAATATGCGTCGATATCATGCCAAACTTGACCGGTCCCCTCGTCGTCGCCCTGATCTACGATGGGCTTTGCACTTTTGAATTCGGCATTGTCGCCGAGGTTTTCGGGCTGTCCCGGCCGGAAATGGGGACAGGATGGTATCGGTTTGCGTCAGCGGCGGTCGATGCGGGACCGATGCGGGCGCATGGCGGGATGACCGTTGTGGCCGACCATGGGCCGGAGATCCTGGCCGAGGCTGACGTGATCGTGGTGCCAGGGTGGCGGGGTGCGGATGCGCCGGTGCCGGAGGCGCTGATCGAGCAATTGCGGGCGGCGTATGGGCGCGGAGCGAGGCTGGCGTCGATCTGTTCGGGTGCGTTTGTCTTGGCGGCGACAGGGCTACTGGATGGCGGCAAGGCGACGACGCATTGGCGGTATGCCGACAAGCTCAGGGAGCGGCATCCCGCCATCAGCGTCGATGATGCGTCGCTCTATCGGATCCATGATCGCATTCACACCTCGGCAGGCAGTGCGGCAGGAATCGACCTGCTGATCGAGATGGTCCGACAGGATTTTGGGGCGGCGGCCGCCAATTCGGTGGCGCGGCGACTGGTGATGCTGGCGCATCGGGCGGGTGGACAGGCGCAGTTCCTCGAGCGGCCAGTGGGCGTGCGCGAGGGCACGGAGATCGGGCCGCTGCTGGAGGAGGTCCGGAAGAGCCTTGCGGCGGACTGGACCGTGGCGCGGATGGCAGACGCCATGGGGATGAGCGTGCGGACGTTTTTGCGGCGATTTAGCGAGGCGACGGGGCAATCGCCGGGGGATTGGATTGCCGATGAACGGGTGAGCGAGGCGAAGCGCCTGCTGACGCGGGGCGAACCGAAAATGGAGGATGTGGCGCTGACGGTGGGCTTTGGAAGTGCCCATGCGCTGCGGCATCATTTCAGGCGGAAGGTGGGGGTTAGTCCGAGTGAGTATCGGGCAAGGTTTTTGGAGGTGTCGGGGTAGCATAGTCTAGCAACCGGCCGTCACCACCGGGCTTGCCCGGTGGTCCATGCGGAGGAGAGATGGATTGCCGGGACAAGCCCGGCAATGACGATGGAGTGGGGTGCGGAGTACCTCTTACTCCGAGGTCTGGCGGATGAAGCCGAAGGCGACGAGGGTGATCACGGCGGCGAGGATCATGTAGTAGCCGACGGTGTGGAGGCCATAGGTGGTCGCGAGGTAGGAGGCGATGTAGGGCGCAAAGCTGGCGCCGAAAATGCCGCCGAGGTTGAAGGTGAGCGAGGCGCCGGTATAGCGAACGGCGGTTGGGAATGGCGCGGCGAGAGCAGTGCCGAGGGGGCCGTAGGTCATGCCCATCAGCGCAAAGCCGATGCAGAGGAAGCCGAGGACGCCATAGACATTGCCCGAGCCGAGGAGCGGGGCGAGGATCAGGCCGAATACGGCGATGCCGATGGAAACGCCGATCATGACCGGGCGCATGCCGAAGCGATCGGCGAGCACCGCGGACAGTGGGATGAACGCGCCGAAGAACAGGACGCCCACCATCTGCAGGATGAGGAATTCTTCGCGGCTATATTTTAGCGTGCCTGTGCCGTAGCTCAGCGAAAACACCGTCATGATATAAAACAGCACGAAGGTGGCGAGGGCTGCCATGGTGCCGAGGGCAAGGCTGACCTTGTGCGAACTGATGACATCGAAGAACGGGACTTCGACGCGCTCGGACTTTTCGACGGCTTTTGCGAATTCGGGCGTCTCGGTGATTTTGAGGCGAATGAAGAGGCCGAAAATGACCAGCACGGCGCTGGCGAGGAACGGCACGCGCCAGCCCCAGGCCATGAAGGCGTCATCGCCAAGGAAATGGGCAAGGACGAGGAAAATGGTTGTGGCGAAGAAGAAGCCGACCGGAGCGCCCAATTGCGGGAACATGCCATACCAGGCGCGCTTGCCTTCGGGGGCATTTTCAGTGGCGAGGAGGACTGCGCCGCCCCATTCGCCGCCGAGACCAAGCCCCTGCCCCAAGCGGCACAGCGCCAGGAGCAGCGGCGCCAAAATGCCGATCTGGCCATAAGTGGGCAGAACGCCGATCAAAACCGTCGAAATACCCATGGTGAGGAGCGCGGCGACGAGCGTTGCCTTGCGGCCGACCTTATCCCCGAAATGGCCGAAGAAGGCGGCGCCGATCGGGCGGGCGAGGAAGGCAATGGCGAAGGTCGCGAGCGAGGAGAGGAGCGCCGAATTGGCATCGCCCGAGGGGAAGAAAAGCTGCGGGAACACGATCACCGCGGCTGTCGCATAGATATAGAAATCGAAAAATTCGATCGTGGTGCCGATCATGCTCGCGGCGAGGACGCGGCGGGCGGAATTCCGCGGCTGTGCAGCCGGGGATGTTTGCATATCTATGGTCATGGCAATCCGGAGTGTTCTTTGATCTGGTTTTAAGCCAGCGCGCCTCCATCCCGCAACGGCCGCGCCTTCGCTCGTTGACGGCGGAGTACCGTAGGGTACGGTTGGGCGCAAAGGATTTTGCCTGCTTCATCACGGGGACGTGGGGTAATTCCCGGAGCCTTCCCCAAATTTTGCCTCATGTGGCGGTGATCAGTGCTGCATGACGCTTATTCGCCCTGCCCTTCTCGCCGCCGTTTTCCTTCTGCCACTCTCTGCCTTAGCGCAGGAGGTGGACCTCGCCCCCATCCTTGAAAATGCTGAAACGCTGGAGCCGTTGGAAACGGTGATGGTGGCGGTGGATGGCAAGATCATCGCCGAACGCGGCTATGCCGGGCATACGGTGGACGAGCCGACCAATATCAAATCGGCGTCGAAAACCGTGGTGTCGGCGCTTGTGGGAATCGCGATCGACAAGGGTTTGATCGATGGCGTCGATCAGAAAATATCGGATTTTCTCAGCGATGATTTTCCCGAGGATGCCGATCCTCGGCTCAATGACGTGACGGTGGGCAGTTTGCTGTCGATGCAGGCGGGCTTGGCGCCGACTTCGGGGCCGAATTATGGGCGCTGGGTGGGGAGCCGGAACTGGGTACGCGCGGCGCTGGACCAGCCCTTCGAGACCGATCCGGGCGGGAGGATGCTTTATTCGACGGGATCGACGCATCTGCTCTCCGCCATCCTGACCAAGGCGGGCGGCGAATCGAGCCTCTCGCTGGCGCGGGAGTGGTTTGGCGCGGTGGATAATTTTGGGATCGGTGGCTGGGAGCGCGATCCGCAGGGGATCTATCTCGGCGGCAACCAGATGGCGATGAGCCCCCGGAGTCTCCTAGCTTTTGGCGAGGTCTATCGGACAGGTGGATTGGCGCCGGACGGCAGCCGGGTATTGAGCGCCGAATGGGTGGAGCAATCCTGGACGGAGCGGACAAATTCGCGGTTTACCGGGGACGGATATGGCTATGGATGGTTTCTGCGCGAGATCGGCGGCGAGGATGTGCGCTATGCCTGGGGCTATGGCGGGCAGATGCTCTATATCGTGCCGAGCCTGGACCTAACCGTGGTGATGACCTCGGACGAGAATTCGCCATCCGCCGGGAACGGGCACCGAGATGCGCTGCATGCGCTGTTGGCGGAGATTATTGGGGCGGTGCGGGACGAGGATGAATTGGAGGCCTCGCAGCCACAGGCCTAAGCCTCTGATCAGTCGCTAAAAAGTCGCTTTTACTGGGGACGGTTCGCCAGTTTCGGAGGAGCGTCATCATGGCATTGGAAACGGTTTCGGCAGGAGAGTGGCTGGAGCGGGTGAAGCGGGGAATCGCGATTTTGCCGGCAGGGCTCGGCGACTATGTCGGCCGGTTTGAACTGACGCCCACCGGCATGCCGCTTGATGATATCGCGGCGGGATTTCACGCTGGTGATTTGCGGTTCGACAGTGAATTTCGACCCGAAAGCCTGATCACGGCGGTGGATGGCGACCTCTTGGTCGAGGGGCTTGTGTCGACGCAGGGCGGCGAGGATGCCGATGGCAATGCGACGCTGATCGTTTTTGGCGATCTGCGTTGCAAGACGCTGATAAACGACTGGGCGAGCATCATCATCGTGACGGGCGACTTGATCGTCGAGGATTGGGTGTTTGCGGCGCGGGAGGATTCAGCGCTGCTGATCGGCGGTGATTTTAAGACACCGCTTTTTATCGGCGCGGATATCGGGGTGACGGTCGGCGGAGAGATCGTCGCCGACTATGCCTATGGCTATGCCAATGGCGTCCCTGCCCCGGGAAAGACCTATGGGGACAGCAAGGCAATGGACAATCGGAGCTGGCGCGAGATCGCGACGCGACTGGGGCTAGGGCGCGAAGTGACGGCAGAGGAAGAATTGATGCAGGCGGTGGATTTGCGGGTGATGACGACGCGGAGCTTGCTGCCGGTGTGAGCGGGGCGAGTGTTCAGTCTTCGCGCTTGTGGCTGTCCAGCTTTTTGTCGGCCAAGGATTTTTCGGCGGCGGACTTTTGCTTCTCGGCTTTGGTGCGGCCGAACTTGATACGGTTGGCTTCGGCAGCCGCTTCTTTTTCGGTGCGGGCCTTGGCCTTCCGGGCACTGCGGAGATTGATGATTTCGGCCATGGCGACAAATCTCCATTCACTGCTTGGCAAGATGAAACCGTGTGTAGGTTTCGAACTGCTTAATGGCGTCGAACCCGAGGCGGCGCAGGAGGGCAACGCTGCGGTCGTTGCCGTGGGTGACGCCAGCAAATATATCCGTCGCGGCGGATTGGTTGAAGGCGTATTCTATCGCCGCTTGGACGGCAGCAGTCGCGAAGCCTTGGCCAGTGTGTGACGCCGAAAGCCAATAGCTGAGGCAGTATCGCGGCAGTTCGACTGCGACGAGGTCGACGCGGCCGATCAGCGCGGCGTCGTGAAATATGCCGAAGCGAGTGCTCTGATCACCAGTGGATAGTTCCGCCGCGATTGCTTCTATGCTCGAAGCCACTTGGGCACTGTAGTCGCCATGGGCGGTGAGATGCGTGTGGTTCGAATGGATAAGATCGTACAGCATTGCTGCGTCGACAGGCGTCAGCTGCCGGAGAGTTAGATCTGGTCGCGATGTAGTTAAAATCATCCGCGCGGCCCCACGCTTTAACCGCTCAAGCGGCGAGGTAGATGTTGGCGAGGACGGGGCCGTCTGGCGTTTGGACCTCAATGACAGCGCGACGATAGCCTTCGCCTTCGAAGGCATCAAGGCGGGGCCAGTGGGTGGGGAGATCGGGGCTATAGAGGAGGTGGACCGGGACTTCGGGGCCGGAAGGATCGGCGCGGAAGACGGGGTAGCCTTCGGCAGGACCGGTGCCTGAGGGGAGGCGGTGGCCGCGGACGGTGCCGCGGCTCCAGGTGCCTTGAAGGTCGGCGAGCTGGGCGAAGTTGGATTCGCCCGGGCTCAAGGTGCCGTAGGTGGCCAAGCGGTGCTCTGGCCCCTGCCCGGTCATCAGACCAAGCGACTCTGTTCCATGGCTGCCGAGATGAAGCTCGTGAACAACGGATGGGGTTCGAAGGGTTTGGATTTCAGTTCCGGATGGAACTGGACGCCGATGAACCACGGGTGGTCGGTGCGTTCGACGATTTCAGGGAGCTTGCCATCGGGCGAGACGCCGGAGAACAGGAGGCCGTTCTTTTCGAGGAGTTTCCGGTAGTCCATATTCACTTCGTAGCGGTGACGATGGCGCTCGGAGATGCGGGTCGAGCCGTAGATGTCGGCAACGCGAGAGCCGCGGGTCAGCTGGGCGGGATAGGCGCCGAGGCGCAGGGTGCCGCCGAGATTGCCGGAGCTGTCGCGGGTTTCGGTGTCGTTGCCCTTGACCCACTCGGTCATCATGCCAACGATCGGCTCCTTGGTGGGGCCGAATTCAGTGGAGGAGGCATTCTTGATGCCGGCGGTGTTGCGCGCGGCCTCGATGCAAGCCATCTGCATGCCAAAGCAGATGCCGAAATAGGGCACGTCCTTGACACGGGCGAAGCGGGCCGCCTCGATCTTGCCGGCAGAGCCGCGCTCGCCGAAACCACCGGGCACGAGAATGCCGTGGACATGTTCGAGATAGGGCGCGGGATCGTCGCGCTCGAAGACTTCCGAGTCGATCCACTGCAGGTTGACCTTGACCTTATTGGCGATGCCGCCATGGGTCAGGGCTTCCGAGAGTGACTTATAGGCGTCCTTGAGGCCGGTATATTTGCCGACGATGGCGATGTTCACTTCGCCTTCGGGGTTGTGATAGCGACGGGAGACTTCGTCCCATGCCGACATATCAGGCTCCGGCGCGTCGGTGATGCCGAGGGCAGCGAGGATTTCGCGGTCGAGGCCTTCGTGGTGATAGGCGACGGGCACATCGTAGATCGAGGCGACGTCGAGGCCCTGGATGACGGCGGATTCGCGCACGTTACAGAAGAGCGAGAGCTTCTTCTTTTCGCCTTCGGGAATCGGACGATCGCAGCGGACGAGCAGCACGTCGGGCGCGATGCCGATGGAGCGGAGCTCCTTGACCGAGTGCTGGGTCGGCTTGGTCTTCAGCTCACCGGCCGAGGGGATATACGGCATCAGGGTGAGGTGAAGATAGCAGGTGTGGTTGCGCGGCAGATCGTTGCCGAGCTGGCGGATGGCTTCGAAGAAGGGGAGGCCCTCGATGTCGCCGACCGTGCCGCCGATTTCGACGAGGACGAAATCGTAGTCCTCATTGCCATCGAGGACGAAGTTTTTGATCGAGTCGGTGACGTGCGGAATGACCTGCACGGTGGCGCCGAGGAATTCGCCCTTGCGCTCTTTCGAGAGCAAATCCGAATAGATGCGGCCCGAGGTGATGTTGTCGCGCTTGTTGGCCGCGCGGCCCGTGAAGCGTTCGTAGTGGCCGAGATCGAGGTCGGTCTCGGCACCGTCGTCGGTCACGAAGACCTCGCCGTGCTGAGTGGGCGACATCGTGCCGGGGTCCACATTGAGATAGGGGTCGAGCTTTCTCAGGCGGACCTTATAGCCGCGCGCCTGCAGCACTGCGCCGAGCGCCGCTGAAGCCAAACCTTTGCCAAGGGAGGAAACCACGCCTCCGGTGATGAATACGTACCGTGCCATGGGCAATCACCATAAGCCTATAAGGAGCGATTCGTGGAGCCGAACAAAACGGTCCACACAAAAAGAAGAAGGGGATGTTTCCATCCCCTTTTTCGGCTTTGCCTTGCGGCGTCTTAGTTGCCGGTCGTTGGAGCCGGCTGTTGATTTTCCGTCGCCGGAGCAGCTTCCGGAGAAGCTGCGGGCGCTGCATCTGGTGCAGCGGCCGGGGCCGTTTCCGAAGAAGCGGCCGGGGCGGTCGTCTCGGTCGTTGCTGGAGCGGACGGGACAGGCAGATCGCTGGTCGATGCCGGAGTGGTCGCCGCTGGTGCCGTGGTGGTGGCAGGAGCTGCGGGAGTCGTCGTGGTGGACGGCGCCGGAGTCGAGGTCGCAGGTGCCGAAGCGTCGGCCGGAACCGGAAGATCCGATGTCGTGTCGCCCTGGAGAGCGTTCAGCGCATCGAGAACGTTGGATGGCTGAGTGCCATCTTCCGTGGTCGTCGCCCGATCGAGAATGCTCGACGTGCCGCGATCGAGTTCGCTGAGAATAGTCAGGCCAATGGCCGTGGCGAAGAAAAGCGTTGCCAGGATTGCCGTGGTGCGGGTCAAGAGATTGGCCGAGCCACGCGCCGTCATTAGGCCGCCACCGCCGCCACCACCGATACCGAGCGCACCACCTTCGGAGCGCTGGATCAGGATGACACCGATAAGGGCCAAAACGATCAGCAGATAGACAACAATAAGGACGTTCGCCATGAGGTCTTGGTCTTCGCGTCAGTCATAAAAGATGCGGCGTCATACACGCCTAAAACGGCAAAGGCCAGAGCGTTGCCATGTTTTTCATGGCAACGACCTAAGCCGTTCGGTCATACCGACGAGATAATGGTGTAAAAGTCTTTTGCCAAGAGGCTGGCGCCGCCGATAAGCCCGCCATTGACGTTGTCGACATTGAGGATTTCGCGCGCATTGAGCGGCTTCATCGAGCCACCATAGAGAATGCGAAGCGTGTTGCCGCGCTCTTCGCCGAAGCGTTCGACAAGACGAGCGCGGATATTGGCGTGCATCTGGGCGATTTCTTCGAGCGTCGGGGTACGGCCAGTGCCGATGGCCCAGACTGGCTCATAGGCAACGACGATCTCATGATGTTCCGCGGCGTCGGGAATAGAGCGCGAAAGCTGTTGATTGACGATGGATTCGGCTGAGCCACCATCGCGTTCGGATTCGGTCTCGCCGACGCAAATGATCGGCTTGAGGCCAGCGCCGATCGCGGCTTCCGCCTTGGCGCGGACGATGTCGTCGTTTTCAGCGTGATTGGCGCGGCGCTCGGAATGGCCGACGATGACGAACTGCGCGCCAGCATCGGCAAGCATATATGCGGAAATGTCGCCTGTGTGGGCGCCGGAGGCTTCCACGTGACAATCCTGGCCACCGGCCATGATGCCGCTCGAAGCGCCCTGTGCCGCGACGGCGGCAAGGATGGTTGCGGGTGGGCAAACGACGACGACGGCGCGCGGGGCCTCCCCCGTTGTGAGCAATTGGGCCAGTTCAGTCAGCTCATCGAGCGACTGTGACAGCCCGTTCATCTTCCAGTTCCCGGCGATTAGCGGTGAGATGGTCGTCAATCTTGCTACTCCTGCCTCTTGCGCCAAGGTGGGCTTTGCCCTAACCCCGGCAGTCGGAATGTCTTACTAGTCTCAGGCAACCCATGCGGTAAAGCCTCAGACCCCAAACTGGAACGTTCGAAATGCTCGATGGTTTGCGTGGCTTTGCAAAATCCTGGCCGGGAAAGATCATGGGAGCGTTTCTGCTCGTCGGCGTGGCAGGGTTCGGCATCAATAATGTCATCACCGATCTCGGCAGCAATACCGTTGCGCATGTTGGGGATCAGGAGATCACCTCCCGCGAATTTCTCCGCGCCTACCAGAGCCAGGCGAACCGTTTGGCTCAGCAGCTTGGCCGTGTGCCGACCGGCGCGGAAGCCGAAGCCATGGGGCTGCCGAGCTTCGTTATTCTTAACCTAGCGCAAGGCGAGGCTCTCACCGGCCTTGCCAACAAGATGGGTCTCGGGGTTTCCGAGGACAAGCTGGGGCAGATGCTGCGCCAGGATCCGTCCTTCCAGGGAACGCTGGGGAACTTTGATCCAGCCGTGTTCAACCAGGTGCTGCAGGCCAGCGGCTGGACGGAATCGGAATATTTTCAGACACGCGGCGACGAAGCCAAGCGCGAGCAGCTTGTTTCGACGCTGTTCCCCGCCAAGACGCTGCCCGATGTCGCGGCAACTCTGATCAACGACTATGCCGGCACGCAGCGCACGATCGACTATGTGACGCTCAACGAAGCCAATATCGAAACGCCGGCAGCGCCGACCGAAGAGGAACTGGCCGCCTATCTCACCGAGCACCAGAGCGAATTCCGCACTGTCGAAACGCGCAAGGTGCAGATGATCGATCTCTCGATCGCCTCGCTTGCGGCGACGAAAACCATCGCCGACGATGCCGTGGCCGCGGAATATGAGCGGATCAAGGCCAGCCTGACGACGCCGGAAAAGCGGACGATCGAGCAGGCCGTGTTGACCGCCGATCAGGCGACCGCCTTTGAAGCCGGGCTGGCAGCAGGCAAGGATTTTGCGACGCTCACAACCGAAGCCGGCGTGACGCCAACCAGCCTTGGCACGCTGACCAAGGCTCAAGTGACGGATACGGCGCTTGCCAATGCGGCCTTTGGGCTGCAGCAGGGTGGCGTGACCGTTATCGATGGTGTGGCGGGCAAGCGCGCCATCCACGTTTCGGCGATCGAGGCGGAACGCCAGCCAACGCTCGAAGAAGCGCGCGCCGATATCGTCAATACTCTCGCAACGGCGGAAGCCCGCACCGAAGTCAACGACGTGCTCGACCAGGTCGAAGAACTGCGCGCTGCCTTCCGGCCGCTGAGCGAAATTGCCGAACGGTTCAAGCTGCCGCTCTATGAAGCTGACGTGACGAGCGGCGGCAACCAGCTCGACGTCTTGACCAATGTATCGCCGGAAGACCGGACCAAGGTGAGCCAGGCGATCTTCAAGGCGACTGCAGGCCAGTTGACCCCGTCGATCCCGATCACCGGCAATGCCCATGTGTTCTTCGATCTCGTCGAAGTGCAGGCTGCACGCGACCAGACGCTGGACGAAGTGCGCGACGCCGTGACGACGGCGCTGACCACCGAGCGCATCAATAATGCGCTGCTGGCCAAGAGCGAAGAAATCGTGGCGCAATTGCGCGGCGGCGCGACGCTTGCCGATGTTGCGACTGGTCTCAACCTCTTCCCGCAGATTTCGCCGCCCTTCTCGCGCTTTGGCTCGGATGACGGCTCGATCGACAATGTCGTGGCGCAGGCCGCATTCAATGGTGGGCCGGACTATAAGGGTTCGGTGGTTTCGAGCTCCGGCGATTTCATGATCTTCGAGGTGGTCGACAACACGACGCCGACCGAACCGCTTGAAACCGCTGCGGCCGACAACCTGCAGACGGAAGCGCAGAACGGGGTCTATGGCGATTTCGTCGCAGCACTGCGCGACGATGCGGGCCTGAAAATCAATCAGCAGGCGCTGCAGCAACTGATTACTCTCAACTTCGGCCAATAACCCACCAACGGATCGGACACGATGGGCGACGATTTTTCCACGCGTTTTGCAGAGCAATATGAAGCCGGCAAATCGCAGATCGTCTGGCGTCGCATCGTGGCCGATCTCGAAACGCCCATCGGGACCTATCTGAAACTGGCGCAGGAGCGGACGCACTCGTTCCTGCTCGAAAGCGTGCAGGACGGGACGACGCGCGGGCGCTATTCGATCATCGGGCTGCTGCCGGACCTCATCGTCCGCGTGGAAGACGGCACGGCGCGGGTCAATCGGCAGGCGCAGCTTGACCCCGGTGCTTTTGAGGTGATGACGGAAAAACCGCTCGATGCGCTGCGCGGGCTGGTGGCGGAAAGCCAGATCGTTGTGCCCGAAGGGCTGCCGCCGCAATCGGCTGGGATTTACGGCTATCTCGGCTATGAGATGGTTCGGTACATGGAGGTGTTGCCGAACACCAATCCGGACGATTTGCAGACGCCGGAAGCGGTGCTGATGCGGCCGTCGCTGCTCGCGATCTTTGATACGGTCAAGGACGAGCTCTATCTGACGGCGCCGGTCTATGTGAAAGCGGGAGTTTCGGCGCGGCAGGCGCTTGAGGCGGCTGAGGCGCGGATCGACGATGCGATCGGTCGGCTTGGCCGGGCGCTGCCGGCGACCCCTGCCCTGCCTGATCTCGCGGCTATTGAAGTCACCAGCAACACCTCGCGCGACGAATATTTTGATATGGTGGCGCGGGCCAAGGACTACATTTCGGCGGGCGATATTTTCCAGGTGGTGCTGAGCCAGCGGTTTTCTGCTGATTTTACGCTACCGCCGACGGCGCTCTATCGGGCGCTGCGCAGGACCAATCCCAGCCCCTATATGTACTTCCTCGATTTCGGCGACTTTGCCGTGGCGGGGTCGAGCCCGGAAATTCTGGTGCGGGTGCAGAATGGCGAAGTGACCATTCGGCCGATCGCCGGGACACGGAAGCGCGGGACGACGCCGACGCGGGATCAGGAACTGGCGGCGGAGCTGCTGAGCGATCCCAAGGAATTGGCCGAGCACCTGATGCTGCTCGATCTTGGGCGCAATGATGTGGGCCGCGTGGCGGAGACGGGTTCGGTGAAGGTGACCGACAAGTTCTTCCTCGAATATTATAGCCACGTGATGCACATCGTTTCCAATGTCGTGGGCAAGCTCGATCCGCAGTATGATTTTGTGGATGCGCTTTCTGCCGGGTTCCCGGCGGGGACGGTTTCGGGTGCGCCAAAGGTGCGCGCGATGGAAATCATCGACGAACTCGAAAAATCGCGACGTGGGATTTATGGCGGTTGCGTGGGGTATTTTGGGGCCGATGGCACCATGGATACCTGCATCGTCTTGCGCACCGGCATTGTGAAAGACGGCAAGCTCTATGTGCAGTCGGGAGCCGGGATCGTTGCCGACAGCGTGCGTGAGTTGGAACAGCTCGAATGCGAGAACAAGGCGCGTGCCCTTTTCAGCGCGGCAGAAGAAGCGCTACGCTATGCCGGCGAAGCGGGAGTGGGACAGTGAGCGTGCGTGTGAATTTTCTGCGATGGCGGGGCTGGTTCTGAACGATTTCACCAGAACCACTCTTGAGGACAGGCCCAAATGACCAAAACCCTCGTCATCGATAACTACGACAGCTTTACCTATAATCTCGTCCACTTTCTGGGCGAGCTCGGCGCGACGATGACTGTGCGCCGCAATGACAAGATCACCCTTGAAGAAATCGCCGCAATGGCGCCGGAGGCGATCGTGCTTTCGCCCGGGCCGTGCACGCCGACCGAGGCGGGCATTTGCCTTGCAGTCATTGATCGGTTCAAGGGGCAGATTCCGATGCTGGGCGTGTGCCTTGGGCATCAGGCCATGGGTCAGGCGCTGGGCGGCGATGTCATTCGCGCGCCGCATCTGGTGCATGGCAAGACCAGCAAGATCAACCACACAGGCACGGGTATCTTTCGCGGGTTGAATGCGGGCTTTGAGGCAACGCGCTATCATTCGCTGATCGTAAAAGCGGAAACGCTGCCGGATGTGCTGGAAGTGACGGCGACGACGGATGATGGGCTGATCATGGGGATGCAGCACAAGACGCTGCCGCTGCATGGGGTCCAGTTTCATCCCGAGAGCATCGCATCGGAAAATGGCCATGCGCTGCTTCAGAATTTTCTAAACATCGCCCGCGACTTTAACGGCCAGAGGGCGGCGTGATGGATATCAAGCAGGCCCTCCACAAGATTTCCGAAGGGCGCGACCTGACGGGCGAAGAGATGCGTTCGGTGATGCGGCTGATCATGGATGGTCAGGCGACGCCGGCGCAGACTGGCGCGTTCCTGATGGGCATGCGCATCAAGGGCGAAAGCGTGGGCGAGATCGCCGCAGCGGTTTCGATCATGCGCGAGAAGATGGTTCCGGTCGATGCACCTGAAGAGGCGATCGATATCGTCGGGACCGGTGGCGATGGCATCGGGACGCTCAATATTTCGACGGCGGCATCCTTTGTGGTCGCGGCGGCTGGTGTGCCGGTGGCCAAGCACGGCAATCGGGCGCTATCGTCCAAGTCAGGGTCATCGCAGGCGCTTGAGGCGCTGGGGGTGAAGTTGGATCTGACGCCGGCGCAGATCGGCGAATGCGTGCGGCAGGCCAACATTGGTTTCATGTTTGCGCCATCGCATCATCCGGCGATGAAGCATGTGGGCCCTGCCCGCGCCGAGCTTGGCGTGCGGACGATGTTCAATCTTTTGGGGCCGCAATCCAACCCGGCGAGCGTTCGACGCTATGTGCTCGGGGTTTATTCCGAGCAATGGGTAGAGCCGGTGGCGGCTGCGCTTTTGGCCAACCGGGCGATCAAGGCCTGGGTTATGCATGGCAGCGATGGGCTTGATGAGCTCACGGTGACGGGGCCGAGCTTTGTAGCACAGATTGCCAATGGCGACCTGCGCAGCTTCGAGATCACGCCGGAACAGGCGGGGCTGCAGCGCTATGAGCTCAAGGATATTTTGGGTGGCACGCCGGACGAAAACGCTGCGGCGATCCACGCGCTCTTTGATGGCGCGTCGGGCGCTTATCGCGATATCGTGCTGCTCAATGCCGCGGCGGCGTTGATCGTTGCGGACAAGGCGGATGATCTCAAGCAAGGCGTTGCCATTGCCCGCGAGGCGATTGATTCTGGCGCCGCAAAACAGACCTTGGCCAAGCTGGTGGCCGTTTCCAACGGACAGGTTGCATGACCGATATTCTCAAGCAGATCGAAGCCTATAAGCGCGAGGAAATCGCGGCGGCGAAGTCGATGCGGCCATGGGCCGAGGTTGTGGCGCAGGCCCATGACCAGCCGGCGCCGCGCGGGTTTTTGCGCGCGCTTAGGGATAAGCGGGCGCAGGGGCAATATGGCCTCATCGCCGAGGTGAAAAAGGCGAGCCCGTCCAAGGGGCTAATCCGCGCAGACTTCAATCCGGCGCAGATTGCGCGGGATTATGAGACGGCTGGGGCGGCGTGCCTCTCGGTGTTGACGGATAGGCCGAGCTTTCAGGGTTCGCCGAGCTATCTGATCGAGGCGCGGGCGGCGACGCGGCTGCCGGTGCTGCGAAAAGACTTTTTGTTTGAGACCTATCAGGTGGCGGAAGCGCGCTCCTGGGGGGCAGATTGCATTCTCATCATTCTTGCGGCCGTCGATGATGACGTGGCGCGGTATCTGCTCGATTCAGCGGCGGAATGGGGCATGGATGCGCTGGTGGAAGTGCATGACCAGCTGGAGCTTGATCGGGCGCTGGCGCTCGACAGCAAGTTCATCGGCATCAATAACCGGAATTTGCGGACGTTTGAGACGACACTCGAAACGTCGGTGACGCTAGCGGCCGGCGTGCCAAGCAATGTGACTCTCGTCAGCGAGAGCGGCATCGTCAGTCATGACCATGTGCGCATGCTGGAGGAACGGGCCGGGATAGGCCATTTCCTCGTCGGCGAAAGCCTGATGCGGCAGGACGATGTGGTCGCGGCGACGCGGGCTCTATTGCAAGGCGTGCCGGAAACGGTGCGCTGATGGCCGAGCGGCGTCTGACCCATCTCGATGCCAAGGGCGAGGCGCATATCGTCGATATCGGCGAGAAGGCGATCACGCGGCGGCGGGCGGTGGCGCAGGCGCGGTTGAGCGGCGGGGCCGAAACGATTGCGACCATTTTGGGTGGTGGGCTCAAGAAGGGCGATGCGCTGGCCGTGGCGCGCGTTGCCGGGATCATGGGCGCCAAGAAGACTTCGGATATCATTCCGCTCTGTCATCCGATTCCGCTGACCAAGGTGAGCGTCGAAATCGAGGGCGAGACCGAGACGACGATCCTCATTCGCACGGTTGCCGAGACGACGGGGCAGACCGGCGTCGAGATGGAAGCGCTGACGGCGGCGACGACTGCGGCCCTGACGCTTTACGACATGGCCAAGGCGCTCGACCGGGCCATGGTGATTTCAGACATTTGCCTCGTGGAAAAATCCGGCGGCAAATCGGGCGATTATCGAAGAGAATCATGAGCTTGCTTCCGGTTGATGACGCGTTGAATCGCATTCTGGCGCGTGTGCCGGAGGTGGTTGGCGAGAGTGTAGCCTTGGGCGATGCGGCGGGACGTGTGCTCGCCGCGCCGGTGATTGCGACCCATGACCAGCCGCCGTTCAATGCCAGCGCCATGGATGGCTATGCTATGCGGGCGGCAGATGTCGCCGAGGGCGTCTGGCTCAAGGTGATCGGCATGTCGCAGGCCGGGGCGGGTTTTGCCGGCAGCGTTGGCGCCGGTGAGGCGGTGCGGATTTTTACCGGGGCGCCGGTACCGGAGGGTGCTGATACGGTCATCATGCAGGAAGAGGCGGAGCGGAACGGGGATCTTGTTCGGTTCACGGCCCCTGCCCGGCTTGGCCACAGTATCAGGCCACGCGGCTATGATTTTGCGGTTGGGCGGACGATTTTGGAGCGCGGGACGCGGCTTGGGGCGTTTCAGGTGGCGGTTGCGGCGGCAGCGAATGCTGGGACTGTCAGCGTGGCGCGGCGGCCGAAGATTGCGCTACTGGCCACGGGTGATGAACTGGTGTTGCCGGGGACTGTTTTGGGGCCGGACCAGATCGTGGCGTCCAACAGTGTCGGGTTGGCGGCGTCGTTGGCGCCTTTTGCCGAGACGGTGACGGACTTTGGGATTGCACGGGACAGCCGCGAAAATCTCGATGCGGTGCTCGATCGGATTTTTGCCAGTGATCCCGACGTAGTGGTGACGACCGGCGGGGCGAGCGTTGGCGAGCATGATTTGGTGCAGGCGGCGCTGGTCGAGCATGGGGTGACGCTCGATTTCTGGCGGATCAATATGCGGCCGGGAAAGCCGCTGATGTTTGGAACGCGTGGCAAGACGCTGGTGTTTGGGCTGCCGGGCAATCCGGTTTCGGCCATGGTGACGGCAGAGATATTTATCAAGCCAGCGTTGCGGCATTGGCTGGGTTTGCCGGAGGTCGAGGCGCTGCACCTGCCGCTCTTGGGGCCGACGCCGAAGAACACGGCGCGGCGGCATTTTATGCGGGCGCGGGTGACGACGCTGGATGGCGTGACGGGGCTGTTGCCGATCAATGAGACGGATAGCGGGCATACGTCTTCGTTGGCGGCGGCGGATGCGCTGATTGTGCAGCCGGAGTTTGATCCGGGGCAGATGGCGGGCACAGTGGTATCGGCGCTGCCGATTGGCGCGGTTTGAGGGCTACGGGGTTCTTGAGCGGTATGCGGCATCCCCCTCATCCGGCGCTACGCGCCACCTTCTCCCCGAGGGGGAGAAGAATAGAGAGCTGCGATGCGCTGAATCTTGCGTTCGAGCAATCCAGCGGTGATTGCATAGCGTAACAGTCGTCTACGACTGGAGGTTGCGATCATGGGCGCCTTTGCTGCTTATCCTTTTCCTGCACTCATCTTGGCTTTGGCGCTGACGCTAACGGTTTCGGCGCTGGGGTTTCGGCGGACGGATTATTTCGTCAGCCTTGGGTATGGGTTTTCGATTGCCGCGCAGGCGCTGCTGTTTCCGCTGGCTTATCTCGCCACACTGGATTTCTGGCTTGGGGCGCAGTCGATCCTGTTGCTGGCATATGGCCTGCGGCTCAGCAGCCATCTGATCGCGCGGGAGCGGCAGCCGAGTTTTGCGCGGGAGTTGGAGGCGTCGAAGGAGCGCAGCCGGCATATCGTCGGTTGGCTCAAAATCGTCATCTGGGTGAGCGTGGCGGCGCTTTATGTCGCGATGTATGCGCCGGCGCTGATCAGTCTCTCACGGGCTGGCGAAGGTGTGGCCCTGCCCTCGCTTGGTTGGGGGCTGGCTGTGGCGGTGGTCGGGCTCGCCATTGAAAGTTTGGCGGACTGGCAAAAGTCGCGGTTCAAGGCGGAGCATCCGAGCCGGTTCTGTGATGTCGGGCTTTATCGCGTGGTGCGGTCACCGAACTATTTTGGCGAGATGGTTTTCTGGCTCGGGATTTTTGTGTCGGGGATTTCGGCTTATGCGAGCTGGCTTGATTGGGGGCTGGCGATCGTGGGGTTTGTCTGCATTCAGTTGATCATGTTGGGGTCGGCGCGTCGGTTGGAGTTGAAGCAGACGGAGCGGTATGGCGCGGATGCGGCGTTTCAGGATTATGTGCGGGAGGTGCCGATCCTCTTTCCCATGGTGCCGGTTTATTCGCTGAGGGATTGGAAGATTTATTTGGGGTGAGTTGTGCCACGCCCTTGTGGTTCGAGGCTGCGCTGCGCTTCGCACCTCACCATGAGGGCTACTGGCGGAGGCGGCGATCCAAGACAGGAAGCCCCCCTCACCCGGCGCTTTGCGCCGACCTCTCCCCCAGAGGGAGAGGTGAAGAAAGAGAAAGGCCGGGATTGCTCCCGGCCTTTTTGTTTAGTTCTTTTCGGCCGTGGCCTTGGGCTTCTTTGGCTTGGGCAGAGCCTTGGGCTTGGCTGGGCGCGGGGGGACCGCGACGAGTTCGAGCTTGGCTTCGGAGCCTTCGCCGACGACGGCGACGGTGACGTTACCACCATTGACCAGTTCGCCGAAGAGCACCTGGTCAGCAAGGGGCTTCTTGACGTGTTCCTGGATGACGCGACCGAGGGGGCGCGCACCCATGCGTTCGTCATAGCCGTGTTCGGCCAGCCAATCGGCAGCTTCCGGGGTCAGGTTGATCGTGACGCCGCGTTCGGCCAACTGGCCTTCAAGCTGCAGCACGAACTTTTCGACCACGCGACGGACCACTTCGCGCGGGAGCGGCGCGAAGGAAATGATGGCGTCGAGACGGTTCCGGAACTCGGGCGAGAAGGTGCGGTTGATCGCATCCTCGTCGTCTCCCTGCTCGCGCTTGCGGCCGAAGCCGATGGGCGAACGAGCAAGATCCGCGGCGCCGACATTGGAGGTCATGATCAGGATCACGTTGCGGAAGTCGACGGACTTGCCGGTGTGATCTGTGAGCTTGCCGTGGTCCATCACCTGCAACAGGATGTTGTAGAGATCCGGGTGGGCCTTTTCGATTTCGTCGAGCAGCACCACGCAATGCGGGTTCTGGTCGACGCCATCGGTCAGGAGACCGCCCTGGTCGAAGCCGACATAGCCTGGAGGGGCACCGATCAGACGGCTGACGGTGTGACGCTCCATGTATTCGGACATGTCGAAGCGCAGCAGTTCGACGCCGAGGGTATCGGCCAACTGCTTGGCAACTTCGGTCTTACCCACGCCGGTCGGGCCGGTGAAGAGGTAGGAGCCAATGGGCTTTTCCGGTTCGCGGAGGCCGGCACGCGCCAGCTTGATGGCGGACGAAAGGGCCGTGATGGCGGCATCCTGACCAAAGACCACCGTCTTGAGGCTCTGTTCGAGACCCGAGAGCAGTTCGGCATCGGATTTCGAAACCGACTTTGGCGGGATGCGGGCGATCGTTGCGATAGTGGCTTCGATGTCTTCGACGTCGATGACCTTCTTGCGCTGATCTTCCGGGACCAGCATCTGGCTGGCGCCGGTCTCGTCGATCACGTCGATGGCCTTGTCCGGGAGCTTGCGGTCGTTGATATAGCGCGCGCTCAATTCCACGGCCGCCTTGAGGGCATCGTCCGTGTACTTGATCTTGTGGAACTCCTCGAAATAGGGGCGCAGGCCCTTCACGATCTCGATGGCATCGGGAACGGTCGGTTCGTTGACGTCGATCTTCTGGAAGCGACGGACGAGAGCGCGGTCCTTTTCGAAGAACTGGCGATATTCCTTATAGGTGGTCGAGCCGATGCACCGGATCGCGCCGGAAGCCAAAGCGGGCTTCAGGAGGTTCGAGGCATCGAGCGCGCCGCCGGACGTAGCGCCAGCGCCGATCATGGTGTGGATTTCGTCGATGAAGAGAACCGCATGCGGCATCTTCTCGAGTTCCTTCATCACCGATTTGAGACGTTCTTCGAAATCGCCGCGATAGCGAGTGCCGGCGAGCAGCGAGCCCATATCGAGCGAATAGATGACGGCTTCCTTGAGCACTTCGGGCACATCGCCTTCGATGATCTTACGGGCAAGGCCCTCGGCAATGGCGGTCTTACCGACGCCAGCGTCACCCACATAGAGCGGGTTGTTCTTAGAGCGGCGGCAGAGAACCTGAATGGTGCGACGCAGTTCGCTGTCGCGACCGATCAGTGGGTCGATCTTGCCCTGGCGGGCCTTCTCGTTGAGGTTAACGCAGAAATCGGCTAGCGCCGATGTCTTCTTGGCCTCGGCGCCACCTTCGGTATTGCCTTCACCTTCTTCGGAGCCGCGGACCTTGCGATCCTCGGCGGGACCGGACTTGGTGATGCCGTGAGAGATGAAATTGACCGCGTCGAGGCGGCTCATATCCTGCTGTTCGAGGAAATAAGCGGCGTGGCTTTCGCGTTCGGCGAAGATGGCGACGAGCACGTTGGCGCCGGTCACTTCTTCGCGGCCGGATGACTGGACGTGAATAACGGCGCGCTGAATGACACGCTGGAAAGCCGCCGTGGGGCGGGCATCCTGGCCATTCTGCACGACGAGGCTGTCCAATTCCTCGTTGATGAAATCTTCCAAATCGCTCTTGAGCGCGTCGACATCGACATCGCAGCCATTGAGCACGGCGATCGTTTCCCGGTCGTCGGTCAGGGCCAGCAAGAGGTGCTCAAGCGTGGCGAACTCATGGTTCCGCTCGCGCGCCAGGTTCATCGCCTGATGCAGAGCCTTTTCGAGTCCGCGGGAGAATGAGGGCATCTGATGTTCCTATTGCTTTTCCATCACGCATTGCAGCGGATGCTGGTTCTTGCGTGCCGTATCCATAACGCGGGTCACCTTGGTCTCGGCGACCTCGTAAGGATATACGCCGCACTCACCGACCCCCTTCTGGTGAACGTGCAGCATGATCTGCATGGCGTCTTCACGTGATTTGTTGAAGACGTCCTGCAAGACCAGAACGACGAATTCCATCGGCGTGTAATCGTCGTTGAGCAGCAGAACCCGATAGAGGTTCGGCCGCTTGGTCTTGGGGCGGGTTTTGGTAACCGTCCCAATCTCGAAGCCACCATCGCCGTCCCCCTTGCGACCTCCATCATCATCCTTGGGGCCGGCCACAAGCTTTCCGAGGGGCATCTTGAAGCCTTTGGCGGGACGGTTCGACAGGTGATGAGTGGTGGTAGTGGTCATATTGGATTGGGGTAACCGCAGAGGAAAGCGAAGCAGCTGGTCGGCCCATTATGTAAGCAAAATCTCGCCGCTGTTAAGGGGCTCACGTTCCCGAAAAGTTGAGCGCCATTATCCTAACTCCGACAAACCCTTCCGCAATGACTGCAAACGGAAACGGCGAGTGGCGGGATTGAGACTCTGAAACGGAAATCGTTGGCATTTTACGGATTCGTAACGTCGGGGCCCTATGGTCCCATGAGAAGCACGATCGGGGTGGGGGCCGCTGATCTGCAAACCATGTTTCAGTTGCGTACGGGCGTGTTGTGCCCGGTGAGTAAAGTTGGAGTTCAGGGTTGACCTCTCAGGCCATGACCCCTTGGCGCGTTTCCCTTTGTCGCGCCTTCGCCGCGTTCGCCCTTGTCCTGGGCCTCAGCTTGCAGCTGGCGGCTCCGGCGCACGCTATCGAAAACCTGCGCAAATATGCCGGCATCGTGGTCGACGCGAAATCGGGCGAGGTGCTTTACGAAGAGCAGGGTGACAGCCGGCGCTATCCCGCCTCCGTCACCAAGGTGATGACGCTCTACATTCTCTTCCAGGAATTGCAGGCGGGCAATCTCAGCCTTTCCACCAAGATGACGGTGTCGAAGTTCGCTGCTTCGGCCGTGCCGACCAAGCTTGGCCTCCGCGCCGGCTCGACCATTGCCGTACAGGATGCGATCAAGTCGCTGGTGACGCTTTCGGCCAATGACATGGCCCGCGTGATTGCCGAACATATTTCGGGTAGCGAATCCAAGTTTGCCGAACGCATGACCGCGACGGCCCGCGCCATGGGTATGCGCAGCACGACCTACCGCAACGCCTCGGGCCTGCCCGATGGCGGCCAGGTGACCACGGTGCGCGACCAGGCCATCCTCGGCATCGCGATCTATCAGCATTTTCCGCAATATTACGAATTCTTCCAGACCAAGTCCTTCAGCTACAACGGCAAGACCTATGGCAACCATAATCGGGTGCTCGGGTATATGGGCGCGGTCGACGGTATCAAGACCGGCTATATCAACGCTGCAGGCTCGAACCTTCTGACCGCGGCCCGCAAGGACAATCGTCACATCGTCGTCGTGGCCTTCGGCTTTAACTCTGCCGGTTCGCGCGACGAAAAGGTCCGCCAGCTCGTCGCGTCCTACCTGCCCAAGGGCCGTCGTGGCGACTACCTGGCGCAGGCCATGGTTCCGCAGCCCGGCCGCCAGGGCAATTCCAATGTGCAGGTTGCTGTGGCACAGCCCGCCCAGCCGGTCTACGTGATGCCCATGCCCCTGCCCGGCTTCCGCCTCGCAGAACTGGCGCGTGCACAACAGGGCGGCCAGCCGCAGGTTGTTGTGGCCAGCGCTGTGCCGATGCCCGCGCCTGTGCCGGCCGACGTGAACCAGCAGGCCGCCGTGCAGGCTGCGGCCGTGCTCGCTGCACCGACACAGGCGCCGACACCGGCCTATCCGAGCCAGGACATTATCGGCGCGTGGTTGAGCGACACGTATAATCTCGGTGCGCCGCCATCCGCTCTGGGCTCGACCCGCGCTTCGGCTCCGCTCGAGCCGCCAGCCAATGTTGGCGGGTCTGCGCCGGCCGAACAGCCAGTCGATCTCCTGACGAGCGGCAGCGTGCAGACAGCGGGCCTTGAAGCCGGTGCCTGGATCGTCCAGATCGGCGCCGGCCCATCGGAAGACAGCGCCCGGGCGATGCTCTCGACTGCAGCGACCAAGGTCGGCGGTCTTGGTGACTTCCGCTCCTATGTCGAGCGTTTCGAAAAGAACGGCCAGATTTTCTATCGTGCCCGCTTCGTCGGTTTCGGCGATCGCGACGACGCGACGACCATGTGCAACCGCCTCAAGGACGCCGACATGGCGTGCCTGGCGATGCAGGGCTAACGCCCCTCGAAGTATCGATGTGGCGGGCCTGTCGCCTGCCGCACCTTGTGTAAGCAGTTTGGTGCCTGTGTTTGGAGTAGCCCAATGAGCGAACGCAATGCCTTGATCGAGCTTGCCAATTTTATTGGTCGCTCGCCCCTTGCCTCTCCGGACATGACAGCCCGGAACAAGGCACTATCGGGGATGACGGAGCGACTGCTGCCCAAGCAGCGGCGCTCGGTGGGCGAACTGATGAATGTCGTGCTGGCCCTATCGGCGCGGACGCGCCGGATGGTGCAGGAGCCGGTCAGCATCGATATCGATGTGTTTGCCCCAGGGGGCAAACGGGCGGTGTCGATGAAGTTCGGCGAGAAATGAGAAAGGGCGCCTTGGGCGCCCTTTTTGTTTGTGATGGGCTGGTGGCTCTGTTCACCCCCTCCCAGCCTCCCCCATCAATGGGGAGGTGTCTGGCCGGTGGTCGTGACGTGATCTAGCCCCAAACTCGCTCCCCCCTTGATGAGGCGGCCGGGATGGGGTTTCCTCACTTCAGACCAGGGCCACGATCTTCTTTTTCTTCCACACGAAATGGTACCAGGCGGCCTGGAGGACCATCATGCCGGTGAAGCTCGTGGCGTAGGCGACCCAGATGCCGGAGAGGCCGAGGCTGGTCTGGCTGAGCCAGATAGCGCCGGGAAGCTCGATGAAGAGGATACCGCTGAGCGAGAGGAGCATAGGGGCATAGACCATGCCGCTGGCGCGCATCATCCCGGAGAACACCACGCCGAAGCCGAAGGGGATGATGGCCCAAAGGACGATGCGGAGAAGATGTTCGGTCAGTTCGATGACGCTTGGATCGGTGATGAACAGCGCGACCAGGTGCTCACTGAAGAGATAGGCGATGAGGACGAGGCCGCCGGTGATTATGAGGTTCATCAGTAACGCCGTGCGGGTGATGGCTTCGAGCTGATCGTTGCGCTTGGCGCCGATGGCCTGGGCGCCGAAGATCGAGGTGGCGATGCCGATCGACATGGCTGGGAACTGCACATAGTTCAGCACCTGGTTGAGCGCGCCATAGGCCGCCGTGGCATTGGAGCCAAAGCGATTGACGAGGCCCACAACGACGATGCCTGACACCGAGGCGACGACCATTTGTAGGCCGGCAGGGACGCCGAGCTTGAGAATGAGGCCCAGGAGTTGGAAATCGGGCTTCAACGCGCGGAGCAATTGGGCATCCGGCGCGAGGGGAAGCTTGCGGGCACGCATATAGAAGAACAGGAAGATCAGCACGACAACGAAGCCGGCAATGAAGGCCCAGGCGGCAGAATTGACGCCGAGCTGCGGCAGGCCCCACCAGCCCTCGATGAGCGCGGGAGTGAGGATGACGCCGACGATCATTGAAAGGACCAGCGAGAAAAGTGGGGTGATCGTATCCCCCACCCCACGCAGGATCGAGGTGATGATGAGGAAGACGAAGAAGCCGGGCATGCCGAGGAACATGATGCGGCCGTAGCCGATGGAGGTTTCCCGGATGTTGTCGGGCGCGCCTAGGACCGACATGATGCTCTCGATAAAGACGCTGCCGATGATGGCGACGATGAGACCAAGGACGAACGCCGTCGTCAGGGTCGTACCGGTGACCTGCTTGACCCGTTCGAGATTGCGCGCGCCCCAAGCCTGGCCGATCAGAATGGTCGAGCCGGCGGAGAGACCGATGATGAAGCTGATGAGGAAGAACAGAATCGGGAAGAAGGTGGCGAGGGACGCCAGCGCATCGACGCCGATCATCTGACCGATGAAGATGGAATTGAAGGTGCCGGACAGAGCCTGAAGAATATTCGAAGCCATGAGGGGCAGGAGGAAGATGGCGAAACGCTGCCACAAGGGGCGCGTAGAATCGGGGTTCATGAATGCACTCCAGAGGAACTGGTGGTTAGCTCTATCGCATTTTGCCGGGCCGGTAAGGCAGATCGGCAAGGGCGAGCATCACAGCAAAGGCCCCTTCGGACGGCGGACTGACTGAATCAGAAAGCCGGAGGGACCAATTCACACCCAAAAGACTGGGTGCAGGCTGGACGGGCACTGGAGGCTTGGCGATGACACGTGCGATTTCTAGGCGCATCGGCAAGGACGGTCAATCGGGGAACTGATCGGTTTTCCGATGCGGAATATCGCCTGCGGCCTGTTGCCAGATTCGATGGGCTGGGCTAGGAACCCATCCCGTGCCCCTCTGGCGGAATGGTAGACGCAGAGGACTCAAAATCCTCCGCCGCGAGGCGTGCCGGTTCGAGTCCGGCGGGGGGCACCACTTTTTCCGAAATCGATGATGTGCTGACTGCTTAGAGCTCTGGTGGCTCGAAGTTGAGCGCGTCGAATTTGCGCTGAAGCTGGATCTGATCGACGCTGCGCCCGATGGCCTCGATCTCAAAATCGCGTTGGCGATCCTCAGAGGTGCGGGCGATTTCATTCTGCAGGCACACAAGGCGCTCCCGCTGCTGCGCGAGATGTTCAGGCGTGTCTTCAGTCGCCGTTGGCGCCGGGCATGCGGCGAAGGCGGGCGATGCAAAGGCGCTCAACAAAAGGACAGCGGCGACGGTGTGCTTGATGGTCATGCGGTAACAATGGGCAGAGATCGGGACCGTTGCAAGGCGGGACGTAATCTATAGGCCTTACCCTGGATCAATAAGGCGGGAGCGGGCGAACTCTTGGCTGTCCAGGGCGGTTGCATCTTCGTCAATGGAGGATGCGATGTCTTTTCCGCCGCTCGAACCAAGCCCTACACTGCCCGATCCCGGGCCGGTACCGCCCATTTCCAACCCGACAGAACTGCCGGATCCCGATAGCGATATTCCCGCGCCTGACCCCGATGAGCCTTTCGACAACCCAGAGCCGGGCCCGGATTTGCCGCCGGAACGAGCACCGTTTCCAGACCATGAGCCAGCGCTCTAGGTTGGGGTTCCGGCTTTTACGGGAATGACGAGTGGTCAGTATCCCGGGGCGCTCAGGCTCGGATCGAGATACTGGCCATTGCCGCTCGGCTGGGTGGTGTAGCCGCCGCCATATTGCTGCTGCATCTGCATCTGGCGGGCAGCCGCATCATAGCCTTGGACATCGACACCGATAACAGAGGTCATCAGATTGGGGCCAGTGCCGGGCTTGAAGGCTTCTTCGATGGCGGATTGGCCTTCATAAGCCTGGACGCCGGTGCTGGGATTGATCCAGGCGGTGGTCATGCCAGCCGGGACGTTGAATGGGGTGGGCGGCTTACCCTGCATGGCCTTTGCCATGAAATTGGTGAAGATCGGCACGGCCATGCCGCCGCCGGTCGACGAATTGCCCATCGAGCGGGGCTGGTCGTAGCCGATATAGATGCCGACGGCGAGTTCGGGGGTGAAGCCGACGAACCAGGCGTCCTTGTAGTCGTTGGTAGTGCCGGTTTTGCCGGCGACGGGACGATTGAGGGCACGGGCGGCGGTGCCGGTGCCACGCTGGACGACGCCTTCCATCATCGAGGTGATCTGGTAGGCGGTCATCGGGTCGAGGACCTGATCGCGATTGTCGAGGATGCGCGGCTCGCCCTGATTGTGCCAATCGGTGGCGGTGCAGCCCTCGCAGACACGTTCATCATGGCGATAGACGGTGTGACCGTAGCGATCCTGGATGCGGTCGATGAGGGTGGGCACGATCTTGCGGCCGCCATTGGCGATGGTCGCATAGGCCGAAGTCATGCGCATATTGGTGGTTTCGCCGGCGCCGAGCGACATGGCGAGCACGGGCTGCATATCGTCATAGATGCCGAACATCCGGGCGTAATCGGCGATGAGCGGCATGCCGATGTCGCGCGCGAGGCGCACGGTCATGACGTTTCGGCTGCGCTCGATACCGCGGCGGAGGGTCTGGGGACCGTAAAATTCCTGGGCATAGTTTTCGGGGCGCCAGATGGAGCCGTCGCCATTGCGGATTTCGACGGGCGCGTCGAGGATAACAGAGGCGGGCGTATAGCCATTGTCGAGCGCGGCGGCGTAGACGATGGGCTTGAACGACGAGCCGGGCTGACGGAGCGCCTGGGTGGCGCGGTTGAACTGGGATTCGGCAAAGGAAAAGCCGCCGACCATGGCAAGGACGCGACCGGTGCGCGGATCCATGGCGACGAGCGAGCCTTCAACTTCGGGGACCTGCTCGAGTGTATAGGCGCCCTCTTTGCCCGCGACTTGCGAGACATAGATGACGTCGCCGACCTTGAGGATGTCCTGAACAGGTTTGGAAACCCAGCGGATATCGGGGCCGGCCAATGTGCCCTCGACGCGAGCCGGGGTGACGGCACCATCGACGTCGTTTTCCGGGCGGAGGCCGATGCGGGCCTGATTGCCGCCGACTTCGAGGACGACGGCGAGCTGCCATTCGGGCACGTCGCTGAGCGGCTTTACCTTTGCAACATCGAGGCCCCAATCTTCGCCGAGCTCGATGCTGGCGACGGGACCGCGGAAGCCGCGGGTGTGGTCATATTGGATCAAGCCATCCATCAGTGCGCGGCGTGCGTATTCCTGAAGGCGCGGCTCGAGGGTGGTGCGGACCGAAAGGCCCCCGCCATAGAGCTGGTCTTCGCCATAAAGCTTGGCGAGTTCGCGGCGCACGTCTTCGGTGAAGTATTCGGCGGCGTAGACCTGGCTGCCCGCGGCGCGGGGAATGACGTTGAGTGGTTCCGCCTTAGCGGCTTCGGCTTCCTCGGGCGTCGCATAGCCATTTTCGACCATGCGATCGATCACCCAGTTGCGACGCTCGATGGCGGCCTGCGGGCGGCGGAACGGATGGTAATTGTTCGGGCCCTTGGGGAGCGCGGCGATATACGCGGCTTCGCTGAGATTGAGCTGATAGAGCGCCTTGTCGAAATAGTTGAGCGCGGCGGCGGCAACGCCATAGGAATTGAGGCCGAGGAAGATTTCGTTGAGGTAGAGCTCGAGGATCTTGTCCTTGGAGAAGGTCGACTCGATGCGGATGGCGAGGATGGCTTCCTGGATCTTTCGATCCCAGGTCTGCTCAGAGGTGAGCAGGAAGTTCTTCGCTACCTGCTGGGTGATGCTCGAACCACCGCCCTGGATGGAATTATTGCCCTCGGCGCGCGCGAGGATATTGTCGCGGATGGCGCGAACGATGCCGTCGATGGCAATGCCGTTGTGGGAATAGAAGTCTTTGTCTTCAGCCGAGAGGAACGCGTGGACGAGCAGCGGCGGGACAGTCTCGATCGGCTGGAACAGACGGCGTTCGCGGGCATATTCGGCGAGCAGCGTACCATCGGCGGCGTGGACGCGCGTCGTGACTGGCGGTTGGTAATCCTTGAGAACGGTATAATCGGGAAGCTGCGCGGAGACGGTAGCGAGATAAACCGCGGCTGCGGCAACGCCGCCGAGCGCCAGGAACATGCCGAAGCCGAAGAGCCAGCCGAGTAGTCTAAACATGCATCAAATACCTCACGACGCGAATACGGGGCGCCCTGCCCCGATTCACATCGGTAAAAAAACAATAGCAGAAGCCGAAGCGCCTAAGAATCCCGTCGCTCACTGCTCCGGCCCGACGCTGTCAAAATAAGTTGAGATGCCGCGAGCGATGGCCTCTGCCGTACGGTCCTGCCAATCGGACTGGGTCAAATTGGTGATGTCATCGAGATTGGAAAGAAAACCGAGTTCGATAAGGACCGACGGAACGTCGGGTGCCTGGAGTACGAAGAAATCGGCCTGACGCACCGGGAAGCGGCGGAGGGCGACGCTGGGCTCGAGCTGATGCACAATGGCCTGAGCTGCCACATAAGACTGGACGCGCATTTCGCGCCGCATGAGATCGAGGAGGATATCGACAACCTCGGGGGCCATTTGCGGCATGGCGAAGCCGGCGATGACGTCGGACTTGTTCTCGTTATCGGCGAGAACCTTATCGAGCACGTCGGTGGCATTTTCATCGCGCGTATAGACGCTGGCGCCGCGGATTTCGGGCTGCTGAAAACTATCGGCGTGGATGGAGATAAAGATATCGGCCTTATTGGTGCGCGCCAGTTCGACGCGCTCTTCGAGGCGGAGATAGGTATCGTCCTCGCGCGTCAGGGCGACATCGAAGCGACCGGAGGCGATCAACAATTGTTGGAGCTTTTTGGAAAAGGCGAGGACTATGTCCTTTTCCTTGATGCCATTGGCGGCTTCCGCGCCGCTATCGATGCCGCCATGGCCGGGGTCGATGACGACGAGGGGCTTTGTCGCTACGGGGAGTTCGGAGCCACCGGCGGGGGTCGATTGCGCTGCGGTCTCGACGGCAGCCGAGGCGGCGCGGTCTTTTTCGACATTGGCGGCGAAGGTTGCGTCATCGGCGGGGATGATATCGACGACGAGGCGCGCGGGCTGGTCTTCGAAGGGATCAAGAACATAGGCCTGCTGCACCTGGGCGGGGCCAGCGAGGAATAGGGTCGTGCGGACGCGGTCGGGGGCGGCCTGTTCGACCGCATAGGAGGAGATGATCGTCGTATCGGTGGGCTCACCGGTTGGCTCTGGGACGGAGAAGGTCCCGGCGCGCACGTCGATCGCGAGGCGGTCGGGCTCGGTGAGGGATACGAAGGAGAATTCGGTCTTGGCGGCAAGATCGATGACAAGGCGCGCGCGGTCTTCGCCCACGGTGATGCGGGCATCGATGACATTGGGCAGGCCTATGGGGGCGGCAGCATCCTGGGCGAGAGCCGGCAAAGCGGCGCCGAGGACAGCAAGAAAGCCGAAAAGCAGCGAACGAATGACGCTTAAAATCAAAACCAGACTGAGCCTCACACGTAGCGATAAGCCGTGTCTCATGCGCTTCGGGCGATTCTACGGCAAGTTCGGCTTATGCGATGATTTGGCAGTAGAGGCAAAGAACTGGCGCTCGCAAAAGTCCCGATAATCCTCACTTTTAGAGTTTCCTGTTGCTAATCTGGCGCAAGCCCCCTACACGCTTAGATGAAGGCGCAGGTATTTCGCGAGCGCCAGCGACCGACCCTTGGAGGTCTTGTCGCGCCGCTGCGGAACCCGTCCGGCTCTTTGTGCCACACAAGCACATGACCGGTTTGAAAGCGGCGATTTTCAGCGCCTTCGATGACGAATTTCGATTCCTATGGGATCGGACGGTGGCGGACCGTTTTCAGGTTCACTGCCCAATAGGAAGAGGTCATATGGCCCGCAGGCGGACAAAGCGCGACGCGATCGAAAAAGACGATTGCCGTTTTGCTTCGCCCTTTCTCCCGGCCATGACCGAATTTGCCGGTGCGCAGAACGTGAGAGGTTCGCGCCCGATTGTTTTCAACACATTCGCCCCGCAACGCGCCGAGCCTGGTTATCTGGTTCGCCGGCTGCCTGCTTTTGGCGCGCGGGTGCGCGGAGTTTTTTATGGCAACCAAGAGAATGCTGGTGGATGCCATCCACCCGGAAGAAACACGGATCGTCGTTACAGCCGGTAATCGGCTCGAGGAATTCGACTTTGAATCGGCGACCCGCCGCCAATTGCGGGGCAATATCTACCTCGCCAAGGTGACGCGCGTCGAACCGTCCCTGCAGGCAGCTTTTGTCGAGTATGGCGGCAATCGCCATGGGTTCCTCGCCTTCAGCGAAATCCACCCCGACTATTATCAGATCCCGGTCGCCGATCGCGAAGCTCTGCTCGCTGAAGAAGAGCACGACGACGAGAGCCACGACGAATCTGAAGAGGCCGCGCCCGTTGCAGAAGCTGCACCGGAGGCCGAGGCTGAGGCCGAGCACCACGACGGCGAAGAAGAAAGCCACATCGAGCAGGCACCGGCTAATAGCGAGCCAGTGGAATCGATTGGTGGCGCAGATGCGCTCGAGGAAGTGCCGGAGCGTCGCCAGCGTAGCCAGCAGCGTCGCCATCAGTACAAGATCCAGGAAGTGATCAAGCGCCGCCAGGTGATGCTGGTGCAGGTGGTCAAGGAAGAGCGCGGCAATAAGGGCGCGGCTCTTACGACCTACCTTTCGCTCGCCGGTCGCTATTCCGTGCTGATGCCGAACACTGCACGCGGTGGTGGCATTTCGCGCAAGATTACCAATGCGGCTGATCGCAAGCGCCTCAAGGAAATCACCTCGGACCTGGAAGTGCCACAGGGCATGGGTGTCATCCTGCGCACCGCAGGCGCGACGCGCACCAAGGCCGAAGTGAAGCGCGATTTCGAATATCTGATGCGCCTCTGGGAAAGCGTGCGCACGCTGACGCTGCAGAGCCAGGCGCCCTGCCTCGTTTACGAGGAAGGCTCGCTGATCAAGCGGACCATTCGCGATCTCTATAACAAGGACATCGACGAAGTGTTCGTGGCGGGCGATGACGCCTTCCGCGAAGCCAAAGACTTCATGCGCATGATCATGCCGAGCCACGCCAAGAATGTCGTGCTCTACAAGGACGATCAGCCGCTGTTCTCGAAATATGGCATCGAAGCGCAGCTCGATTCGATGTTCTCGCCGACGGTCACCCTGCCCTCGGGCGGCTATATCGTCATCAACCCGACCGAAGCGCTGGTTTCGATCGACGTCAATTCGGGCCGCTCCACCAAGGAGCACAATATCGAGGACACCGCGCTCCAGACCAATCTGGAAGCGGCGGACGAAGTGGCTCGCCAGTTGCGCCTGCGCGACCTTGCCGGCCTTATCGTCATCGACTTCATCGACATGATGGAGAACCGCTCCAACCGTGCGGTCGAACGCAAGCTCAAGGACGCATTGAAGGACGACCGCGCGCGCATCCAGGTGGGCCGGATTTCGCACTTTGGCCTCATGGAAATGAGCCGCCAGCGCATCCGGTTCGGCGTCGTCGAAAGCTCGACGCACAGGTGCCCGATCTGCGACGGTACCGGTCTCGTGCGCTCGACGGAAAGCCTGGCGCTGATGATCATGCGTCACATCGAAGACCACGTGCTGCGCAAGCAGGGCCAGTCGATCAATGTGCGCGTGCCGACGGACGTGGCGCTCTATATCCTCAACTTCAAGCGCGACACGCTGACGGCGCTCGAAGCCCGCAATTCGCTTTCGATCACGATCACGGCCGACAGCAAGCTGACCGGCCATCAGTTCTCGATCGAAAAGGGCGAAAATCGCGTTTCCTCTTATGTCGATCAGCGCGTCGCAAGCCATGTGCGTGTCGATAGCGCTGTGATCGACGAGGCGGACGACGACGTCGAGGTCGAGGAAGAAGAGACCGAGGACGAAGAAGAAGCCGTCGAAGCCCGCCAGGACAATGGCGAGGGTGAAGGCAACGGCCGTCGCCGCCGTCGTCGCCGCCGTCGTGGTGGCAATGGCGAGCGTGGCGAAGAACGCCCGCCGCAGCAGGCCCGCGAAGTCGAAGCCGTGGAAGCCGATGCCGAGACTTCGGAAGAAGACGCCGGCGAAGGCGAAGGTGGCGATGACGCCAATGCCCTCGACGCCGATGGCGAACCGCGTCGCCGCCGCCGCCGCGGCCGCCGTGGTGGCCGTCGCAACCGTCGCGATGGCGAAGGCACGACCGATGGCGCCGATAGCGGGGAAGTTCTGGCTTCCGTGCTGACGAGCGAAGCCGAGCAGGCCGAGATCGCCGAAACGGTGCTGGCGCAGGACATACCGGCAGAAGCCAGTGCAGAAGAGGCTATCGCTGCAGTGGAAGCCGTGGCTCCAGCCGCGGAAGAGGCACCGGCCGAAAAGCCGAAGCGCAAACCGCGCACCCGCAAGGCCAAGGCGACAGATGCCGAAGCACCGGTAGAAGTGGTTGCAGAAGCACCCGCCGCTGTTGCCGAGGAAGCCGCGGAAAAGCCGAAGCGCAAGCCGCGGACCCGCAAGAAGGCTGAGCCGGTTGCAGAAGAAGCGGTTGCCGCTGAGGCGCCTGCTGCGGTCGAGGCGCCAGCCGCTGCCGCGGCTGAGGCCGAAGCACCGGTGACCGAGACGGTTGCTGAAGCCACCGAAACCCGGCCGAAGCGCCAGAAGAAGGAACTGCCGCCTGAGGGCGTCGTGGTTTCCTCGAGTGCTAACACGCCGGAAGCGGCAGAGGCCGAAAGCGAAGGCGAGCCGGATAAGAAGAAAAAAGTCGGCTGGTGGCAGCGCCGGCTGGGTCTCGGCTAGGATTTGAGGAGGGCGGCTTTCGGGCCGCCCTTTTTCCATCATGTCGCGATCCGAACGCCTGCTCTATCTCCTGCAATTGCTACGCAACAAGCGCGTGCCGGTGACCGGGCCGGACCTCGCGCGCGAACTCTGTATTTCCATTCGCACGCTCTACCGGGATATCGCGACGCTGCAGGCGCAGGGCGCTGACATTCAGGGCGAGCCGGGGCTTGGCTATGTGCTGCGGCCGGGTTTTACGCTACCGCCGCTGATGTTTTCGGCCGATGAAATCGAGGCGATCGTGCTTGGCTCGCGTTGGGTGGCGAGGCGATCGGCAGATGAGCGGCTGAGTCGATCCGCCGAACAGGCGCTGAGCAAGATTTTGGCAGTATTGCCAAGTGAATTGCGCGAGAGTGCCGAGGCGACAAATCTGCTTGTTGCGCAGACGGCGAGGCAGGCCGAGGATCATATCGATGCTGGCGTGATCCGGCTGGCCATTCGCAACGAGCGGAAGCTTGTAATCGGCTATCGCGGGGCGGAGGGCGCGGTGTCGGAGCGGACGATCTGGCCGTTCATGATCGGCTTTTTCGAAGCGGTGCGCGTGGTCGTCGGCTGGTGCGAATTGCGCGAGGATTTTCGCAGTTTCCGCATCGATCGGATCACGGCGCTGACGCCCACGGACGTTCGCTATCCCAGACGGCGCGCCGTGATGCTGAAGGCGTGGCGGGAGCGCGAAGGGATTTTGCCCCGGTGAGCGAGCAAGGCACTGCCGGAAACTGACAGTCCCCAGCGTTAGAGTGAGCTCATCGAAAAGGAGCTTACCGATGCGTATTCTTAATTACATTCTTCTGGCCGTCGCCGATATCGCTGGCAGCCGCGCCTTTTATTCACCGATCCTGGGGATCGAGCCGGTCGAGGCGTCGCCGACTTTCCTGCTTTATGTGCTGCCCAATGGGATCAAGCTCGGGTTTTGGATCGCGAAGGAGATCGAGCCCACGCCACGTGCAGCGGGCGGGGTGGAAGTGACATTCAGCGAAGAGAACGATGCTGCAGTGGATGCGACATTCGCCGATTGGTCCGGTAAGGCCGAGGTCTTGCAACAGCCGACGCGGATGGATTTTGGCTATACGTTCGTCGTAGCCGATCCTGACGGGCATCGGTTGCGTGTGTTTACGCCAGCGGCGCGGCCACGCTAAACGTCGGTTTTCGTATAGCGGAAGACTAGATCGATTGGGTCCTGGCGCTGGGCAGCGGGGTCCTCGATCCCGCCAAGACGTCGGGCAACTTTGGCGGAGGCGAGATTATTCTGGTCGACATAACTGACCAGCGTGCCGATACCCAAGATTTCAAAAGCCCAATTGCGCATCGCCATGGCGGCCTCTGTGGCATAGCCGTGGCCTTCAAAGCCATCATAGAGAAACCAGCCCAGTTCCTTTTCTGGGAATAGCGGGCCGTGGTTGATGCCGACCTGGCCGATGCGGAGGCCGTTGGACTTGAGGTCGATCATCAAACCGCCATGGCCGTAAATGGTCCATAGCGCGATATCCTGGCAGAACATGTGCCACGCGGCGAGCTCGTCGTGCGGTCCACCCCTGTAGGTTGCGCGCGGGGAGGCCATCAATTCGCAATAGGGCCAGAGGTCATCCTGCCGCATCGGCCGGAGGATCAAGCGCTCAGTTTGCAAGGTCGGGACGGTCACGCGCCGGCCTTCAAGAATTTATCCAGACGATCGAGGGCGAGTTCGACCGTTTGGCTGGTGCCGGCGTAGCTGAAGCGGATGTAGCCTTGGCCGCTGGTGCGGTCGAAGTCGACGCCGGGGGTGCAGGCGATGCCGGCTTGTTCGAGAAGTGATTCACAAAAGGCCAGTGAGTCGTTGGAAAACTTCGATATTCCGGCATAGGCGTAGAAGGCGCCGTCGGCGGCGGTGGGGAGATCGAAGCCGAGGTCTTGCAGGCCCTTGGTGAGGATGCGGCGGTTCTCGGCGTAGATGGCCTTTTGCTCTTCGGAATAATCGCGTTCGCCGAGCGCCGCCTTGGCGGCGATCTGGCTGAGTGTTGGCGCGGAGATGAAGAGGTTTTGCTGCAAAACTTCGGCGCGGCGGACGAGGCTTTCGGGCAGGACCATCCAGCCGATGCGCCAGCCGGTCATGCAATAATATTTCGAGAAGCTATTGATGACGATGGCATCGCGCGTCAGTTCGAGCGCCGACACTGATGGGCCGCGATAATCGAGGCCGTGGTAAATTTCGTCCGAGATGAAGGTGATGTCCAGCCGCTTGCAGGTATCGATGATGTCGACGAGGCCGGCGCGATCGACGGCGGAGCCGGTGGGGTTGGCGGGACTGGCAAAGAGCAGGCCGTCGAAGGGCATCTTGTTGTAGGCGGCTTCGATCTGGGCGCCTGTGAGGTGCCAGTTATTGGCAGCTGAAACCGGGATTTCGGCGACCTGGAAGCCGAGGCCGATAATGGTATTGATATAGGCGGGATAGCCTGGACGCGTGATGGCGATGCGGGCGCCGGGGCGGAAGGCGGTGTGAAAGGCGAGGATGAAGCCTGCCGACGAACCCATTGTCGCCAGAATCAAATCCGGGCTGACGGCGACGTTGTGCTGGCGCTCATAATAGTGTGCGAGTTCTTCGCGTAACGCGGGCAAGCCCTTGGCGCTGGTATAACCCTGCGGATTGGGGAGCGCGCGGGCGACGGCTTCGAGGACTTTTGGCGCGGGGGGTTGGCCGGGCTCGCCCAGTTCAAGATGGCAGATCGTTCGGCCCTGCCCTTCCAGCACCTTGGCGCGGTTGAGGATGTCCATGGCGAGAAATGGCATCAGGCCGTCGGTGCTGGGGGCGGTCATCGGCTTTGTCCTTGTTTGGACACGGGACTAGCGGCAAGTGTGGTGCAACTCAACAACAATTGAAACCGCGCTTCAGACGGCAGCAATTGTTCCGTGCCAGTGTGGCGCGCGGTCTGCTAGAAGGCCGCAAGTGAATTCAAAGCGTTGGGGATCAGATGAACCGTCTGTCTATCGTCTTGGCGGCCGTGGCCGGCATTCGTGCAGGGGCGCTGGGCTATTCGCAGCTCAACCGTCCGGCGCCGGCCACAGATACCGTCGCGGTTCGCGCCATCGTTGAAAAGGTGCTCGACGAGCGTCAGGCGGCAGCGCCAGAGGTGACGGCGCCCGTGCAGGAAACGGCGGCGATCGACCCGGCGGTGCTCAACCCGATGATCGAGAGCTATTTGATGAGCGACCCCAAGCTGTTGCAGCGGCTTTCGGTGGCGCTGGACGATACGCTCAAGGCCGAGGGCGAGACCAAGGCGCGCACGGCGATCGCTGAGATGCATGATGCGATCTTCAATGGCCCCGGTCAGGTCGTCCTGGGCAATCCCAATGGCGACGTGACGCTGGTTGAATTCTTCGACTACAATTGCGGCTATTGCCGTGCTGCCCTGCCCGATCTCGCGACGCTGCTGGCGGAAGATTCTGGCCTAAAGGTCATTCTCAAGGAATTCCCGATCCTTTCCAACGAGTCGATCGATGCGGCGCGGATCGGCGTGCTCGTCGGCGAGTCGGATGTCGATTATTGGACGTTCCACGAGGCGCTGTTTTCGAGCCGCGGCAAGGTGGACAAGTCAGTGGCCCTCGCGGCAGCGGCTGACCTGGGCCTGAGCCCGGTCAATCTTGAACTGCAGATGGGCGAGGATCGGGTGGCCAAGACCATCCAGACGTCTTACCAGATCGCACAATCGCTCGGGATTACGGGGACGCCGACCTATATCATCGGCAATGAGATCATTCCTGGCGCGATCGGGGTGGATGATCTGCGCACCCGCATCGCCAATATGCGCGCTTGCGGCGAGACGGCTTGTAGTTAGCCCTTATATCGCCCGACTCTTTGGATAGTTGGCCTCAACGCACCGGGAAGGCTCGCCTTTTCGGTGCATTTCGTGTAACCGGCCTTGCACCACCGGAAACAGCCGGTGCACAACGCTAGAGATCATGGCAAAGCACGTTCTCGTCCTCAACGGCCCGAACCTCAACATGCTCGGCAAGCGCGAACCGGCAATCTACGGCGCGCAGACCCTGGCAGATGTCGAGGCCCTTTGCCGGGCTGCCGGAATCGATTTCGACCTTGCCATCGACTTCCGCCAATCCAATCACGAAGGCGAACTGGTTACCTGGATCCAGGAAGCGCTCGGCACGGCCGATGGCATCCTGATCAATCCCGGCGCCTATTCGCACACTTCGGTGGCAATCCACGATGCCCTCAAGGCCGTGGCGCTGCCGGTTGCGGAAGTTCACATCAGTAATATTCATCAGCGCGAGGCCTTCCGACACCATTCCTATGTGTCGGCAGTCGCCTTTGGCGTCATTTGCGGCTTTGGCACGCTAGGGTATAGATTGGCCCTGGAAGCCATGGCTCAGAAACTGAAATAACGCTTCGCCGCGAAGCCGGGAGACCGACAAGAATGACCAAGTCATCGCAGGTGGATCAGGACCTGATCCGCGCCATCGCCGAACTTCTCAACAAGGAAAACCTTGCCGAGATCGAAATCGAGCACGAAGAGGGTTTCAGGGTCCGCGTGACGCGCTCCTACCCGGTCGAAGCTCCGGCCTATGCGCCTGCCCCGCAATATTTCGCGCCGCCGGCTGCCCCTGTTCCCGCCGCACCGGCCGCTGCCGGCGCTTCGGCTGTTCCGGCCGCCGCAGCGACCAAGGAAGACCTGACGTCCAATCCTGGCACGCTGACCTCGCCCATGGTTGGCACTGCCTACCGTTCGCCAGAGCCGGGCAAGCCGATGTTCGTCGATGTCGGCACGAAGGTTTCGGAAGGCCAGACGGTTCTCATCATCGAAGCGATGAAGACCATGAACCAGATTCCGGCGCATCGCTCGGGCACTGTCACCCGCATTCTCGTGGACGATGCCCAGCCGGTTGAATATGGCGAGCCGCTCGTCGTTATCGAGTAAGGAGGCCTTTCGATGTTTCAGAAAGTCCTGATCGCCAATCGCGGCGAAATCGCCCTGCGCATCCTGCGTGCCTGCAAGGAGCTGGGCATCCAGACCGTTGCAGTGCACTCTACGGCCGACGCCAATGCCATGCATGTTCGCCTTGCCGACGAGAGCGTCTGCATCGGCCCCAATGCGGCCAAAGACAGCTACCTCAATATCCCGTCGATCCTCGCCGCCTGCGAGATCACGGGCGCGGATGCCGTCCATCCCGGCTATGGTTTTCTTTCGGAAAACGCCCGCTTTGCCAAGATTCTCGGCGAGCACAATGTGACCTTTATCGGTCCATCGGCGCACCATATCGAAATCATGGGCGACAAGATCACGGCGAAGAAAACCGCTGTGGAGCTTGGTATTCCCGTGGTTCCCGGTTCGGCTGGTGCGGTTGAAACCGAAGCCGACGCGCTCTCGACGGCCAAGTCGATCGGATACCCAGTGCTGATCAAGGCAACTGCCGGTGGCGGTGGTCGCGGCATGAAGGTGGCGCAGACGGAAGCCGACGTGCTTGTCGCCTGGTCGACCGCGCGTTCGGAAGCCAAGGCCGCTTTCGGCAACGATTCCGTCTATATGGAAAAGTATCTCGGCAAGCCGCGCCATATCGAAGTGCAGGTGCTTGGCGATGGCCAAGGGAATGCCGTGCATCTTGGTGTGCGTGACTGCTCGCTGCAGCGCCGTCACCAGAAAGTCTGGGAAGAAGCCGGCGGCCCGACGATCGCTCCGGCAGAGCGCGACCAGATCGGCGAAGTCTGTGCGGCCGCCATGCGGAAGCTCAAATATTCCGGCGCCGGCACGATCGAGTTCCTCTACGAAAACGGCGAGTTCTATTTCATCGAGATGAACACGCGCCTGCAGGTGGAGCATCCCGTAACGGAGCGCATCACCGGCATCGACATCGTCTATGAGCAGATCCGTGTCGCATCGGGCGAAGCGCTGTCGATGACGCAGGATCAGGTGAGTTTCTATGGCCATGCCATCGAAGTGCGCATCAATGCGGAGGATCCGCAGACCTTTGCACCATCACCTGGCACGATCACCTTCTATCATCCAGCGGGTGGCGTCGGTGTACGCGTCGATTCGGCTGTCTATCAGGGCTACAAAATCCCGCCCTATTATGACTCGCTGATCGGCAAACTGATCGTTTATGGCCGGACGCGCGAGGAATGCCTCAAACGCCTGAGCCGTGCGATCGACGAATTCGTGGTGGATGGGGTCAAGACCACCCTGCCCCTCTTCCAGAGGCTGATCAAACAACCGGACATCATCGCCGGCAACTATGATATCCACTGGCTCGAGAAATTCCTGGCCGAAAACAAGGTCTGACGACACATGGGGCCCGCACCCGCCATCGAGGCGCTTGCGGGCCTCACTTTCAATCGCGTGGCTTTTGCCGCCGATATGGCCATGTTCGATTTCGGGCCGCTGCACTCCAAAATCATCGGTTATGGGCCGCGCGTGGGTGCGACAATCTTTGTCGGCTCGCATGCGCTGCATGTGCAATGTTGCTGGCAAGTCGAGCAGGCTGGGCGAGTGGTTGCTGACTTTAAAGGCGCCTTGGTGCCGGGCGCTCTGGCGCCGGTCGAAGGTATGGTCGTTGAGAGTGTCGCCATGACCCATGGCGTCATTGAGATCGATATAGGCGCTTTCAAGCTCACGGTTTGGCCTCGCGCGGATCATTCCGGCGAGCAGTGGCGGCTATTGGGCGCCGGGCCGGACGACGACCACTTGGTGTGGGGAGGCGAATTTGGCGCGCAAGGTTGACCCGTTCGATATCGAGGTGACGCCGGAGCTGATCGTGCGTGCCTATAGCGCCGGCATATTTCCGATGTCGGAAGACGCGGCCGACGAGGATGTCTTCTGGGTTAGTCCGGAATGGCGCGGGATCATGCCGCTCGATGGCTTTCATGCCTCCAAAAGCTTGCGGAAGGCGATCCGGCAATCGGATTGGGATATTCGCGTCGATACCGACTGGGAAGGCATTATCGAAGGCTGCGCGACGGAGGGTGAGGACCGCTCGACAACCTGGATCAACGGGACAATCCGCGCAGTTTATGGCGAACTGTTTCGGCGCGGAGTGGCGCATACGGTCGAGGTGTGGGACGGCGAGGATCTCGTCGGGGGGCTCTATGGCCTTGCGATCGGCGCAGCATTCTTTGGCGAATCGATGTTCCACCGCCGGACCGATGCCAGCAAGATGGCGATGGCGCATCTGGTCGAGCGGCTGAACGCGGGCGGCTTCGAACTGCTCGATACGCAGTTTATCACGCCGCATTTGGCCTCGCTGGGTGGGATCGAGATTTCGCGGGCGGACTACGAGGACCGGCTGGCGCTGGCGCTCTCATCCGAAGGCAATTGGGGAGCGCTTGATGGATCCGCGTGAGAGGCTGCCGCTGCAATTCAAATCGCTGGCTGGGCGAGACTGGCAAACAGTAACGATCGGCAAATCCGGCGCGTCGGTTTGGCGAATTCCGATGGGCGAGACGGCGCTTTTCCTTAAGGCCGAGGCGGCGCATGAACTCAGCGAACTTAGCCAGGAACTGCTGCGGCTCGACTATCTGGCTGAGATGGGTTTTCCGGCGCCACGCATTGTCGACGAGGTAACGGCGGACGCGTTCAACTGGCTCTTGATGACCGAGGTAAAAGGCAGGGATTTGACGCACCTGGTGGGTCAACCTCAGGTTTTGATTCAAGTGCTTGCGGACGGATTGAAGCGGCTGCATGCGCTTGATCCAGCGCAATGTCCCTTCGATCATTCGATCGATCAACGGCTCCGTGATGGCGAGGCCAACATGCTGGCGGGGCGGGTGGACGAGACTGATTTCGATGATCGGCATGAAGGTTGGACGGCCCAGCAGGTCTATGACTGGCTGCAGGCGAACCGGCCAGCGGAGACCGATCGGGTCGTGACGCATGGTGATGCGTCCTTGCCGAATTTCCTTGCCCATGAGCGACGGTTCAGCGGCGTCGTCGATTGTGCGCGGCTCGGGGTGGCGGATCGTTGGCAGGATCTGGCGCTGGCCTGCTGGAGCCTCGAATTCAATGGCGGCATGGATATGGTCCATGCCTTTCTCGACGCCTATGGGGTGCAATTCGACGCCGAGCGCTACAGGTTTTACTGCGCGCTCGACGAGCTTTTTTGAGGATCAGTCCTTCAGTTTGAAGGACAGGTTGGTCACCCATTCTTCCATGTCAGGCACTTCTTCCGGGTCGCTCTCGTAGATTTCGAGCCGGCAGGCGAAGTGGTCACCGTCGGGACGTTCTTCCATATCGAAATCCTGCTGGGTGAGGCGCGCCCAGCCGATGAGCATGCCGGTGACCGTTTCGAGCTTGTCCGGATGGCCGACCCAGCTCAGACCGAGGAAATTGCCGCCGGGCAGTGTGCCGTTGCGCACATTGCCCTCGTCAGGGCCAGCAGATTCGACGGCAATGCCCGCTTCCACATCGAGCGTCGACGCCATATCGATGCGGCGATAATTGTAGAAAGCAGGGCTGACCGGGGTCAGGCCATGCTTACCGATATAGTTGAAGAGCTGCGGAAAGCCTTCTTGGGCCGGTTTCTGCATCTGGCTCATGGTTACGGTGAACGGCACATAGATATAGGCCTGCGGCTTGCGCACTTCATTTTTGGGCAGGGTCAGCATGGTTCGTCTTCCTCTGGTGTGATCAATCGACCTGGCCGCCGCCCGTGGCATTGGCCATCGTGGCGGTCATGCTGGAAGCCAGATCGCTGGCGAGCAGCAGGGCTGCATCGGCGACTTGGGCAAGGGACGCCATTCGGCGCAGCGGCGTGTCTTTCGCAAATTCGGCGTGGATTTCGTCGAAGGTCATGCCGCGCTCATTGGCGTGGATGGTCCAGGCTTCGCGAATGCCGGGCGTATCGGGCGAGCCGGGCGACCGCACCCAACAACAGCGCACGCCCTGGGGACCATTCTCGACGGCAAGATGGCGGAGATAATGTTCGACCGCGGCGCAGGCTATGCCAAAGCCGCCCATCTGGTTATAAGCCTCGCGTCCTGCATTGGCGGTGATCCCGAGAATGACGCCACCGCCATTTTCGCTCATGTGACGCGCCACGACGGCGCCGATATTGAGCCAGGATTTTAGGCCACGCTCGACCGGCATGATGAAGCGGTCAAAATCGATGTCGGTCAGATTGGTGCCTTGAGCGTCGCCCCAATCGATGGCGCTGAAGACGATATTGATCGGGCCGCTGATGGCCTCGGCATTTTTGAGTTGGGCCTCTACCGAAGAACGATCGAAGGCATCGGCCGTGTCGATATAGACTTGGCCGCCGCTGGCGCGCAGTGCTTCGGCTGCTGTTTCAAGCCGATCTCGATTGCGGGCGACCAGATGGACTGTGGCGCCCTCGCGCACAAATGCCTTGGCGACGGCTCCACCCACCGCGCCGCTGCCGCCATAGACAATGGCGGTCTTTCCCCTGAGCAGCATCGTTTCCCTCCGCAGCATGCTTCAGCACGACGACGAATGGCATCGCCGTGCTTAAACACGCTAGCGAAATAAAATTATCGCTGGTCGGGCGGCGGGACGTTGGTGCCGGTTTTGCACTCGATGAGCCAGACGTCGTAGACGGGATGGTCCACGGCATTGAGCGCGGGGCTATCGGCAAACATCCAGCCGGTAAAGATGCGTTTGGCCGTGCCGTCGAGCGAGCGCTGGTCGACCTCGAGGAAAGCGGAGGTGCGCTGCAGCGTGTCATTGGCCGGGCGGTCATAGCAGGCGCGCGGAGTGATTTCGAGCGCACCGAAAAGCACCGTTTCGCCGATATAGACGTCGAAGCGCGTAATGCGGCCGGTGATTTTATCGAGACCGGCTAAGGTCGCAACTGGGTTGGCCAGCGGTTGGGCGACAACAGGTGCAATGCCAATTGCCGCAGCAAGGGCCACGGCAATCAGACTACGAAAGAGATGGGACAGGCGCATGGGCGCCTTATTCGGGCGACCAGGCTTGATAATCGCCGGTGACGCGCGGGCGTTCGCCCTTGTTGAGCAAGCTGCCATCGGGGCGGTAGGCTTCGGCCGTGCCGGTGAGGTTGGCCTGGTGCGGCTTTTCCCATTCACGCGGCTTGTAGTCGGCGCTTGCGGGCACGACGTCGGTGCGGTGATGCATCCAGCCGTGCCAGCCGGGCGGGATGGCGGAAGCATCGGCATAACCGGCATAGGTCACGTAGCGGCGGTTTGCCTTCTTGTCCTGATAATAGCGGTTGCCGAATTCGTCGGTGCCGACGAAATTGCCGAAGCGCTTGATCCAGAGGCGGGTTCCCCACGTCTGGCCGCTCCACCAGGCGAAGATTTCAGTGAGGAACTTCTTGGTATCAGACTTGGCCACGAGACGATTCCGCTCAACAGGAACGATTTGTCGAGCGGTTTATCATGCTCGCACCGGAGAGCCTAGACCCAAGCTATGCAAATTGGCGGCATCTTCTGGTGATCACGAATTGCAGTGTGGTCGAACCGGGTGCGCTCGGTGGCGTTAGCATCGCATCGAACCTTTCACGGGAGACGAGCAATGGCACCGAACCACAATAGCGGCATTCTGAGCCCGAACGAGACCAATTACGATATTCCCGACCAGACCAATATCGCGCAGCCCTATAGCCAGAGCGAAATCGAAGACCTGCTTTATGGCGGCGACCTGTCGGTCGAGGACCGATTGGCCCGCCTGCGCGATCTGCGTGACGACGCGACAATCCGGGAAAGCGGCGATTGGGGCGACCAGGACCCGGCGGCGATGCTCGATGAAATCGATCGCGCCATCGAGGAACTGAGCGCCGACAATGAAACCGCTGACGACCATGCCAGCATGGATAATGTGCTCCTCGATGATCCTGCCGATCACTCCCACGCGCTTTCGCCGGACGATGTCGACGCTTTGACCGAGCTTTCGGGAGAATCGGAAGAGGATTTGGAAGCTGCGGCTCTCGACGACGACGAAGAGGATGAGATCCTTGACGACGATGATGACGAGAGCGAAGCGCCGGTGAACGGCTTGCACTAAGAATTCTTATCCGGGACAGGATGAGCGGGGAGTGGTGGCAACACCGCTCCCCGAGCTTTTTCAGTGGGGCTGAATGCCGCTGATGCCGAGATAGATCGCGTAGAGCGACGTCGTAGCGGTGATGAAGAGGCGATTGCCCCTTGGTCCACCAAAGGTGAGATTGGCAACGCCTTCAGGTATGTTGAGGCGCCCAAGCAATGTGCCATCGGGCGCATAGCAATGAACGGCGGGACCACCGCTGGTCCAGACATTGCCCTGGGTATCGACGCGCATGCCGTCGGGGACGCCGAATTCTAGATTGCAGAATTCGCGTCCGTTGCCGAGCGTGCCGTTTGCGACATCGAAGGCGCGGATATGGCGCGGGGCGCCGGGCTTATGGCTCGAGCCAGAATCGGCGACGTAGAGGCGCTTCTCGTCGGGGGAAAAGGCGAGGCCGTTGGGCTGCAGGAAGTCGGTCGCGACTGCGGTCAACTCGCCGTTTGATGGGTCCAGGCGATAGACATTGTGCGTTGCCTGTTCGGGTTCGGCGCGAAACCCTTCGTAATCGGTGAGAATGCCGTAGGTCGGGTCGGTGAACCAGACGCTGCCATCGGAATGGACGACGACATCGTTGGGAGAATTGAGGCGCTTGCCCTCGAAGCGATCGGCAAGGACGGTGATGGTGCCATCGTATTCGGTGCGGGTGACGCGGCGGAGGCCATGCTCGCAGGAGACAAGGCGGCCCTGGCGGTCACGAGTATTGCCGTTGGAATAATTGGAATCTGCGCGGTACACCCCGACAGTGCCATCAGGCAGGTAGCGCATCATTCGCCGATTGGGGATGTCGCTCCAGATGAGATAGTCGCCATCCCTGAACCAAACGGGGCCTTCGGCCCAACGGCAGCCGGAATAGAGGCGCTCGAGCTGGGCGCTGCCGATGATGAGATCGCTGAAGCGCGGATCGATAATGTCATGAACTGGTGCGGACACCTATTTCCTCCTCCTTCGGCGGAGGAAGGGCATTGCCCCGACCCTGCCGCAAACTTGCCCCATGAGGGCAAGGCGACCTTAGTGGGGAGGCTCAATTGCGGCAATCCCGGCAGCCTTCGGTTAACCTCGCATCAGGCTTGCCGTGAGACTTTGGCCGCAAACGGCGCCCTAGCCTTTCAAAGGATACTCATGAAGATCACCCCTATCCGCCTCCTCGCCCTTGGATCCGCCGTTGCCGCGACGATGGCCATTGCCGGTTGTTCAATGATGGGCATGGGCGGCGGCGCCAGCTCGCCTGCTGGCCTCTCGGCAGGCCTGACGGCCAGCATGGACCAGCCCGGCGCGCGGCTCGACAAGGCCCAGGCTATCGCCTTGATCAATTCCTATCGCGCGACTGTTGGAGCCCCGGCGCTCGTGGCCGATGCCAGCCTCGATGGCACCGCCCAGGCGCTTGCCAATCAATATGCGCAGACCAATACGGCCCCGGCCACGCCGCAGGGCATGTCGGTGATGAAGCTCAGCGCCGGCTATTCGACCTTTGCCAACACGTTCTCGGGCTGGCGCAATAGCCCAGCCGATGCTGCGGGTCTTGCAGCGCGCGGTAGCAAGGCGGGCATTGGTGTCGCCTATAGCGCTGCCTCGAGCTATGGCGTGCATTGGGTTCTGCTGATTGCGAACTGAAGACGCCTTGATCGATGCCAGGGGGCTGAGATGCCCCCTGCCCGTCTTGAAACTCGAAAAGCGTATCGAGAGCCTGGCGGGCGGCGCGGCTCTGACGGTACTTGCGACCGACCCGATGGCGGAGATCGATATTCCGCTCTATTGCCGCCAGCGCGGCCATGCTTGCGTATTGCACCGCGAAGGCGACACGCTGCGGTTCGAGATCACGAAAGCCTAGCGCGAAGCGGGGCGTGGTCGTGGATAAGGCACGCCCGGGCTGCCGGCGAGTTCGAGGCCCGGGCGCAGGTTAGCGTCGAGCGCCGTTGTAGGCGTCGTGGTGTCTGAGACCAGAGCTGCGCTCGGGAACGCCGGAACGTGGGCAGGACGCGGGCGCGGCAGGGCAATGCCGGTGCGCATACGGCCAAGATCGGTCGCGACGTGTTCGACGGCGGCAATCTGGTCGGTGAGATAGCTCGGCTGGCCCTTCATGCCCATTGGAAATGCGGCTTCCTGCGCTTTCACATAGGTGGCGGCGTCCTTACCGCAAATATTGGCGCGCATATCGATAGGCGCGGCGCCAACCGCATTGCTGACATTGAGAATGGTCTGGCCGGTTGGCGTCGCCGAGCCCGACAGGCCCTTGAGCAGGAGTTCGGCGGCGCGCTCATTGCGATCGCGACCCGACGAGCCGCCGAGAACGACGGCGAGCAAGCGGCGACCATTGCGATCGACATCGGCCACGAGGTTGAGGCCGGACGCGCAGACAAAGCCGGTCTTCATGCCGATAGCGCCGGAGAAGGTCGTCAGCAGATTGTTCTGGGATTCGAGCTTGAGATTGCCGATCCGCACGACGCTGGTGTGGAACATTGGCATGTATTGGGGAAAGCTCTGCTCGATATAAAGCGCGAGCACCGCCAAATCGCGTGCGCTGGTTACCTGAAGCGGGTCATGAAGACCGTGCGGGTTTTCATAATGGGTGGCCGTCAGGCCCATGCGGCGCGCGACGTCGTTCATTTTGGCAACAAAATTGGCTTCGTTGCCGCCGATAGTTTCGGCGATGGCCACGGCCATGTCGTTGGCCGACTTGACGATCAGGATATAAAGCGCGTCTTCGAGCGACACCGAGGTGCCGACCTTGAGGCCCGAACGGCTCGGAGCCATGGTCAGGGCGTATTTCGATAAAGTCACCGGCGTATCGAGCGTGACGGTGCCCTTGGCGATTTCTTCGAAAGCCACGTAGGCTGTCATCAGCTTGGTGAGGGAAGCGGGATGCCAGGGCTGGCCGGCCTGCTCTGCATAGAGCACGTTCAGATTGTCACGATCGACGAGCAGCATCGGATTTGCCAAGGCGGGCGCTAGGCTCAGCAAGCTCAGGGCGAGGGCAATGGCAAAACGGCGCAACAACAGCACGGGGAATCTCATGGCAATCTTCTGGAATTGGGTCGTCTTTATCAGCGACGCCTCTTGGCCTCAAGAAATGGGGCAAAGTTTGACGTCCATGTGAACTGGCTACTGACGCCATCTGTCGCGCGCGGGGCAGAGCTTTTGGGCAACAGTTTTGAGGATTTTCGCCATGACGACGATCGTGACCATTCTGACACCGAGCTATGCCGACTGGGAAACTGCCCTGCTCAATGCGGCAGCGCGCAGCTACTATGGCATCCAGACACTCTTTGCTTCGCCAGATGGCGAAGAGGTCGTGTCGTCGGGCGGGCTCCGCGTTATGCCGCAGCTTGCAGTGGCTGATATCGACGTTTCGACAGTGGATGCCGTGTTGGTCAATGGCGGTTCGATCTGGAGCACGCCGGCGGCGCCAGATGTGAGTGCGGTGCTGAAAAGCGCGGCGGCAGCGGGGAAAACCGTGGGCGGTATCTGCGACGGCGTCATTGCCTTGGCGCGAGCTGGCCTTCTGGACGACATCGACCACACCGCCAATGGACCGGAGAGCCTGCCCGACACGGGGTACAAAGGCGTGGATCGCTATCGGGACCAACCGCAGGCTGTTCTCGCGGGGAAAATTGTGACGGCCCCCGGGACGGCACCCGTCAGTTTCATGGGAGCGGTGTTCGAGAGCCTTGGCCTTCGCAACAATGATCTCGACTTTTATCTGGGGCTTTACGGCGCCGAGCATCACGCGAAGGTTTGAGGGCTAGTCACAACTAGTAACTGTGACTATATTTGTGCCTGAGTATCCAGATTGACGCGAGGCGCACCATGTCCCTTACAGACACATCCAAGCATGCCAATTGCTCGGCCATGTCCGATGTCCTGAGCCGGATCGGCGACAAATGGAGCGTCATGGTCGTTGGCATGCTGAGCCGAAACGGCACCCTGCGGTTCAACGAGCTCAAGCGCATGATCAATGGCGTTTCGCAGCGCATGCTGACGCTGACCCTGCGAAACCTTGAGCGCGATGGGCTTGTAAGCCGCACGATCTATCCCGAGGTGCCGCCACGCGTGGAATATACGCTCACGGAAATGGGCAAGACGCTGCAGGGGCCGATCAATGCCCTGTGGGACTGGTCGGCAGAGCATCATGTCTCAATCGTCGAGGCGCGGGATATCTATGACCAGCGCCAGATGACAGTCGCTGCTAGCGAGCCGCGCAAGATCGCCTACTCCCGGGGGCAGTAAGCCCCTTTCCCGTTTTTCAGGGATCGCTTGGCGCCATATGGGCGAAGCGATTGGCTTCGCCTTCACGCGGGGCAGCTTCGAGCACTTCGCGGCGCGCTTCGGCACGGCGGCTGAACGGCAGGTTCAGCGCGGTAACGAGCTGGCGATATTCCTGACGCGCGCTGGTGTGCGACATGGATGGCACGCCGCCCAGTAGTTCCTCATCCAACGGATCAAACACGGTCATGCCAGTCGGAAAGAGCGAGCGGAAAATCACGCGCTCGGCGATGCCGTCGGACACGCGGCAGCCCAAGCGCATGGCGATGCGATCGAGCATGGTCTGAACCTGGCGCATATTGCGCGAGGACAGCATGGAAATGCGATTGCGGACCAGGACCCAATCGATGGTGCGTCCGTCAATGGCGAGGCGCTCGGAGCGGGCGCGCTGGACGAGACGGGCATAATGGCTCAATTCGCGCGGCTCGCCCGTCACCGGATCGACATGGGCCATGACGTTGAGATCGATCAGGCTATCGTTGACCGGGGTGATCAGCGTATCGGCCAGCGAATGCGCGAGGCGTGTCAAATTGGTATCAAAGCCCGGTGTATCGATGACGATAAATTCTGTCGATTGCTCAACCTCGGCAATAGCCTGACGGAAGAGGTCGAACTCGACGCGGTTGTTTTCCTTGAGGGAATCGCCGCGGGCCAAGGGCAGATGGAAATGCGTGGTGTGCGGCAGGCTGAGGCCGCGCTGGCGGGCCCAATCGCGGCGATTGCGGACGTAATGAGTTAGCGTCTGCTGGCGGCTATCGACGTCGATCGAAGCGACCTTGTAGCCCTGATAGAGTAGATAGATGGCGAGATGAAAGGCAGTGGTGGACTTACCCGACCCGCCCTTTTCATTGCCAACGACGATGACATGCGCCGCTTGCCGAACCATCTTGCCCCCAAATCACTGCGCGGAGTCTCACCGCTTCGGGCCTTATGCACAAGAGGGCGCAAGATTAACAATATTTAAACGATTAACGCGCGGCCGGAGCTGTTCACAAAAGCCCGAGGCGTGCCAATTCTGCAGCAATCTCCGAAGAATTCTCGTCGTCATTGCCGGCCATGTCGGGTGGCGCATCCTTGGGCTCGAGATAGCGCCACCCCTGGAATGGGCGCTTCGGATAGGGGATGGTGCGGATGAGGTTGGGCGACATGATGATGTCGCAGTAGTCCTTGCCCTCGGGATCGGTATAGGGCGCGAGGCGCTCGATGACCTGACGACAGACGATGGCGCCGGCAATGACCCAATAAATCGAGCCCTTGCCTTCCAATTCTGCAGCCCGCTTGGGCATCATGCGCGTGCGGTGGACGTGGACATCCTCGCCGTAATCCGCGCCCCACCAATGGGCGCGTTCGTCGCGGTAGCTTTCCAGCTCCTCGAAGCTGGAAATGCCCACGCAGAGCTTGACCATATGGATCATGCAAGCGTTCCGGGCGCGACGCGGCCCTGGATGACGTCGATCTCATCATCATCGACGATCCACGGCTCCTTGAGCGCCAGTGCACGCCATTCCTGAAAGGCTGGCAGCGCATAAATGGCTTCGACATACTTTGCGGCTGTGTCGGACGCCGGCAGATCGTACGTGCGGAGACGTGTCGCGAGCGGCGCAAACATGGCGTCAGCGGCGGTGAACTCGCCGAAGAGGAAGGGGCCGCCGGAGCGGCCGAGGAGATCGCCCCACAGTTGTTCGACGCGATGGAGATCCTTGCGCACCGAATCGAGATCGACCTTGCCCGAGTGCGAGGCGCGGAGGTTCATCGGCGCATGGGTGCGGAGTTGCGAGAATCCCGCATGCATTTCGGACGCGGCGGCGCGGGCTAGCGCGCGGTCGCGCCGATCAGCCGGCCAGATCGGCTTTTCGGGGAAAGCGTCAGCCAGATATTCGATGATGGCGAGGGTTTCCGGCAAGGCCAGATCGCCGTCGATCAGCACTGGTACCTTACCGGTCGGCGAGCGCTCGGCGAGCGTTTCGCGCCAGCGGGGGCCCGAAAGCATCAGGACCTCGTCCTCGAAGGGCAAAGCGAAATGGCGCAGCACGAGCCATGGCCGGAGTGACCAGGTGGAGTAATTGCGATTTCCGACGAGCAGCTTCATGACGGACCTCTGGGAAAGAGAAAGGGCGCCTCTGGCAAGGCGCCCTTCCCTAAAGCTTTTCAGTGGTGATTTCCAGCGCTGGAACCTGTCACCGATCCGAAATCGGGGACGCGTTCCTCCTCCACATCAGACGCCGGCCACCACAGAGATAATGAGCCCCATAGACAGGAGGCATACCAGAGCCCAGCTTACGGAATTCCAAGCCAGGGTCTTCGGTTGACTGCGCATGCGCCGCTCCTTGTCAGCCCTCCAAATCCAGCCATTTGATCTCGACCTAATGACCAGTCATAGAGCGTTAACCGTGCGCATAAACCTTTGCAAGTGATCTATCTGCAACAGTCCACAGGTCGGTAAGAGGCTCAGAAGAGGCCGAACCAGAGCCCGGCAATTCCCAAAAAGGCGAAGAAACCAACGACATCGGTGATTGTCGTGACGAAAACGGCAGAGGCGATTGCGGGATCGGCCTTGAGCCGTTCGAGCGCCAGCGGAATCAAAATGCCTGCCGTGCCCGCGACGATCATGTTGATGACCATGGCGGCGGCGATGACGGCACCCAGTTGCTCGTTGCCAAACCGGATCCAGGTGACGATCCCGATCATGATCGCGAAAATGACGCCGTTGAAAAAACCGACGACCATTTCGCGGCGGATGAGTCGGCGCAGACGGCCGCCTGCCAGTTCGCGCATGGCGAGGGCGCGCACGGTGACCGTCATTGTCTGCGCGCCGGCATTGCCGCCCATGGAGGCGACAATGGGCATGAGGATGGCCAATTCGACCATATGCTCGATCGTGCCGTTGAAAAGGCCGATGACCAGCGAGACGAGAACGGCGGTGACAAGATTGATTGCAAGCCAAGGGGCACGGCTGCGGACGGTGTCCACCGTCGTATCGGAAAGGTCTTCGTCGCCGACACCGGCGAGGAGCTTGATGTCTTCGTCGGCCTCCTCGGTGATGACGTCGACCATGTCATCGATGGTGAGAACGCCGACGAGACGGCGGTTTTCATCGACAACGCCGACTTCCACTAAGTCATAACGCTCGAAGGTGCGCGCCGCTTCTTCCTGATCGTCGGCGGCATCGACGAGGACCAGGGTGGTGTTCATGATCGATTCGATCTGCGTCGCGCGTTTCGAGCGCAGCACACGATCGAGCGGCAGAGTGCCGAGGACCTTGTAGGCCGCATCCACGACATAGATCTGGTAGAATTCGTCCGGCAGATCGCGATCGGCGCGGAGGTAGTCGATCATCTGGCCGACCGTCCAAAAGGGCGGGATGGCGATGAACTCGGTCTGCATCCGCCGGCCGGCGGAGTCTTCAGGAAAATCGAGGCTGCGCTTGAGGCTCAGGCGCTCGAAGGTCGGCAGGGCCGAGAGAATTTCGTTCTGGTCAGCCTCATCGAGGTCCTCCAGAATCGCCACCGCGTCGTCGCTGTCGAGATTGGCGACGCCCCTCGCGATTTCAGAATTGGGGATCGCCTCCATGACTTCGAGGCGGATGCTCTCGTCGACTTCGGTGAGCGCGGAATAGTCGAACTGATCGCCGAGCAGCTGGACGAGCGCCACGCGCTCATCGTGATCGAGCGCTTCGAGGACGTCGCCGACGTCGGATGTGTGCAGCGGCGCCATGACGAGGGCGACGTCTTCAGATCGCTTGGCAGCGAGAAACGCGCGGAGACGCTCAAGCCAATGCGGCGTGATGCGATCTTCAGCGTCGCGAAACGCGCTGGTGTCCATCTCGGGCGTGGGGCCGAGGTCTGTCTCGAAGTCGCTGCTCATTGGGAGCCCCTTCGTCGGATGGGTGTTTCAGGGCAAGGCAAGCAGTAGCCAATCGAACGAGAAGGCGCCAGACTAGGGCCGCAAAGTTTGGTGACAATTTCGCATCCGACCCATGCATGTGAGGAGGCAGGCATGTCAGACGGCATAGATCTCGACCCACACTTTAATCGAATCGAGACCGTGGCGAAGGCCCGCGGGCTGCAGGGGTTCGAGCGGACGACAAGCTATGGCACCCCTGCCCTGAAAGTTTCGGACCGAACATTCGTGCGTCTACTCGACGCGACGACACTGGTTATGCAGTGTCCGCTCGACCAGAAGGTGCTGCTGATGGAAATCTCGCCTGACATCTATTTCGAGACCGATCACTATGTCGGCTACGATACCGTCCTCATTCGGCTCGACGCCATTGAGGATGAAGAATTGGGGCTGCGGCTGGAAGATGCCTGGCGGTTCCGGGCAGACGAAAATGCCAAAGATAATCTGAAGGGATAGAAGTTTGGCCAAGAGTGTTGTGACGTGCAGTTGCGAACAAGTCGCCCTCGAACTTGATGGCGCGCCCTTCATCTCGACGGAATGCCACTGCAACAGTTGCCGGGAGGCTGCGGGACGGCTGCAGCCCCTGCCGCTGGCGCGACCGATGCTCGAGGACAATGGCGGAACGCAGTTCGTGCTCTATCGCAAGGACAAGGTCGCCTTTCTTCGCGGTCAAGACTTGCTGGAGGTTTTCCGCCTCGGGCCCGATGCGCCCACGCGACGCGTGATCAGCCGCTGTTGCAATAGCCCGATCTTTCTCGAATTTCAGAGCGGCCATTGGGTGAGCCTCTATTCGAGCCTGTGGGCTGCGGAAACGCGTCCCAAGCCCGAACTGCGGACAATGACGAGTGACAGAACCGACGGCATCGCTTTGGCAGACGATGTCCCGGCGGGAACGGGGCAGACCCTGCGATTCTATGGAACGCTGCTTGGCGCCTGGATCGCCATGGGCTTCAAGACGCCCAAGATCCGTATCGGCAACGATACCTAGACCCAAAAACAAAAAAGCCGCCCGCAGGCAGCTTTTTGTTTCATCCCCGAGGGGTGAATGGTGCGGTCGAGAAGACTCGAACTTCCACGCCTTGCGGCACAGCGACCTCAACGCTGCGCGTCTACCAATTCCGCCACGACCGCACATCTGTGGTAGAAGCCCTCGGTGCCGAAGCGCCTTGAGCGAGTGGGGATGTAGCAAAGGACTTGGCGAACCTCAAGCACCTAAATGGAGATTTCTTTCAAGCCTGTGGAAGATCGGCAATCAGCCCTGCTTGTAGACCTTCTCCGTGACGAGCACGCGAAGCTGCCCATCCTCGACATTGACTTCACCGCGGGCGATGAGCGTATGGTTGGCATAGATGGAGAGCGGGTCGTTTTCGGACTGTTCGAGCTCGATCACCGCGCCGCGGCCCATGCGCAGCAAATGATGGATCGGCATAAGCGTTGCGCCGAGCTCAACGGTGATATCGACTTCAATATTGTCCAGGGTGTTCATAGATAACATTCTGAAGAAGGACCGCTGCGCAGGATGCCGGCGGACTTGATGCGTTAAGGATTGCTCAGGCTTGGTTATGGAAGTCTTAACGAGCGCCGATGAGGCGTGCCAAATTCGTTCGAAATTGCATCGGGAAGACGATCAGGCGGTCGAATGGACGCAATTCGATGGTCTGATGGACTATGAGGAAACCCTCGCGGCCATGGAGGCCCGGGCAGCGGCTATCGCTGCTGGCGAGGCGCCGGAGGCGATCTGGCTGTTGGAGCATCCACCGCTTTACACGGGCGGAACATCGGCGCAGGCCGAGGATCTACTTGATGCGCGGTTTCCGGTTTATGCGGCCGGGCGCGGCGGGCAATACACGTACCACGGGCCGGGACAGCGCGTGGCCTATGTCATGCTCGATCTGACGCGGCGCGGGCGCGATGTGCGCTGCCTCGTCAAAGGCCTGGAACAGTGGGTGATCGATACGCTCGCGGCGCACAATATCCATGGCGAGCGGCGCGAGGGACGAATCGGTGTTTGGGTGCAACGGCCCGATCGCGGCTTAGGCCGTGAAGACAAGATTGCGGCGATCGGTGTGCGGGTTCGGAAATGGGTGACCTTTCACGGCATTTCGCTCAACGTCTCGCCGGACCTTGGCCACTATAGCGGCATCGTGCCGTGCGGAATCACCGATCAGGGCGTGACGAGCTTCGAAGACCTGGGGCAATTGGCGTCGCTTGCTGAGGTCGATTCGGTTTTGCGCGCCAAGTTCGAGACCATCTTTGGGCGGACTGTGGATGGGGCGCCAGTCTTAAACCCTGCCCTTTCCGCCTAAACCCGCGCCCAAAATCGGATGATCCATTTTTCCGCAAGACGCACTAATCTTGGGAGAAATCCCGAATCGAGGAGCCCGGCATGACCACGGACGACCTGAAACGCCTCTTTACCCGCCAGACGCTGTTCCGGCTCGACGCGATCCTTTCACCCAAGCTGGTGCCGATCCTCTATGCGCTCGGGCTGGCCTCGATCCTCCTTTGGGCCATCAACCACTTCTTCTTCCGCTTCGGCACCGGTTTTGGGAATGGCCTCTGGGGCATTCTCGAAATCGTGGTGTTTGGCCTTGCAGCATTCGTTGGGCTGCGGATCGGCTGCGAGGCGCTGCTGGTTTGGTTCAAGAGCCATGAGGCGACTGGCGGCACGGTGACGCGCCCGCGTTATTCGGCATCGCTGCTCGATGAGGTGCGCGACGCCATTCGCGACTTGGCCGAGCATGGCGAAGAAACCGACTATAACGATGCGGACGACTACATCACGCCGGCGACGGACGCGCCGCCAAGCGTGGTCGATGAGATCAGGCGCGAGCCGTCGACCACTGCAGGCGAGCCCTTCAAGCCCAGGCGAACCGCCAAGCGCACACCACCGCAATCGCCGATTACCTGAAGACGAAACAAAAGGGCCGCCGTGGATCGCTCCCGGCGGCCTTCTTCATTGGATCGAACCAATTACTTCCTGTTGACGCTCCAGGCGCCTGGGCCGGCAAAGACCAGATAGAGGAAGACGAAGCAGAACAGGATCGCAGCGTCGCCGCCATTGTTGGCGGGGAAGAAATTCGACGGAGCGTGAACCACGAAATAGGCGACGGCCATCGTGCCGGAGGCGAGGAAAGCGGCGGGGCGGGTGAAGAAGCCAATGGCGATCAAAATGCCGGTGACGATCTCGATGACGCCTGCGAACCAGAAGATCGAGAATGCGGGCGGAGACATGTCGGTGGCGGGGAAGCCGATGAGCTTCTGCGTGCCGTGGGCCAGGAAAAGCAGCGCCGTAATGATGCGCAGCACGGCGAGGGCCTGCGGCGCATAGGCGGAGAGACGATCGAACATTAAGAAACTCCCGATAGCTGCGCCAGGGCCGGCGCGAGAACGAAATGCCTAACGCACGTTAAGGGTTGCAGAAAGGCGAACAGACGCGAACGCACTGTTCACTCCACAGTTTCAAGATGCTGTGTCCACCGCTGCGAGAAGGGCTGATGACCCCATATTGGGGGGCAGTAACATTGCGTAACCGTCCAAGTTTCTGTATTACGCGCCATCCTTTCATTTACCGGATTGCTGCACGCGCATGAATCAGGCGCCCAAAATCGGTTTAGTCAGCCTCGGCTGCCCCAAGGCGCTCGTGGATAGCGAGCGCATCATGACGACGCTGCGCGCGCAAGGCTACTCGTTTAGCCGCGACTATGCCGGCGCCGACATCGTGCTCGTCAATACCTGCGGGTTTCTCGACAGCGCCAAGCAGGAAAGCCTCGAGGCGATCGGCGAAGCGCTCAACGAAAACGGTCGCGTGATCGTTACGGGTTGCCTTGGCGTTGAAGAAGGCCTGATCCGCGAAACGCATCCGAGCGTTTTGGCGATTACCGGACCGCATCAGTATGAGAGCGTTGTTTCGGCGGTGCATGATCACCTGCCGCCCGTCCCGAACCGGTTCGTCGATCTCGTGCCAGAAAGCGGGCTGAAGCTGACGCCGCGGCATTATGCCTACCTGAAAATTTCCGAAGGCTGCAACAACCGCTGCTCGTTCTGCATCATTCCGCAGATTCGCGGCGATCTGGTTTCGCGCCCGGCTGCCGGCATTCTGGGTGAGGCCGAGGGCTTGATCCGCTCCGGCGTCAAGGAACTGCTAGTGATCTCGCAGGACACCAGCGCCTACGGCGTCGATATCAAATATGCCGAATCCAAATATCGCGGTCGCGATGTGAAGGCGAAGTTCTACGATCTCGCCAAGGAACTCGGGCAGTTGGGCGCCTGGACACGCCTTCACTATGTGTACCCCTACCCCCATGTCGATCAGGTCATCGAACTGATGGCCGAGGGTCTGGTGCTGCCCTATCTCGATATTCCGTTCCAGCATGCGTCGCCGAATGTGCTTAAATCCATGCGGCGCCCGGCGAACCAAGAAAAGACGCTCGACCGGATCAAGAAGTGGCGCGATATCTGCCCCGATCTGGCGATCCGCTCCAACTTCATCGTCGGCTATCCCGGCGAAACGGACGCTGATTTTGAATTCCTGCTCGATTGGCTGGAAGAAGCCGAGATCGATCGCGCCGGTTGCTTCAAGTATGAGCCCGTTACGGGCGCTCCGGCCAACGAACTCGACGGCATCGTACCGGACGAGGTCAAGGAAGAGCGCTTTGCCCAGCTCATGGAAGTTGCGCAGGACGTTTCTTTCCACCGCCTGAGCCAGAAGGTCGGCCGGACCATTGATGTGATCGTCGACGACGTGCGCCCGGAAGAAAACCGCGTGATCGCGCGCTCCAAGTGGGATGCGCCGGAGATCGACGGCCAGGTGATCGTCAGCAAGGCCGACGGCATCAAGATAGGCGACATCGTTTCGGTGACGGTGACCGACAATGACGAATACGATCTCTTCGCCGAACCGGCAGCGAAATGAGAAAATCCCCGCTTCGGCGGGGATTTTTGTTTGTAGGTGTCAGCGCGCGTAGGCGTTGAACGGGTTGTCGTGGGTAAGTTGGGTGATCGTCGCTTCGTCGACACCTGCATCGCGCAGCGCGGGCAGCAGCCAATCGGAGAGATGCGTATAGGGCCGCGGGACGCCACCGCCGGGCTGCGCGGGATCGTACCAGCCGAGGTCGTGGCTGAGGAGCAGTTGCGGACCGAGCCCTGCCTCCAGGGCCTTGAGGACCAGCGGCAGGATCTCGTCATCATTGCCGTGGCCGATATTGTCATATTCGATCCAGGCGCCGCGGGCCGCCACGGCCTTATGGAGCTCGAAATCTGGCTCGGCCTGGGTGTGGATGGAGATGAAGCGCTCAAGCGAGCCACCTTCCGCTTCGATGATATCAAGCTGATCCATCACTACCCGGCCCTTGATCGTGTGCGAGCCGATGATGGCGCCGGTTCGCTTGGCGGCACGAGCGGCGGCGCGGAGGATGCGCTCTTCGAGCAGCGTGATGCCGTCGTCGCCAGCGCTGATCTTGATCCAGGCAGCGATCACGCCAGTGTCCTCGATGCCGTCTGTCAGTTCGGCATACATCCAGGCTTCCAGTTCATCCTGACTGGCCGCAGCGACCCACGCAGGAATCCACGGCTCACGATAATTGCCGGTGGGCACGACGATGGGCATGCCGGTGGCTTTTGAGACGGCCAGATCGATATCGGCGCGTCGCCCTACCCCGCCGGTGGTGCATTCGACGATCGCGGTGACGCCGCGCGCCTTGGCCGCTTCGATCTGGGGCGCCATCAGGGCAATGACGTCTGCGGCTTCGGCCTCGGCATATCCCGGCTGGTCCGGGGTGCGCAGATCGACGAAGACATGCTCGTGGGGCAGGATCAGCCCCAACTGGCTGCGCTCCAGCGCGCCGAGGGTCGTGTGCAATCGCTTCAAGGATATTTCCTCCACTTTTGGCCTACTTTGGCTTCTCAAGCCGCAAAGGACAACCTCAAGGCGATCGAAACAATTTCGCGTTCACTGCGGCGTGAAAAGAACGGCTTTCCGCTGGTGGAGGGTGGGGTAAATTACTCATCCGATACAGGTATTTAGCGCTTTACGACGCATGAGCGGCCACCGCATCTAACGCGTCAATTGATCTGCTTGATGGAACAGCGTCACAAATGAACAAGCTTCTCGCTTCTGCCGTTGCGGCCCTAGTGCTCGCCAGCTCGCCCGTACTGGCGCAGCCTACCGATATTCTCAATGCCTCCTACGACATTGCGCGCGAACTGTTCGAAGCCGAGAACGCTGCTTATGCCGCGACCGGTGCAACCGTTACCGTCAACCAGTCGCATGCTGGTTCATCGGCCCAAGCCCGCGCTATTCTCGAAGGGCTGCAGGCTGATGTCGCCACCTTCAATCAGGTGACAGACATTCAAAAGCTGGTTGACGGCGGTTATGTCAGCGACGATTGGGCGAGCGAATTCCCCAACAATGCTGCCCCCTTCTATTCCTTCCCCTCTTTCCTCGTGCGGGCCGGAAACCCCAAGGGCATCAAGGATTGGGGCGATCTCGCCGCCGAAGGCGTGCAGGTGATTTTCCCGAACCCTAAAACCTCGGGTAACGGCCGCTACACCTATCTTGCCGCCCGCGCTTGGGCGACCGAGGAATATGCGGGCGACGAAGCCAAGATCGAGGAATTTCTCACCAAGCTTTTCGCCAATGTCCCCGTCTTTGAAACAGGCGGCCGCGCGGCGACCACCGCTTTCACCGAACGTCAGCTTGGCGATGTGCTCGTGACCTTCGAAGCCGAAACGCTTGGTGTGGTGAAGCAGCTTGGCGCCGACAAGTATGAAGCCGTGGTGCCCTCGGTCAGCTTCCTCTCGGAATTTCCCGTCGCAATCGTCGATAAGGTCGTCGATGCCCGCGGCAGCCGTGATCTGGCCAAGGCCTATCTCGATTTCCTCTTCACGCCTGAAGGCCAGGAAGTCGCGGCGGCCAATTTTCATCGGCCGCAGGACGAGACTGTGGCCGCAGCCCATGCCTCGGCTTTCCCTGAAGTTCGGCTCGTGACTGTCGAAGACGCGTTCGGCGGTTGGGATAAGGTGGCGAGCGAGCATTTCGCCGATGGCGGCCTCCTCGACAAGGTCTTCGTCAATCAGTAACGCCAGCGTTACGTCATGACTTTCGGCGCGGCTCCGGCCGCGCCTTATTCCGTTTTTAGAGGGGCACATGGCCAAGCAACGCAGCAAACATCTGCTGCCCGGTTTCGGGCTGACCATGGGTATTTCGCTTTTCTATATCACCCTCATCATTGCGCTGCCGATCCTCGCCATGCTGCTCAAGGTTGCGGGCATGGGGCTGCCCGAATTCTGGCGGATCGTCAGCTCCAATCGGGCGCTGGCAGCCTATCGGATAACCTTTAGCTCAGCGCTGATTGCGACTGTGATCAATGGTGTGGTCGGGCTGTTGTTGGCCTGGGTACTCACCCGCTATCGCTTTCCCGGCCGGCGCATTCTTGATGCTCTTATCGATCTGCCCTTTGCCCTGCCGACGGCGGTGGCGGGGCTCGTGCTGGTCACGCTTTTCGCCGACACCGGCTGGTATGGCCAGTTGCTTGAGCCCAATGGCATCAAGGTCAATTACACCCAGCTTGGCATTATCCTCGCGATGACTTTTACCTCGATCCCCTTCGTCGTGCGCGCGGTGCAGCCGGTGCTTGAAGAGGTCGATGCCGATTTCGAAAGTGTCGCGACGACTTTGGGCGCATCGCGCTGGCAGGTTTTCAGCCGCATCATCTGGCCGACGATTTTGCCTGCTTTCATCGGCGGATGCGTGCTGTCGTTTGCGCGCTCGCTGGGCGAGTTCGGCGCCGTGGTGTTCATTGCCGGCAACCTGCCGGGCCTGACTGAAATTGTGTCACTGCTGATCTTCATCCGGCTCGACGAATATAACTACGAGGCAGCGGCGGCACTGGCATTCGTGCTGCTTGTCGTCGCGCTGGCGACGCTCATCGCCACCAATATGTTGGCCGCCTGGCAGGTGCGCTATGTCGGGAGGAAGAGCTGATGGTCGGCGCCCCGCCACGGTCTGCAGGCAGCATTTTGCTGATCCTGCTGGCTTTTGTCTTCGCCGGCATCGCTTTGCTGGCGCCCCTGGCGCTCATTTTCAGCTTCGCGCTGCGCGAGGGGCTCGGTGCCTACTTTGCGGCGATCTTCGAGCCGGGAACGCTGCATGCGATCTTCCTGACGGTGGTCACCGCCATCATTGTCGTTCCGATCAACATGTTTGTTGGCGCTGCGCTGGCTTGGCTCGTGACGCGCTTCACGTTTCGCGGGCAACAACTGCTTGTGGCCGTTATCGAATTGCCGGCGGCTATCAGCCCGATCGTTGCGGGCGTGGTCTATCTCTTCCTCTATGGCAATCAGGGGCTGCTGGGACCGATCCTCCAGCCGCTCGGCCTGCAGATCATGTTTACGCCGCTTGCCATCGTGCTGGTCAGCCTTTTCGTCACCGCGCCTTACGTTGCGCGTGAGCTGATCCCGCTGATGCGGCAGCAGGGCACCGAAGATGAGGAGGCCGCGCTGTCGCTCGGGGCCAATGGCTGGCAGATGTTCTGGCATGTCACCCTGCCCAATATCCGCTGGGGGCTGGTCTATGGAGCGGTGCTGACCAATGCGCGCGTGATGGGCGAATTCGGGGCTGTGTCGGTTGTGTCCGGATCGATCCGCGGGCAGACGAATACCTTGCCGCTGCAAATCAATCTGCTGTTCAACGACTTCAACATTGCCGGGTCGTTTGCGGCGGCGTCAACGCTGGCGCTGATTGCCGTGGTGACACTGCTGATCAAATCTTCCCTAGAGGCCAACGTCCGGGGATAGTTGGATTTTTCTCCGCTTGCATGTTCGCCCCGATGTAGCCGCAGATAATCTGTGTTAATGATGCACGCGGATGTGCAGGCGGCGCCATCCAGCAAGAGAAAAAGTCGCTTGAGCTGGCGCTCTTCCGCCCCTAGAGCGTTGGGCAGGAACATTTCATGCACACCGTTCAGACCATCGACCTGCGCAATCGCGACCCACTGCTCCTCGGCGCCACGCCGCTGGTCATGGGCATTCTCAACGTGACCCCAGACAGTTTTTCCGACGGCGGACTGCACGACAATCTTGACCTCGCGGTCGCGCACGCGCGAGCCATGGTTGAGCAAGGCGCGCATATTCTGGATGTCGGCGGCGAAAGCACCCGGCCCGGCTCTGAAACCGTCGCGGTGCAGGAAGAACTCGACCGGGTGATCCCGGTGATCGATTCCATCCGCAGCGCCGGGATCACCACGCCGATTTCGATCGATACCAACAAGCCGCTTGTTGCCGATCAGGCCATCCAGGCCGGTGCCGATATCATCAATGACGTGCTTGGCCTCCAGGGGCCGGCTGAAATGGCGGAGATCGCGGCGCTTTATGGCGTGCCGGTGGTCGCCATGCACTGGGACAAGCTCTGGGACGCGCAGACCGACCCAATGCCTGCAATGCTCGACTATTTCAGGAAAACGCTCGCCGCAGCGCAGGCCAAGGGCATCAAAGACGCCCAAGTGATCCTCGATCCCGGCTTTGGCTTTACCAAGACCCTGTCGCAGAACTACCAGATTTTGCGAGAGCTTCCCAAGCTTGCCGAGGCTTTTCCAGAGCATGGCATTTTGGTGGGTACATCGCGAAAATCGATGATCGGCCGTTTGCTCGACAATTTACCCAACCAGCGGCTGGCGGGCACGGTGGCCACGACGGTGCAAGGCTATGAACGGGGCGGCCACATCTTTCGCGTGCATGATGTCGGCGCCAACCGTGATGCGCTTCGTGTGGCGCAGGCGACGCTTTACGGCCCCTGAATAGGACTTTTCATGACTCATCCATTCACCGGCGACCGTATCATTCTTCGCGACCTCGGCTTTTATGGCTATCACGGGCTCTTTGCCGAGGAAGAAAAGCTGGGGCAGCGGTTCTTCATCGATCTCGAATGCGGTGTCGATCTGACGGCGCCGGGCGAGAGCGACGCGATTGGGCACACCGTCTCCTATGCCGATATCTATGATGTGGTGAAGGCAACGTTCGAGAAGCGGACCAAGCTGATCGAGGCGCTGGGACAGAATGTGGTTTCGGCGCTATTCGAGCGGTTTTCCGATATCAACTGGATCATCATTCGCATTCGCAAGCCCGAGGCGCCGATTGCCATGGTGCGCGGCGAGGCGGCGATTGAATTACATCGCGTGAGGCCGAACTGATGGCCCTGGCCTGGCTCAGCCTTGGGGCGAATATAGGCGATCCGCGGGCGCAACTTGCAGAGGCGATCCGGCGGCTCGATGCGCATCCGCATATTCGGGTGGCAAAGCAGTCCTCGGTGATCGCGACCAAGCCTTGGGGCAAGACCGATCAACCGGATTTTGCGAATATGGCGGCGGAGATCGAGACTGATCTTGAGCCGATTGATCTGCTGCATATCGCGCTCGATACGGAGCGGGAGATGGGCCGGGTGCGGCACGAGGTCTGGGGACCGCGCGTGATCGATATCGACATCATTGCCTATGAGCGGATCGAGATGCAGACGGGGCGGCTCACCCTGCCCCATCCGCATGCACACGCGCGCGATTTCGTGTTGGTGCCCTTGCGCGAGATCGCGCCGGATACCGCCGATTGGATCGTCGGCCTAAGCGCGTAAAGCCTCTACGACGGCGACGGCGGTATCGAACTCCACGCGGCGCTTGGCGCGGCGGACCATGGCTTCGTCGTCTTCGCCCCAGAGGCGGATCTGGTGGTCTTCATCGACATGGGCGGCGGTCCAGACCTGATCTGCCGTCAGAAGTTGATGCAGCAGCGCGATGGCGAGGAGGCCTGAGCCGGTGATGCCGGTGATGGAGACCAGCGCCGTCAGCGAGAGCAGTCCCTGCCCTTCGAGAGCGGCATCGAGCCGCTGAAGCGTCGAAGCGGGCTGCGGCTGGTGGATGATGCCTATGGTCGGCTGGAAGGCGACATCGAAGTGGCGCGCGAGCTTGACCAAGGCGCCATCCCAATGGAGTTCCTGATCGGCCACCAGCTCTTCCGGCGCGTCGGCGCGGTAGAGCAGCAGGTCGTTGCCGGCGAACTTGCCGATCTCGGCGCGGAAGGCCGGCGCTTGTTCCTCGCCGCTTTCGACGGCGGAATTGATGAGGCGCACCATGGGCATGGTGGTGGGGTCGACATATTTGTCCTGCGCGGCCCATTCGGTGGCCATGGCTTGCGCGATGGATTGGGCGGGGACGACGACTGGGAGCTTGCGGCCAGGCGTGCGGGTCGGCTTGCCGTCGAGCGTGACGACGAAGCCGTCATCGGTGCGGGCGACATCGACGTCCTTATAGAAGCGCTTGGGCAGCTCGATCTGGTTCATATGCTGCGCCTGGCCATAGCCAAACTCCTGATTTTTCAGGGCATCTTCGAGCTGGTCGCGCATGTTCAGTCCAATACGTGTTTGATCGCCGCGGGCAGATCGGCGTAGCTATCTACGAGAATATCTGCGCCGGCGGCTAGCAACTCATCGTTGTCGTGGTGTCCCCAGGTGACACCGATGGCCTTGGTGCCCGCGGCTTTCCCCATTTCGATGTCGTAGGTCGTGTCGCCGATGATGACCGTGTCGGCTTTGTCGGCGCCCGTTTCGGCCATGGCGCGCAGCATCATGCCGGGATGTGGCTTAGATGGGTTGTGATCGGGCGTCTGCAAGGTCACGAAATGATCGGCGATGCCGTGTAGTTGGGTCAGGCGGTGAACGCCATTGAGGCCCTTGCCGGTGGCGATGCCGAGGAGCGTATCGGGCCAATCCTTAAGAAGATCAAGGGCTTCGCGGGCGCCAGGGAAGAGGCCCTCGCGGCCTTCGGCCTGGACGAGCGAGGCGCGATAGTGCTTGCGATAATCCTCGGCCATCTGCTCGGCCTGGGGAGTCACATCGGTACCGAGGAGACGCGCGATGGCGACCGGCAACGATAGGCCGATGACGCGGCGTGACTGGGCCGGGCTTGGTGGGGGAAGCCCGGCAGTCTCGAAGGTGGTCGTCATATGTTCGACGATCAGGGCTTCGGTGTCGATCAGCGTCCCGTCCATGTCGAACATAATCAGTTTCATGCATTGTCCTCTGGATCGGTGTCCTGCACGTCGAAGCGTTCGGCATCGAAGCCGAGGGCATCCCAGCTTTCGCGCATATGCGGCGGCAAAGGCGCTGAAATATCGAGCCTTTTGCCATTGCGGAGCGGGAGAGCGATACGGCGGGCGTGAAGGTGCAGACCCTCACCGAGGCCGGGCGCCGGCATCCAGTTTTCGATGTTGAAGTAGCGCGGATCGCCGATAATCGGCGTGCCGAGCTGGGCCATGTGGACGCGGAGCTGGTGGGTACGGCCGGTGACGGGCTTGAGCGTGACCCAGGCAAAGCGGCGGCTGGCGGTGTCGGTGGTCGAATAATAGCTCGAGGAGTGGACCGCGCCGGGCGCGCCATTTTTGACCACGACCATCTGCTCACCGTCTTCGGTGACGCGCTTGGCGATGAAGCAGGAGATTTCGCCCTGGCGCGGCGTCGGGTTGCCGGCGACCAGAGCCCAATAAATCTTGCGGGCCGAGCGCGACATGAAGACCTTGCCGAAATGCGTGGCCGCGGCACCGGTCTTGGCGACGACGAGGCAGCCGGAGGTGTCGCGATCTAGGCGATGGACGAGGCGCGGGGCTTCGCCGAGCTTGTTGGGCAGGCTTTTGAGGAGCCCGTCGAGGTGGCGCGTGGTGCCGCTGCCGCCCTGGACGGCAAGGCCGTGGGGCTTGTTGAAGACGTAGAGATCATCATCCTCATAGAGGATTATGTCCTTGAGATATCTCGCATCTTCCTGATTGACCTTGACCGGACGAACCGTGCCGGGATCATCGACCGGCGGGATGCGGACGACCTGGCCTTCGGCAAGACGCGTGCTCGTCTCGGCCTTGGCCTTATCGACCTTGACCTCACCATTGCGGATCAGCTTTTGCAGGCGGCCAAAACCAACCTGGGGGAAATGCCGGGCAAACCAGCGGTCGAGACGCATGCCGTCTTCGTCTGCCGTGACTTCCCGATGTTGAACGCCACTCATGCGGGGCCGCCTCTCGTTATCAGAAGGCCGAGATATAGGCCCACGAGGCAAACTACAACCGACAAGGCGACATAGAGCCCAGCTTGCAGCCATGCGCCGCGTTCGAAGAGGGTTATGGTGTCGAGGGAAAAGGAAGAAAAGGTGGTGAAACCACCGAGAATGCCGACGGCGACGAAAAGCCTGGCTTCTTCCTGATTGGGCGGCAGGAAGCGGGCCATGAGGCCGACGAAGACGCCCATGGCGATCGAGCCGATGATGTTGATCAGCAGCGTCGCCAGCGGAAAGCCCATTGGCCAGAGGCGGCCAATGAAGCCGGCGAGGCCGTAGCGGGCCATGGCGCCAATGGCGCCCCCAGCGCCGACGAGGAGGAAGCCATTCATGGCTGGTCCGATCTGGCGCAAGAGTAGCACTGGAACTGGAGCACGGGGATTACTCGTCTAGCGCGTTGCGATTGCGGGACTTTTCGGCGCGGAGGCGCGAGAAATAGTCCATGCGTTTTTTGAGATCGCGCTCGAAGCCGCGCTCGACTGGCTGATAAAACTGTTGTCGGCCAAGGGCTTCGGGGAAATATTCCTGGCCTGAAAAGGCGTCGGGAACGTCGTGATCGTATTGGTAGCCCTCGCCATAGCCTTCGCCCTTCATCAGCTTGGTTGGGGCGTTGAGAATGACCATTGGCGGCATAGGCGAACCGCTTGATTTTGCGAGGGAAATCGCTGCCTTGAAGGCGGTATAGACGGCGTTGGATTTGGGCGCGAGGGCGAGATAGACGACGACTTGCGCGAGCGCCAGTTCGCCTTCGGGGGACCCGAGCATCTGGTAGGAATCGCGGGCGGCAACGGCCAGTGGCAGCGCCTGGGGATCGGCATTGCCGATGTCCTCAGAAGCCATACGAATCAAGCGTCTAGCTAAGAAAAGCGGATCCTCGCCCGCAACAACCATGCGGGCGAAATAATAGAGCGCGGAATCGGGATCGGAGCCGCGAATGGTCTTGTGGAGCGCGGAAATGAGGTTGTAGTGGCCGTCCTGCGCCTTGTCGTAAATGGGCGCGCGACGCTGCACTACTGTTAGCATTCCGTTAACATCGAGCGTCTCATTGGCGCGAGATGACGCCAAGATCTCTTCGACGAGCCCCAGAAGGGCACGACCGTCGCCATCGGCAAGGCCGAGGAGGGTGTGACGCGCTTCGTCGGTCAGCGGTAATGTGGAGCCGAGGAGCGTCTCGGCGCGCTGGAGGAGAAGTTCGAGATCGGGCGCGGCCAGCGACTCGAAACGGAGGACCTGGCTGCGGGACAGAAGCGCGGCGTTGAGTTCGAAGGATGGGTTTTCTGTCGTCGCGCCAACGAGGACGACGGTACCGTCTTCCATGACCGGCAGGAAGCTATCCTGCTGGGCACGATTGAAGCGGTGGATCTCGTCAACGAAGAGCAGCGTGCGATGCCCTGAAAGGCGCTCGAAGCGTGCTTTTTCAAAAACCTTCTTGAGATCGGCGACGCCGGAGAAGATGGCGGAAATCTGCTCGAAGCGGAAACCGATCTGATCGGCGAGGAGACGCGCAACCGTCGTCTTGCCCGTGCCGGGAGGGCCCCAAAGGATCAGTGAGCCCAGGCGACCGGAGGCGAGCATACGCGTTAGCGTGCCATCTGGGCCGAGTAGGTGCGTTTGGCCGATGACTTCATCGAGCGCGCGTGGGCGCAACTGATCGGCGAGCGGACGGGCCTTATCGGTTTCGGTGGGGTCGGCGGCGAAGAGATCGGACATGGAATTTATCTAGCAGATTGTATGATGCTGCGCACCAGTGCGAGGGGCGGCGCGGCTGACAAAATGATTCACAAATGCTGGCCAGCTCCTTGTGCAGCATGGCTTTCTGGCGATGGCAGCGAGGGAGATGCGGTGTTGTGCCGGTGTTTTATTTCAGCGACAGTTCAGGCTCATGAGGAGGGAATGAGCATGGTTCGCGGATTGCTGGCTCTGATGGTCATTGTGGGTGCAGGCTACATGCCGGCGTGGGCACAGGAGGATGCGGTCGGGGTGCCAGGGCCGGTGGTCTACGATGGCACGAGCTTTGAACTGGCGTGGACGACCCACCCGACCGAGACATTCTACAAACAGGAATATGTGCCCGAAGGCCAGACGGTCGAACGCTATGATGAAATGTTCATGGTTGATGTACTGACCGAGGGGCCGACGCCGGATGCTGCGGCGCAGTCGATCGTGGAATCGCTCGGGGAGCGGAAGGGCACCGATCCGGTGGTCAATTTCCAGGTCATGAAGAATGAAGCAACGGGCGAGGTGTTGCTCGACTTCTTGCTCAGTAGCGACGAGGGCGGGACGCTGATCGTCGAATGGAATGCCTATCGCTATGTGCCGGTGGGTGATGGTGTTGCGATGTTTGGGATTAGCCGGCGGGGATATGATGACGGCGCTGCGGATTTGCTGATGGCGCTGAAGGATTGGCGCATGGGGGCGATTGAGGAATTGGCGGGGATGGAACTGCCGGAGATCGTGGTGGAGTGAGGGGAGGGCTGGTGGGTGTGGCTCCACCCCCTCCCGGCCTCCCCCATCTAGGGGGAGGTGGGGATCGAGTTTGGGAAAGTGGCGGTGCATGCCCGCCATTCGAGCTTAGCTCTCATGGCCTGACGGCCTAAATTCGCTCCACTGGAGCGAATTTTTTACGGCCGTCAGCCACTAACAATCGCCCGACTAACCCTTCCATCCCGCTGCAGAATGATCTGCCAGGTCCTCACGCGCTGCGAGGCTAGCGTGCTGAACGACTGGGCGTCGGTGATGACGGTGTCGTTGAGCTGGAGGATGATGTCGTCAACCTTGAGGCCCATGGCTTCGGCAGGCGAGCCAGAGGCGACGGCGGTGACGATGACGCCTTTGGCGTCATAGGGGAGGATTTTGGACTCGGCCAAGGCCGGGTCGAGCTGGCGGACGGTGACGCCGGAGAAGCGCGAGGTGGCCGAGATGGTGGCCGTCGCGTTGTCCGCAGGCGCTGGGGCGGCTTCGACGGGGAAATCGACGGTGTCGGTGGCCGTGCCGCGGAGGCGCTCGAGCTTGGTCGTCTGGCCGATCGGCTTGGTGGCCAGGCGGAAGTTGAAGGCACTGGGGTCATCGACCTTTTGGCCATCGACGGAGAGGATCACGTCGCCGGACTTGAAGCCGGCGCGGGCGGCGGGGCCATCGGGGGCGACTTCGGTGATGAGGGCGCCGTGGGGCGCGTCCATGCCGAGGCTCGTGGCGATGTCGGAATCGACGGCCTGCATCTTGGCGCCGAACCAGGGGCGAATGATCGCGCCGCCAGTGACGCCGGCATCGGCGACGAGCTTGGCCATATTGGCGGGGATGGCAAAGCCAATGCCCACCGAACCGCCGGACTGGGAATAAATTGCGGTGTTGATACCGACGAGGTGCCCCTGCATATCGACGAGGGCGCCGCCGGAATTGCCGGGATTGATGGCGGCGTCGGTCTGGATGAAGAACTCGTAGTTCGAACTTTCGACACCTGTGCGGGCGAGCGCCGAGACGATGCCCGAGGTCACGGTCTGGCCGACGCCGAAGGGATTGCCGATGGCAAGAACCAGATCGCCGACGAGAAGCTTGTCGCTATCGGCAAAGGTGATGGCCGGGAAGGTGACGCCGCGTGGATCGCGGACGCGGAGGACGGCGAGATCGGTCTGCTGATCTTCGACGACAACGTCGACTGCGAATTCGCGGCCATCGCTGAGGGAGATGCGGACATCTGTGGCGCCGTTGATGACATGGGAATTGGTGAGGATCACCCCGCCGCCATCGACGATGACGCCAGAGCCGAGAGCGCGGGACTCGCGCGGGCGGGATTGGAACTGATCGCCGAAGAAGCGGGAAAAGAACGGGTCATTGGCGAAGGGCGACGCGGATTGGGCTTCGATGCGCGTGGCGTAAACATTGACGACCGAGGGGGAGACAGCCTGGACGATGGGCGCGAAGCTGAGCTGCACCTGGGGCTGGCTTGTGGGCACGGCGCGCGGCGCGGTGTCTGGGATGGCGTCAGTCGAGGGGGGCGGCGTGGCAGCTTGCGCCTGAACCTGTTGAACCTGCGCCTGCCCCGGAGCGTTCCAAGGGGAGAAGGCCAGTGTGCCGCCGATGGCGATGACCGCCACGGCGAGACCCGAAAAGACGAGCGATCGCAAAGACATGGGTAAACCTTCAGCTGCGGATTTCTGGCCCGCTGGCCTTCCGCTTGCACAGCGACGAAAGCGCCCGGATTCTGTCATCAAAATGACGCGGCAACATTGTTGTTTCGCAAGGCAAATAAACGTTTGCGCGAGTGGGCACGCGGCCCTATATGCAGCGCTCGATTTCGCGATGTTTACGAAACGGAAACACTTAAGCACCGCGAATTTCCCTGACCTCTCCAGCCCCGAAAGGCCTGTTGTCCAATGACTGACGAGCCGAAGACCGTTTACGCCAATACGTCCGCCCTGATCGCGGCCGAGGCGCCGGACTTTCCTTCTTTCCTTTTCTCGGAAAAGGAATTCCACAGGGCTGTTAAGGTCTTCAGGAAGGGTTTTGACGGGCTTCTTACCTATGCCGTGAAGTGCAACCCGTCTCCGCACATCATTGCCCAGCTGCACCGCGAAGGTCTCAAGGCGTTTGACGTTGCCTCGAACACCGAAATGGAACTGGTGCGCGACCATGCGCCGGGCGCGGTGATGCACTACAACAACCCGATCAAGAGCAAGCGCGAAATCGAGCGCGCTTATGAAGAGTTCGGCGTTCGCTCCTTCACCATCGACCACCCGCAGCAGCTCGACCAGCTCGCCGCCGTCGTCTCGCCATCGCGCGATGTGGAAGTCACCACGCGCTTCAAGGCCGGCAAGGCACTGAAGAGCTACGACTTCGGAATCAAGTTCGGCGTCATGGAACAGGGTGCGGCCGAAATCGTGCAGGCCGTCGAGAAGATGGGCTACACCCCGAGCCTTTGCTTCCACGTCGGTTCGCAGTGCGAAGACGCCTATGCCTATGAGCGGCATATCGCGGCTGCAGCGCGTATCGTCGAAGAGGCCGGCATCGATCTCAAGCGCCTCAATATCGGTGGTGGCTATCCCGCCCCCTACCCGACCAGCGAAGCGCCGCCGATGGACTATTATTTCGAGACCATCTCGCAGGCCGTTTCCGACCATTTTGGCGACAAGAACACGCCCGAACTGATCATCGAGCCGGGCCGTGCGCTCGTGACCTCCTCGACGTCACTGCTGTTGCGCGTAAAGCATCAGCGCGGCGGACAATCGGTCTATGTGAACGATGGCGCCTACGGTTCGCTGATGGAAGTGAAGTTCATGCACTTCACCCCGCCGCTCCGCGTGTGGCGCGGGCCGCGTGTGCACGACAACGATCAGGAATTTTCCGAATTCACCATCTGGGGCCCGACTTGCGACAGCTATGACGTGCTGCCGCAGGTGTTCACCCTGCCGGCCGATATCGATGAAGACGACTGGATCGAATTCGGCCTGATGGGTGCTTATACCCAGGCTTCGCTGACCCCGTTCAACGGCTTTGACCGTCGCGACCAGTATTGGGTCGAGGACGTGTATACGGGCAAGGATATGGCGCCGGCTGAGTAAGAATTTTGCGCGTTTGATTGTGGACCCGCTCGGGCTGATGGCTCGGGCGGGTTTTGTTTTGTTGGAACGTTGACCACTCACCGACTGTCATCCCCGCGGAAGCGGGGATCCATCTTGAGATCTCGGGATGGGCCCCGGCCTTCGCCGGGGTGACAATCGAGCTGGGGTTTGAATCAGGAAACGCTGAGTCTCCGCAGTGGGTTAGCCAGCAGCCTTCACGGACTGATTCCGCGTCTTCTTGGGCCGGATCAGCCCGAGGCGGAGGAGGCTTTCGGCGGCAGAGAGGATGGCGTCTTCGGGTGTGTGGTAGGGGCGGCCAAGGAGGCGTTGGCCTTTGCTGCCATTGAAGTGTTTTTCGTTGCCGATGTCGTTGATGATCTGGCGGACGGGACCGCCAAAATTGGCGAGGAGCCGCATGATCCAGTCCGGGACGGTTCTCAGCGTCACTGGATAATCGGGATAGGCGGCGCGGAGGATGGCGGCGACTTGCTCAAAACTTTGATAGGGGCCGGTGCAGAGATAGCGCTGGCCGATGGACTCGCGGCTGCGGAGCGCGGCGAGGTGCATGGCGGCAACGTCGCGGACGTCGCTGATGGCAAAGCCGACGCGTGGCATGGCGGGCGTCGAGCCATCGAGGAGGCCGCTGACGAGGCCGAGGGAGATGCTGGTTTCCTTGTCCGTGGCAGGGCCGAGGATGGCGCCGGGGTGGATGGTGGTCAATTCCAGTCCCTTGCCGCTGGCAAAGGCCCAGGCGGCCTGCTCGGCGCGGGTCTTGCCGATGCAATAGGCCCAGGGGCGGCGGAGTTTGGTCAGGTCGGTGAAATCGGCCTCGGTATAGGTGCGTTGGCCGGAATGATGGTCGTGGCCATAGCCGACGGTTGCGATCGAGGACGTCATGATGACGCGGCGCACGTGTTCCTGGGCCGCGAAGCGGAGGACGCGCTCGGTGCCTTCGACGGCGGGGCGAATGACCGTCGACGGGTCCTTGGGCTCGGCGGCGGTGATAACAGTCGCCACGTGCATAACGGCCTGAACGTCCTCCATAGCTCGGGCCCAACCAGCATCATCGAGGAGATCGGCCTCGAAGATTTCGAGGCGATCGGAGAGGCCTGGCGCGAGGGTGTCGAGGGCGGCATTGATGCTGAGGAGCTTGGTGCGGCTGCGGACGGTGCCGCGCACGCGATATCCGGCCCGCAAAAGCTCCCCGATGAGGTGCTTGGCCACAAAACCGGAGGCGCCGGTGACGAGGATGCGGTCCATGATTTGCCCCCAATTTTATCTCCCCTGCCCTACACGCGACGGCTCGGAGCCGGAAGCGGCAAAATCAGTTGGCGGGCATGAAATTTTTGCGTGGCAATAGCTTAGCCGTCATACACGTGTCGTTTTGGGGCCATGGTGGAGAAATCTGCGGGACATTAGTCTGAAAGCATTTCGGCCGATCGTCTAGCATGCATGGCAGGAGACACCTGCCGCTGCCACAAGGAGGCAAGAATGCAGTTTCTCGTCGCTATCCATCTGCCTGACGACTACGACCCAACCAAGGAAGACGCGTCGCTGCGCCAGGAAATTTCCGATCTCAATGAAGAGATGATCGCTCAAGGTGTGCGCGTCTTTGTCGGCGGGCTCGAGCCGGCGACAAGGGCGCGGACGATTCGTGCGGCCAGCAATGGTGGGATCATGGTCACCGATGGGCCGTTCGTCGAAGCCAAGGAGCATGTCGGCGGCTTTTGGGTGCTGGACTGTGCCAGCGTTGAGGAAGCTGTCGAATGGGGACGAAAGGCCACGGCGGCCTGCCGGGCACCGGTCGAGGTGCGGCAGTTTTTGGGCGCGCCGCCGGAGAGGTTGAAGGCGCGGGCGGAAGCTGAGGGACGAAAGGCTTGAGGGGAAGGCACGACGTTGTGGTTCGAGGCTTGCAAGGCAAGGCAATTCGCCATCAGGTCTACCGACACTCTGAAGGCCCCCTCACCCGACGCTTTGCGTCGACCTCTCCCCCGAAGGGAGAGGTGAAAGAAAAAAGGGCGGCCACTGGGGCCGCCCTTTGAATTTGGAAGAAGCGAGGCTTATGCGGCTTCGGCTTCGTTTTCGTCGTACTGGACCGGACCCGAATCCTGGCCCTTGGCATCGACGTCGCGATCGACGAATTCGATGACGGCCATCGGGGCGTTATCGCCATAGCGGAAGCCGGCCTTCAGGATGCGGATATAGCCGCCCTGACGTTCAGCATAGCGCGGGCCGAGCACGGCGAAGAGCTTGGCAACCATGGCTTCGTCGCGGATCTGCGCGATCGCCTGACGGCGAGCGTGCAGGTCGCCGCGCTTGCCAAGGGTGATGAGCTTCTCGACGATCGGACGGAGGTCCTTGGCCTTGGGAAGGGTCGTGACGATCTGTTCGTGCTTGATCAGGGCAGCGGACATGTTGGCGAACATGGCCTTGCGGTGAGAAGCGGTACGGCTGAGTTTGCGGCCGCGATTACCGTGTCGCATGGGTATCTCCTAAAATCTTGGCAGCGCCGGATCAATAATGATCTTCGTAGCGCTTGGCGAGGTCATCGATATTCTCAGGGGGCCAATTGGCCACGTCCATCCCGAGATGAAGCCCCATCTGTGCCAGGACTTCCTTGATTTCATTAAGCGACTTGCGGCCGAAATTCGGGGTCCGCAGCATCTCGGCTTCCGTCTTCTGGATAAGGTCGCCGATGTAGACGATGTTGTCGTTCTTGAGGCAGTTCGCCGAACGGACAGACAGTTCGAGCTCGTCGACCTTCTTGAGCAGCGCCGGGTTGAAGGCGAGTTCCGGGACAGAGTCCTGGGCCTTCTCCTTGGTGGGCTCTTCGAAGTTGACGAAAACCGACAGCTGATCCTGGAGGATGCGCGCAGCGTAAGCCACTGCATCTTCCGGCGACACGCCGCCATTGGTTTCGACTGAAAGCGTCAGCTTGTCCTTGTCGAGGCTTTCACCGGCACGGGTCGCATCAACCTTATAGCTGACACGGCGCACAGGCGAGAACAGCGCATCGACGGGAATGAACCCGATCGGGGCATCTTCCGGACGGTTCTTGTCGGCCGGGACATAGCCCTTGCCGGAATTAACGGTGAACTCGATGTTGATCTCGGCGCCATCGTCGAGGTGGCAGATCACGAGTTCGGGGTTCAGGACTTCGATATCGCCGGAGACCTTGATGTCACCAGCGGTCACGGCACCCGGACCCTGCTTGGAGAGAGTAAGACGCTTCGGGCCCTCGCCACCCATCTTGATGGCGATTTCCTTGACGTTGAGCACAAGGTCAGTGATGTCCTCACGCACGCCGGGAAGCGACGAAAATTCGTGCAGAATGCCATCGATCTGGATAGCGGTTACTGCTGCGCCCTGAAGCGAAGACAGCAAGACGCGACGCAGGGCGTTGCCCAGGGTAAGGCCGTAGCCGCGCTCAAGCGGTTCGGCAATAACCGAAGCCTGACGCGCATCGGCACTATCCGAAACAATCTCCAGCTTGGTCGGCTTGATGAGTTCCTGCCAGTTCCTCTGGATCGTCACGGTATTGTCCTTTCAAAATCGCGGCCCGGAAGGCCGCACCGCCGCAAACACAATAGGACTCCCGGCCAAAAGCCGGGAGTTTACCAAGTGGTCTATTCGTTAGACGCGGCGCCGCTTGCGCGGACGGCAACCATTGTGCGGGATGGTGGTGACATCGCGGATCGAGGTGACGTTGAAGCCGGCTGCCTGCAGCGCGCGGAGCGCCGATTCACGGCCTGAACCTGGACCACGAACTTCGACCTCAAGGGTCTTCATGCCGTGTTCCTGAGCCTTCTTTGCAGCATCTTCAGCGGCAACCTGGGCAGCATATGGGGTCGACTTGCGCGAGCCCTTGAAACCCATAACGCCCGAGGACGACCACGAAATCGTGTTGCCCTGCATGTCGGCGATGGTGATCATGGTGTTGTTGAAGGAGGCGTTTACGTGTGCAACGCCCGAAGTGATATTCTTGCGCTCCTTGCGGCGGACGCGCGTCGTGTCAGTCTTTGCCATTCAATTCCTCTGGGGTATCGGCGCTGCCGTAGTACCAGCAGCTCCACCACGGAAGAAGCGGATCAGGATTTCAGCGATCTCCTTGCCGGAGACCAACCTACCCTGCATCCGCCCTTCCAATTCACATTACCAACCCGCTTGTGCGGGCCAGCTCTTACTTCTTCTTGCCGGCGATCGGCTTAGCCGGACCCTTACGGGTACGAGCATTGGTATGCGTACGCTGACCGCGGACCGGAAGGCCACGGCGGTGACGCAGACCGCGATAGTTGCCGAGGTCCATCAAACGCTTGATGTTCATCGCAACGTTGCGACGAAGATCGCCTTCCACGACGTAGTCGCGGTCGATCGCTTCACGGATCTGGATAACTTCGGCGTCGGTCAGTTCATTGACGCGGCGCTCGGCCGGAATACCGACCTTGGTCGTGATATCATTGGCGAACTTTTCGCCGATCCCGTGAATATACTGCAGCGCGATTACCACGCGCTTGTTCGTCGGGATATTGACGCCAGCAATACGAGCCACGTCTGCTCTCCTTCATTCAACACGCGCCATCGCGGCGGGTGTCTTTAAACAACAAGGGACCGGATTTCGACCCCCAACCAATGTGAGGAACCGAACCCAGCCCAATAATCCATGAGACTGGTGCGGTTCTTTAAGGATTCGAAAAGGCGAAGTCAACAGTCCCCGCCCTACGAACTTACTTGTCTAGAGCCTTCTTGATGGCTCCAGTGACATTCTCGACCGGCTCCATGCCGTCCACCGTCTTCACCAGACCCTGTTGACCGTAGTAATCGACCAATGGGGCGGTGCTGGTGGTGTAGACATCCAGGCGCTTGCGGATGACGTCCGGATTGTCATCCGGACGATTGCTATCCTTGGAGCGCTGAATCACCCGGCGCACGAGCTCGTCGGCATCTGCAGTGAGCTCGATGACGGCGTCAAGCTTGAGACCTTTGTTCGCGAGCATGGAATCGAGAGCCTGAGCCTGCGCAATGGTGCGCGGGAAACCATCGAGAATGAAACCAGGCTTGCAGTCTTCGGCATCGATTCGTTCAGAGACGATGCCGTTGACAATAGTATCCGAGACGAGATCGCCCCGATCCATGATCGCCTTGGCTTCGAGCCCAAGCGGCGTTTGATCGGCAATAGCGGCCCGCAGGATGTCACCAGTGGACAATTGCGGGATGCCGTAGGCTTCAACCAGAATCTTGGCCTGCGTGCCCTTGCCCGCCCCTGGCGGTCCCAACAGGATCAGTCTCATCGACGCTTGCCTCCTCCAAGGCGGGATTTCTTCAGCAGCCCCTCATATTGCTGGGCCACGAGATGGCTCTGGATCTGGCTGACCGTATCGAGGGTCACCGTCACCATGATCAGCAGCGATGTGCCGCCGATGAACTGGGCAACCGCAAGCTGGCTGAACATCAGTTCCGGAATCAGCGCGATCACCGTGAGGTAAAGGGCACCGACAACGGTGATGCGCGTCAACACATAATCGATGTGCTGCGCGGTGCGCTCACCCGGACGAATGCCCGGAATGAAGCCGCCAGAGCGCTTGAGATTGTCTGCCGTCTCGGTCGGATTGAAGACAATGGCCGTGTAGAAGAAGGCAAAGAAGATGATGAAGAAAGCAAAGAGCGCCAGGTGCAGCGGCTGACCGCGGCCGAGGAGCGCCGTGACCGTCGTCAGCCAGCTCGGGGCATTGCCCTGGGCTGCGAAGGACGCGATCGTTGCCGGCAGAAGCAGCAACGAGGAGCCGAAGATCACCGGGATAACGCCCGAAGTGTTCAGCTTGAGCGGCAGATGCGAGGTATCGCCCTGGAAGAGCTTATTGCCCACCTGACGCTTCGGATACTGGATCAGAAGTCGGCGCTGCGCACGCTCGAAGAAGACGATGATCGCGATGACGATCAGCGCCAAGACAATCATGCCGACCGCAGCAAAGGCAGGAATTGCGCCAGTGCGGCTCAATTCGAGCGTCTGGGCGACGGTCGAGGGAAGATTGGCGACGATACCGGCGAAAATGATCAGCGAAATACCGTTGCCGACGCCACGCGAGGTGATCTGCTCGCCGAGCCACATCAGGAACATGGTGCCGCCCACAAGGGTGACCACGGTCGAGAGGCGGAAGAACCAGCCTGGATTGAGCACAACGCCCTGGCTGCCCTCGAGACCGACCGCAATGCCATAGGCCTGCACGGCGCAGAACACGACCGCCAGATAGCGGGTGTACTGGTTCATCTTGCGGCGCCCGGCTTCACCCTCTTTCTTGAGAGCTTCGAGCTTTGGCGAAGCGGTCGCGATCACCTGCACGACGATCGAAGCCGTGATGTAGGGAATCAGGTTAAGCGCAAAGATGGCCATACGCTCAACGGCACCGCCGGAGAACATATTGAACATGCCGATGATGCCCTGCTGGCTCTGCTCGAAAGTCGCGCGGAACGCATCGGGATCAATGCCCGGAACAGGAATGAAGGTGCCCAAACGATAGACAAGCAGCGCGCCCAGTGTGAACCAGATGCGCTGCTGAAGGGCTTTCGCCTTGGAAAAGGTCGAGAAACTGAGATTGCGAGCAAGTTGCTCGGCTGCGGACGCCATACTTCGCTCCCTAGAGCCGTGTGCGATTCGACGGGATCAAATCGGATGCCCTAAAACTTTGTTGTCGCAAGGCTCGTACGGAAAACCGCTGCGCATATTTCCCGCGCCCTGCCCTATGGCCGAAAGCCAGAGGCGCTTGGAGCGCCCAAGGAGCATATAGGACAGCAACCCCGGCGCAACAAACCAAAAAACGCACCCGACCGCGAGGCCGGGTGCGTAATCACCAAATTACTTGGCGGCGTATGGGGTCTTCTTCCAGGTTTCCTTGACCGGGATCAAGTCAACCTTGCCGCCGGCGCCTTCGATGGCAGCGGTAGCACCCTTGGTCGCATAGTCCACCTTGAAGGTGACCTTGGAGGCGGTGAAGCCTTCCGAACCAATGAGACGGACACCGTCCTTGGCGCGACGGATCACGCCGGCAGCAACGAGCGCAGCAGCGTCGATGACGCCCTTTGCATCGAGCTTGCCCGAGTCGATATAGGCCTGGATGCGGTCAACGCGAACCTGATTCCAATCCTTGGGGTTCCAAGCATTGAAGCCACGCTTCGGCATACGCATGTGAAGGGGCATCTGGCCGCCTTCGAAGCCGTTGATCGCGACACCGGCGCGGGCCGTCTGGCCCTTGCCACCACGACCACCGGTCTTGCCAACGCCGGAGCCGATACCACGGCCCACGCGAACGCGGACCTTGTTAGCGCCGTCGTTGTCGCGAAGTTCGTTCAAACGAGTCATTTGTCGAGCCTTCCCTCTTACTCGCCGATTACACGGACGAGGTGCGGGACCTTGTTGATCATGCCACGGACTTCGGGCGTATCAATCAGCTCGCGCTCTTTGTTCATCTTGTTCAGCCCGAGACCGATCAGGGTCGCGCGCTGGCTCTTTTCGCGGCGGATCGGCGAACCGACCTGCTTCACGGTGATCATCTTCTTATCAGCCATTGTGCTTCTCCGTTCCTACGGGGCTCAGGCTTCGACAGCAGTCTCGCCGCGGCGAGCTTGCAGTTCGGAGACCTTGAGGCCGCGGCGGGCAGCCACGGCGCGGGGGCTATCAACGCGCTTGAGAGCGTCGAAAGTCGCGCGGACCATGTTGTAAGGGTTCGAGGTACCCGTGGACTTGGCGACGATGTCGTTGATCCCGAGGGTTTCGAAGACGGCGCGCATCGGACCACCGGCGATGATGCCGGTACCCGGAACGGCTGCACGCAGCACGACCTTGCCGGCGCCATGGCGGCCGGTGATGTCGTGGTGAAGCGTACGGGCATCACGCAGCGGCACGCGGATCATCTGGCGCTTGGCCTGTTCCGTTGCCTTGCGGATTGCTTCGGGAACTTCACGGGCCTTACCGTGACCGAAACCGACGCGACCCTTCTGGTCACCAACAACGACGAGGGCTGCAAAACCGAAGCGCTTGCCGCCCTTCACAACCTTGGCCACACGGTTGATGTGGACCAGGCGATCGACGAACTCGCTTTCGCGCTCTTGAACGTCTCTGCTCATAATGTTTTTCCTCGCCGCTGTTAGAACTGCAGACCGCCCTCACGGGCAGCATCTGCAAGGGCCTTAACGCGGCCGTGATAAATGTAAGCGCCGCGATCAAAGATCACTTCGGCAACGCCAGCCTTCACACCGCGCTCGGCGATCAGCTTGCCAACGACGGCAGCTGCCTCGGAGGTGCCGCCGCTCTTGAGCGAGCTGCGCAGATCCTTTTCGAGGGTGGAAGCCGCTGCCAGCGTACGACCATTCGCGTCGTCGATGATCTGGGCGTAGATGTTCTTGTCCGAGCGGAAAACGCTGAGACGGGCGCGACCGAAGGCACGAGCCTTGAGCGCCTTGCGGACACGAGCCTTGCGACGTGCCGCACCTTTTGCAGAAATTGCCATAGGTGGCGCTCCTTACTTCTTCTTGCCTTCTTTGCGGAAGACCTGCTCGCCGGCGTAACGCACGCCCTTGCCCTTGTAGGGCTCGGGGGGACGCCAGCCGCGGATCTCTGCCGCAACCTGACCAACCTGCTGCTTGTCGATGCCAGTGATGACGATCTCGGTCGGCGCAGGAACCGCCAGGGTAATACCCTGCGGGGCCTTGTAGATCACTTCGTGGCTGAAACCGAGCGAGAGCTTGACGTCCTTGCCCTGCATGGCGGCGCGGTAACCAACGCCCTGGATTGCCAGCTTCTTTTCGAAACCGGCGCTTACACCAGTGACCATGTTCTGGATCAGCGCGCGCGTGGTGCCCCAGGCAGCACGTGCTTCGCGGGTGTCGTTAGCCGGGGTGATGACAACCCCATCGGAACCCTGCTCGACATTGACGATATCCATGAGCGGGAGGCTCAGCTCGCCCTTCGGGCCCTTGGCGGAGACGGTGCGATCATTGACCGTAACCGTAACGCCATTAACCGGGGCCACCGGTTTCTTGCCAGTACGTGACATTCTATATCCTTGAGTAATCGTCTTGTCGCGCATCCAATGCGCGTGAAGGTGCCCGAAAACAGAGCCGATCAGCGTTTCCGAGAAACGTTGATCGCGCTCCTATCAGTTTTTGCCGCACTTACAACAGGAAAAGTGGAATCCACTTCTCCTCAAAGTGCATCAATGGACTTCGGGCCCACACGCATTAGAAGACGCGGCAGAGTACCTCGCCACCAACGTTGGCAGCCTTGGCTTCGTGGTCGGCCATCACACCCTTGGGGGTGGAGAGGATCGACACGCCGAGGCCATTCGCCACCTGCGGAATATTCTTGACCGACGCATACACGCGGCGGCCGGGACGGGAAACGCGCTCGATGGTGCGGATCACGCCTTCATTGTCCGAATACTTGAGTTCGATTTCGTATTCGGCAGCGCCGTTTTCGAACTTGGTCTCGGAGTAGCCGCGGATGAAACCCTCGGACTGGAGAACGTCCAGCACGCGACCGCGAAGGGTCGAGGCTGGGGTCGAAACGGTGTTCCGGCGACGCTCTTGAGCGTTGCGGATACGGGTCAGCATGTCGCCGATTGGGTCAGAAAAGCTCATTTATGTCTCTCCTTACCAGCTCGACTTCACGAGACCCGGGATCTGGCCCAGGTTGCCCAGCTGACGCAGGGCGATACGGCTCATCTTGAGCTTACGGTAGTAAGCGCGTGGACGGCCCGAAACTTCGCAACGGTTGCGAACGCGAACCTTTGCCGAGTTGCGCGGCAATTCAGCCAGCTTGAGGGTGGCCTTGAAACGCTCTTCGATCGACAAGGTCTGATCCTTGACGGTCGCCTTGAGGGCAGAACGCTTCTCAGCATACTGCTTAGCGAGCTTGGCGCGCTTGTTGTTCTTTTCGATGGAACTGGTCTTTGCCATGTTCTGATCCTTTATCCCTTCCCTGCCCGCTTACTGGCGGAACGGGAAGTTGAAAGCGCGCAGCAGAGCCCGAGCTTCATCATCCGTCTTGGCCGTCGTGGCAATCACGATATCCATACCCCAGACCTGATCGATCTGATCATAGTTGATCTCGGGGAAAATGATGTGTTCCTTGATGCCCATGGCATAGTTGCCACGGCCGTCGAAGGAGTTCGGATTGAGACCGCGGAAGTCGCGGACGCGCGGGAGTGCGATGTTCACCAGACGATCCAGGAACTCGTACATGCGGGTCTTGCGCAGCGTCACCTTGACACCGAGCGGCATCTCTTCGCGGACCTTAAAGCCTGCGATCGACTTGCGGGCATGGGTGATAACCGGCTTCTGACCCGCAATCTTTTCCAGTTCCGCAGCAGCCGACTTCACCTTCTTGGTGTCGTTGACAGCTTCACCGACGCCCATGTTCAGAACGATCTTGTCGAGCTTTGGCAGCTCCATGACGTTCTTGTACTCGAACTGCTTGGTCAGCTCGGCCTTGATGGTTTCGTCGTAGTAGGTCCGCAGGCGCGGAACGTAAACGGTCTCAGCCATCGATCTGGCCTCCGGTCGTCTTGGCGACGCGAGTCTTCACGCCGTCCTTGATCTGGAACCCGACGCGGGTGGGCTTGCCATTGGCGTCGGCGACGGCCAGGTTCGACAGGTGGATCGGCGCTTCCTTGGTGAAGATACCGGCGTCCTGCGAGGCAGTCTGCTTCTGGTGCTTGCGAACAAGGTTGATACCCTGGACAAGCGCTTTGGTTTCGGTGGGAATGACCGACAAGACCTGACCGGTCTTGCCCTTGTCCTTGCCAGCCAGGACGACGACTTTATCGCCCTTTTTGATCTTGGAGGCCATTACAGCACCTCTGGAGCGAGCGAGATGATCTTCATGTGGTTCCGGGCGCGGAGTTCGCGCGGAACAGGTCCGAAGATACGGGTGCCGATCGGCTCTTTCTGATTGTTGATCAGAACCGCGGCGTTCTTGTCAAAACGGATGACGGTGCCATCGGGGCGACGGATGTCGGTTGCGGTGCGAACGACCACAGCTTTCATAACCTGGCCCTTCTTTACACGGCCGCGCGGAATAGCGTCCTTGACCGAAACGACAATAATGTCGCCGACCGAGGCGTATTTACGATGCGAACCGCCCAGCACCTTGATGCACATGACACGACGAGCGCCGGAATTGTCCGCGACGTCGAGATTTGATTGCATCTGGATCATAACTGGATGCCTTCTAGTTGAATCGGCAGCACCGTCACCCGGCGCGCCGACCTAATTGAAATTCTCTTACGCCGCAGGGACAAGCGTCCAGCGCTTGTTCTTGCTGATCGGTGCGGTTTCTTCGATCCACACGATATCACCGACTTTTGCCACATTAGCTTCATCGTGAGCGTGATACTTCTTGGAACGACGCACTGTCTTCTTCAGAAGGGGGTGCGTAAAACGGCGCTCGACCCGGACCACGATGGTCTTCTCGTTAGCGTCGGAGACAACAGTCCCCTGCAAAACGCGCTTTGGCATGGGTTTTATTCCTTACTTAGCTGCGTTCTTTTCGCCGAGGATCGTCTTGATCCGCGCGATATCGCGGCGGACCAACTTGACCTGGGCGGGCTTTTCCAGCTGCTGGGTAGCGCGCTGGAAACGCAGGTTGAACTGTTCTTTCTTAAGGTCGACGAGCTGATCTTTCAGTTCGTCTGCGGTTTTGCTCCGCACATCACTGGCTTTCATGCTCGTGTCCTTAGTCGACAATGCGCGTAACAATGCGCGTGGTGATCGGCAACTTCATTGCTCCGAGGCGAAGCGCCTCCTTTGCAACGTCTTCGGGTACGCCGTCAATCTCAAAAACGATGCGGCCCGGCTTTACGCGTGCTGCCCAGTATTCAACGGAGCCCTTACCCTTACCCATACGGACTTCGGTAGGCTTCTTGGAAACCGGCAGATCCGGGAAAATACGGATCCACACGCGGCCCTGGCGCTTCATCTCACGAGTGATAGCGCGACGGGCTGCTTCGATCTGACGCGCGGTAACGCGTTCGGGTTCGGTCGCCTTGAGGGCATAGGAGCCGAAAGCCAGCTCGGTGCCACCCTTGGCAAGACCATGGATGCGGCCCTTGTGGGCCTTGCGGAACTTAGTACGCTTCGGTTGCAGCATAATTGTTCAACCTTCTTATGCGCGTTCGCGGTCGCGATCGCCACGCTCACGGCGCGGTTCGCGCTCAGAACGTTGGCCACCTTCGCTACCTTCGGTAGCGCGACGCTCGTGGGCGGAAGGATCGTGCTCAAGGACTTCGCCCTTGAAGATCCAAACCTTGATGCCGATGATGCCGTACGTGGTTTCGGCTTCAGCCGTACCGTAGTCGATATCGGCGCGCAGGGTGTGCAGCGGCACGCGGCCTTCGCGGTACCATTCGGTACGAGCGATGTCGGCGCCACCAAGACGACCACCAACGTTGACGCGGATACCACCGGCGCCCATGCGGATTGCAGTCTGCACTGCACGCTTCATGGCACGACGGAAGGCAACGCGGCGTTCGAGCTGCTGGGCAATGCCCTGAGCAACAAGGGTCGCATCGGTTTCCGGCTTGCGCACTTCAACGATGTTGATGTGCACTTCGCTGTCGGTGAACTTCTTCACCTTGGCGCGGATCTTGTCGATGTCAGCGCCCTTCTTGCCGATCACGATGCCCGGACGAGCAGTGTGGATCGACACGCGGCACTTGCGGTGCGGACGCTCGATTACGATCTTGGAGACCGCAGCGGCCTTGAGATCCTTCATCAGGGTGGTGCGGATCTTCAGGTCTTCTTGAAGAAGCGTGCCATATTCGCCCTTGTTGGCGTACCAGCGGCTATCCCAGGTGCGATTGATGCCCAGACGGAAGCCGATTGGATTGATTTTCTGACCCATTATGCGGCCTCCTCAACTTGCCGGACGATGATCGTCAGATGCGAGAAAGGCTTCTGGATCTGCGACGACTTGCCGCGGCCACGAGCCATGAAACGCTTCATGACGAGCGAGTTGCCCACAAAGGCTTCGGCAACGACGAGCGCGTCGGTATCGAGGCCATGGTTGTTTTCGGCATTGGCGATGGCGCTCTCGAGCACCTTCTTCACCTGGCCGGAGATGCGCTTGTGGCTGAATTCGAGATCGGCCAGAGCCTTCTCAACCTTCTTGCCACGGATCAACTGCGCGACGAGGTTCAGCTTCTGAGGGCTGATGCGCAGCATGCGCAGGACAGCCTTAGCCTCGTTGTCTTTGAGAGCGCGCTCAGTCTTTGGCTTGCTCATCTTACTTCCTCTTGGCCTTCTTGTCGGCCGCGTGACCGTAATAGGTACGGGTCGGGGCGAACTCGCCAAACTTGTGACCGATCATGTCTTCGGTGACATTCACCGGAACATGCTTCTGGCCGTTGTGCACACCGAACGTGATGCCGACGAACTGCGGCAGGATGGTCGAGCGACGCGACCAGATCTTGACCACATCGTTGCGGCCAGAGCTCTGGGCCTTCTCGGCCTTCTTGAGCATATAGCCGTCGACGAACGGCCCCTTCCAAACTGAACGGGTCATGACTTACCTGCCCTTCTTCACGTGGCGGCTGCGGACGATAAACTGATCCGTGGCCTTATTTGAACGTGTGCGCTTGCCCTTGGTCGGCTTGCCCCACGGAGAAACCGGGTGACGGCCACCAGACGTACGGCCTTCACCACCACCATGGGGGTGGTCGACCGGGTTCATGGTCACGCCGCGGTTGACCGGCTTCTTGCCGAGCCAGCGGTTACGACCAGCCTTGCCGAGCGAGGTGTTGGCGTGATCCTGGTTGGACACGGCACCGACGGTGGCGAGGCACGTACCGTGTACGCGGCGCTGTTCGCCCGAGTTGAGGCGAAGGATCGCCCAACCGGAGTCACGGCCGACATACTGAGCATAGGCACCGGCGGAACGAGCGACCTGGCCGCCCTTGCGGGGCTTGAGTTCGACGTTGTGCACGATGGTGCCGACCGGCATGCGCTCGAGCGGCATTGCATTGCCTGGCTTCACGTCGACAGTGTTCATCGAGGAGATGACCTTGTCGCCGGCAGTCAGGCGCTGCGGAGCAACGATGTAGGCCTGTTCGCCATCTTCGTACTTCACCAGAGCGATCCAGGCGGTGCGGTTCGGATCGTATTCGAGACGTTCGATCGTCCCGACTGCGTCGAACTTCACGCGCTTGAAGTCGATCATGCGGTAAGAGCGCTTGTGACCGCCACCACGATGGTAGGCAGTGATGCGGCCAGTATTGTTACGGCCGCCGCTCTTGGAGAGGCCTTCGGTCAGAGCCTTGACCGGCTTGCCCTTCCACAGTTCCGAACGGTCGGTCGTAACGAGGGTACGACGGCCTTCGGAGGTCGGATTATAAGTCTTTAGAGCCATTTTGCTGTCTCTTGTCCCTTAGAGGCCGGTCGAAATATCGATCGACTGGCCGTCGACGAGGGTCACGATGGCCTTCTTGACGTCATTGCGAACGCCAGTCTTGCCGCGGAAGCGCTTCACCTTGCCCTTGCGGACCAGGGTGTTCACTGCCTTGACCTTGACCGAAAAAAGCTGCTCGACGGCGGCCTTGATCTCGGTCTTGCTGGCATCAATCGCCACGTCGAAAACGACCTGGTTGTATTCCGAAGCCATCGTCGACTTTTCAGTCACGACGGGGTTACGGACGATGTCGTAAGCGGCAAGCTTGTTCATGCGAACCTCGCTTCGAGCGCTTCGAGCGCTGCCTTGGTCAGGACGAGCTTGTCGCGCTTGAGGATCGAAACAACGTTGATCCCCTGGATCGGCAGCACGTCGATGTTCGGGATATTGCGGGCGGCCAGAGCAAAGTTCTGGTCGACGCTTGCGCCGTCGATGATCAGCGCGCTTGCCCATTCGAGCTTGCCGAAGGTGGTGCGCAGCGCTGCCGTCTTGGCTTCCTGCTGAGCAACGCTATCGATGACGATCAGCGAGCCAGCCTTGGCCTTGGACGAGAGAGCATGCTTGAGCGCGAGAACGCGGACCTTCTTGGGAAGATCGATCGCGTGGCTACGCGGGGTCGGACCGAATGCACGGCCACCACCACGGAACTGGGGAGCCTTGCGATCGCCGTGACGGGCGCCGCCCGAACCCTTCTGCTTCACGAACTTCTTGCCCGTGCGCACGCCTTCAGAGCGGTTCTTCACGTCATGCGTGCCGGACATCGCCTTGAGCTGCTGGTAGCGAACCATGCGGTGCAGGATGTCAGCGCGAACTTCAAGACCAAAGACATCGTCCTTGAGCTCGATCGTACCGGCGGACTTACCGTCGAGTGTGGTTACCTTGAGTTCCATTTACTTCGCTTCTCCCGCAGCAGCGGCCTCGAAAGAGCCCGGCAGGACTACATTCGCGGGAGCCGGCTTCTTGACGGCATCCTTGACCATGATCCAAGCGCCCTTGGCGCCCGGAACCGAACCCTGGATCAGGAGCAGGCCACGTTCCACGTCGGTCTTGACGACCTTGACGTTCTGCGTGGTGATGCGACGATCGCCCATGTGGCCCGGCATCTTCTTGTTCTTGAAGGTCTTACCCGGGTCCTGACGGCCACCGGTCGAACCGATGGAACGGTGGGAAACGGAAACACCGTGGGAGGCGCGCAGACCACCGAAGTTCCAGCGCTTCATACCACCGGCAAAACCCTTACCGATCGACGTACCAGTGACGTCGACAAGCTGGCCCTCGGCGAAGTGGTCCGCCTTGAGGGTTGCGCCAACCTCTATGAGGTTTTCAGCATCAACGCGGAATTCCGCGACGTGACGCTTCGGCTCCACCTTGGCAACGGCATAGTGGCCGCGTTCTGCCTTGGAGGTGTTCTTGGCCTTAGCCTGGCCTGCGCCGAGCTGGAGAGCCACGTAGCCGTCTTTCTCGACGGTACGCTGCGCCACCACCTGGCAGTTCTGCAGGGCCAGCACCGTGACCGGAACGTGCGAGCCGTCCTCGGCGAAGATGCGGGTCATCCCCAGCTTCTGTGCGATCAATCCAGAACGCATCGGTTATACCTTCTTGTTGGCGCTCTGCCGGGTCATGATTTCAGAGGACCCTTTCGCGGCAGGCGCGGAATTTTTGTTCTTGTAGTCTTAGAGCTTGATTTCGACGTCGACGCCGGCGGCGAGATCGAGCTTCATCAGTGCATCGACCGTCTGAGGGGTCGGGTCCACAATGTCAAGCAGACGCTTGTGGGTCCGGATCTCGAACTGCTCACGCGCCTTCTTGTCGATGTGGGGCGAGCGGTTGACGGTGAACTTGTCGATGCGGGTCGGCAGCGGAATCGGACCGCGAACCTGGGCACCCGTGCGCTTGGCAGTGTTGACGATCTCACGGGTCGACGTATCGAGCACGCGATGGTCAAACGCCTTGAGGCGGATGCGGATATTCTGACCGTTCATCTTCTCAAATCCTGACGGAAAAAGATCACGGCGCGCTTAATCGCGCGCCGCGAATGTCTCAATGAGGCTTACTTCAGGATCGTGGCGACGACGCCCGAACCAACCGTACGGCCACCTTCGCGGATAGCGAAGCGGAGCTTTTCTTCCATGGCGATCGGAACGATGAGCTGAACGTTGATGTTCAGGTTGTCGCCCGGCATCACCATTTCGGTGCCTTCGGGAAGGGTCACGATACCCGTCACGTCCGTGGTACGGAAGTAGAACTGGGGACGGTAGTTGCCGAAGAACGGAGTGTGACGACCGCCTTCTTCCTTGGTGAGGATGTAAACCTCAGCCGTGAAGTCGGTGTGCGGGGTCACGGAACCGGGCTTGCAGAGAACCTGGCCGCGCTCAACCTGAGTGCGGTCGATACCACGGATCAGCGCGCCGACGTTGTCGCCAGCCTGACCGGAGTCGAGCAGCTTGCGGAACATTTCGACACCGGTGACGGTGGTCTTCTGGGTTGCCTTGATGCCGACGATTTCGACTTCTTCACCAACCTTGACGATGCCGCGTTCGACGCGACCGGTGACCACGGTACCACGACCCGAGATCGAGAACACGTCTTCGATCGGGAGGAGGAACGGCTGGTCGACGGGACGTTCCGGCTGCGGAATGTACGAGTCAACAGCGGCCATCAGCTCGAGAACGGCGTCGTGGCCGAGCTTCTTGTCGGAATCTTCAAGAGCGGCAAGAGCCGAACCCTTGATGATCGGGATATCGTCGCCCGGGAATTCGTACGAGGACAGAAGTTCACGAACTTCGAGCTCGACGAGCTCGAGGAGCTCGGCATCGTCGACCATGTCGCACTTGTTGAGGAAGACGACGAGAGCAGGAACGCCAACCTGACGAGCGAGCAGGATGTGCTCACGGGTCTGGGGCATCGGGCCGTCAGCAGCCGACACGACGAGGATCGCGCCGTCCATCTGGGCAGCACCGGTGATCATGTTCTTCACATAGTCAGCGTGGCCTGGGCAGTCGACGTGAGCGTAGTGACGATTGGTCGTCTCATACTCGACGTGGGCGGTGTTGATGGTGATGCCGCGGGCCTTTTCTTCTGGGGCCGCGTCGATCTGATCGTACGCCTTGAAGGTCGCGCCGCCGGTCTCAGCCAGGATCTTGGTGATCGCTGCGGTCAGCGAGGTCTTGCCATGGTCAACGTGACCGATGGTGCCGATGTTGCAGTGCGGCTTGGAGCGGGAAAACTTTTCCTTCGCCATAGCTTTTCTCCAAATTTGTCAGCGCAATCGCCGACATACAGTTGAGTTTCTTGACTAGCTTGCGCTGGTTTTAGGCGTACTTGGCCTGGACTTCGTCAGCGACAGCCTGCGGAACCTGTTCGTAGTGATCGAACACCATGGAATACTGTGCACGACCCTGGCTCATGGAGCGCAGCGAGTTCACATACCCGAACATGTTAGCAAGCGGCACGAACGCATTCACGACCTGGACAACACCACGGCTTTCAGTGCCCTGGATCTGCCCACGACGGGAGTTGAGATCGCCGATGACGTCGCCCATGTAGTCTTCTGGCGTGACAACTTCAACCTTCATGATCGGTTCGAGAATTTTCGGACCGGCTTCACGAAGAGCCTCACGGAAGCCTGCACGGCCGGCGATTTCGAAGGCGAGTACCGAAGAGTCGACATCGTGGTAGGCGCCGTCGGTCAGAGTGACCTTAACGTCGACGACCGGGAAGCCGATCAGCGGGCCTGCGCCCATCACCGATTCGACACCCTTCGACACACCTGGGACGTATTCACGAGGAACAGCGCCGCCAACGATGGCATTGACGAATTCGAGGCCCTTGCCGACTTCACCCGGCTCAACCGTGATCTTGATGCGCGCGAACTGACCCGAACCACCCGACTGCTTCTTGTGGGTGTAGTCCTTTTCAGTCTTACGCGTGATCGTCTCACGGTAAGCAACCTGCGGCTGGCCGATATTGGCTTCGACCTTGAACTCGCGACGCATACGGTCGACGAGAATATCGAGGTGAAGTTCGCCCATGCCCGAGATGATGGTCTGGCCGGATTCTTCGTCGGTCTTGACGCGGAACGACGGATCTTCAGCAGCCAGGCGGTTGAGGGCGAGGCCCATCTTTTCCTGGTCAGCCTTGGACTTCGGCTCGACGGAGATGTCGATAACCGGATCCGGGAAGATCATGCGCTCGAGGATAACCTGCGAGTTGGTCGGAGCCAGCGTGTCACCCGTGGTGGTGTCCTTGAGGCCGACGATGGCGACGATGTCACCAGCAAAGGCTTCAGTGATCTGCTCACGGCTGTTGGCGTGCATCTGGAACATGCGGCCAACGCGTTCGCGCTTGCCCTTCACGGTATTTTCCAGGCTGATGCCCGCTTCGAGGTGACCCGAATAGATGCGGCAGAAGGTCAGCGTACCCATGTGCGGGTCGTTGGCGATCTTGAATGCCAGCATCGAAAGCGGCTCGGAGTCGTCAGCGTGACGTTCGATCGGCGCTTCGGTCTTGGCGTCGATGCCCTGAATAGCAGGAACGTCGAGCGGGGACGGCAGGAAGTCGATAACGCCATCGAGCAGGGGCTGCACGCCCTTGTTCTTGAACGCCGAGCCAGCGAAGACGAGGAAGAACTTGGCACCGATGGCGCCCTGACGAAGCAGACGACGGATGGTGTCGTTGTTCGGCACTTCGCCGTTGAGATAAGCTTCCATCGCAGCGTCGTCCATTTCGACGGCGGCTTCGACCATAGCTTCGCGGTACTTGACGGCCTTGTCCTTGAGATCGGCAGGGATCTCGACGACGTCCCACTGAGCACCGAGCTCTTCGTTACGCCAGACCAGAGCGTTCATCTCGATGAGATCGACAACGCCCTTGAATTCAGTTTCGGCGCCGATCGGCAGCTGAACCGGAACGGCACGGGCGCCGAGACGCGAACCGATCATTTCTACGCAGCGGTAGAAGTCGGCACCGGTCTTGTCCATCTTGTTGACGAAGATGAGACGCGGAACGTGGTACTTGTCAGCCTGACGCCACACGGTTTCGGTCTGCGGTTCAACGCCAGCATTGGCGTCGAGCAGAGCGACGGCACCGTCGAGCACGCGCAGCGAACGTTCGACTTCGATGGTGAAGTCCACGTGGCCGGGAGTGTCGATGATGTTGAAGCGGTGCTGGGTACCGTTGCGGTCCTTCCAGAACGTGGTCGTAGCGGCCGACGTAATGGTGATGCCGCGTTCCTGTTCCTGCTCCATCCAGTCCATGGTCGCGGCGCCGTCATGGACTTCGCCGATCTTGTGGGACTTGCCGGTGTAGTAAAGGATACGTTCGGTCGTGGTCGTCTTGCCAGCATCGATGTGAGCCATGATGCCGAAGTTACGATAGAGATTAATAGGATATTCGCGTGCCATTTGGCGCTCCTACTACCAGCGGTAGTGCGAGAAGGCACGGTTGGCATCAGCCATACGGTGCGTATCTTCGCGCTTCTTGACGGCCTGACCGCGGCCATTCATGGCATCCATGAGTTCGCCCGAGAGGCGTTCACGCATGGTGTTCTCACCGCGCTTGCGAGCGGATTCGATCAGCCAACGGATGGCCAGGGCCTGCTGACGGTCGGTACGGACTTCAACGGGAACCTGGTACGTCGCACCACCAACGCGGCGCGAACGAACTTCGACGGCCGGACGAATATTGTCCAGGGCGCCATGGAACACCGTGATCGGGTCCTGCTTGGTCTTGCTCTCGACGATTTCGAAAGCACCGTAGACGATGGATTCGGCAGCAGACTTCTTGCCGTCCTTCATCAGGGAATTCATGAACTTGGTCAGAACGAGATCGCCGAACTTAGCGTCCGGGATAACGTCGCGTTTTTCTGCGCGGTGACGACGGGACATATCTCGATCTCCTTACTTCGGACGCTTCGCGCCGTACTTCGAACGGCGTTGCTTGCGGTCCTTCACGCTCTGTGTATCGAGGACACCACGGAGCACGTGATAGCGAACGCCCGGCAAATCGCGAACGCGACCGCCGCGGATGAGCACAACGGAGTGCTCCTGCAGATTGTGACCTTCACCGGGGATGTAGGAGATCACTTCGCGCTGGTTGGTCAGGCGAACCTTGGCCACCTTACGCAGAGCCGAGTTCGGCTTCTTTGGGGTCGTCGTGTACACACGGGAGCAAACACCACGCTTCTGCGGGTTTGCTTCCATGGCGGGAACCTTGTTCCGCTTTGGCTTGCTGGCGCGTGGTTTGCGGATCAGCTGATTAATGGTGGGCATTGCGCTCTTTCCATCGTCCAAAAAATTTTAGTTCGGTCTACACAAGCAAACCAAATTGGCGCTCATCCGAACCCTTCCGGGAATCGGCGGCGCCTTAGTTGCAGCGGACCACCCCACCAAAATGGGACAGTCATGCGCACAAGGATTTGCTTCGTCTAGTTACCCGACAGTGTGTTTGAGTGCCCTGGATTCCCGCGCTAGGTGGCAGGGACCCGGTGTGACATTCACGACCGACCGCTAAGGTAGGCGCTGTTTAGAACTGTTGACTCGCCCCGTCAAGGATTCTTTCGCGGAAAACTTCGCGCAAGAGCCATGCATTCCGGCCACTTCAGCCCATCGGACGGGTCATTCAGGGGTGGACGGATCGTCCAAACTCCGTTCGGCAATCGTTAACAGGGACTTATCACGAAAGCGGTCAACTTGCCGACAGGATAGTGGGCACCTAAATGTGAACGCGACCTCCGGAGCCCATCATGACCACCCCTGCCCTACGTGCTGCACTCAAGATGGATATCGTGGTGATCGGCGCGGGACAGGCCGGTTTGAGCGCGGCTTATCATCTTAAGGCACTGGGATTAAAGCCCGAGAAAGACTTTCTGGTCCTCGACCACGCGGCACAAGCGGGCGGCGCCTGGCAGTATCGATGGCCATCTCTGACCTTGAGCACCGTCAATCGTGTGCATGATCTGCCCGGGCTGGGTTTTGCCGAATTTGCTGGGGGCGACGAGAGTGTCAGGGCCTCCGTCGCCGTGCCACACTACTTTGCGGCCTATGAGGAGCGGTTCGACCTCCGCGTCGTGCGACCCGCCAATGTCACCGTGGTCTGCGACCGCGGAGACCGGCTGCGCGTCCAAAGCGATCGCGGACTGTTCTCGGCGCGGGGAATCATCAATGCCACGGGGACTTGGGAGAAACCCTATATTCCCGACTATCCGGGGGCGGCGCTCTTTGGCGGAGAGCAATTTCACACACGCGACTACACGGTCGCTGAGGCTTTCAAAGGCAAGCACGTCCTGATTGTCGGTGGTGGTATTTCGGCGATCCAGTTGCTCGACGAGATATCCAAGGTAACGGAGACCACCTGGGTTACTCGGACGCCGCCGCGTTGGCGAGAGGGGCCGTTCGACGAGGAGGCTGGGCGTGCCGCGGTCGCGATGGTCGAGGAGCGGGTCCGAGCCGGCCTGCCGCCCAAAGCGGTTGTTTCGGTGACGGGGTTGCCGGTGACGCCGGCCATTACCAGCATGCGGGAGCGCGGCGTTCTCGAGCGCCGGCCGATGTTTTCCGAGATCACGTCGACAGGGGTGCGCTGGGAGGATGGCGCCACGCTCGATGTCGACGTCATTCTCTGGTGCACGGGTTTTCGCAGCGCGCTCGATCATCTGGCGCCGTTGCAATTGCGGGAAGAGAGCGGCGGGATAACCATGACCGGACGGTTGGCAACGCAGGTTGCGCTCGATCCGCGGGTGCATCTGGTCGGGTATGGTCCGTCGGCCTCGACGATCGGCGCAAATCGAGCGGGATCGGCGGCGGCACGCGAGTTGACCAATTACCTTGGGATGGTGACTTGAAATGATCGAGGGAGCTTCGGCGCGCTTTGAACCGTTAGGCAAGCGTTTGCAAGGAGCTACTCAGAATGACAGACACCCCTGCCCTGCCACTCAATGATGGCAACAGCATTCCTCAACTTGGCTTCGGCGTTTGGCGCCTCGAGGAGGCCGATGCACCAAAGGTTGTCGGCGCCGCAATCGACGCGGGCTACCGGCATATCGACACTGCACAAGGCTATGACAATGAGGCTGGCGTGGGCGAAGCTATTGCCCAGGCCTCGGTGGCGCGCGACCAGCTTTTCGTAACCTCAAAGCTACGCAATGGCCATCAGGGTTATGACAGCGCGCTGCGCTCGCTCGACGAGTCACTCGGGCGGCTGAAGCTCGACTATCTCGACCTCTTCCTGATCCATTGGCCGGCGCCGGAGCATGATCGCTATGCCGATACCTGGCGGGCGCTCGTCGAGGCGCGGAAGCAGGGCAAGGTGCGTTCGATCGGCGTCTCCAACTTCCTGCCCGAGCACATCCAACGCATCATCGATGAAACCGGCGTCGTGCCTGCGGTCAATCAACTTGAACTGCATCCGGCATATCAGCAGCGCGATATTCGCGAATGGCATCGGGATAAGGATATCCAGATCGAGTGCTACAGCCCGCTTGGTGGCCAGGAGAGCAAGCTGCTCGAAGATGAGATGATCAAGGGAATCGCCGATGCGCATGGAAAATCGACAGCGCAGGTGATCATCCGCTGGCATTTGCAGCAGAACCTCATCGTCCTGCCAAAGAGCAGCAAGCCGGAGCGGGCCAAGGACAATTTCGATGTTTGGGATTTCGTGTTGTCCGGCGATGACATCGCCAAGATCGATGCGCTTGATCGGCCCGATGGGAAAACTTTGCCGCAGCCGGACGAGAACAACCAGTTGTTCTAGGTTTTAGGTTATGACGGTTGGGAGGCCGCGAGGAGACGATTGCGGCCTTCTCTTTTGGCGCGATAAAGCGCGTGGTCGGCGTCGCGCAGCATCATTTCGGCGGTTCCCTGCGTCGGGAGCGCTGCAGCACCGCCACTGGCGGTGACGGAAAGCGTCTCGCCATCCGGTAGCGACACGGGCGCCATCGCGATCTCCTCGATGAGGCGCATGCCGAGAGCGGCCGCTTCGGCCTCGGAGGAATTGGGGGCGATGATGACGAACTCCTCCCCCCCATACCGGATTACAGTATCGGAGAGGCGCGCCTTCTGGACCAGCAACGACGAGATGTGGCGCAGGACGATATCGCCGATCGCGTGGCCATAGACGTCGTTGACGTGCTTGAAGTGATCGACGTCAAACATGAGCGTTGCGAGCGGATGACCCTCACGCCGAGCGCGGGACACTTCCTCGTCGAGCTTCATGGTGAGGTAGCGCCGATTGAAGACCCCGGTCAGAGGATCGACGAGGGCGTCCCGTTCGAGCGAGGCGATGCGGACGACATCGGTTGTGGTTGTCAGAGACAGCCGCGTGACGATGAAGACGAAGATGCTACCGCCGAAGAGAATGGTTTCAACGATCAGCGTGATGAGCGTCGGGCCGCCTGACGGCCGCACGGCGAGAAACGCGGCATAGCCGATGATGAAGCCGACGATCAGAACGCCGAGCGCAATCCATTGGCGGCGGAGCGAACCGCCGCGCACCAGTTGAATGATCCGCCTGATCGGCCACAACGAGAGGGCCAAAAAGACGATTCCGATAGCGACGAGAATCTGCATGGGCCGATCATCCCTGCCAAGCCTGAACAGAACCCTGACAGAATAGATAAACCTTTACGGATGTCCCTGTCATCCAACAAAAAAAGGGGCCCCGGAGGCCCCCTTACGTATTGGTCTTAGGCTTAGCTTATTCGGCGGCAGGCGCCGAGAGCTTGACGCTCTCTGCCTGACGGCGGCGTTCCTCGAGAATGAGGTCGTCGCGCTTGGCGGCGATAAGCTTGGCCTTGGTCTGGCCCGCGCCGGTACCGGCCGGGATGAGACGGCCGACGATGACGTTTTCCTTGAGGCCTTCGAGAAGGTCGGCCTTGCCGGAAACGGCAGCTTCAGTGAGGACGCGCGTGGTTTCCTGGAAGGAAGCCGCGGACACGAAGGAGCGAGTCTGCAGTGACGCCTTGGTGATGCCGAGCAGAACCGGGTTAGCGGTTGCCGGCTTCTTGCCTTCGGCGATGAGCGCGTCGTTGAGTTCATCGAAGTCGAGCTTGTCGAGCTGCTCGTCCTTGAGCAGACCCGAGTCACCCGGCAATACGATCTCGACCTTCTGCAGCATCTGGCGAACGATCACCTCGATGTGCTTGTCGTTAATCAACACGCCCTGCAAACGATAGACTTCCTGAATCTCGTTGACGAGATAGCGTGCCAGTTCCTCGACGCCCTTGATGGCAAGGATGTCGTGCGGAGCGGGATTGCCGTCCAGGATGTATTCGCCCTTTTCGATGGTGTCGCCTTCCTGGAGGTGGAACGGCTTGCCCTTCGGGATCAGGTATTCAACCGGATCGCCACCGGCCTCGGTCGGCTCGATAATGACTCGACGCTTGTTCTTGTAGTCGCGGCCGAAGCGGATGGTACCATCGATCTCAGCGATGATGGCGTGATCCTTCGGACGACGCGCTTCGAAGAGTTCAGCAACGCGCGGCAGACCGCCGGTGATGTCCTTGGTCTTGGCCGATTCGAGAGGAATACGGGCCAGGACGTCACCCGGAGCAACCTTTTCACCCGGCTCGACGGCGATAACCGCGTCAACGGAGAGCAGGTAACGGGCATCGCCACCACGGTCGACCTTGGCAACCGAACCGCCGCGGGCAATGGCGAGTGCGGGCTTGAGGCCCTCACCACGCTGGTTGCCGCGCCAGTCGATGACCACGCGCTTGGTGAAGCCGGTGGCTTCGTCGGTGTTTTCCGCAACGGAAGCACCGTCGACCAGATCCTCAAACAGGACCTCGCCTTCGACTTCGGCCAGGATCGGACGGGTGTACGGATCCCATTCAGCCAGACGCTGGCCACGGCGAACCGTGTCGCCTGCCTTGACGAGGAGCTTGGAGCCGTAGGTCACCTTGTGGGTCGCACGTTCCTTGCCTTCGCCATCGAGGATGGCGAGGGAGACGTTACGGGCCATGACGACCTGCTTGCCGCCTTCGACATTAGCGAGGTTCGGGTTGCGAACTTCGATCGTGCCCTCAGCACCGGCTTCGAGGAACGAAGAGTCGACCACCTGAGCCGTACCACCGATGTGGAACGTGCGCATGGTGAGCTGGGTGCCGGGTTCACCGATTGACTGCGCGGCGATAACGCCGACAGCTTCACCGATATTGACCGGGGTACCGCGAGCAAGGTCACGACCATAGCACGCAGCGCAGCAGCCCTGGCGGAGATCGCAGGTCAGCGGCGAACGAATGCGGATCGACTGGATGCGAGCCTCTTCGATGACGTCGACATGCTTTTCTTCGAGCAGCGTGCCCTTCGGCGCGATCAGGTCACCCGTCAATGGGTGGAACACGTCGTCGGCCGTGGTACGGCCAAGCACGCGCTGACCGAGCGAAGCCACGATCTGGCCTGCGTCAACGATCGGCTCCATGGTGAGGCCGCGTTCGGTACCGCAATCCACCTCGATGATGATGGCATCCTGTGCCACGTCAACGAGACGACGGGTCAGGTAACCCGAGTTTGCGGTCTTCAGAGCGGTATCAGCCAGACCCTTACGGGCACCGTGGGTCGAGTTGAAGTACTCGAGAACGTTGAGGCCTTCCTTGAAGTTCGCGGTGATCGGCGTTTCGATGATGGAGCCGTCGGGCTTGGCCATGAGGCCACGCATGCCGGCGAGCTGCTTCATCTGTGCCGGTGAACCACGAGCACCGGAGTGGCTCATCATGTAAACCGAGTTGATCGGCTTCTGACGACCCGTTTCCTTATCGAACTGAACGGCAGCGATGCCCTTCATCATTTCTTCGGCGATCTTGTCACCGCACTTGGCCCAGGCGTCGACAACCTTATTGTACTTTTCGCCCTGGGTAATCAGGCCGTCATTGTACTGCTGTTCGAATTCTTCGACCAGCTTACGGGTTTCTTCGACGATGGTGTACTTGGACTGCGGGATGACCATGTCATCCTTGCCGAACGAGATGCCGGCGTCGCAAGCGTTCTTGAAGCCAAGCTGCATGACGCGATCACAGAAAATGACCGTCTCCTTCTGACCGCAACCGCGATAAACGGTGTCGATCATCTTGGAGATCATCTTCTTGGTCATGAGCTGGTTTGCCGTCGCAAACGGCACAGCCGGGTGCTTTGGCAGGATCTGACCGATGAGCATGCGGCCCGGGGTCGTTTCCACGATCTCGGTGATCTGGTTGCCATTCTCGTCCCAAGACGGCACGCGGGCCTTAATCTTGGTGTGGAGCGTGACGACCTTATTGTCGAGCGCGTGTTCAAGCTCGGCATAGGAGCCGAACGCCATGCCTTCGCCCGGCTCGCCATCTGCAATGATCGACAGATAGTAGAGACCGAGAACAATGTCCTGGCTCGGCACGATGATCGGCTGACCATTCGCGGGATGCAGGATGTTGTTGGTCGACATCATGAGAACGCGCGCTTCGAGCTGGGCTTCCAGCGAAAGCGGAACGTGCACGGCCATCTGGTCGCCGTCGAAGTCAGCGTTGAAAGCCGAGCAGACGAGCGGGTGCAGACGAATAGCTTTGCCTTCGATCAGGATCGGCTCGAACGCTTGGATGCCAAGACGGTGCAGCGTCGGCGCACGGTTCAGAAGAACCGGGTGCTCGCGGATGACCTCGTCGAGGATATCCCAGACTTCGGGCTTTTCCTTCTCAACCAGCTTCTTGGCCTGCTTGACGGTCGAGGACAGACCCTTGGCTTCAAGACGCGAGTAGATGAACGGCTTGAATAGCTCGAGCGCCATCTTCTTGGGAAGACCGCACTGGTGGAGCTTGAGGTATGGACCAACGGTGATCACCGAACGGCCGGAATAGTCGACGCGCTTGCCGAGAAGGTTCTGGCGGAAGCGACCCTGCTTGCCCTTGAGCATATCGGACAGCGACTTGAGCGGACGCTTGTTGGCACCGGTGATGGTGCGGCCACGACGGCCGTTGTCGAACAGCGCGTCCACAGCTTCCTGCAGCATGCGCTTTTCGTTGCGGATGATGATGTCTGGGGCACGGAGCTCGATCAGACGCTTCAGGCGGTTGTTGCGGTTGATCACACGACGATAGAGGTCGTTGAGATCGGACGTGGCGAAGCGGCCGCCGTCCAGCGGGACGAGCGGGCGGAGTTCGGGCGGAATGACCGGAACGATGGTCATGATCATCCATTCGGGCTTGTTGCCCGAAACGATGAACTGCTCGACGATCTTGAGGCGCTTGGCCAGCTTCTTTGGCTTGAGCTCGGTGGTCGATTCAGCGATTTCGACGCGCAGATCAGCCGCGATCTTTTCAAGATCGAGGTTGAGGAGGATATCGCGAATGGCTTCGGCGCCGATCTTGGCGGTGAAGCTATCGGCACCGTATTCGTCCTGCGCATCCAGATACTGTTCTTCGGTCAGAAGTTCGTTCTGGGTGAACGGGGTGAGGCCGGCATCGAGAACGACATAGTTCTCGAAGTAAAGGATGCGTTCGATATCCTTGAGCGTCATGTCGAGCAGCAGTGCGATGCGGCTCGGCAGGGACTTCAGGAACCAGATGTGGGCAACGGGAGCGGCCAGTTCGATGTGGCCCATGCGCTCGCGACGAACGCGGCTCAGGGTGACTTCAACACCGCACTTTTCGCAGATGACGCCCTTGAACTTCATGCGCTTGTACTTGCCGCAAAGACATTCGTAGTCCTTCACGGGGCCAAAGATACGCGCGCAGAAGAGACCGTCACGCTCAGGCTTGAACGTACGGTAGTTGATGGTCTCGGGCTTCTTGATCTCGCCATAGGACCAGGAAAGGATCTTTTCCGGGGAGGCGATGGAGATCTTCATCTGATCGAAGGTCTGCACCGGGACGGCCGGGTTGAACGGGTCCATGACGTGGGAATGATGGTTCATCAATTCTCTCCTCTATCCGCCCCGACCGCAGCCAAGCTGACGGTCGGTTTGGAAGGTGAATGGGGGTGGAAGTGCCGGATTATTCCGCCGCTTCCTGAGGAGGTGCGAGCTCCGCCTGATCGGGGTCTACCACTTCGCGCATGTCGAGTTCGACATTGAGACCGAGCGAACGGATTTCCTTGACCAGAACGTTGAAGCTCTCGGGGATGCCCGCTTCGAAGGTGTCGTCGCCACGGACGATCGCTTCGTAGACCTTGGTACGACCAGCAACGTCGTCCGACTTGATGGTGAGCATTTCTTGGAGCGTGTAGGCGGCGCCATACGCTTCGAGGGCCCATACTTCCATCTCGCCGAAACGCTGACCGCCGAACTGCGCCTTACCACCAAGCGGCTGCTGGGTGACGAGCGAGTAAGGACCAATCGAACGCGCGTGGATCTTGTTGTCCACGAGGTGGTCGAGCTTGAGCATGTAGATGTAGCCAACCGTCACCTGACGATCGAACTGTTCACCCGAACGGCCGTCATAGACGGTCGACTGACCCGAAGCCTTGAGGCCTGCCTTTTCGAGCAGAACCACGATGTCGGCTTCCTTGGCACCGTCGAAAACCGGCGTCGCGATCGGAACACCCTTGGAGAGGTGCTCGCCGAGACGGACCATGCCATCGTCATCGAGATCGGTGATGGCGGTATCGCCAGCAAAGAGCTCCTGAACTTCAGTCCGCAGCGGCTTCAAGTCGCCATTGCGCTGATAGGCGCGGACCATCTGGTCGATCTTCTTGCCCATGCCGGCACAGGCCCAACCCAGATGGGTTTCAAGGATCTGGCCGACGTTCATGCGCGACGGCACGCCGAGTGGGTTCAGCACGATATCAACCGAGGTACCGTCTTCGAGGTACGGCATGTCTTCGACAGGAACGATGCGGGAAACCACACCCTTATTGCCGTGACGGCCGGCCATCTTGTCGCCTGGCTGGATCTTGCGCTTGGTCGCGATGAAGACTTTCACCATCTTCATGACGCCAGGAGGCAGCTCATCGCCACGCTGGAGCTTGTCGACCTTGTCGATGAAGCGCTGTTCGAGCAGACGACGGCTTTCTTCATACTGAGCATGGAGAGCTTCCATTTCAGTCATGACCTTGTCGTCTTCGATGGCGAACTGCCACCACTTCGAACGCGGCTGCGCTTCAAAGATCGAGTCATTGAGCTTGGTGCCAACGACATAGCCCTTCGGACCTGCCGTCGCGGCCTTGCCGAACAGCATTTCCTTGAGACGGGCATAGACGTTACGGTCGAGGATCGACTGTTCGTCGTCGCGGTCCTTGGCGAGACGCTCGATTTCTTCGCGCTCGATGGCCATGGCGCGCTCGTCCTTGTCGATGCCGTGGCGATTGAACACGCGCACTTCAACGACAGTACCAGCATCGCCCGGCGGAACGCGGAGCGAGGTATCACGAACGTCCGAAGCCTTTTCACCGAAGATGGCGCGGAGGAGCTTTTCTTCCGGCGTCATCGGGCTTTCGCCCTTGGGGGTGATCTTGCCGACGAGGATGTCGCCCGGCTGAACTTCAGCACCGATGTGAACGATACCGGCTTCGTCGAGGTTCTTCAGCGCCTCTTCCGACACGTTCGGAATGTCGCGCGTGATTTCTTCAGGACCAAGCTTGGTGTCGCGGGCCATGACTTCATATTCCTCGATGTGGATCGAGGTGAAGACGTCCTGCATCGCGATTTTTTCGCTCAGCAGAATGGAGTCTTCGAAGTTGTAGCCATTCCAGGGCATGAAGGCGACGAGCACGTTGCGGCCGAGAGCGAGATCGCCCAGTTCGGTCGAGGGACCATCGGCGATGATGTCGCCCTGGTTGACGTGATCGCCGACGACGACCAGCGGACGCTGATTGATACAGGTCGACTGGTTCGAACGCTGGAACTTCATCAGGTTGTAGATGTCGACGCCCGACTTCGACGCATCGGTTTCTTCCGTTGCGCGAATAACGATACGGGTCGCGTCCACCTGATCGACGACACCCTTGCGCTTGGCAACGATGGCGGCGCCGGAGTCACGGGCAACCACTGGCTCCATGCCGGTGCCCACGAACGGGGCTTCGGCGCGCAGCAGCGGCACAGCCTGACGCTGCATGTTCGAGCCCATGAGAGCACGGTTAGCGTCGTCATTTTCAAGGAACGGGATCAGCGAAGCAGCGACCGACACCATCTGCTTGGGGGAAACGTCCATAAGGTCGACGTTTTCCTTGGGCGTCAGGCCGTTGTCACCGGCGTGGCGAGCCACGACCAGGTCATCGGACAGCGTGCCGTCAGCATTCACCTTGACGTTGGCCTGAGCGACGTAGTGCTTGGCCTCTTCCATTGCGGAAAGGTAGACGACGTCGTCCGTAACCTTGCCATCGACGATCTTGCGATACGGGGTTTCGATGAAACCGTACTTGTTGACGCGCGCAAAGGTCGAGAGCGAGTTGATCAGACCGATATTCGGGCCTTCTGGCGTTTCGATCGGGCAGATACGGCCATAGTGCGTCGGGTGCACGTCGCGGACTTCGAAGCCAGCGCGCTCACGGGTGAGACCACCAGGTCCAAGAGCCGACAGACGGCGCTTGTGGGTGATTTCGGAGAGCGGGTTGGTCTGGTCCATGAACTGCGACAGCTGGGACGAACCGAAGAACTCGCGCACAGCGGCGGCAGCCGGCTTGGCGTTGATCAGGTCCTGGGGCATGACCGTGTCGATTTCGACCGAGCTCATGCGCTCCTTGATGGCACGTTCCATGCGGAGCAGGCCAAGACGATAGGAGTTTTCCATGAGTTCGCCGACGGAGCGAACGCGGCGGTTGCCGAGGTTGTCGATGTCATCGATTTCGCCACGGCCATCGCGCAGATTGACGAGGGTGCGAACGACTTCGACGATGTCTTCCTTGCGCAGAATGCGCATGGTGTCCGGAGCATCGAGCTCGAGACGCATGTTCATCTTGACGCGACCAACGGCCGAAAGGTCGTAGCGTTCGGCATCAAAGAACAGCGACTGGAACATCGCCTCAGCGGTGTCGACGGTCGGCGGCTCACCCGGACGCATGACGCGGTAGATATCGAAGAGCGCGTCTTCACGGCTCTCGTTCTTGTCCACGGCCAGCGTGTTGCGCAGGTACGGCCCAATGGTGATGTGGTCGATATCGAGGATCGGCAGCTCGTCAAAGCCGAGGTCGACCAGCTTGGTCAGCAGCTTTTCGTCGAGCTCGTCGCCGGCTTCAGCGTAGATTTCACCGGTCTTGAGGTTGACGATGTCCTGGGCGATGTAGGCGCCAAAAAGATCGGCATCGGTCGCGAGGAGGTGGGTCAGGCCGTTTTCAGCCAGCTTCTTGGCCTGACGGGCCGAAAGCTTCTTGCCACCTTCATGAACGACGTCGCCGGTCTTGGCGTCGATGAGATCGTGGCTTGGCTTGGCGCCCTTCCACTTCTCGGCGTCGTAAGGCACGCGCCAGCCATTGTCGGTCTTTTCGTAGTTCAGCGTGGTGTAATAGGTGTCGAGGATTTCCTCGGCATCCATGCCCAGCGCCTTGAGCAGCGAGGTGACCGGAATCTTGCGGCGACGATCGATACGCGCATAGACGATGTCCTTGGCGTCGTATTCAATATCGAGCCAGGAACCGCGGTACGGGATGATACGGCCAGCGAACAGGAGCTTGCCCGAAGAGTGGGTCTTGCCCTTGTCGTGATCGAAGAACACGCCAGGCGAACGGTGCATCTGCGAAACGATGACGCGCTCGGTGCCGTTGACGATAAAGGTGCCGTTCGACGTCATGAAGGGCATGTCGCCCATATAGACGTCCTGCTCCTTGATGTCCTTGACCGAGCGCGCGCCGGTTTCTTCGTCCACTTCGAACACGATCAGGCGCAGCGTGACCTTGAGCGGGGCAGCGAAGGTGATATCGCGCGCACGGCACTCGTCGATGTCATACTTGGGCTGTTCGAATTCGTAGCGCACGAATTCGAGCGATGCGGTGTTCGAAAAGTCGGTGATCGGGAAGACCGAACGGAAGACGGACTGAAGCCCTTCATCACCGCGACCGCCCTTGGGCTCGTCGACCATGAGGAACTGATCATAGGAAGCCTTTTGGACTTCGATCAGGTTGGGCATCTCCGTGACTTCGTGGATGGAACCGAAGGACTTGCGTACCTTGCGGCGGCCGTTGAACGTGGTAGCCATGAAAGCTCCTGTTTCTGGTTTCGCGCCCTGCCCTTTCAGGCTCAGCGCTCCACTTTTTTGCTTTGTCTCGGAGGCAGATATCCAAAGACCCGACTATCAGCCGTCGGCGCTCGGGATATATGCCTGGTAGTCATTTTGCAGCGACGTCATTGCGGGAACCAGTTTCCCACCAAGACGGTTTAGTCAGGCCCGGTCGATATCGCATTCAAGCGACCCGGCAGACCCAGCCAGATCGATCACAGCTTCGTGAGAAACAGCTATAGACCCGATTTGGGAACGGCCCAAAGCGAGGTCAACAGAGGCTCCACGAGGCCCGCGACATCAAAAATCGTCATATATTTCCGCAAATTGGCGCCAGACCCATCCAATCGGCCCGGCGAATCGTCCCGTAGAAAACGGGAAAGCGAGATGGCACATATAGCGCCACCTCGCTCAAATCAAGTGCTAAAGCGAACTTACTTGAGTTCGACCTTGGCGCCAGCGTCTTCCAGCTTCTTCTTGATGTCTTCGGCTTCGGCCTTGGTGGCGCCTTCCTTGACAGCCTTCGGAGCGCCTTCAACCAGAGCCTTGGCTTCGCCGAGACCCAGGCCGGTGATGGCACGGACTTCCTTGATGACGTTGATCTTGTTGTCGCCGAACGAGGCGAGGATCACGTCGAATTCAGTCTTTTCTTCAGCGGCCGGAGCAGCAGCGCCACCGCCAGCAGCGGCAACAGCAACTGGAGCGGCGGCGGAAACGCCCCACTTTTCTTCCAGCATCTTGGACAGTTCGGAAGCTTCCAGAACGGTCAGGGCAGAGAGATCATCAACGAGCTTGGCGAGATCGGCCATTTTTTACTCTTTCCAGAATGTGTTTCAGTTCGAACAGATAGTGTTTGTCGGAACGGCTTATGCCGCTTCGCTCTTTTCGGCGTGAGCCTTGAGTACACGGGCGATGCCGGCACCTGGCTGCACGAGAATGGAAGCAATGTTGGTCGCCGGCTGCTTGACGAGACCTGCGAGCTTGGCGCGCAGTTCGTCGAGAGACGGAAGAGTTGCCAGAGTCTTGACGCCATCGACATCAAGAGCGGTCGCACCCATTGCACCACCGAGAATGACGAACTTTTGGTTCTTCTCGGCGAAAGCTGCTGCGATTTTCGGCGCAACGATGGGATCTTCCGCATAGGCAATCACGGTCGGGCCTGTGAACAGACCCGAGATGTCCGCGACATCGACTTCCTTAAGAGCGAGCTTGGCAAGGCGGTTCTTGGCGACCTTGACCTTGCCGCCTGCCTTCTTGACCTGCACGCGCAGATCAGTGAACGCAGCAACGGAAAGACCAACGTTCTGCGCGACGACGATCGATCCAGCGCCCGCGAGGGCTTCCTGGAGCGAAGAGACGACTTCGCGCTTTTCCGCTTTTTCCATGCTAGTCTCCACTAGACTAGGCCCAGTATGCCCGAGGGCATGCAGGGACCATTGCCAATTGCTGCCCCCTCCCCTTTTCAGGTTCGGAGAGCAACGGTTAGTGCCTGCCAACCAGGAGTCACGGTGGACTATGGTCTAGGTTCGAACCGAAACCGAAATTTCGGTGTCTCACCCCGTCTATTGCTGGCTCCGGATGGAATTATCGACCCGAGGGGCGACCGGCAGTCTCGGACAGGACTTCTGCCACTCTATTCGAGAGGCGACACCGGGCGGCCTAGACCGCCCGGAATTCTTGAATGCTCTAAAACTTAGAGCGCGGTACCGGGCTCGACATGGACGCCAGCGCCCATGGTCGAAGAGACGGCGACCTTCTTGACGTAGGTGCCCTTGGCGCCAGCAGGCTTGGACTTCACGACAGCGTCGGTGAAGGCCTTGATGTTCTGGAGAAGTGCTTCTTCCGAGAACGAAACCTTACCGATACCAGCGTGGATGATGCCGGCCTTTTCGACGCGGTATTCAACAGCGCCGCCCTTGGCTGCACCGATCGCACCCTTGACGTCCATGGTCACGGTGCCGACCTTGGGGTTCGGCATCAGGTTGCGTGGCCCGAGGATCTTACCGAGACGGCCGACGAGCGGCATCATGTCCGGGGTGGCAATGCAGCGATCGAAATCGAGCTTGCCGGACTGGATGGTCTCGAGCAGGTCTTCTGCACCGACGATGTCGGCGCCAGCGGCCTTGGCTTCGTCAGCCTTGGCGCCACGGGCGAACACGGCGACGCGAACGGTCTTGCCGGTGCCGTTTGGCAGGGAAACAACGCCACGAACCATCTGATCGGCGTGACGCGGGTCAACGCCCAGGTTCATCGCGATCTCGACGGTTTCGTCGAACTTGGCCGAAGCCTTCGACTTGACGAACTTCACCGCTTCTTCGAGCGAGTAGAGCTTGGTGCGGTCCAGGCCTTCACGACCAGCGGCGACCTTCTTTGCGATCTTTGCCATAACTATCAGCCCTCGACCTGGATGCCCATGGAACGGGCGGAGCCGGCGATCATCGAGATTGCGGCCTCGACGTTGTCGGCGTTGAGATCAACCATCTTCTTCTCGGCGATTTCACGCAGCTGAGCCGTCGTGATCGTGCCAGCAGAATCCTTGCCCGGAAGCTTGGAGCCGGACTTGAGGTTTACGGCCTTCTTGATGAAGTAGGTTACCGGCGGCTGCTTCATCACGAAGGTGAAGCTCTTGTCGGCATAAGCGGTGATCACGACCGGAATCGGAGCACCCTTTTCGATCTCCTGCGTGGCCGCATTGAAGGCCTTGCAGAATTCCATGATGTTCAGGCCGCGCTGACCGAGCGCAGGGCCGATCGGCGGAGATGGGGTTGCCGAACCAGCGGCAACCTGCAGCTTTACGTAGCCAACGACTTTCTTTGCCATTTTCTATCCTCTTAATGCCGAAACCGGCAGTTGAGCCGTGGTGCGGTTTCCTGACGCCGGCAAAGCGCCATCCCCTTCCACGGGTTTCAGCACTCAGCTTGCGCTGAACACTGGTGCGATTTCGGCTTGAGCCGAAACGCTGACGCGATTTTTGGCTGACGCCAAAAACGCTGAGATCAGACTTTTTCAACCTGACCGTATTCGAGCTCCACCGGAGTGGGGCGCCCGAAAATCGAAACTTCCACCTTGAGGCGGGAGCGCTCTTCGTCGACTTCTTCCACGATGCCGTTGAAGCTGGCAAATGGACCATCGGACACGCGAACGCTTTCGCCAACCTCGAAGCTGACGGAAGGCTTTGGATGCTCGACGCCTTCCTGCACCTGCTGCAGGATCGACATGGCTTCCTTTTCGGAGATCGGCATGGGCTTGTTATCAGCACCAAGGAAGCCGGTCACCTTTGGAGTATTCTTGATCAGATGGAAGGTCTGATCGGTCAGGTCCATCTTCACCAGCACATAGCCGGGGAAGAACTTGCGCTCCGTATCGACCTTACGGCCGCGACGGATCTCAACGACCTTTTCGGTCGGCACGATGACGTCGTCGAACAGATGCTCGAGCTTGGTCTGGGCGACCTTTTCCTTGATCGCGTCCGCAACCTTGCGCTCGAAGTTCGAGTACGCCTGAACAATGTACCAGCGCTTGGCCATACCGCCTCGCCGCTCCTCGTTAGTCGCCTGATCCGCTTAGCGGATCGAAAGCATCAAAGACACCAGCCACGAAATGATCTGATCGGCGGCCAGGAAGAAGAGGCTCGCGAAGATCACCAGTACCAGGACCATGATGGTCGAGATGACAACCTCGTTGCGACTCGGCCAAGTGACCTTCGATACTTCCGTGCGAACCTGCTGGAAGAAGGTGATCGGATTGGTGCGGGCCATAGGCAGTCGATTCCGGTTGTCTTGGTGCAAAACCAAAGGCCGCGCAGGACTCCCGCACGGCCGGATCGGGGCTATCTAGTCAATCTTGGCGGCAAATGCAACCGTCATTAACGGAGCCTCCACCTTTGCCGGACCCCGCGGCTCATCATTTGTGTAAAGCATATCAGCAGAAAACTGTGGAATCTTCTTGCTTCCCCAAGCTGGTTGGATTTGGATCGAATTGCGGCCAAAACGTGACGCCTGAGGAGAGGCGGATCAATGTCGTTCGAGATCAAAAACTGCCAGCTCATGCACTTTGGCCCTCACAGGACCATTGCTGGCCGCATTGTGGGCGTCGTCCGCGTCAAGATCGCCGAAGAGTTTCTGGGCACGTTCACCAACTATACGCTCGATCTCAAGGTCAAGGCGGATGTGGGGGTCGTCAGCTCCGAAGCCGTGCGCCATGCCCTCCTCGCCCATGCGGCGCGACAACTCAACAAGCTCAAAGTCCGGCACCAACAGCGGCTGCCCGCAGCCGCTGAATAGAAGTCCTATTCAAGCCTGTGCAAGTTGGTCCGCCCCACTTGCACAACACACGGTTTGCCGTTAGACACACCCTCGCCTGAAGGGGTTTAGCTCAGTTGGTAGAGCATCGGTCTCCAAAACCGAGGGTCGTGGGTTCGAGTCCCCCAGCCCCTGCCAGGCACTCAGTTCGGACATTGCCGAACCCGATACTTCCAGAACATCGCTGAAATTCTCTCGAAGACGGATGTCGTTTTCGTGCGTTGCGTTGAACTGCGCATCCAAAACCTTATCTTAAGCCCATGCCCGCGAAGAAAAAGCCCTATGACGGTCCCGTCCTGACAGCGGAATGGCCCCTGCCCGCTGCGGCGACGCTCGGATCGTCCGTGCGGGCCAAAGGCATCCTGCTAGAGGTGCGCGCCAAGCTTGCGTCTGCCGCTAAGAAATCGATCGATGTGCGCGGCAATGTCCTGGTGCTGACAGTGCCGGAAAACGAGCCGCAGCAGTTCAAGGCGACGTCCGCTATCGTGACGCGCACGCTCGACGGCATCGAGAACCTTCAGGTCATTCCGCGCGAAATCGAGGATATCCTCACCATCAAGACCAGCGAGCGGCATCGGTGGCTGAAGGATGGCCGGCTGCAAAGCGCCGGCACGCGGACGGTAAAGCTGCGCGGGCGAGCTCGAAAAATCACGTTTCATGTCTTCGACCCGCGCTTTGTCGAAGCCGTTCTCAACGACGACCTCGTGACCACCTGGCGCGAGGATGACATCGAAACCAAAGCAGAGAATCGACGGCGGGCGAGCGAGATGCGGGCGCTGATGCGACGCCCCAAGACATCTTCGGCCAAGCCCGCGCCGGCAGATAGCCCGGAGGATGCGGCTGCTGGTGAGCTACGCGGTCTCGCAGAATTTCTGCGTGAAGGCTTTCTGCGCTGACCGGACCGCACCACTTCGGGACGATCTTAACCTTATTGCTTAAGCGCGATTTAAGGGACCGATAGACGAGCGCAACCGTGCGGCTATCATTGCATCTCCTCCAACGGAGTTGGCAGCACCATGGAAACGGCATTGCCAGTCATCATGCTGGTTTTGGGCGCGTCGGGTTTGGCCTGCCTCGTCTGGGTGCTGCTGCGCAGCCTTGGGCACAAAAGCGAGCCCTTTGTGACCCCGCCCAAGCGTAAATATGAGCCACCGCCGAATGACGAGGACGTCGATCGCATGGTCGCTGCCCTGCAGGCAAAGGCGCATCAGAAAGATTGATTTGGTGTTATTTCGCCGAGAAGGGCTATATCCCTAAGGCCGTGCAGTGGCTGAACTTTTCAGCCGGTGGTGGAGGGGACTGGATTCGAACCAGTGTACGCTAAGCGAGCAGATTTACAGTCTGCCGGATTTAACCACTCTCCCACCCCTCCACATTCTCGGGTGAGAACCGAAGCGCCTTGGCGTTTCGTCGGGGCGGTTTATGGTTGGCTGTCGCAAAGGTGTCAACACCCTTCCGAACGCGATGTGCAGAAATCTTGTGATAGATGAAAAAACTGGCCCTATCTTCATGCCCAGCCTTGCCTTGTTCGCCGGGTTCGCGCTAATCCATTTTCCGCCTCAGGGCCCAAGCGGGTATAGCTCAATGGTAGAGCAGCAGCCTTCCAAGCTGAATACGCGGGTTCGATTCCCGCTACCCGCTCCAGAAGCCGCCATTCGGCTTCGCACTCGAGCGCGTGGCGATTTGCGCCAGGGCCGCTTGAGTTCTTGTTTTTCGCATGTCTTTTTCCTCAAACCGATCTCCGCGTTTAGGGGACATGCCCGGAGGCGTTAGGCGCTTGCTATGAGCCGCAACAAATTCCCGCCAAAACCCAAATATGATCCCGATACCGGCCCAGTTTATCTCTATGGCCTGCATACGGTGCGCGCGGCGCTCGACAATCCGCTGCGGCTGAAGAAAGAGCTGTTGGCAACGCCGAATGCGCTTAACCGTCTCAAGGAGACTGGCGAAATCGGCAAGGTTTTCGTCAAGGAAACGACGCCGAAGGATCTCGATCGGCTGCTCGGCGGCGAAGCGGTGCACCAGGGCGTGGCGCTCGAAGTCGATCCGGTGAGCCGGTTCGGCCTTTCCGATATCAAGCAGTTGCGGCTCGTCGTGGTGCTCGATCAGTTGACCGATCCGCACAATGTCGGGGCGATCCTCCGCACCGCCTGCGCATTCGGCGCCGACGCCGTCATCACCACCGCGCGCCATTCGCCGCGCGAAACGGGCGTCATGGCAAAGGCCGCGTCAGGCGCGCTGGATCTCGTGCCGATGATCGAAGTGCGCAACCTCGCGGACGCCCTCGAAACCCTCAAAGAACGTGGCCTGACCGTCTTGGGCTTTGATTCCGAAGCCCCTGCCCCGATCAAGGCGCGCACGGACGACGCGCCGATGGCCGTCGTGCTCGGCGCGGAAGGCAAGGGTCTCCGCCAGCGGACGCGCGAACTCTGCGACGAGATGGTGCGGCTCGATATGCCTGGCCCGATCAAATCGCTTAACGTGTCGAATGCGGCCGCTATCGCCCTTTTCGCCGCAACCGCGGGGCGTCAGGCATGAGCGCGTTCGAACCCTTCGCCATTGCGCTGCGCCTTTCGGGTCTTACCGTCAGCCAGCTCGACGCAGAAACCTCGCTCAAGCAGCTTCTCGTTCGCTATGAACCCGAGGATGTTGAAGGCAGCTTTTACGGCCAGGTGGAAGTGCCAACGGACAACGCCGTCCGCGCGATTCTCGAGCTTGCAGAACGGTCCGGCTTGGCGATCGAAACCATGCTCGGCGACCGTCGCCTCGGCCGCGCCGTGCTCGACATAGCCTTCGATTACCCAGCGGAAGGCGAAGCCATGTCCGCCCGCCTGCCGGCCCATGCCGCTGCAGCCATCGCGCAGCACGGGGTCGATCTGGAATTTTCGGTCTACTTGACCGATGTCGAGGACGACGAAGAGTAAGCTTGGGTGCTCGTAGCGAGCGGGTCGGATTTCCCGATTGTTTTTTAAACCGGTTCGCTAACCACTTCCTTGCCTGATTATTTTTGGCGTTAGCTCGGTAGTCGCGTGCATGGTCAAACCATGCATGCGAATCGTCTTTCGCAACGCTGAGCGCGGCGATGCTGCCTCCTGTCCTGGACGGATATATCAAGCCTCGTAGAACTGATCGATTTCAGCCGGCAGGAGCTCATTTAGCTCCCCGATCGATCCTTCACGGATGGCAACGTAGAGCAGCGTCTGGTCGCCCGGATCCGCGCAGACCAGTTGACGGGGATCGTCATTTCTCGAAAAGCGCTTCAAATTGGCGCAAAGGTCGGCGGGCGGGTATTTCCAGAGGTAGGAGCACTCGATTGTCTCGGTTCGACCTGCAATCGAGAACGCGATAGTCGCGGTCCCCTGTCCTCCGTCTGCCGGTAGCGTGACGACGACATCCTCAGACCGCACCGGATGACCGAGTGAGGTCAGCACCGAGGCGGTGATGTCTGCCAGAAGTGATGCATCGTATTCGGTGTGCGCCGGCACAAAGGTCATGCGACCGATGCGGGTGCGACCAAGATCGTGCAGCATCGAAAAAGAGCCAATGGCTTCATAAAGGCCGATAGCCTGTCCTGGGTCTATCTCCTGCATGGCGTTCCAGAGAGACATCGCATCGACTTCGCCCGGACTGAGACCGTCGACGGCCTCGAGCGCGGCGATCGTAGCGGCAAGCACCTGCAGTTCCGATGTCGTCGGCTCGACGGGCGGCTCGCGCGAGGTCCCGGAAGGCATTCCCATCGCTAACGATGCCGTCGGATCCCCTGCGGGCGCCATATCGTCCCGTCTACCGATCTCAAATTCAGTGGTGGGTCTGCCTGGGGTCCTCGAAGGCATCCCCCTCGCGAACCCGGCTGGCTTGACCATTCCAAAAACTGCAAGCGCGACGAATGCTACGCACGCCACGAGGACGACCCACCCGACGGCATCAAGCGGTTGCCTTAGCATGACCGTCGTGGCACCCGCGAGGGCAAAGAACAGGGCGCCGGCGATAAGCTCAACTTTAGGCAAATGCGCCTCCTCAGACTGATCGAATTTATCGAGAGGAGACGATCGGAGCGAATAGGCCGACCCATCTCATCCAGCGCCTCGGTCATCAAGAACAGCGGTGTGTCATTACCAGGTCGTGACTTTCCCATCAGCGTCCTAAAACGGCCAGTCTCTAGAGCCGAAGCAAGGCGCGCCTTAGCGCGCCTTCAATGTTCAGTTTTTCTCGACGGTTCGCCACAGAGAGTAGCCGATACCAGCGGCAAGAATTGCAAACGTCACACCAAGCGACCATTCGGCCGGGAATTTGTCCCATCCCATCAGGTCGGCGACGAATATCTTCGAGCCGATGAACACCAGCAGCACCGCAAGAGCATGCTTGAGGTAGGCGAAGCGGTGGATGACGGCGGCCAAGGCAAAATAGAGGGCGCGAAGACCCAGGATCGCAAAGATGTTCGAGGTGTAGACGATGTATGGATCAGTGGTGATGGCAAAGACCGCCGGTACAGAGTCCACTGCGAAGATCACGTCCGCAATCTCGATCATGACGAGCGCCAGAAACAGCGGCGTCATGTAGCGATGGACGCGGCCGGTCTTGGGGTCTGCCTGCTGCACGAAGAACCGATCACCATGCAGCTGCTCGCTTACGCGAAAGCGCTTCTTCATGAAATTGAGCACGGGATTTTTGCTCAAGTCCGTTTCGCCGTGACCGCCCATCAGCATGCGAACACCGGTGAAGATGAGAAACGCGGCAAAAACGTAAAGCAGCCAGCCGAATTCGGAGACAAGCGTGGCGCCGAAGCCGATCATGACGGCGCGCAGGACGATCACGCCAAGAATGCCCCAGAACAGCACGCGGTGCTGTAGATGACGGGGAATAGCGAGATAGCCAAAAATCATGGCGATAACGAAAACATTGTCCAGCGCGAGACTCTTCTCGACGACAAACGCGGTCAGGTATTCGACGCCGGGTTGCGCGCCCAATTGCCACCAGACAAAGCCACCAAACGCTAAACCGAGGGTGATGTAGAAGCCGGACAGCAGAAGACTTTCGCGCACTTCGATCTCATGGCCATCGCGATGAAGGACGCCAAGATCGAAGGCGAGAAGAAGTGCGACAAGGCCGATAAAGCCGAGCCACATCCACATGGGCTGGCCGAGAAAGACTAGGGTAAAAAGCTCCATGATTAGCGCTCCTCGCCCTCTACACCACCGCTAAGGCGGTCAAATCCGAACGCCAGCTCGATACGGTGCAAAGCGCCAAGCTCGACCGGATGAACCAAGCCATCCGCGATGATCACCTTGTGGCAAATGTTGCGGATGGACTGTTTTTCGGCCGCTGTCAGCTCGAGAGCTTTCAGCGTTTCAAGCGCCCGATCTTGCGCCAGATGGGGGTCGTAACTGTAGGCTCTCGCATGGTCCGCCAGCTCTTCTGCCAGCTCGGCCACGGAGAAACCTTCAAACGCCGGACTGGCGAGAAAAGCCTCTACAAGCTTTCGACGCTCCCGAAGGTCAATACGGCCATCGGCGTGCGCGATGATCGCTGACGCAGCCACCAACGCTTCGAGATAAGCGCCAGAACGAGCACGGTCGGCCTCATACTTTATCAGACGATTGGATTGCTCATGGCGTGCGCGCAACTGCTGGCCACGCGGAAACAGGTCGTCGTCGCGAAATTTTACTTTAGACATCAAAAACTCCTCTCAAAGTGCCACTCGGGGACTGAGGGGAGTGCGTCGGAACACCGGCTTGAACGATCGGGCACCTGACGCGGTACCCTCAGGTGCCGCCAAGGTGATCCGACATCGCGGGGCAGCATCGCTGCCAGCGCCAGAGGGGCCCGGTCACGGCAAAGGAGATCGGAACGCTATTTCAAAAGTTCAAGTGCCACTTAGCGGTGTCTGAGCATCCACGCGATCTACAACGTCAGTCGGGGATAGATTCTTAGTGTGGATCTTGTCTGACACGATTGTGCGCTGAGACGTCCACGCCGCCCGGAACATCGATCCGCTCCTCCCGTTGCCCAAGGGTTCAAGAGGAGTGAAATAATGCAGGTTTTGACCCGTTCGCTGACCGTCGCAGCTATCGCATTTGCGCCATTGCCGGCTTTGGCACAGACGACGTCGCCGTTTACCTTGCCGGATCTGCCCTATGAATATGGCGCGCTGGAGCCGGCAATCAGCGCTGAAACCATGGAGCTGCACCATGGAAAGCACCATCAGACCTATGTGGATAGGCTCAACGAAGCCATCGAGGGGGGAGATGCGCCGGCAACGGCAACGCTTGAGGAATTGGTGAGTGCGGCAGGTACTTATCCCCCCGCTATTCGCAACAATGCCGGCGGGCACTGGAACCACACTTTCTTCTGGGAGACCATGGCACCAGCGGATGGTGTCGGCGAGGCCAGTGCCGATCTGACCGCAGCTATCGAAACCGTCTATGGCTCGATGGACGATTTCAAAACCGAATTCGAAGCCAAGGGCGCGGCCCAGTTTGGTTCAGGCTGGGTCTGGCTGATCGTCAACGAGGCAGGCCAACTCGAGATTACTTCGACGCCCAACCAGGATAATCCTTTGATGGATGTTGCCGAGGTCAAGGGCACCCCGATCCTGGGCAACGATGTTTGGGAGCACGCCTATTACCTCACATACAACAACCGCCGGGCCGAATATCTCAGTGCTTGGTGGGATGTGGTGAACTGGTCAGAGGTGTCTGAGCGCTACCAGGACGCCCTCGCGCAATAACGTCGCGCAGCACGCGAGGGCGTTGACGCGCCCTCGCGTGCGGCTTTGCGCGCCGACTACACCGGCATGTGATCCCCTACCCTGCAACGCAGACCGTGGTGAATCCGTCTAGTCACAGGCGACTTTGCCCAATTCTATTCGAGCGTCGCTGTTCCTGATGCTCGATCACCAGCCGTCATAGGAGATACCGATGCGCCCGATACCCCTATTGCTCGCGAGTACCGCGCTTTGTGCGTCATTGATGCCAGCCTTGGCCATGGGCCAGGACAGCGGCTCGGTCGAGACCCAGGCGCCCAATGCCGCAAATCAGCAGCCGGCCTTTGACGGCCAGACCCGCGCGCCGCAGCCAGCGGAAAGGCCCGAAGTCGAGACGACGGTCATCGCGGAGAACTTGCCGCAACTCTGGGCCATGGAATTCCTTCCCGATGGCAGAATGCTCGTGACCACCAAGGCGGGCGACATGCATATCGTCACCGCGGAAGGCGAAGTTGGCGAGGCGATTTCCGGCCTGCCTGAAGTCGATGCGCGCGGCCAGGGCGGACTGCTCGATGTAGCGCTGGCGCCGGACTATGAAACATCAGGCCGGATCTACTTCTCGTTCTCCGAGCCGCGCGAAGGGGGCAATGGCACGAGTGTTGCGCATGCCGTCTTGACGCCCGATGACGCCAATGGCGGCGCACTCGAGGATGTGAAAGTCATCTTCCAGCAGATGCCTACCTACGATGGCGACAAGCATTTCGGTTCGCGGCTGGTCTTTGCGCCGGATGGCGCCCTGTTCGTTACAGTTGGCGAGCGCTCCGACGTAGAAACGCGCAACCAGGCGCAGGATATCGGCAGCGGTCTCGGCAAGGTCTTCCGCATCGATGCGGAAGGCGCGGCTCTTCCGGACAATCCCTTCATCGAGACGGAAGGCGCGCTGCCCGAAATCTGGAGTCTGGGCCATCGCAACATGCAGTCAGCGGCCCTTGATGGCGAGGGACGTCTCTGGACCGTCGAACATGGCCCCAAGGGCGGCGATGAGCTCAATCGGCCGGAAGCCGGCGTCAATTATGGCTGGCCTGAAGTGACCTATGGCATCGACTATAGCGGTGCGCCAATCGGCGAGGGTATTACTGCAACCGAGGATACGACACAGCCGGTCTATTATTGGGACCCGGTGATCGCCCCGTCCGGCATGGCCTATTATGACGGCGCTGAATTTCCGGAATGGAATGGCGCCTTCCTGATCGGTGGTCTTGTAACCAAGGGCGTCGTTATCGTGCATCTCGATGGCGATCAGGTAGCCTCGGAAGAGCGGGTGCCGCTTGAAGCCCGCGTGCGCGACGTCAGAGTCGGCTCGGATGGCGCCGTCTATGCGGTGACCGAGAACCCTGACGCCGGGACGTCCTCAATCCTACGCTTGAGCAAAGCTACTTCCTAAATGAGACACTCTGGCGAGGCGTCCGCGCCTCGCCACTTTCTTCTCGCCATTACCGCCGATTAGCTCGCGATTCCGGCCCGTTCCTTCGGTTAGACACGACCGATGCCAAGCCAACTTTCGACCGAAGCAGATTTGGCTTAGGCTCAAAACATACGAGCGATCAGGGAACGCGTCATGTCGAGCACCGAACACCAGTCTGAAAATATGCGAAGCTTCGACGCGATTATCGTCGGCGCTGGTCAGGCTGGGCCCTCTCTCGCTGGACGCCTCAATGATTCAGGGATGAAGGTCGCGATCATCGAACGCGACCTCGTTGGCGGCACCTGCGTCAACACAGGCTGCAAACCGACCAAGACCCTAGTCGCCAGCGCCTATGCTGCCCATCAGGCACGTCGTGGCGGGGATTACGGTTTTTCTCGAAGCGACGTTACGATCGACATGCCCGCGGTCGCCGCCCGGGCGCGAAAAGTCATTATGGACTCGCGTCAAAGCAACGAAGACTGGCTCTCGAGCATGCCGAATGTCGAACTGATCAGGGGGCATGCGCGGTTTGACGGACCCAAAACCATCACCGTTGGCGGCACGCGCATGACTGCGCCAAAAATCTTCCTCAATGTTGGAGCCCGGGCCTTTATTCCGGATATGCCCGGCATTGAGAACGTTCCATATCTCACCAATTCGGAGATCATCGCGCTCGACGAACTGCCCAGGCATCTCGTCGTCGTGGGCGGCAGCTATATCGGGCTTGAATTTGCGCAGATGTATCGTCGCTTTGGCGCGGAGGTAACGATCATCGAGCGCTCCGACCGGTTGATTTCTCGGGAAGACAAGGACGTCTCCGAAGCCGTTCAAGAGATCCTCGAAGCCGAGGGTATAACGGTGCGCACTGGCGTGAATTCCATCGCCTTTAGCAAGCACGATGCGGATGTCGCTGTATCCATCGAATGCCAAGTCAATTCGTCACCAATCGTCGGCAGCCACGTATTGGTGGCGGTCGGCCGCATGCCGAACACGGATGATCTCGGTCTCGACAAGGCCGGCGTCACGGTTAACGAGCGTGGCTACATCACTGTCGACGATCGGCTCGAAACCAATGTTCCGGGGATCTGGGCCTTGGGGGACTGCAACGGCAAGGGCGCCTTTACGCACACAGCCTACAACGACTTCGAGATCGTCGCCGCCAATCTGCTCGACGGGGAGGATCGCCGTGTGAGCGACCGTCTCCTTGGCTATGCCCTCTATATCGACCCTCCGCTGGGCAGAGTGGGCATGACCGATGTGGAGGCGGAAAAGACCGGCCGCCGGCTGCTCTATTCCAAGCGTCCGATGAGCCGCGTCGGCCGAGCTGTCGAGAAAGGCGAAACACAGGGATTTATGAAGGTTGTTTCCGACGCTGAAACGAACCGGATCCTCGGCGCAGCTATTCTCGGCACGGGGGGCGACGAAGCCATTCACGGCATTCTAGACATGATGAATGCAGATCAACCCGTCGAGGTGCTTCGGTGGGCAGTGCCAATCCATCCGACTGTTTCGGAACTAGTGCCAACCTTGCTGCTGGAACTTGCTCCGAAGTGATGGGCTCCGGACACCTGAAGCGTCTGAGCTACTAGCCGGCCAGCACGCCGCCGGTCATAGGCCGGGGCGCTCCGGTGGTCATGGGAAAGCTGATCGGCAGGCCGCGCAGGACGCGAACAGCCAGGAGGGCGAAACATTCCGCTTCGACGGCGTCGCCGCGCCAGCCTACCGCTTCTGCAGGGACTGCGTCGACTTGTGCGCGTGATTTGAGCATGGACATGATTGCGGGGTTATGACGCCCGCCGCCCGCAACGATAAGGCGCTCGGGGCGCTGGGGCAGGAGGTCGAGTGCTTTGCCGACAGCGCCGGTGGTGAAGGCGGTCAGGGTCGCGGCGCCGTCTTCGGCGTTGAGGCCTTCGGCCATCGAGGCAAGGAAATCGAAGCGATCGAGCGACTTTGGGTAGGGCGCCGAGAGGTAGGGATGGGTCAGGAGCTGCGCGAGCCGCTCTTCATCGACTTTGCCCCGCAAAGCCATGGTGCCATCGACGTCCATCTCGCCCAGCCCAAGACTTTTGATGAAATCGTTGATCGGCGCATTGGCTGGGCCGGTATCAAAAGCGATGAGCGTATCGGCGCCATCCCAATAAGTCACATTGGCGACGCCACCGAGATTGAGCACGGCGGTCTTGCCGTCCGTGGCGCCGATCTTGCGTAAAAGGGCTTGATGATAGAGCGCCGCCAGCGGGGCGCCCTGCCCGCCTGCGCGCACATCAGCGGAGCGGAAATCATAAGCGACGTTGATCCCCGTCAGCTCATGCATGAGCGCGCCATTGCCGAGCTGTCGGGTTGCGCCGATCCGGCCCGGTTGCGGCGCGCGATGAAGGACCGACTGACCGTGAAAACCGATGATCCCGACGTCGGAAGGGCTAAGGCCGGTTTGAGCCAAAAGGTCCAGCACTGCTGCCGATTGTGCCCGGGTCAGCGCCTCTTCGGCTTCAGCAAAGATGGCCGGGTCAGCGCCGGAAAAATTCCACTGCCGCGCCTGTGCCAGAGTTTCGGCAAGCAGGTCGCAGATCCATCGGGGATAAGGCGCCAGCGTATAGGCGCCAAATTCCGCGATGGTTTCGCCATCGGTGCGCAGCAGCGCAACGTCGATATTGCCATCGAGCACAGTGCCGGTCATCAGACCCACGGCCCAGATCGGTTCCATTCGCGTCTCTCTAAAAGGCGTTGATCGCGTCGCCCACGGCACGCCGTAGCGGCAGGATGCCGCTATCGAAATGGCGCGTCGGATGCACGCGGTTGGTCAGCAGCGTCCAGGCGTGGCCGCGCTCGAAATCGATCCAGATGCCCGTGCCGGTAAAACCAGTGTGCCCGATGGTCTCTTTGGAATTGAGTTCGCCACCGGACCATCCTTCATAGGGCAGCTCCCAGCCATGGGTGCGTCTACTCGAAAGCGCGGTTCGGATCAGCGCCTCAGGCCCTGCCGCGACCAGCTTGCCAAAGGCGAAATCGAGCACGCTCGACACGGTGCCGAAAAGGCCAGCATTGCCCGCGCCCTGGAGCGCCGAGCAATTGTCGTCATGCACTTCGCCCACAAGCACCCGGTGACGCCAATAACAGTCTTCCGTCGCGGCGGCCGTCATCTGGTCGGCAGACCAGGCGAATCCCGGCCCTGGATCCATGTCGCGGATCCATTTTCCAGCGATGCGTTCGAGCGCGATGCCAAGGAGGATGAAGTTGATATCGGAATAGACCGCCGGACCCGCCGGGAATTCATGCTGCAGCAAAAAGGTGCGAAGGAGGTCGGGGTCGCGCCCATAGGTATAGAGCGGGAAGACCGCGGGGTAAGGCGTCTGGTGACCGAGGCATTGGCGGAAGGTGATCTTCCGCTCCCAATTGTCGAGATTGTAGTGCCGATAATCGGGGATGATGCTGATGAGCGGTGCGTCGAGATCGATGCGCCCCGCCTCTGCGAGCGCCAGGATGCGCTCGTTGGTGAAGATGACCTTGGTCAGCGAGGCGAGGTCGAACCAGGTCTCTTCGGTCATCGGGCGAGCGGTCGGCGTCGTCTGCGCTTGACCGATGGCGCGCACGGCGCGATTGCCGCTGCTATCGACGATGCCCAGCACGCCGCCGGGAATGCGGCCGCTTTGAATGGCCGCTTCGAGATGCACGAATGCGCTGTCGAGTTTTGTCGCCACTGAGGTCATGCGTACCGTCTAAACCGCTGGAAAAGGACGATAGAAGTGGTTGTCGCCGGCCTGCGCGGTTTCCGGCTGCGGCCGAGCGGAGAGCGTCCGGATTTCCTCCACCCGTCCGAGTTCGTCGGCAAACCGGACATCGTTGAAACGCCGATCAGGATCGGGCACGGCTGACAGCAGCAGGCGCGTATAGGGGTGCTGGGGATCGTCCAAAACCCTGTCGACAGCGCCCCATTCGACGATCTGGCCGGCATACATGACCATGATGTCATCAGCGACATAGCGCGCCGTGGCGATGTCGTGGGTAATGTAAAGGAGAGCGAGCTTGAGCTCGGCCTTCATGTCGTTGAGGAGATTGAGAATGCCCTGGCGCACCGAAACGTCGAGCATCGAGGTCGGCTCATCGGCAACGATCACCTGAGGGTTCACGGCAAGCGCCCGGGCGATGGAGATGCGTTGGCGCTGCCCGCCCGAAAGTTCGTGCGGGAATTTCGGCATGATGAGCTGCGGGTCGAGTTTTACGCGCTCAAGCAGTTCGACGATCGCTGCCTGCCGCTGGGCAGAAGTCAGCCCCTTTTGATGCAGCTTGAGCGGGCGCTCGAGATGATAGCGGATCGTATGCGTCGGATTGAGCGAGGCGAATGGATCCTGAAACACCATTTGCACCGAGGATCGATAGTCGCGCAGCGCCTTGGCGTCACCCTTGCCGAGCGGGACGCCGCGGAAAAGGAGCTGCCCTTCGTCTGGGGTGTATTCGCGCATGATGAGGCGAGCGGCCGTGGTCTTGCCTGAGCCCGATTCTCCGACCAGCGCCAGGGTGCGGCCGGGATGGAGCGCGAAGCTGACGGCGCGCGCGGCATAGACGGGCTTGTCGGCGCGGCCGAAAACCTTGGTGACATTGTCGAGCGTCAGGATGGCGTCGCTCATAGCACTGGCTCCCGACGCGTCTGCTCGCCATGGAGCTTGGGCATCGAAGCCCAGAGCCGCTGCGTGTAGGGATGCTGCGGGTGGCGATAAATCGTCTGGGCGTCGTTGACCTCGACCAGTTCGCCTTCGAGCATGATGCCGATGCGGTCGCTGACCTGCACCATCAGGCCGAGATCATGGGTGATGAACAGCACCGAAAAGCCGAGCTTTTTGCGCAGCACGTCAATGCGCTGCAGGATTTCGCGTTGGACGACGACATCGAGCGCCGTGGTCGGCTCGTCCATGATCAGCAGCTTGGGGTTGAGCGCCAGGCAAATGGCGATGACGATGCGCTGGCGCATGCCGCCCGAACACTGGTGCGGATAATTGTCGAGCCGCTCGGGCGCGATATCGACGAGCTTCAAGAGTTCGGTCGCGCGAGCGTGGGCTTCGGCGCGGCTAATCGGGCCATGGGCGCGCAGCACATCGTAAAACTGCGCTTCGATGGTCAGGACCGGATTGAGCGAGTTCATGGCGCTCTGGAACACCATGGCGACTTCCCGCCAGCGGAATTTTCTTAAGTCCGCGTCGTTGAGGCTGAGGACGTCGCGCCCGGACACCAGGATTTCGCTGCCCGTGCGGATCAGGGCCGGTGGCCGATGGAGACGGCTGACCGCGAAGGCGATAGTCGATTTACCGCAGCCGGATTCACCGGCAAGCCCAAAGAACTCGCCGGAGGCTATGTCGAAGCTGACATTCTTGACGGCGTGAAAATTGGTTTCAGCGCCGACATAGTCGATGTTGAGATTGCGGACGGAGAGGACGGGATTGCTCATAGCTTGCCCTCGCCAAGACGGACCATGCGGGTCCAGCGATTGAGCATGCCGCCTGTCCGCAGCCGCGGATTGGCGATTTCGTCGATCGCGAAGTTGAGGAGTGCCAGGCCAAGCCCGAGGAAGGCGAGAGCAAAGCATGGCGCGAGAATATCCCACCAGGCGCCGACCGAAAGAGCGGCCGAGTTCTGCGCATTGTAGAGCATAATGCCCCAGGAGACGGTGTTGGGGTCGCCGAGGCCGAGGAATTCGAGCGTCGCTTCGGTGATGACGGCGAAGATTACCGAGCCGATGAAATTGATGCCGACGATGGAAATGAGGTTCGGGAAAATCTCGAACAGCATGATGCGCCAACTCGGCTCGCCCAGCATTTCGGCCGATTTAACGAAGTCCCGTTGCCGGATCGAGAGGGTTTCGGACCGCGTCACGCGCACGCCCCAAGCCCAGGAGGTGAAGCCGAGGATGATGGCGATCACCATCGGGCTCGCCTGACCGATGAAGGCGGCGAGGACGAGCAGCAGCGGCAGGTTGGGGATGACCAGCACCATATTGGTGAAAAAGTTGATGACTTCATCGACCACGCCACCCTTATAGCCCGAAATGATGCCGAGCACGGTCCCGATGACGGTGATCAGAAGCCCTGCCCCGAACCCGACGGCGAGCGAAACGCGGGCCCCATGGACGAGGCGCGAGAAGACATCGTGCCCAAGACGGGTCGTGCCCATCCAGTGATCCCAGCTCGGCGCCTGATGCGGCCGGCCGACGCGGCGGGTGGGGCTATATTCGGTCAGGAGCGGCGCGAAGATCGCCACCAGCACGATTATCGTCAGGATGATGAGGCCGACCAGGGCCTTTTTGTTATTGAGCAACTGCCTCAGGAGCTTCATGGCGTCAGGCCTTCTTGAGGCGCGGATCGAGCAGCACATAGCTGAGATCGACCACAAAATTTGAAATGAGCATCGCGGCGGTCATGATCAGGAGCTGGCCCTGGATCACCGGATAATCGCGCGCGATAATCGCCTGATAAAGCGTGTTGCCGAGGCCGGGATAGTTGAACACCACTTCGGTCACGAGCGAACCGCCGAGGATCGTGCCGATGGCGATGGCAAGGCTCGAAACCGTGGGCAGCAGCGCGTTGCGCGCCGCATACCAGAGCATGACATTGTTGTCGGAGAGCCCCTTGGCGCGGGCCATGACGATATAGTCTTCGCCAAGCAGGTTGATCATATTGTTGCGCATGGTCACGGCGAAGCCGCCGGTGAGCACGAAGACCAGCGTCAGCATGGGCAGTGTGCCGTGATAGAGCACGCTCGAAATATAGGTCCAGTTCCAGGCAGGATCGATCAACGGGTTTGCGGCATAGCCGTTGGGAAACCAGCGCAACGTATAGCCAAAGATAAAGAGCATGATCAGCGAAACGACCACTGCCGGCACCGAGCTCGAAAAGATCGCGCCGAGCGAGATGACGGAGTCGACGAGCCGTCCGCGGCGCCAGGCGGCAAAGATGCCGAGGAAACTGCCAAGGGTGAAGCTGATGATGGTGGCAATGCCCATGAGCCCGAGCGTCCAAAGAAGCGCACGGCCCAAGAGCTCGGTGACAGGCAGCGGGAAGTACTTGATCGATCGGCCGAGATCGCCGGTGAACACACTCTGCAGATAGGCAAAATACTGCTCGTGCAGCGGCGCGTCAATAAAGCCGAAGGTTAGCTTGAGCGCATTGAGATTTTCGAGCGATAGCTCGGCGCCGGCGCTTGCGAACATGATCTCGATGGGATCACCGGGCATCAGGCGCGGCAGAAAGAAATTGATGGTCGCAGCAACCAGAAATGCTGCGAGATAGAACGCCAATCGCCGCAACAAGAAGGCCATGCTGTGGTGTTCCTTTCTGGCCGATGTCTCGGCCGGGCGCCGACGAAGTTCCTCCCCGATTGCGGGAAGGATTGGGGTGAGTCAGCGCCTCAACGCCGCCCCGCCCCAAAAGATGAGATGAGAAAGCCGAAAACCTTACTGGGCGACCGGTTCGAGATCGAGCAGTTGCAACAGACGCGCTGGGTTCGTCACCGAGACGGCCGGCGCATATTTCGGATCTTCAGCACTGGCCCAACCGGTCCAACGGGTCGTGTTGTACTGGAAGAAGGACGGGCTGTTGTAGAGTGGGATGATCGGCAGGGCCTCGGCGACCAGAAGCTGGACCTGATCCATGATCGCCTTCTGCTCAGCCGGATCCTTGATCGTCGTATATTTCTTAAGAAGCTCGACCACTTCAGCATTTTCCCAATGCGGCGCGGTAAAGCGGCTCTTGCCGAAATCAGCAGGGTTAAACGAGCGGATATAGGGCAGATAGGGGTTCGATGCCGCCGCCAGCGAGTTGAGCGTCAACTCGAAATTGCCCGCGATCAGGTCGGACGTCCACACGGCTGCTTCCGGGGTCGAGAGCGACACGTTGATGCCGGCCTCTTGGAGCGTTTCCATGGCGATCTGCACCGCGTCGATCCAGTCGGTCCAGCCATTGGGAACCTTGAAATCGAGTTCGAGCGGCGTGCCATCGGGATTGTCGCGGAAACCGTCGCCATCGGCATCGACATAACCGGCTTCATCAAGCACCGCCATGCCGGCTTCGAGGTCGAACTTGCCGTATTGGCCGAACTGCGTTTCGACTTCGGGATTGGCGAAAGCGGCATAGAGCTCGCCGAGACCCGAGGGGTCTTCGTTGAGCAGCGGATAGCCATAGCCTGCAATGTCGACGATCGCCTGGCGATCGACCAGCATGCTGATGGCGCGGCGGAAGCTCACATCGTTGAACGCTTTGCGCGCGTTTTCGTCCGGCGAAACCTGCGACATCTGCATCGACACGAGGCTCGAGGGCGTGAACCAATATTTGTGGTGCTCGGGATCCTTCGCGACGAAGGTGTTGTCGATGTCGGGAATAAAGCTCGTACCCCAATCAAGGCTACCGTCGGCCAGAGCGGCGAGCACCTGCGGGTTATCCGCAAGCTGCGGCATGCGGAGGCAATCGACGGCGAGATTGTCAGCGTCCCAATAGTTGGGATTGCGGCACTGCTCATAAACTTGCGGGGTGAAGCGGGTGATCTCGGTCATTGGCCCAGAGCCAACCGGATTTTCATTGGCGAAGGTGACGGGATCAGCCACTTCGGACCAGATGTGTTCTGGCACGATCGGCATGCCGACAATGGTATTGGCGATCAGCGAATTGGCTTCGGTCAGATTGAAGCGCACGGTGCGATCATCGACCTTTTCGACCGATGCGATCTGTGGCGTGATCGATATGAAGTCGAGCGCCGGGAATTTCTTGATGTAGTCATAGGTAAAGAGCACGTCGTCGGCGGTGAAATCCTCGCCGTCAGACCATTTCAGGCCATCGCGAAGCGTGAACGTGATGGACATCAGATCGTCGGCCAGCTCAAAACTTTCGGCGAGCCGGTAGTTCGGCTCATTGCCCTGCAGGCGGTTGAAAACGACGAGCGGCTCGTACAGGAAATCCTGGGTCGTGTAGCGCGCCGACGTCTGGCTGAACGGGTTGAAATTGCGCACGAAGGTCGTGACCTGTTCGGACGCCAAAGTCAGCACCTTGCCGCTATCCTGCGCGTAGACCGGTGTTGCCAGGGCAAGCACGGCCAATGATGTCGTCGCAATAAAACTCAATTTACGCATCGGGGTCTCTCCTTGCTCAGCAACGCCGCCTCAGGCGAAGCCGTTCTCCTCGAAAATTTTCTCCACCTCGGCGTGGAGGGCTTTGGTATCGGCACGCCTGTTGCCGAGTTGCTGTTCTGCGCGAGCGACACGCGCAAGAGTGGCATCCGACATGACACGGGCTGCTTTTGCGGCAGCTTCACTCGCCGCAAGATCGCCTTGGCTGTGGAGGGCGATGTCGTAACCGGCATCGAGCGCCGCGCGGACGCGATCGGACCAACTGCCCGAAAGAGCATCCATGGTCAGGCAATCGGTGATCAGCACGCCGTCATAGTCGAGCACTGTGCGAATGAGGTTGCACACGCGCGGCGAGATCGAGGCCGGCAAATCTGGATCGATCTTTGAAAAGATCAGATGCGCGACCATGGCCCAGGGGCTGTCCTTGAGCCGGATGAAAGGCAGGAAATCGCTGTCCATCATTTCGTCGACGCTCGCGTGGACCACGGGCAGATCGTGGTGCGGGTCGACATCGACGCGGCCATAACCGGGTATGTGCTTGATGATAGGCATGGAGCCCACTTCGAGCAAAGCGTCGACCACAACGCGGCCGAGTTCGGCAACCAGCTTGGGATCGGCGCTGAAAGAGCGGGACGAGATGATGTCATGCGTGCCGGCGCGCGCGAGATCGATAACCGGCGTCGCGCCGCTGCCGATCCCGAGTTCGGTCATCATCGCCCCCATCGCGAGAGTGGACTGCCTTAGCGCATGTTTGGCGATGTCCAGATCCTTCTTGGCCAGAGCGCCGAAGTGACCGATGGGGCGGAAGAGAGGCCAATTGCCGTTGTCGAGCCGCTGCACGCGGCCACCTTCCTGATCGATATAAACAGGCGCATCTTCCCGGCCGACGGCCTCCCGGAACTGACCGACGAGGCGCCGGATTTGCTCGGGATTATCGAGATTGCGCTTGAAGAGAAAAAGGCCAAAGGGATTGGCTTCACGAAAGAAGGCGACTTCCGAAGCCGAGAGTTCAAGCCCGGGCATACCGACGAAAAGGGCGAGTGGTTTCGACATTTTCAGCGACCTCACCCAGCCGCGCGCGGCAATTGCTGCGCGGCGGCCCGGCGCAGGAAGCCGTCGGCATGAACGAGCGCGGCCTCACCCTCTGCCGCGTTCATTCCGGTCAGCGCCATAAGGATGGCGAGTTTGACGTTGTTCTTGGCGGACTTGAGGAACTGCTCCGCAGCCTCGGCCGAGCAACCGGTGGCATCGATCAGGATGCGGCTGGCGCGGGCGAGCAGCTTTTCATTACTGACTGAAAGGTCGACCATCAGGTTTTCGTAGGATTTGCCGATCCGGATCATGCTGGCCGTAGTCAGCATGTTGAGCACCAGCTTTTGTGCCGTGCCTGACTTGAGCCGGGTGGAGCCAGTCAGTGCCTCCGGGCCGACGACGGGCGAGATCGCGATATCGGCCATCGCCGCGATCACTGAATCCGGATTGCAGGATAGCGCCACCGTGACCGCGCCGATGCTCTTGGCATGGTCGAGACCGCCGATGACATAGGGGGTGCGACCACTGACGGCGATGCCGACGACCACGTCCCTTTGGGTCACGCCGATCTTTTCAAGATCGCGCCGCCCTTCATCGCGCGAGTCCTCCGCGCCTTCGATCGGATGGCGAAGTGCACGATCGCCGCCGGCGATTAGTCCGATAACCATGCCTTCGGGCACGCCAAAGGTTGGGGGGCATTCGGAGGCATCGAGAACGCCGAGGCGCCCGCTGGTGCCGGCGCCCATATAAATGAGACGCCCGCCATGGCGGAATGCCTCGACCACATGATCGACGGTCGCGGCGACTTGCGGCAGCACTTTCTGCACGGCGTCGGCTACATGATGGTCCTCGCGATTCATCGCGCCGACGATCTCGATCGAGCTCATCAGGTCGATCTGCATCGTCTCGGGATTGCGCGCTTCGGAAACGAGCTGTTCCAGCTCAGCCATCAGCGTAGTTCTTGCCATGTGCTCAATGCTCTCGTTCGCTGGCAAGGCTAGAAGCGATTATTCCGACTGTCAATTCCATATGGAATATTGTATTCCATCAACGGATTGTTCTACAGGCTGGCAGCGCGATAAGCCGCTGCAATGCCAGTTGCATTTTGAAACGTCTCGGCTTTAGTCCTCCCCGGCGGGGACCAGGGTCGGCGCCGGTTCGAGGGAAGTCGCATGTCTGTTCTCAAAGTGTTGAGCGCCCAACTCGACAGCATGACCCAGGCCGATCGGCAGATCGCGCAGTTCATCATCGAAAACCCCGAAAAGATGCTGACGCTCTCCTCCGCAGCGCTGGCGGAAGCGACGGGGCGCAGTCAATCGAGCGTCGTCAAGTTTAGCCAGAAACTTGGCTATGGCGGCTATCAGCAGCTCAAGCTTGCTGTGAACAAAGCCAAGGCCATGGAGTGGCACACGCCGGGTGGCGTCATCCACGGCACGATCGAGGCGGCCGACAGCTACGTCACCATTTTGCAGAAGCTGATCGGCTCGAAACTGCTTTCGATGCGCGAAACGCTGGCGGCCAACAACGAGAAAACCATCGATTCCGCACATGAAGCCCTGGTCAGCGCCCGAAAGATCCAGCTTGCCGGGGTCGGCGCATCCTCTCTGGTTGCCAAGGATTTTTCCTACAAGCTGCTGAAATTAGGCCGGATCGCGCTGATCGACAGCGATAGCCATATTCAGATTTCCAATGCTTCGGCGCTGAATGAAGCGGATGTCTTGCTGGCGCTCTCTTATTCCGGCCGCAGCATGGAAACCCTGCGCATTGCCGAGATTGCCAAGCAACGCGGCGCGAAAGTCATTTCCATGACAGGGCTGCAGCCCAATCCCCTGCTCGACCTTGCCGATATCCACCTCTTCACCGTCGCCGACGAAGAACGCGTCCGCTCCTCCGCCATCACCTCGCGCGATGCGCAGCTCATGCTGATGGACATGCTGTTCATCCTAATGGTGCGGCAGCAGACCGACGCTCACGACTTCATCCACAATTCGGAAAACGCGGTCACCGTGCTCAAGGTCCGTTGACCGCCCGCGACTCTGTAATCGGATATTCTTGACACGATCGATTTTAGGAATTTAGTATTCCTCCCGACAGATCAGCAATGATCCTGTCGAGGATCTGCGTGGGGCGGATCGGGATGGAGAGAATACGTGGCCCAGCTGTCGCTTCGTCGCATCAAGAAGCGTTTTCGCGATACCGAAGTGCTGCACGGCATCGATCTCGAAATCGGCGACCGCGAATTCGTCGTTTTCGTCGGCCCCTCGGGATGCGGCAAGTCCACGCTGCTGCGCCTGATCGCCGGCCTCGATCCCATCAGCGACGGCGAGTTCGTTCTCAACGGCCACCGCATGAACGATGTGGCCCCATCCCGGCGCGGTATTGCCATGGTGTTCCAGTCCTACGCTCTCTATCCGCACATGGACGTCTATGAGAACATGGCCTTCGGCGCCCGCCTCATGGGCCTCGACAAGCCCGAGGTCGAGCGCCGCATCGCCGAGGCGGCCCAGATGCTGCGGCTTGAAGCGCTCCTCAAGCGCAAGCCGCGCGAACTTTCCGGCGGACAGCGCCAGCGCGTCGCCATCGGCCGCGCCTTGGTGCGCAAGCCCGACGTGTTCCTCCTCGATGAGCCGCTGTCTAATCTCGATGCAGCTCTCCGCTCCGAGGTGCGGCTCGAAATCGCCAAGCTCCATCGCGAGATCGGCGGCACCATGATCTATGTGACGCATGATCAGGTCGAGGCCATGACCCTCGCCGACAAGATCGTCGTCATGAACAATGGCCGGATCGAACAGGTCGGCTCGCCCCGCGACCTCTACGAGACGCCTGCCAACACCTTTGTCGCGACCTTTATCGGCTCGCCGCGCATGGCCTTGGTGGACGTGACGCGCGACGGCGATCGGCTGGTCCTTGCAAATGGCGGCTCGATTTTCGTCGGCAACCTTCCTGGCCCCAAAACCCTGAAGCTGGGGCTGCGGCCGGACACGGTTCACCTTATCCGAGGCGCCAGCGCCGAAGGCTTCGCCGGTCGCGTCGAATATACCGAATATCTCGGCGACAACGCCTATGTCTATGTGCGCCTCGCCGATGGCAAACTGCTGTCGGCCCGCACCGCCCCCAATGTTCTCTATGCGCCCGACGAGGCCGTAACCGTGACGGTCGCGCCTGGCGCCGCGCATTACTTTTCTGCCGAGGATGGCCGACGGCTGACACCCTGATCCGGTTCGCCTGAGACATCTGCAAGACGTTTTCAAGGGAAGGGAATACAGATGAAAACCATAGTGCGTGCCGGAACTCTACTCAGCGCCTTACTCGTTGCCGCCCCCGCCTTCGCCCAGGACCTGACGTTCTGGAGCTGGCGCCAGGAAGACCGCGCTGCCTACGAGCAGTTCATCGACACATTCGAAGCGGAAAATCCGGGCATCACGGTCAAGTTCGAGACGTTCGAGGCGACCAATTACAACACGATCCTCTCGACCGCCCTTGCAGGGGGCACAGGTCCGGACGTGATGATGGTGCGCGCCTATGGCGGGCTCGAAAACGTCGCCGTCGCTGGCTACCTCGAAGAGCTGACGACTGAAAGCGTCCATGCCCTTGCCAATTTTGCCGAACCTGCACTTGCCGCGGAAAGCGTGCGGGCCGATGGCAAGATCTACGCTGTGCCATTCGCCAGCCAGACCCAGCTCGTCATCTACAATTCCAAGATTTTTGCCGATAACGGCATCGAAGAGCCCCAGACCTGGGATGACCTGATGGCCGCGAGCCAGAAGCTCAAGGACGCCGGCATCATCCCCTTTGCCAATGGCACCGCCACCGCCTGGCAGAATGAGACCGTGACCTTCGGTCTCGGTTCCTCGCTCATGGGCAAGGCCTTTTACGACGAGCTGATGGCCGGCACCGCGGACTTCACCGATGCCCGCTTCACTTCGGCTCTCGCGTCGGTCAACGAACTGGCCCAGGACTATTTCCCCGATGGCTTCATCGGCCTCGACTACCCCTCGGCCCAGCAGCTCTTTTCGTCGGGCATGGCCGCCATGTTCGTTGGCGGCTCCTATGAACTGGCAACATTCAAGGCGCAGAACCCGGATATCGAAATGGGCGTCTTCGCCGCACCCGGCAAGACTGCGGAGGACGCCAAGCTCGTCGGCCTTTATTTCGATGGTGGCTATGCCGTCAATGCCGCCTCGCCCAACAAGGAAGCGGCGATCACCTTCGTCAATTATCTGGCGAGCCCGGAATTTGGCCAGGCCTTTGCCAATACGCTCAACAATATCTCGACCATTCCGGGCGTGACGTTCGACAACCCGCTGCTGGCGGAAGTCAACGACCTCAACAAGTCCTCGATCCCCTACCTGATGCTCGCCCATTTCCGTTATGGCGAACCCTCGGGCTCGGTGCTGATCCAGGGTGAAATGCAGAAGCTGTTCTCGGGTGAAACGACGCCCGAAGCCATCGGCGAAGCGCTGACCACCGGCCTTGCTGCCTGGTACGAGCCCTTCAAGAAATAAGGCGGCCCTCCCTCCGCCTCGGGGGTGGCCATAAGGTCACCCCCAATCCCATCTGAGCGAGCCTTTGATGCCCCAATTTCGGATGACCGGCCGCGGACTTTGGATCACGGCACTGATCGTGCCGCCGCTGTGCTTCGTGGCGCTCTTTATCGTTTATCCGATCATCTCGGCTTTCGCTTATGCCTTCTTCGACTGGCAGGGATTGAAGCGCCTCGAATTCGTCGGCCTCGAGAATTTTCACGCGGTGCTGTTCGTCGAGCCCTATCGCAGCTGGACGCTCAACGCCTTCAAGAACAATATCATCGTCTTCTTCGCGCTCATGGTGCTGCAAAATGGGCTCGGCTTCATCCTCGCCTATGCGCTCTGGCGCGAACTGCCCGGCGCGCGCTTCCACCGCATCGCCGTTTTCCTGCCGGTGGTGCTCTCGACGATCATCGTCGCCTATCTCTTCAAGCTCTTTTATCACCCGCTCTTTGGCGTGGTGAATATCAGCCTCAAAAGCATTGGCCTCAGCGAATGGGCCCAGCCCTGGCTCGGCCAATCCGGTACCGCCCTCTGGAGCATCATCGCAGCGCAGGCCTGGCACATGGTCGGCTTCCCGACCCTGGTGTTCCTCGCCGGCATGCAGCGGATTCCCAGCGAAATTCTCGATGCCGTGCGCATGGAAACCGAGAGCGAATGGGTCAAGATCACCAAGATCGTCTGGCCGCTGGTCGCCCCGAGCGCCACCATCGTGTTCACTCTGCTCTTCGTCGGCGCCTTCAACTGGTTTGAGCTGCCCTATATCATGGGTGGGCTCGATGGGTCGCCGTTTGGTTCGACCGACGTGCTGGGGCTCTATTTTTACCGCACTGCCTTTGGCAATGTCTCTTCCGGCCAACAGGACTTCGGTCTGGGTTCTGCGCTGGCCGTCCTCATCTTCATCTTCATCGCGGCCATTGCCGCTGTCATCACCACCCGCCTGCGCGCCCGGGAAATTCAGCTATGAGCGTGACGACGACCAACTACTATGATCGCAAGGGCATTCTCGGCACGCTTGGCCGCGATGGCCTTTTGCAGATCATCCTTATCGCCAACACCATCCTGATGCTGGCGCCGATCGTCATCATGGTGTTCTCGGCCTTCAAGACCACACCGCAGATTTTTCAGTCGCCGTTTGGCATTCCCGATTTCACCCAGGTCCAGAACTTCATCAAGATCTGGTCGGAAACCAACTTCCTGCGCTACCTGCTCAATTCCTTCGTGGTTACCGGCGCATCGATGGTGCTGATCCTGACGCTGGGCACCATGGCCGCCTATGCCATCGGCCGCTATGCCTTTACCGGCGCCAACTTCATCCTGATGTTTTTCCTGGCCGGGCTAACCCTGCCGTTAAAACTCGCCATCATCCCGCTCTTCATGTTGATGCGAGACCTGTCGATCCTCAATAATCAACTGAGCCTCATCTTCGTCTATACCGCCATGGGCCTGCCCTCGACGGTCTTCATCATGACCGGCTTCATCCGCACCCTGCCCAATGAACTTGAGGACGCCGCTCGCATGGACGGCGCTTCGGAAGCGCGCATCATGTGGTCGATCATGCTGCCGCTGGTGCGCCCGGCTATGGTCATCGCCGGTATCCAGAATATCGTGCCGATCTGGAACGACTTCTTTTTCCCCTTGGTCTTTATCCAGAACGACAGTTTGAAAACCCTGCCCCAAGGCCTCACCACGTTCATGGGCGAATACACGACCGACTGGGGCGTGCTGTTCTCGGGCCTAACGCTTTCGGCCGCGCCGATCATCATCATCTACATCGTCCTGTCCCGCCAGTTCATTGCGGGCATGACATCGGGCGCCATCAAATGATGCTGCAGAAGGGACTGGTCGTCTCCTGCCAGGCGCGTGCGGACAATCCCCTGCATGGGGCTCAATTCATGGGCGCTATGGCGCTTGCCGCACGCGATGGTGGCGCTGTCGCCATCCGTGCCAATGGTCCGGACGACATTGCGGTGGTCACCAAAGCCGGCCTGCCTGTGATCGGGATACACAAGGTCTTCTCGGAACATCACCCGGTCTACATCACGCCCGATTTTCAAACCGCAGCCGCTATTGTCGAAGCCGGAGCCAATATTGTTGCACTCGATTGCACTGAGCGGCCACGCGATGGCGAGCATCCGAGCGTCATGATCCGTCGCATCAAGGCGGAGCTGGGCGCTGAGGTCTTTGCCGATATTTCGACGGTGGAAGAAGGACTGAAAGCCGCTGACTGTGGCGCCGATTACGTCGCCACCACGCTTTCCGGCTATACCGAGGCCACCATGCCCAAACCAAGCGAACCGGACCTAAGATTGCTGGAAAATCTTGCTGCGCGCCTCACGGTGCCAGTTGTGGCCGAGGGTCGCTACAATACGCCCGATCTCGTGCGCCAGGCCTTTTCGGCGGGCGCGCATGCGGTGGTTGTTGGCACCATGATCACAAATCCCCGGGAAATCACGCGCAGTTTCGTGCAGCAGGGCGTGCCACGGTGAGAGAGACCTATCTCGGCCTTGATGTCGGCGGCACGGCAAGCCGATGGGTGGCCTGCGATAAGGCTGGGCAGGTGGTTGCGCGCGGCAGCGTCAATGGCGCCACCGCCCATGTTTTCAACCCGGCCGAGCGGGAGCGTCTGGGCACGGCTTTAGCGCAGATCGGCAACGCGCTTGCCGCTGAAAACCTTCAGCCGATCGGGCTCGTGGGCGGACTAACCGGCTTTGGAGCCGTCGCCACAGGGGAAGTCCACGGCCTCATAAATCACGCCATTGGGCTGAGGCCGGAGCAAATTCTCCTGACCGACGACATCGTCCTTGCCTTTGCAGCGCAATTCCAGCCGGGACAAGGGCATCTGGTGTCCGCCGGAACCGGTTCCATCGGCGTTCACGTCGCGGCCGATGGCAGCATGACGCGCGTCGGCGGCAGAGGTATCCTCATCGATGATGCCGGCTCGGGCAGTTGGATTGCCCTGCATGCCCTCGACATCATCTACCGAACCCTCGATCGCACCGGTTCGTTCTCCGACGTTCAAGCCCTGGCCGACGCGCTCTTTGCCCTGGTCGGCGGCAGCGAATGGCATCACGTCCGCGAATATGTCTATGGCGGCGATCGTGGCCGCATTGGCGCGCTGGCTGTCGGCGTGGCCCAGGCAGCGGAAGCCGGTGACGCGACGGCCCTCGCTATCCTCACGCAGGCTGGCGCCCATCTGGCGGAACTGGCTCAGGCCCTGCAAACCAGAGTTGGAGAACGGCCCGTCGCCTTCATCGGCGGTGTCTTAAAGCTTCACCCAGCAATCGGCGCTGAAATGAGAAAGCAGTTGCCCGGCATCACGGTCTCGGAACCAGCCACGGATACTGCTCTCGCCGCCGCACAACTCCAAACCAATGAGACCGGGCGTCTTTGGCGGCCCATCCTCTCCCACAACGCCTGAGCGCCGCGAGAGAGATTTGGACCGTTACCGGCAGCGATGAGTTTGTCTCGCTCCCTCACCGGAAGCCTCTCATTATCAGGCGAACAGAGTATCCCGGATGTGTGTCCAGCTTTCCGCATCGGTCGCGGTGAGCAAGAAGCCCTTGTTCTGATCCGCGCTATACGGTTCGTCGCTCACGAACGCAGCATGACCGCCCGCTTCGGCGTGGATCAGCACGCCCGCCGCGTGGTCCCAGGGCATGACGCTCGCATTCAGGCAGAAGCTCATCGCCCCGGTCGCGAGCATGCGATATTCCCAGGCCGAGCAGCCCCATGTCGTGGTGCGCGAGAAGCGCAGGACGCGCTGCGAAAGCTCTGGCTGTAGTTCAGGCGCGAACATATGGAGCGGAACAAAACCATGCAGGTCCGCAATGGGTCGGGACTTGGCCACCGCAAGGCGACTCGCCGCGCCATCGGCCGCAACATGCCAGGCGCCCTGACCGGGCCGGGCGACGATAAAATCGCCCAGCACCGGATAGTGGATGATGCCGGCAATGGTTTTGCCATCCTCGACAATGGCAAGGATCGACCCGAATGTCGGCGCGCCATGGGCAAAGTTCCAAGTGCCATCGACAGGGTCGATAATGGCGACAAGCCGGGAGGCTCCAATACCATCAAGGACGGATTTATCCTCGGACACCGCCTCTTCCCCGACCACCACGGCGCCCGGGAGCCGCTCCACGAGCAGGCGGCTCAGGGCGTGTTCTGCGGAAATATCGGCATCGGTCACTAAGTCATCGGGCGCAGTCTTCGCGCGCATGCTGTCCGACGTGATCGCCTGAAATCGGGGCAAGATCTCTTGTTCCGCCACCGCCCGCATATCGGCCATCAGGGTTTTGAGCAGGTCGTCGCTGATTTCGGTCATGCACGTTTCTCGAGGTAAGCTTTTAGTGCCGCCGGCTGGTCGGTCTGGATGGCGCTAATACCAGCATCGATCAACCGTCCCCAGGTTTTATCAGGGTCGGCCAATGCGACGGTATCTGTCCACTCCCCGCTACTCGCCATATCGAGCGTATTCTTCCAAAGCGCCATGCCCGCTGCCTCGAACGCCGCACGATTGCTCTCGATAGTCTCGATGTGATCGAAGCTGATTTCGCTCATGAAGGGTTTGATGCCGGACAGGAGCGCCAGCGTGTCACCGGTTCCGGTCTCGGTAAAGCGCGTCATGGCCAGAAACGGCACTCCGGAAATATCCTGCGCCCTGACCCAGTCGACGTGTTCTTGTGTGGTGACCGTCGTCTTAAGGTCCACATAGTCCGCAGCATTCATATCGCGCGCGCAGGCAGCCACTTCGGAAAATAGGCCTCGATCCTTCAAATCGAGATCGGCAAAGATATGCCCGCGGATGATTTCGAGCGCCTGCTTGAGGGTCGGCACGCGCTGGTCCGTCAGCGCCCGGCCGTCGCCGCCATCATCGGCACGAAGCGCGATAGCCTGCAGCTCAGCGATCGTAAAAGTCTCGGCATCGCGATCGATCCCCGCCATGCGCAGCAGCGTATCGTCGTGCATCAGGAAGAGTTCGCCATCAGCGCTCTTGCGCACGTCCAGTTCGACGATGTCGACGCCGATAGCGATGGCATTCTCGATCGCCGCGAGGCTGTTTTCCGGCGCACCATGCCAGGCGCCGCGATGGGCAACGATGGCGCAACGGCGCGTGGGATCGGCGATATAGTCTTTGTAGGCCATTGGTCTTGCTTTCTTGGGAAATATCAGCGGCGCGTGGCGAGATAGGCTTTGAGAGCCGCCGCTTCGTCGGTCTGGATGGCGGAAACGCCTGCATCGAGGAGGCGTCCCCAAACCGCGTCGGGATCCTCGAGTGCCGCGCTGTCGGTCAGCCCGGCGCAGGAGACATCATCGAGCGTATTGACCCAAAGGCTGATGCCCGCCGCCGCAAAGCGATCCCGATGCGCAGCGAGTTGCTCGATGGAATCGAAGTAGATTTCGCAGATCAGCGGCTTGAGCCGAAACACCAGTTCGGTCTGAAGTTCCGCACCCGGCACATTGAGCCGCGTCTTGGCGATGAACGGGACGCCGTGGGCCATGATGTTGCTATTGATCCAAGCGAAGTCGTCTCCGTCTCGAAGGGCGCTCCAAAAGTCGACCTGCTGATCGACGCCGGCGGCCTGGGCGGCGGCGATGACCTCGGGAATAAGAAGCCGATCCTTGACGTCGAGATGGATGAAGATGCGATCCCGGGTGAGATCGAAAACATCGCTCAGACGCGCGAGTTTCTGATCGGTCAGCGCATTCCCCGCGCCACCATCGCGATTGCGCAGGTGCAGCGCAGCCAGCTCCGAGGCCGCAAGCTCTTCCACCGCGGCGTCGTGCCCCGTCATCCGCTCTAGACTATCGTCGTGGCAGAGGAACAGCGCGCCGTCGGCGCTACGGCGCACATCGATCTCGACGACGTCATAGCCGCCGGCAATGGCCGCTTCGATCGCCTGGAGACTGTTCTCCGGCGCATCCCGCCAGATGCCGCGATGCGCGATAATGGCGCAATCCCGGCCCGGTCTCGCCATGAAATCCTTGTAGTTCATGCCTGAGCTTTCGTTGGAGACGCGTTGACGATGGCCGACGACGCGGTGAAAAATGGTCGCGTTGCGATCATGACGAGCGCAAATATCGAAACGACGACAGCGCGGCGATAATCAGTGGAAATCGGACGCCGCGACATTTTTGGGAGGGGACGATGCCGAATTGGATTGGCGGCCTGGCGGTAACCTGGTTTCTTGCCGGCGCGATCTCCGCCTCGGCGCAAGATGCTCCGGCGCCTCTCGGCGACACGGGCATTTACTCAGCGGACCCCAGCGTCATTCACACCGACGACGGCTTTGTGGCCGTCGAATCGCGGCGCGGCGATAGCCTCGTGGTGCGTGTCGCACGGAGCCTTGATACCCTTGCCCAAGCGCGCGGCTTGCGGATCTGGTTCGATCGGGACCGGCTCGGCGAAGTCTGGGCGCCGGAGATCGTCTATAGAGATGGGCTCTATCGCGTCTATTTCGCCGCCGGCGTCGGCGAGGCGCATCGGATGTATCGCATCACCTCGACAGAGCCGACATCCGACTACGGCCCCGCGGAGGAAATCGATCTGCCCGAAGACAAGTGGGCCATCGACGGCATGCCCTTTAGTTTCGACGGAGATGATTTCTTCGTCTGGTCCGGCTGGCAGGGCGATAGCGATGTGCAGCAGGATATTTTCATCGTGAAGCTGCAGGGTGATGACGCGCCTGACGCGTCACGGGCGGTCATCTCGTCTCCCGATCAGCCCTGGGAAAACGTTGCGAACGAGACGCCGTCGATCAACGAGGGCCCCCAGCCGATCGTGGACCCAGCGGGACAGTTGCACGTGGTCTATTCGGCCAATGGTTCATGGGGCCCGAACTATTGCCTCGCCGATCTGCGATTGCGCGCTGACGGCGTTCCCCTGGTGGCCGAGGATTGGTCCAAGTCGGACGGGTGCCTCTTTGGTGCCAATGCCGAAACGCTGTCCGATACAGGCACCTTAGCCACCGCGGCAAAAGGCGTCGGCCACCATAGCTTCATCACGGGTGAGGACGGGACGGGTGACGAGGGCGTGAAAAATCCCCTGCCCTTTCTCTATCATGGCGTGCCGGCAGCCGAAGAACCGAGCAATTTCTGGTCGGCCCGAAAGTGGTTCTTTGGGCGGTATCAGTGGGTCCCTGATGTCGACTACCGCTCCCCTTCGGGTAGCGATCGCGGATGGAGTCTCCGTTTCTCCGAGTGACGAGGCCATGGCTACCAAAGAGGTAAAGCACTATCCGACCACACCAGACGGGCGATATTTCGTCGTGCGCGGCCGGCTCTGGCGCAAGAGCAATCCTTCACTCAGCGAGACTGACCGCACACATTGGGTCCAAAAATTGATGGCCGCGCGACGCGTCGTCGGTCTCGCAAAAAATGATGATGCGGCGCGAAAAGCGGCGCGCGCTGCTGTCGATGAAGCCAAGGTCGCGCTTGGCGAGCGTGGCCCTGTCTGGTGGGACGATGGTGCGCCGGATTACAACCGACATCTCGCGCGCAACACGCCCTATGCCGAATGGTACGCTGCGCTCGGAAACGACACCTGACACTACCACATGCCGCGCATCTTGGCGGCGATGTCGACGACCGCTGGCCGCGCCGGGCCGACGCCTTCGCGGATTGGCGTAACCGGCGGCCATAAGATGTCATCGAAAAATGCGGTCATCGACCGTGGGATGAAGCGGGTGCGTTGCGCATAGAGGTGGCGATCGCCATTCCTCGTCTGCTGGGTCACATAGAAGCGCTGCGGCACGAGCAGATGCAATTCGTCCTTGGCGCGGGTCATGGCGACATAGAGAAGCCGGCGCTCTTCTTCGATCTCATGCGTGGATCCCGTGCCGAGATCGGACGGAATGCAGCCATCGACGACATTGAGAACATGCACCGATTTCCACTCCTGCCCCTTTGCCGAGTGGATGGTCGAGAGAATGAGATAATCCTCGTCGCGCAAGGGCACGCCGGGCTGGTCGCTGGTGGCGTCGGGAGGATCAAGGGTCAGTTCAGTGAGAAACCGGTCGCGGCTCGGATAGCCAGAGGCGATCTGTTCGAGCTGGACGATGTCAGCCGACCGGATAGCTGCATCTTCGTAATTGGCCTCCAGCAGCGGCTCGTACCATTGGCGGATATAAGCCATATCAAGCGGCCAAGAGATTTCGCGCGCCGAAAGCCGGCCGACCATGCTGACGAGATCAAGCCAATGCTGGCCGGCCTTGATAGGCGGCGGAACCTCGGAAAAAGCCCATGCGGGATCGGCATGGGCGGCGATGGCATCAAGGGCTCGGCCAGCCGTTCCCGGCCCGACGCCCGGCATGAGTTGCAGCACGCGAAAACCGGCAACCCGATCTCGCGGGTTTTCAACCCATCGCAAAAGCGCCAGCACGTCCTTCACGTGGGCCGCGTCGAGAAATTTCAACCCGCCGAATTTGACGAAGGGAATGTTACGGCGGGTCAGCTCAATTTCGAGCGGCCCGGAATGGCTCGATGTGCGGAACAGCACGGCCTGTTCCTTGAGCGCAGTGCCCGCCTCGCGCGCCTCCAGAATAGACTTGGCGATATAGCCTACCTGATCGGCCTCATCCTTGACGGTGACGAGGAAAGGCTTGGCCTCGGAGTGCCTTTCGGACCAGAGATTTTTGGTAAAGCGCTCGCTTGCCTGCTCGATCACGGCATTGGCCGCGGCAAGGATCGTTTGGGTGGAGCGATAGTTGCGATCGAGTGTGACGATCTCTGCGGTCGGCGAAAAGGCGCTCGGAAAGTCGAGGATATTGCGCACGGTCGCGGCGCGGAAAGAATAGATCGATTGCGCATCATCGCCGACCACCGTCATGCCGCGCCCGTCCGGACGCAAAGCGAGCAGGATCGAGGACTGTAGCCGGTTGGTGTCCTGATACTCATCGACGAGGATATGGTCGAAAAGGCTCGACATCTGCTCGGCAATCATCGGCTCAGCCATGATCCCGGCCCAATAGAGCAGGAGGTCGTCGTAATCGAGAACATTCTGCTGCTGCTTGGCTTCGACATAGGCGCTGAAAAGCTGACGCAATTCGGCAGACCACATGGCGCACCAGGGAAAGACCGATTTCAAAACCTCGTCGAAGTCGGCCTGCGCATTGACCACACGCGAATAGATAGCAAGGCAGGTGCCCTTGGTCGGAAACCGCGTCTTGGTTTCGCTAAACTGCTGTTCATGACGGACGAGGTTCATGAGATCGGCGGAGTCTTCGCGATCATGGATCGTGAAAGCAGGGTCGAGACCGATCTGATGCGCATATTCGCGCAGCAATCGCGCGCCGATCCCGTGAAAAGTCCCGGCCCAGGTCAGAGCATCAGCGACTGCGCCTTCCCCAATGCCGAGAACACGACCCGCAATGCGCTCGACACGCCGGGCCATTTCGCTGGCGGCGCGGCGCGAAAAGGTCAGCAACAGTATGCGCCTGGGGTCTGCGCCATTGGCTATGAGATGCGCTACGCGGTGCGCCAGTGTATTGGTCTTGCCCGAGCCGGCCCCCGCGATGACCAGCAGTGGGCCGGGCTTTGCTTCCCCAACCCCATGCACAACAGCCGCCCGCTGATTGGTGTTGAGCGCATCAAGATAGGTGGTGTCGGCAAGCACGAATCGATCCCCGCAATAAGCCGACAGGGGATGATATTCTCTTTTTGTTCGCAAGCCTTCCTTGGGCTCACGCCATCACGATATCGACGTGATCGCAGCAACCGGGCTTGTGCATCCTAGTGAGCAATGGTCCGTTATGGCTTCATGCAGCAAGGATCGGTCATGTCCATCAGGAGGATACGGGTCATCGACCTCGAGACATCGGGCGATGCGGCTACGGATGTCTGCGAGATCGGTTGGCAGGATGTGGTGTCCATCGAGGGCGGCCCCTGGCAGGTCAACGACGAGCGCGGCGCGCTTTTCGTCAATCCGGGCCGTCCCATCACACCCGAGACAATGGCGATACACCATATTCTCGATGCCTTCGTCGCCGATGCGCCTTTCTGGCGTGACATAGCCCCGACTGTTTTGCAGCCGCAGGATGGCGTCATCGCTTTGGCGGCGCATCGCGCAGCCTTCGAACAGCGCTATTGCACGCCGCGTTTAACGGGCGGCGCGCCGTGGATCTGCACCTGGAAAAGCGCCTTGCGCGTTTGGCCCAAGCTTGAAGGCTTTTCCAACCAGATGCTGCGGTATCAGCGCATGCCCGAGGGCCTCGTGCACGAGATCGGCCTCCCAGCCCACCGCGCCATGCCGGACGCGTATGTGACGGCGCATCACCTGCGCGATATGCTCAATGAAACTTCAGCCGAACAGTTGATTGCCTGGAGCAAGCTGCCGGGCCTTCTGCCACGGGTGCGTTCCGGTCCGGAACGCGGGAAAGCCTGGGAGCAGATTTCACTCGATGCGCTCGACGAGTTGGCGCGCGACCGCGACATCGACACGCGCTTCAGCGCCGAGCAGGAACTGAAGCGCCGCGGCGAAGCGACGCCGCAAGCGCCAAAGCCTAAGGCGCAGCAAAGTCTTTTCTGAGCGGCCATTGTCTCTATCGCGCGCAGGGGTTCAACCCTTGACCCCTGCCGAGAGCATGATGGCCTGCGTCACGCGCTTTTGGAAGATGAGGTAAAGGACCGCCACAGGCAGACCGGCAACGACGGCCGAGGCCATCAACTTCCCATAGACAATGCCATAGGCATCCTTCACCTGCGTGATACCCACGGGAACGGTCATCGTCGCTTCGCCGGTCGCGGCAAGGAAAGGCCAGAGGAAGGAATTCCAGGCACCGATAAAGGTGATGATCGCCAATGCGGCCGTTACGCCCCAGTTCATCGGCAGATAGATGCGGAACAGGATCTTGAGGTGCCCCGCACTATCCATCTGCGCCGCCTCGCGAAATTCCTTCGGCACGCTATCGAAGAACTGCTTATAGACGATGATCACCACCGGCACGATCAGCTGCGGCAGGATGATACCGGCCCAGGTGTTCAACAGCTTGAACTGCGCCATCAGCACGAAGTGGTTCACGATCAGCGCCTGCATGGGCACCATGAAACAGGCCAGGATCAGCACATAGATCACCCGCCGCCCGGGAAAATCGAGCTGGCTCAGCGCATAGGCGCAACCGGCCGAGGAAACAATCACCAACGCCGTAATGATCAGCGAAGTCACCATCGAGTTGATGTACCAGATGCCGATATTGGTGTTGTTCCAGATGTGGATATAGCTGTCGAACACCACCCGATTGGGGATCAGCGAATTGCTCCCCGAAATCACCTCGCCATCGGGTTTGATCGACGTGATCACTGCCCAATAAATTGGGAAGAACGAGGCGAGCGCGACGAGTAGTGTGATGACAGTCAGGGCCAGCCCGATCATGTCGATGGGGCCATCGCCCCGGCTCCGCGCTGAAACCATGGTGTCGCGGTTGGGAATTGCTTCGGCGCTCATTTCTCACCTCGTGCACGCAAGACCTGGTATTGCAGCACCGAGAGAATGATGATCATCCCAAAGAGCAGCATGGCGGCCGTCGCAGCCTCGCCGCCCTTGTTCTGCTGGAAGGCCAGCTTGTAGACATATTGAACCAGCGTAATCGTCGCGTCCTGCCGCCCGCCGATCGAGAACAGATAGACCTGATCGAAAATTTTGAGCTGAGCGATCAACTGGATGGTTAGGACCAGCGCCGTCACCGGCCAGATCAGCGGCCAGGTAATTTTCTGGAACTGCCGCCACCGGCCAGCACTATCCAGCGCCGCCGCCTCATAGATTTCCGGCGAGATGTTCCTCAAGCCGGCAATAAAAAGCAAAATATTGAACCCCATCGTCCACCAGACCGTGACGAAGGCGACGGTGGGCATGAAGAGCGGAATGGTGCGCGTCAGCGAGATCGGTTTGCCGCCATTGAACAGCGCCACCAGCCCCTGCACGAGCCCATATTGCACGTCGATGATCCAGTTCCAGGTAAGGAACACCACCGATACCGGCAGGATATATGGCAGGAAAAAGCAGGCGAGCACAAAGCCCTGCACCGGTCCCTTGAGCCGGTTCACCGCCATGGCGATGACGAGGGAAACCAGCGTGCTCGGAATTACCGTCAGGACAACGAAATAAGCCGTGTTCCAAAAGGCCGAGTGAAACAGCTTGTGGCTGAGGATCTTCGTGTAATTATCCCAGCCCACCCAGTCACCCGAGCCGATCAGCGGCGCCTTGGTAAAACTGAGCATGGCCATCTGGATCGTCGGCCAGACAAACAGCCCGCCATAGATAAGCACAAACGGCCCCACCAGCAGCAGCGCCACGAGATATTCCTGCCGTTTATCCCTGAGCATCGCATAGAACTCCCTGCATCCACAACCACCGGCGGACACCTCCCCCTTGACGGGGGAGGACGGGAGGGGGTGTCGGGAGCCACGATATCTTGGCCCAAGTCCCCCTCCCCAACCCTCCCCGCAAGGGGGAGGGTGCCCATCGGGTCTAGTCCTAAAGCTGCCCGTTCAAATCATCCCGCATCTGCACGGCGGCATCCGCTGGCTCGATTTCACCCGTGGTGGCTGGATTGATGTAGTTGCTCCACGCATCACCAAGCGGCGCGGCGGGCCCGGCGAGCACGGTGCGCGGATCGAACACGGCCGTGTCGGCAAAGCCGGCATAATCGGACTGCGGTTTCAGCGCCTGGAATTCGGCGCTTTCACGCACGGCGTTGAAGGCCGGGATATGACCCGCGCCAGCCCAGTCGAGCGAATGCTGGTCCATCCAGGCAATCACCTTCATCACCGCCGCGCGCTTGTCCGCATCAGCTTCCTTGCCGGCATTGGCGGGAATAACGAAGGCATGCGAGTCAGACCATGCGGCCTTGTTTTCGAACAGCGTCGGCAATTCTACCGCGCCCCATTCGAACAGTTCGCCCTTGGCATGGAGATCGACCATGGTCGGGATTTCCCAATTGCCCATGATGAAGAACGGCGACTGGCCAGAGGTAAAGAGCGCCAGCGCCGCCGGGCTTTCGACCTGCACCGGCGTATAGCCGCTATCGACCCAGCCCTTCACCACATCGATGGCGTTGGTGAGCTTGGTGACGTCCTCGTCCGTCGGGAAGAAACCGCCCGCGGCTTCATCGAACATCGTGCCGCCCTGCTGGCCGAACAGCGAGTAGATCGTGCGGTAGCGATCGCCCGTCGGGGTCGAGATGCCGTACTTTCCGTCCTTGGTGAAATCAGCCAGGATCTTGTTGAAATTCTCGAGCCCATCAAGACCCGCGGGCAGGCCATCGTCGCCGATCAGGCCGGCTTCGGCGAGCATGTCCTTGTTATAATAAAGAATGAGCCCGTGCTGATCGAACGGTACGGCATAGCGCGTGCCATCGACCTTGCCTGCATCCGAGGCGGCCGTCGTAAAGTCCGCATCGGAAATCCCTGCGCCCGACATATCCTCATCGGTGATCTCGCTCAGCGTGCCGCTATCGACGGCGAGCGGAATGCGGCTGAGGTGATAGGTCGCGATATCGGGACCTTCCCCGATCGCCGCCGAGGTTTGCAGCTTGGTATAGAATGGCGTGCCCCATTCGAGCGTCGTGTTCTCGATTGTGATCTCGCCCTGATGCTCGGTGTTGAACTGGTCGATCAGCGCCTTCATGCGCACGCCGTCGCCGCCGGCGAGAAAATCCCACCAGACCACATTCTGCTGGGCCGCAGCGGCATGGGTCAGCGCCATCAGCGCCGTCGACACCAAAGCCAGTCGCTTCAAAGTCTGTTTCATACTTTCCTCCCAAACATGCCCAATGCATGCATTCATCCAGCCGGGCGCTTGTTGTTTTCCCGGCGGAAACTCTCCTCAGTCGGCGTGATAGGCCTTCCCTTCGGCATCGAAGAGATGGACTGCCGAACCATCGACCTTGAGCCGCACCGACTGCCCGGCTTCGAGGGTCGACTTGCCGATATCGTCGCCGACGACCACCGTGCCGTCTTCGAGCCGCGCATGGATCAGCGTCCGGTCCCCCAGCCGCTCGACCAGCGCAATGGTCCCGGCCACCTCGCCGTCCGCCGCCACGCGCAACGCATCGGGCCGCACGCCAAAGGTCAGCCCCTGCCCCACGGTCGGCGCAAGCGCGGTCGGAATAGTCGTCGCAATCCGCGTTCCACCCGCCGTCACCGCGACGCGCCCGCCTTCATCGGCCAGCGCCGTCACCGGCAAAAAGTTCATCGAGGGCGAACCGACAAAGGCCGCCACGAACCGGCTCGCGGGCTTCGAATACACCTCCATCGGCGTGCCGATCTGCTCCACCTTGCGGTTGTTCATGACGACAATCCGGCTCGCCAGCGTCATCGCCTCGGTCTGGTCGTGGGTCACGAAAATCATCGTCGTGCCGATGCGCTGATGCAGTTGCGCCAGCTCCACCCGCGTCCGCACCCGCAGCCCCGCATCGAGATTGGAAAGCGGCTCGTCGAGCAAAAACGCCTTGGGCTCGCGCACAATCGCCCGCCCGATGGCAACGCGCTGCCGCTGTCCACCTGAAAGCTGCGCCGGCCGCCGATCGAGCAGCGCCGTGATCTCGAGCATCCGCGCTGCCTCGTCGACCCGGCGCGCAATCTCGGCCTTGTCGGTGCCGATATTTTCGAGCCCAAAGCTCATGTTCTGGCGCACCGTCATATGCGGATAAAGCGCATAATTCTGGAAAACCATCGCCACTTCGCGCTGGTTCGGCGGCAGGGTATCAACACGCTTGTCGCCGATGTGGATTTCCCCGCCATTGACCGCCTCAAGCCCGGCAATCATCCGCAGCAGCGTCGATTTCCCGCAGCCCGAAGGCCCGAGGAAAACGATGAACTCACCCGAGCGAATATGCATGCTGACGCTGTCCAGCACCTGCACGGAGCCATAGGACTTGCTGACATCCCGAAGGACGATATCGGCCATCTCTTTCCTCCTCTTCAACCAGCGCAGCTTTGCTGTCTTCTGGTCTCGCGCCGCTCGACTAGCGGCCTGCATCCTCGTCCTCTCCCCACCCACCGGCGCTCCCTCGCCCCTTGAGGGAGAGGGACAGGATTTTCGCGTCCAGCGAAAATCCAGGGTGAGGGGTATCTATCCTCCGCAGAGGAGCGAGTTATTGGCTCCGCATACCCCTCATCCGCCCCTTCGGGGCACCTTCTCCCTCAAGGGGAGAAGGAAAGCTGGTGGTCGCTAAGACTTCAGAGCGCCCCCTCATCCACCTTCAACTCACTTGCCGTCGCCACCAACCCATCAAACAGCGCCGCCGCCACCGGATCAGCCCCCGGCGCCTCGCGCGTCAGCCTGAACGTCGTCGCGACAACGCCACCCCGGCCAACGCGCTTTTCACCAATGATCGCCGCCGGCTTGTGCACCCAGCCGCAGACCATCCCCGCGATGACATTGTTGCCAAATTCCCAAGGCCTGAACCCCGTAAGCAGGTGATGCGGCACAACATCGGAAAAGCTCAGATCAAAGATCGGCCCACCCGGAATGTTCGCAAACGCCCCCTCGCGGCGCACCCACGAGAACCCGGCAATCCAGTCGCCCCGCCAGATCGTCCCGTCACGCTCGACCAGGCTGATGCCCGGCAAATGCTGATCGAGGCTTGGCCTGAACGTCTTGCCATCCGCCACGATCGAGCGATGCGGCAGTTCCCCGTCCGGCATGTCCGTCCGCAGGTTCTTGTTGGTCTCCACCGTCCCATCGGCGAGGATCAGATAGCGCGCGCCCGCCTTGATGGCCTCGACATCGTCGCCATCCACCGCATGCACCAGCACCACATCGGCCCCGGCAGCCGGTACCACACGGTAGCCGAGGCCGCTGGCATAACTTGCGAGGGAGGAATCGGCCGCGGCGATGGAGGGGCGCCCGGCCGTATCGCGCTTTTGGTAAAGCGCGATCTCGCAAGTGTTGCGCGAGAGAACCGATCCACCGGCCTCCAGCACAAATTCTATGGATAGAACACGGTTGTCGCCGCCCTGCGGCAGGGCAAAGCCGATCTTGCCCAGATCGGCCGTCGACACTTTTCCGGTCGCCGGCACATCGACCGATCCCGAAACCTCGCCGCTCCAGCGCAGCACGGCGCCGGCCGGAATAGTCTCGCCACCGGTCCCGATTTTCAGCTCAATATCGAGCGTTTCGCCAAGATAGGCCGAGTAGCGCGCCGGGCGCGGCACGATCACCACGTCGGTATTGATCGTCCCAAACACATCATGGAACACGCGCGGATTCCGCTCGATATCCAGGAGGCCATTTGCCTCCCAATGCACGTCGGTCAGCTCGGTGATCACATAGCCCATGATCGAGGAATAGCGGCGCATTTCCTCGATTTCGTAGCGCAGGTTCATGAACTGATACCACTGCACGTTCTCGATGAAGGCATCGAACGAGCCGAAGGTTTTCGCCAGATCGAGCGCACCAAAGCGATCCTCAATGCCATGCGGCAGCGCCACGCCATCGCCCCAGAGCGAACCCGTCTCGAACCAGTCCGGCTCCGACCCATCTTCACGGCGCAGTTTTTTGGGGTCAGGCAGACCCCAGACGCCGAATTCGGAAACGATCAGCGGCTCGTCACCCTTGCGCTCGGCATCGCCGAGGCTCGAAAAAGTCCAATCAGCACCGGCCGCGAACTGCGCGGTGATGTCGTCCCATTCCTGTCGGCGTTCCGGCACCGAGCGATAATAGTGGTAGTCGTTGAGGTCGGTCTTGACGTGGAAGTTGGGGAAGCAAGCCGAGTTGTCGACCACAAGGCGCGTCTTGTCCTCGGCCTTCAGCCAGTCATAGGTGTCCTTCACCCACTGCCGATGCTCGGCATTTTCGAGCATGCGGGTGCCCCAGTCCTCGTTGATGATCGTCCAGGCGATGATCGAGGGATGGTTGCGATCGCGCTTGAGTATCCCTGTCATCGTGTCGCGCATACGCTTCGCCGATTTCGAGGTAAAATTCGCGACGTTCGGAATTTCGGTCCAGACGAGCAAGCCATAGCGATCGGCCACGTCATAATAGCGCGGGTCCGGCACCTTGATGTGGCAGCGGAGCGTGTTGAGGCCAAGCTCCTTGGCTTTCTTGGCCTGGTCTTCCAAAAATTCCAGCGAAGGCGGCGTGTAGATGCCGTCAGGATAGTAATCCTGATCGAGCGCACCGCGCATGAAGATCGGCTCGCCATTGATGAGGATCTTGCCGTCCCGCGTTTCAACCGAGCGGAAGCCAAAGCGCTCTTCGACGACATCGACGTCGTCGCCAAGCGAGACAGTCAGCGTATAGAGATTGGGCTGATCGATACCCCAAAGCTTTGGCGCCGTTACGGCCAGTTCGACCGCAACCGAAGCCGCTGCTGTCACCGAACTTTCGGCTACTACATTGCCACCGGCATCGCGCACGGCGAGCTTGACCGGCAGGCTCGCGGCCGCAGCGGAAAAGTCCAGCTCGGCCTTCACAATACCATCGGTACCGGCCGTAATGACCACGGCCTCAAGCCGCCGTGCATCGCGCGCCTGCAGCGTCACCGACTGCCAGAGGCCACCAATCCGGCCATACCAGGAAATCTTGCCATGCGGCACTTCACCAAACGGGAAGTCAGGGAAGGCGCGATGATCGGCCGACGGCATCGTCACGCGCACCTCAACCTCATTGCTCGGGCGCAGCAGCTTGCTATCGAGCACGAACTCAAACGGCAGGAAGGCGCCTTCATGGCTGCCCAGCTTCTGCCCATTCAGGAACACTTCGCAAAAATAGCTCACCGCGCCAAAGTGCAGCACCAGCTCCTGCCGATCCCAGCCGGCCGGCACAGCAAAACTGCGCTTGTAGACGGCATGGCCAAAGGTATCGACGAGGTCGGAGAATTCAGCCTGCCAAGGCTGGGGCACATGCGCCTCGCGCCATGCGCCATCCTCGTGCTTGAACTGCCAGACACCGTCCAGCGACAAGCTCTTGCGTGGTGCGCCGACTTCCTCCGCGGCGACTGCACGACCAAGGTTCATATTCCCCACCCTTAAGCGTATTAGTTATATTATTATCAGAGTAGGGCGAAAAGCCCGCGCTTGGCAAGTGGGCGAAATCAAGGGCGCCGCGATCCACACATCCGTAACCAACTCGCAGAAAACCAACTCTCGAAGCTAACGGACTGCTAACGGAATGGGCACGCTTTCGAATCCGGGTTAGAGAATTATCCCGCACTTCGGAGAGACGATGGAAAAGCGCGCAACAATGCACGACGTGGCCGAGCGTGCCGGGGTCTCGCAGGCCACCGTGTCGCTTGTTCTCAATGGCGTTCCCAATGCGCGCGTATCGAAAACCACCCGCCGCCGCGTGCAGGAAGCCGCCGAGCAATTGGGCTATCGCCGCGGCAAAACCCATCCGGTGCCCGCCGGGCGCCAGCGCGTCATCGGCCTGTTCATCGATGAAGTCTCGACCACGCCCTTCGCCGCGCAATTCCTCGAAGGCGCCCGCGACGAGGCCGCGCTGCAGGATGTTACTGTCGCCACTTTTTGCACCGGCAACAGCCCTGCCCTTGAACAAGCCGGCCTCGACATGCTTGTCGCCCAAAAGGCCATCGGCGCTATCTATACGACACTTATGACTCGCGAAGTCATTGTTCCTTCAAGTTTTTCGGCGCTGCCCCTAGTGCTTCTCAACTGCTACGAAAAGCGCCTCCACCACCCGTCCGCCGTGCCCGGCGACATCGTTGGCGGCTACTCGGCAACTGACGCCCTTATCAAAGCGGGCCACACCCGAATCGCTCACCTCGCGGGCGAGCACCAGACCGCCGAAGCCGCCTGCGACCGCGAGAAAGGCTTCCGCCAGGCCATGGCCAAGGCGGGCATTGCGGTTGACGAATCCCTCGTCACCCTCGGTGGCTACTCCATCCGCGCCGGCCGCGAACGCGCCCTAGAACTGCTCTCTCGCCCCGATCGCCCCACGGCAATCTTCTGCTTCAACGACCGCATGGCCATCGGCTGCTATGAAGCCGCCCGTATCCTGGGCCTCAGCATCCCAGGCGATCTCTCCATTGTCGGCTTCGACAACGAAGACATCTCGGCCAATATGGACCCGCCGCTTTCGACCATGGTGCTTCCCCACGACGAAATGGCACGCTGGGCCGTCGGCCAATTGCTCGATGGCTTTACGGACCTGGACGCCGATGAAGGCATGCAAAAGCTCAAGATCGAATGCGAATTCATGGAGAGGAATTCGATAGCATCACCAAAGTCTTAAGGGCGAGGCTTACCTACCGACGCACGCTCTACGAGAGGGCATTCGAGCTTGGTCAGCGGATACCTTGCCTCGACCTGGCCATCAGCCAATTGCTCGGCAATCCACTGCCCCATAGCCCGATGCGGCAGCACCGATGTCGTCAATTGTGGATGGAGATGGCGCGCGATCTCTTCGTCGTCATAACCCACCACCGACATATCGCGCGGGATCTGATATCCCGCCTCTTTCAGCGCCTCATAACAGCCGATCGCCATACGGTCGTTCTGGCAAAAGATCGCGGTCGGAACCTCAGGCAAATCAAGGATTTTCCGCGTCGCTTCATAGCCAGCACTGGCCGACCAGTCCCCGGCAAAAACCAGATCGTCGTCAAACGGAATATCCGCCGTCGCCAGCGCACGACGATACCCCTTCAGACGATCCTGCGCGGCCTCCATCCACGCCTCGCCGGTGATCGTCGCAATGCGCTGATGGCCCTTGGAAATCAGATGATGCGTCGCCCTTTGCCCTCCGGCGATCTCACTCGGCACCACCGCGGGAACGGCCTGCCCCACAGCATAGCAGTTGAGCAAAAGCACAGGGATATCAAGATCTTGTAGTATCTTCGGCAGCTTCACCTCGCGCGTGAAGATAGTCATATAGACAAGTGCCGTGGCACCCTGCCGGACAAAGGCCTCGACCAGATCGCGCTCCGTCTCCTCGTCCCCGCGGCTCTGCGCCACAAAGACCAGCCCCCCAGCCGCCTGCGCCGCCTGGCTTAACCCCTCGATCGCCTGCACAGCCTCCGGGCTCGTCGCCAACTGATCGACCAAGAATGCAATATGCTGCCCCCGCCCCGGCCGCCCACTCTCAACCGTCCGCGCCGCCGATGGCACGTCATACCCAATCCGCCGTGCCGTCTCAAATACCCGCCGCCGCGTTTCATCCGAGAGCCGAATGCCAGGCGCATTGTTCAACACAAACGACACAGTCGCCTGCGAACATCCAACTTCCCGAGCAATATCCGTCATTGTCGCGCGTCGCTCGACGCCTTCTTTCAGACGGCGATTTGCGGGGGCGTTGCTCCGCTTCTTGTCGATTGAGTCCATGCAATCCGCCCAAACCAAGGTGCTAATATTCTTTAGCACCTATTAGTCAGAGTGTCTCCGGGTGAAAATGATGGCCGGACCAGTCGGTCAGGGTGTGGCGAAAAACTCCAGCGCAGGCCTCTGAATTTGTCTGAAAGTCTACGGGGCTTGAATGGTGACGGGCGTGCCATCGCCGGTCACCGATTCCTTGATCGCATCCCAAAGGCGCGCAAACCGCAGGCCGTTGGCGACTGTAGAGGGATTTTCCAACCGCCCGTCGCGAACGGCCTGGAAAGTCTGCATAGGCGTATCGCGGATCTCGTTTTCTTCCCGTGGCTCAGCGACGCCATTGATCGTTACCTCACGCCACGCGCCCCAGGCGTCGATGCGAATAATTGCCTTGGTGTAAAAGAGCGTAATGGCGGAGGCGCAGCCTGGGGGACCATCGCCGGCAGCATTGAAGGTGACAAGGGCGCCATTGCTGAGGCGCGCAGCGACAGCGGTGGCGAGATCGACGGCGAGGCCGCGATTATTGGCATAAGCGGAAAGGCGCTCGAACTCGGCATCAGCGAGCACGCAGACGGTATTCATCATGTGGGCGCCAGTATCGAACATGAAGCCGCCACCCGAGATGGCGGGGTTTTGTTTCCACTGGCCGGCATAGTTGGTCGCCCACCCCTCCCAGATCGATGCATTGACGCTGACGAGGTCGCCAAAATCGCCTCGGCGAGCGCGGTTCTTGGTATCGTGGACGAGAGGCGACAGGCCGCCTTGGAAAGCGATGACCACCGTGCGCCCAGTGCGCTTTTCGGCTTCTACCAATGCAAGGGCCTCCTCGACCGTTGTCACCATCGGCTTTTCGAGGAGAAGGTCAAAACCGGCTTCGATGACGGCCAGCGCATTGGCGCCGTGGAAAACGTGCGGGGTCGACACATAGACCGCATCCATCTTGCCCTGCATCGCGGCGAGCATGGTTTCTGCATTGGCGTACTCGGCCGGACGCAACGCGCCAGCAACTTCGCAGGTATCGGCAAACCGCTTGCGCGATAGCTCGCTGACTTCTGCGCTGGCGACAATTTTTACGTCGGGCATTGCGGCCCAACCCTTGGCATAGTCAGCCGCCTTCAGGCCCGCACCAATCACTCCCAAACGCAGAACCATGTCGCCAATCTCCCCTTTTGCACACGTCTATATGTGATAGACGTGTCACTCGCACGCCGAATGACGGGCTAATCCACCAATCGGCGAAATGGAGCGCGATTTTGGCTTCTGGGCTATGGTCTTAGTCGCGAACTGAACCGCTAATTGACGACCGAAGTTTTGCAATCGCCACACGCGTCTTCGACGACACCCGCAGTGATGAGATCACGGCCAAAGATGGAGGTGTCGCGAGGGACAAGGCGGACGACCGTATAGCCGCGGCGGGCCAGCTGATCGAGGAAGACAGGCAGCATATCCACGGTGCGCTGGTGGATATCGTGAAAGAGCACGATGCCACTGCCGCGCTGCTCGAGCCGGGAGAGAGTGCGCGCGGCGACGGTCGCGGGCGTATCCTTGTAATAGTCCTTGCTGTCGATATCGACGTCGAGAACGACGGCGCCGCTCTGAAGAAGGCCGGTGCGCAGAAAGCCTGTCTGGGACAGGTATGGGAAGCGGAAGAAGGGCGAGAGCTTTTGGCCGGCGCCAGCCAGCGCAGCCGAAACGGCGTCCTCGCCTTTGACGATTTCGACGATCGCTTCCTGCCGCGTGAGATCGGCAAGATTAACGTGCGCATAGGTGTGGCTGCCAACCGTATGACCTGCAATGGCGACCCGCTGCGCCAGGGTTGGATTGGCAGCGGCCGAAGAGCCGAGCATGAGGAAAGTTGCCTTGACGCCATAATCGGCCAAGGAGGCAAGGATGGCTTCGGTCTTGCCAGCGCGCGGGCCATCGTCAAAGGTCAGGACAACTTCGCCGGGCCTCAGAACGATGTCGGCGGTTGTGGCAACGGCAAGGGTCCTGCCCCCAATGTTGCGGGGTGAAAGGATCTCGGCGGGCATGGGCTGTTCCATCTTGAGGACAGCAGGCACGGCGATGGCGGAAGTCTTCACCTCGTCCACTTTCGGCGTCGCCGCAAACTGCATTTGCGAGCTCACCGGCTTGGCACAACCGCCCAGCATAAGGCCGGAAACCACAAGGCAAAGCAGAAGGCGGGAGGGCGACACGATAAACACTCGGCATCACATGGAACTAACGCCGACAATTTGCGATTATAGTTAATTTTTCGCTCGTGAGGCCTTAAGAAGAGCTTACCTTTCAATAAGTTAACTGCTTTTAAGACTTGCGGCGCGAGGGTTCCAAGGGCGCGAAAGGCTGGATCGCTCGCGAAAAATCGCTAGCGTGACGCGGACTTTTTCGGGGAATCGCCATGGATGCGGGCTCGCCAACCCTCGCGCCGACACGCAAAGATTTTTTGCAGCCGATCATGGCTGGCGCTCTTGCCGCAGTGGTCGGTTATGCAAGCACATTCACCGTCGTTTTGGCTGCTTTGACAGCCGGAGGAGCAACACCGCAACAAGCGGGGTCGGGATTGTTCTCGGTTTGCTTGGCGCTTGGCGTCCTCAACATGGTCGTCGCTTGGCGCGTGCGCGTTCCCGTCAGCTTTGCATGGACCACACCGGGAATGGCATTTTTGCTTACCGTTGGCGAACCTGTCGGTGGTTTTTCCGCAGTGGCGGGCGCGTTTCTCGTTGCGGCAGGCCTCATCGTTCTCACCGGCCTGGTCAAACCTTTGGCGCGATTGATCGCAGCTATCCCGGCGGCAATAGCCAATGCGATGCTGGCAGGCATGCTTCTTACGCTTTGCCTAGCGCCTGTCACTGCGCTTGCCGAGGCGCCGATACTGGCGGCGCCGATCCTCCTCGCCTGGATGTTGGGATTGCGCTTTGCGCGCCGCTATGCCGTGCCCATTGCCGTGTTGGTGACGGGGATCGTCTTGGCACTCACGACGCATCTTCCGCCCGGAGCGCTTGATGGCACTTGGCCAGCGCTCGTTTTTGTCATGCCCGAATTTAGCTGGGACGCGGTCGTGCGGATCGCTTTGCCGATTTATGTGGTGACGATGGCCTCGCAGAACCTGCCAGGAATCGCGGTGATGAAAGCCAACGGGTACACAATCGCGCCGGCACCGGTGTTCGTGATGACGGGCCTAGCGAGTGCCGGAACGGCTCTCTTCGGCGGGCATACGACCAATCTGGCCGCCATCACCGCGGCCATCTGCGCGGGACCAGAGGCGCATCCTGATCCGGAAAAACGCTGGCCGGCCCCAGTTGCGGCGGGGGCCACCTATATTCTCCTTGGGATGGCGGCGAGCTTGGCAGCAGCATTTATTGCGGCCTCACCGCCGCTGCTCATCCAGGCTGTTGCTGGATTGGCCTTGCTCTCTAGCCTTGCCTCGGCTTTGGCGGGCGCTCTCGATCTTGAGGAAGCGCGGCTGCCGGCCATCCTGACTTTTGTCGCTACCGCATCGGGAATCACCATCCTCGGGATCGGTGCGCCATTCTGGGGGCTCGTGGGCGGCATTGCCTTGCTGATCCTGCTGCGAAAGCGCGCGGCGTGACCAAGGTCTTCGGTATTATCCTTGCCGGCGGCAGCGGAACGCGGCTTGGTGGGGTGCGCAAGGCCGACATCCGGATCGGCGGCAAAAGGCTTATCGATCGCGCTACGGGGGTTTTCCGGGGCCGGGTGTCAGAGATCGCCGTTTCAGCGCCGGCAGACTTTGCGGGCGACGAACTAGGCGATGCGGTGCTTATTCGTGATGGGGAGCGGGAAAGACGTGGGCCGCTGGCGGGACTCACGGCGGCTGCACGTCATTTCGCAGATCGCGCTAGCCCAGACGATATCCTGGTCTTTCTGGCGGTCGATACACCTTTTGCGCCGGATGACTACGTTTATCGTCTCGCTCAGGAAGCAGAGGCGCGAGGATCTGCCTTGGCCACCTGGGGTAACGCGCTCTATCCGACAAACAGTGCCTTTCGGCTTTCACACCTGATCAGCGGTCTCGAATCTGTGGCACCGACGGCGGGACCGAAGGCGATTCTAAATCTGTTGGAGGCTCAGATGGTAGATTGGTCTGATCGGTGTTCGGAGGATCCGTTTGCCAATCTCAACACTCTTGCCGACCTTATTGCCCTGCAGCGCCGGGCTCTGCGGGACTTAGACGCGGTGGTACGGCAGTCTTCGTGACATATTTATGCACAGGCTCCGCAATAAGGACTTGGCAAACCAGATCGGTTTGGGTACACGGACCTCGCCTTCAACGCGAAGGCAACACCGAAGTGTTCCGCGATAGCTCAGTTGGTAGAGCGTTCGACTGTTAATCGAATGGTCGCTGGTTCGAGTCCAGCTCGCGGAGCCATTTCGGGTCTTTCCAAGATCCCCACAAATTCTCGATATTTTCTGGCTCACGCTCATGATGAGCTATGGCGTGCAATATCGTGCGCGAGAGTTGCCCTTGCCGCGCTAGCGCGCTAGGAGACCACCTCTCCTGGATTGTCCGACATGACCACCGCATCCAACACGCCCGCGTCCATGACCGGGCAGCAAACCACGCTGGCAATCATTCTTGCCGTCAGTGGCGCGCATCTGCTCAACGATCTTCTGCAGTTCCTCCTGCCAGCGCTCTATCCGCTGCTGAAGGAAAACTATGAGCTGAACTATCTGCAGATCGGGCTGTTGACGCTTGGCCAGCAGATTACGGCTTGCCTGCTGCAACCGCTTTTTGGCCTCCGCGGCGACCTCAAGCCCAAGCCTTATAGTCTGGCTGTCTCGCTGGTGATAGTTTCGGTCGGCATCGTTGGTCTGGCTTTTGCCAATCAGTTTATGTGGCTTTTCCTCGCAGCGGTCGTGATGGGTACCGGCTCCGCCATTTTCCATCCTGAAGCGTCGCGCGTGGCCCGTATGGCCTCGGGCGGCAAGCTCGGCTTTGCGCAATCGCTGTTTCAGGTTGGCGGCAATCTGGGTACGGCACTCGGACCGCTGGCCGCGGCCATGATTCTCATTCCCATGGGGCAGACGACGACTGCGTGGTTCCTGATTTTAGGGTGTGCCGGTGTGGCGCTGTTGACCTATGTCGGGCGCTGGTTTGTCGAGCATCAGCGGCAAGCGGCATCGCGTCCGGCCGCCGCGATCAAGAAGCCGGCTTTGTCGCGCAACAGGTTGATCGTTGCATTTGCCGTTATCGGGGCGCTGCTGCTCAGCAAATTTATTTATATCGAAGGCCTCAAAACCTATTACGCCTTTTTCCTCATGGAAAAGTTTGGTCTCTCGGCACCGGATGCCCAAATCTACCTCTTTCTCTTTTTGGGCTCTGTGGCGGCAGGCACGTTTATCGGCGGACCGATCGGGGACCGCTATGGGCGGCTTTCGGTGATCTGGGTTTCCATCCTGGGCGCCCTGCCCTTCACGCTTCTGATGCCCTATCTTGATCTCACCGGCACAGCAGTAATGAGCATCCTCACGGGGCTCGTTCTGTCCTCGGCATTCTCGGCCATGGTCGTCTATGCGCAGGAACTGGTCCCGGGCAAAGTTGGCATGATTGCGGGCTTTGTCTTCGGCTTTGCGTTCGGGATTGGCGCACTGGGAGCCGCGGCCATGGGCGCTGTCGCAGACTGGATCGGGATCATTCCGGTATTCCAGATTTGCGCCTTCCTACCCGCATTGGGTATCCTCACCATTCTTCTGCCCAAAACGGCAGAACTTCATCCCGAACAAAAGGAGAAGCTGGCATGAGCGACAAAATCGACCTCGACAACGAAAGCCAGATCACCCTCACCCGCAAGATCGGCGCGCATGTCAGCGACGTCTTCTCGGCTTGGACTGACCCGGCGCTGATCGAACAATGGCAGGTCGATGAGGCCGAATTCGACGCCTTCGAAGGCGGCCAGTATCGCTTCGTCACTTTTGGGGATGAGGACGAGGCCGATCATGAAGTGACGGGAGAGATCCTCCAATTCGTGGAGGACGAAAAGCTGGTCATGTCCTGGGTGCATCGTGATGCGGAAACAGAGGAAGAGCTGATCTTCGTCCTCGACATCACATTCCGCGCCATCGGCGACGACAATATGGAGCTGACGCTGGTCGAGCGGGGCCTTCCCCATGCCGATCCACAGACGCGCATCTTCTCGATGGAAGCATGGAGCGCGACGCTCGAGCAGCTTGCAGAGGTCATGGAAGAAGTTTTGGACTGAACCGCAGGGGCCATTGGCGCGTAGTTCGGTAAACGAGCGGGAGCGGCATTTTGGATCGATCGACTGGACTGGTCTGGCTGCGCAACGATCTCCGCATCAGCGACAATCCGGCACTTGCCGCAGCGTGCAAGGAGAGCGATGCAGTCATCGCTCTCTATATCCACGAAACCGACAAAGGCATCAGAGCGCCGGGTGGCGCGGCACGCTGGTGGCTGCATCATAGCCTCACGGTTCTCGCCAAGGATTTGGCAGAGCTCGGTATTTCGCTCATGGTGGAGAGCGGCAAGGCGGGCGATGTGCTGGCTGACGTTATCAAGAATCAGAGCGTCGGCAACGTCCACTGGAACCGGCGCTATGCGCCTGCCGAAGTAGCGATCGACAAAGAGATCAAGGAAAATCTCCGCAAAGACGAGCTGTCGGTCACCTCGCATCCCGGCAATGTGCTCATCGAGCCGTGGATGATCGAGACAGGGCAAGGCAAACCCTATTCGGTGTTTTCGCCGTTCTGGAAAACACTCCGCGACAAGCACATAGAGAAACCGCTGCAAAAGCCCCGCAGGTTGGGCGACGCGATCAAGGATGGGAATGTTGATCGCGAGTATAAGGCGCCAAAATGGTCGAAGAAATTCGATGGGGTGTGGGCGACTGGTGAAAAGGCGGCGCATGATGCGCTCGACCATTTTCTCGATCAGAACCTCGAGGACTATCCAGAGGGCCGCAATTTTCCGGCGCGCGATGTAACCTCTCGCCTCTCGCCGCATCTTCGCTTTGGCGAGATCAGTCCGCGCCAGGTTTGGCATACCGCTCTCGCCCGAACGCAGTCGCATCACGAGCTTCGTGCGCCGACAGACAAATTTCTCTCCGAACTTGCCTGGCGCGATTTCAGCTATCACCAGCTTTTTCACCGTCCAGATATTTCGTCTGCGCCGATGCAGCCGAAATATAGCCGGATGGAATGGCGCAATGATGCCAAGGCCCTGCACGCCTGGGAAAAGGGGATGACGGGGATTCCCATCGTCGATGCGGGCATGCGTGAGCTATGGCAGACTGGCTATATGCACAATCGCGTCCGTATGTTGGTCGCGTCGCTGCTTTCGAAAAACCTGCTGATCGACTGGCGCGATGGCGAGCGCTGGTTTTGGGATTGCCTCGTCGACAGCGACATGGCGAACAACCCGGCGAGCTGGCAATGGGTCGCTGGTAGTGGGCTCGATGCGGCGCCGTATTTTCGTATTTTCAATCCGGCGACGCAGGGCGAACGGTTCGATGCTGACGGAAAGTATGTCCGCGAATGGGTGCCCGAGATCAAGGCGATGCCAGACAAATGGATCCACAATCCGAGCGGCGCACCCAAGGACGTTTTAAAGGCGGCAGGCGTTGAATTGGGAACCACCTACCCCCGGGCAATCGTTGACCTCAAGGAATCGCGCGAGCGGGCTCTTGAGGCGCAAAAGAACCTCTAGAAAAACAAACCTCTTTGCGCGTGAGCGCAAGCCATGACGTTCGTCAGATGGCAGGACATCGAAAAGTCCTGCTACTTCTGATGTTTATGGCTTGTTGGAGCAATTTTGGGCTTCTACCATCGGAGCCATAGCAAGAGGACTTTCGCAAGATCATGGCCAAGCACGACGATCTCATCTCTGCCATCGGCAACACGCCCCTCATCCGTCTCAACCGGGTATCGGCGCTGACGGGATGCGATATCTGGGGCAAGGCGGAGTTCTTGAACCCGGGCCAATCGGTCAAGGATCGTGCGGCTCTCTTCATCATCCATGATCTCGTGAAATCAGGCGCCTTGAAGCCGGGTGGCACGATCGTTGAAGGCACTGCAGGCAATACGGGCATCGGCTTGACGCTGGTCGCCAATTCGCTGGGCTTCAAGTCGGTCATCGTCATTCCCGAGACGCAGAGCCAGGAAAAGAAGGACGCACTTCGGCTCTATGGCGCTCAGCTCATCGAAGTGCCGGCCAAACCCTACAAAGACCCCAACAACTACATCAAGATTTCCGGGCGCCTTGCCGAAAAGCTCAATCGCGAATTGCCGGAAGGCGCGGTCTGGGCCAATCAGTTCGACAATGTGTCCAACAAGCGGGCGCATATCGAAACGACGGGGCCCGAAATCTGGCAGCAGACCAATGGCCGAATTGATGGCTTTATCTGCGCCGTCGGGTCGGGCGGCACGCTCGCTGGCGTTGCCGAGGCGCTGCGGTCCCGTAGTGCGGACGTGAAAATTGGTCTCGCTGATCCCGAGGGGGCGGCGCTTTACGAATATTATGCCCATGGCGAACTAAAGTCGGCCGGCAATTCCATCACCGAAGGCATCGGTCAGGGGCGCATTACTGCCAATCTCGAAGGGCTCAAGATCGACCATCCGTATCAGATTTCGGATGCAGAGGCCCTGCCCTATATTTTCGACTTGATGCAGCACGAGGGGCTTTGCCTCGGCGGCTCCAGCGCCATCAACATCGCCGGCGCAGTGCGCATGGCTCGGGACCTTGGGCCGGGCAAGACGATCGTCACAATCCTTTGCGACTACGGCAATCGTTATGCGAGCAAGATATTCAATCCCGAATTCCTGGCATCGAAAAGCCTGCCAGTGCCGCCATGGCTGGTCGATCAGTCGCCGATCGACATTTCAGATGTGGTGGTGACGGAGCCGGTATGAGCAGAACGAGCGGGGCCACATGCAGTGGCCCCGGTATATTTAGTTCGCCAGACGAAAATCGAGATTGATCGGACCGGGTAGGAATTTGGTCTGCCTTTCGGTCATCGGCACGGTGTCGTCCACGACCTCGAGCGAGAATTTACGCGCCCAACACCTTCCGGTGCCCCTGAGGAAAAAACCGAAATGTATACTGGCGGCCTCTTCGGGCACATCGAAGACGATATCGCGCAGTGTCCAATCGCTTGTCCCGCGAATTGCGCCTTCGGCGTCAGGCCGCATCTGTAGATTGTCAAACCGTAGATTGCGCGCATTGTTGCCATCGATCCGCATCCAAATGGTACCGCCATCGACGGCGTCTTCGGTACGCAGTTCACCCGTAAAGCGGATGCGTTGCCCGATATAGGGCTTGGCACTGGCGCTCTGCATCATGGTGGCGTAGTCGTCAGCAGTCAGCCGACCATATTCGGGGAGATTTTCGATGAGCGCAGCGCCTGTTTTCCGGTCTAGACCAAGGCGATAAAACCGCGGCGAGCCACCAGCGCGCATCCACCCCTCAGGCATGAAGAGTTCGCTTTCGGCAATGGAATCGATCTTGGCGCTTAGAATGTTCCAATTCGCCAAATTGTATTGTTTTGCGACCATCTCAAGACAGTCGCTATGGGTTAGATACACTTCGCGCTCAGCCAAGGCTTGCCGCAGCAATTTGGCCATGAGTTTTGCATCCATGAACGTGTGCATGGTCTGATCCTCTCGGCGGGCGTCTACATAGTCAGTGCTCGCATTGCTGACGGTCTGCCCGCACAAATGGGTCAAACCAAAAGCGTCTTCGTGCATTCACCTTCCCTCAGCGGGGCGAGCGGCTGGCTGCACGAGCCCAGGATGATGGTAGCCCTTCGGCTCCCAGTGTCAACTTGGGATTGTCCCCCGGGCGCCTGCTGATAGATTGCGCTATCTCCTGTCGGAAAGGACAGCCGTGTTCGGCATCGACGATATCCTCAAAGCACTCATCGCGGACCTGCATATTCTGGCCGCGATCATGGGCGCGATCTACCTCCTCGCTTTCATCTGCGCTGTACGGGAAATTCTCAATTCCCGCACATCCCAAGGCTCTATCGCCTGGCTTCTCTCTCTGGCGCTGCTGCCCTTCCCCACCGCCTTCCTCTACATGATCTTCGGGTGGAAGTTTTTTGACGACTATGCCACCGACAGGATCAAGAATGGCCGCGCCGATCGCCCGCTGCGCGCCAAGGATCTGGCGCTAATCGACCGGGAAACGGACGCCAAATGGCCCGTTCAGGTGCAAGTTTCCGAGCTGCCATTCTTGAGAGGCAACGATGTCGAGCTGCTGATCGACGGCAAGGCCACCTTCGATTCCATCTTTGCCGGGATCGATGCCGCCGAGCATTATCTGCTGGTGCAATTTTATATCATTCGCGACGACAAGCTTGGTCAGCAGCTTGCCGAGCGGCTGATCGCCAAGGCGAAAGCGGGCGTCGAAGTCCGGCTTCTTTATGATGATATCGGCAGCACCGGCATGCCCAAGCGGTTTCGGACGCAGATGCGCGATGCTGGCGTTAAGGTTGCCGGCTTCAACCAACGGCACAAGTTTCTGCGCTTCTATGGTCCGACGCGGATCAACTATCGCAATCATCGCAAGATCGTCGTGGCCGATGGCAAGCATGCCTGGGTCGGTGGACACAATGTCGGCGTCGAATATCTCGGCGAGGACCCGAAGTTTGGCCGTTGGCGCGATACCCATGTGCGGGTCTCGGGACCCGCGGCGCTGGGGTGCGCCCTGCTGTTCCGCGAAGATTGGGAATGGGCGACCGGCGAGCGCCTGCCTGCCGCGCCGCCGAAGGAAGTCGACACCCCCGGCGATCAATCGGTGTTGGTCATGGGGAGCGGCCCGGCTGACCAATTGGAAGAATGCGCCATCGCTTATGTGGACCTGATCGGGCGCGCGCGGGAGCGGCTGTGGATCGTCAGCCCCTATTTCGTGCCCGATACCGATATCCGGACGGCGCTATTTGCAGCTCGGTTGCGCGGTGTCGATGTTCGGATCATGCTGCCGGACAATCCCGACCACATCATGGTTTGGCTTGCCAGCATTGCGCATGCCGACGCCATGGTGGAGCACGATATCTCGGTCTATCGCTATACCGACGGGTTTTTGCACCAGAAGGTTGTGGTGATGGACAACGAGATAACGACCGTCGGCAGCGTGAATTTCGATAACCGGTCCTTTGCCATTAATTTCGAGATCACTCTCTGGTTCACCGATCCGCAGGCTCTGGCAGCGGTCGACGCCATGTTGGCTGAGGATTTCAAATTGTGCCGGCAGGTGAGCCTTGCCGAAGTTTCCAGCCGATCAAAGCCACTCTATTTTGCGACCCAGGCCGCAAAACTCCTCTCGCCGCTGCTTTAGGACGACCCATGACCAGTCTGCTTTTTCGCGATGACGCCTATCTGCGCTCCACTTCGGCGAAGGTCATTGACGTCTTGCCGGATGGCGCAATTTTGCTCGACCAGACCGTATTCTACGCGACATCAGGCGGCCAGCCGGGAGACAGTGGTGCGCTGATCGCCAGTGATGGCAAACGCATTGTCATCGCCACGGCAATACATCCTGAGGGCGACAAAACCCGGATCGTGCATGTGCCGGCGGAGGGACAACCGACGCTTAGCGTTGGTGATGTGGTGACGGCCGAAATCGACTGGGATCGGCGCTATCGGTTGATGCGCATGCATACAGCGCTGCATCTGCTCTCGGTGGCCATTCCGCTGCCGGTGACGAGCGGGTCGATCGGCGAAGACAAGGGACGGCTTGATTTCGACATGCCGGAATCGCCCGAGGATGTCGCGGCAATAGAGGCAGCGGTCAACGCCATGGTCGAGGCAGACTATCCGGTGACATCGGAGTGGATTTCTGATGACGAAATGCTGGCGCGGCCGGATCTAATCAAGACCATGAAGGTGAAGCCACCCATGGGTCAGGGCCGCGTGCGGTTGGTGCAGATCGGGGATATCGACCTGCAGCCCTGTGGCGGGACGCATGTGGCGCGGACCAGCGAAATTGGACGTCTGACGATCGGCAAGATCGAAAAGAAGGGCAAGCAGAACCGGCGGATCCACCTGCACTTCGCCTAAGACGGTCGAGCGCTAACGGATCGGCGGCGCGTAGAGCAAGCCGCCGTTGCTCCAGAGGGCATTTTGGCCACGCAGCATCGCGGCGCCCGTCTGTGGACCGAAATTCTTGTCGTATATTTCGGCGTAATTGCCTTCTGCGCGGATCGCATCGCTCATGAAACTGGATTTGAGACCAAGCGCAGAACCGTAATCGCCTTCGACACCCAATAGGCGCCGGACATCGGCCGACCGTGACGCGAGGAGGGAGTCGACATTCAAGCGCGTTACGCCGACTTCTTCGGCCGTGATCAACGCGAAAATGGTCCAGCGGACGATTTCGAACCATTGATCGTCGCCGCCAGGCACTACGGGACCGAGAACTTCCTTAGAAATTCGTTCGGGTAGAATGCGATGCTGTGATGGATCGGTGAGTTCGCGGCGGATGGCCTGCAACTGACGGCCCGATGCGGAGATGACGTCGCACATATTGGCGCGATAGGCGACGATCAGATCGGCGATATCTTCGTAGATAACGTCTGTGTAGCTGGTCTGATTGGTGAAGAAAAATTCTTCGAGCGCCTGGACCGCGCTGCCATTGTCGACCACGCAGACCGTGACATTGTTGAGCTCATAGGCAGAAACAATGCTCATCGACTGGGGGACGAGAAACCCTTGGCCATCGAAGAAGCTCGGCGTGACGTAACGGGCGCCGTAGCGAAGGTCCCTGCCCGCGCTCCAGGCGCCATTACGCATCAGCACATCGACTGCGCCAGTCTGCAGCGGAGCGAAACGCGCTTCGCCGCGGAAGGCACGGAATTCAATGAGATCGGGATTGTTGAAGACCGCCGCAGCCAGCGCGCGGCAGAGATCGACGTCGAAGCCCGACCATCGTCCATCTGCGTCCTGCTGGGCAAAGCCGGCTAATGGATTGCTCGAGCCACAGACGAGAAAGCCACGCTCACGAATGGTTTCAAGCGTGTTGGCTTGCGCGGAAACGACGCCGCCCAAAAAGGCAACGGCCAGCGCGAGCACCAATGGCTTTATGCAGCGATTGAACATGCCGACCTTCTCTTGGAACTGCGGCATTGTGGCATTGCATATCCACGGGTCAAGTCACCGAGAGGGAGTGACCCGTGGATATCGCATGTGAAAGCACATTGCGATCCGCGATAGCCAAGCGCGCAGCCGCCGTTCCTAGTGCAAGATCTGGCTCAGGAAGAGCTTGGTGCGCTCATGCTGCGGGTTCGAGAAGAACGCTTCTGGCTCGTTCTGCTCTATGATCTGTCCCTGATCCATAAAAATGACGCGATTGGCCACCTGACGAGCAAAGCCCATTTCGTGGGTCACGCAGATCATGGTCATGCCGTCTTCGGCCAGGCTGATCATGACTTCGAGCACTTCCTTGACCATTTCCGGATCGAGCGCCGACGTTGGTTCGTCGAACAGCATGATCTTGGGCTGCATGCAGAGCGAGCGGGCAATCGCGACGCGCTGCTGCTGGCCGCCGGAGAGCTGGCCCGGAAACTTATTGGCTTGCTCGGGAATCTTGACGCGCTCAAGGTAATGCATGGCCGTCGCCTCGGCTTCCGCCTTGGGCGTCCCGCGCACCCAGATGGGGGCGAGGGTCAGGTTCTGCAGGATGGTCAAGTGCGGGAAAAGATTGAAGTGCTGGAACACCATGCCCACTTCGCGGCGCACTTCGTCAATGCGCTTGAGATCGGCCGTCAGCTCCGTGCCATTGACGATGATCTGCCCTTCCTGGTGCTCTTCGAGCCGGTTGATGCAGCGGATAAGAGTCGACTTACCGGAGCCTGAAGGTCCGGCAATGACGATGCGTTCGCCCTTCATAACCCGCAGGTTGATGTCACGCAGAACGTGGAAGTCGCCATACCACTTGTGCATGTTGATCACGTCGATGGCGACGTCGGTCTTGGAGACCTGCATGTGGCTGGTGTCGATCTGACGATCAACGGTCGTTTCGGAAACCTGAGACATGAAGCTACCTCTTGTAGCCAGTGTTGAGACGTCGCTCCATGTAGATGGAGTAGCGAGACATGCCGAAGCAGAACACCCAGAAGACCATGGCGGCGAAGATGTAGCCGGTCGTCGCGGTATTGCCCGATTGCCATTCGAGGGCGGTATCGTTCTTGGTCTTCACCGCTTCAAGAAGGTCCTTCATGCCCACGATGTAGACGAGGGACGTGTCCTTGAAGAGCGCGATGAAGTTGTTCACGATGCCAGGAATGACGTGCTTGAGCGCCTGGGGCAGGATGATGAACCACATCCGTTTCCAGTAGCCGAGCCCGAGGGCGGAAGCGGCTTCATACTGACCACGCGGAATGGCCTGCAGACCGCCGCGGACCACTTCGGCAACATAGGCCGAGGTGAAGAGCGTCACACCCACGATAGCGCGCAGAAATTTGTCGACCGTCATGCCCTGGGGCATGAAGAGCGGCAACATGATGGACGCCATGAACAGGATGGTGATCAGCGGAACAGCGCGGATGAGCTCGATAAAGCCCACGCACACCGTCTTAATGATCGGCATCGATGACTGCCGGCCAAGGGCGAGGATAACGCCCAGCGGAAAGGACAGGGTGATACCAATCACAGAGAGGATCAGCGTCACCAGGAGCCCGCCCCACTTCTCCGTTGGGATTTCCCGCAGCCCAAAGACACCGCCTGCGAGGAGGAAGTAGCTCACGATTGGGTAGACCGCGAGGAAAAGCACCGCGTTCGTCTTCTTGAAGGGGGCCTTGGGGATCAGGAGCGGCACGAGAAGCAGCGCGCCCAGAGCAAAGACGATGTTCGGACGCCATTGCTCGGGGATGTCATAGAAGCCGTAGATGAAGAACTCCATCTCGGAGGAGATGTAAGCCCAGCATGCGCCGGCGTTTTCCATACGACATTGCTCGACGGTGCCTTTTGGACCGACGGCATTGCCGAAAAAGAAGCCGTAGAGTGGCGGTACGATCCAGGCGAGGAAAAGCAAGCCGAGAATGGTGAGAACTGTATCGAGCGGGGTCGAAAACAGGTTTTTTTGCGCCCAGGCGATGGCACCTGTGGTGCGCACCGGAGCCGGGCGGGCCTCTACAAGGTCAGAGCGGACGAATCCAATATCTGTCATCAGATCCTCCTACCGCTCGACCAGCTTCACGCGGGCGTTGTACCAATTCATCAGCGCCGAGGTGAGGAGGGAGAACGTGAGATAAACGAGCATAACCATGGCGATACATTCGATCGCCCGGCCAGTTTGGTTGAGGGAGGTGCCACCAAATACGTTGAACAGCTCCTGGTAGCCGATGGCGGCACCCAAGGAGGAGTTCTTGGTGAGATTGAGATATTGGCTCGTCAGCGGCGGGACGATAACCCGCATGGCCTGCGGGATCACGATGAGCCGCAGCCGATCATTATCCTTGAGCCCTAGCGATTGGGCAGCTTCGGTCTGGCCATGGTTGACTGCCTGGATGCCACCACGGACCGTTTCGGCAATGAAGGCCGCGGTGTAGATCGTCAGGCCCAGGAGTAGCGCGGCGAATTCCGGTGGAATTTGCAATCCGCCCTTGAAGTTGAACCGCTCGAGGACCGGCAGTTCGAACGCGATGCTGGCGCCTGAGACCACAAAGACGATCGTCGGGATGACGATCAGAATAGCCAGCCCGACGAGAAAAACCGGGAAGCGCTGTCCCGTGGCTTCCAGGCGACGCTTGGCCCAAATGCGGAGGGCGATGACCGCCGCTATCGCGAGGGCAATACCGATCCAGGTAAAGCCGAACTGCTCATCCGGGATGGGTCGCGGCACCATGATGCCGCGCTGATTGATGAAGGCATCAAACGGCAGGGCGATCGAATTGCGCACCGCGGGCATCGCCTTGAGGACGGCGAAATACCAGAAAAACAGCTGCAGCAGCAGCGGGATGTTCCGTATCACCTCGATATAGATCGTGGCGAGGCTCGAAATGATGAAGTTGCCGCTAAGCCTTGCGATGCCGAGCGTAAAGCCGAGCATGGTTGCGAGGATGATGCCGATGAAGGCAACGAGCAGCGTATTGAGAATGCCGACGAGGAAGGCTTCCCAATAGAAGGATGCTCGGGACCAGGGCAGCAGAGAGAAACTGATGTCGAAACCGGCTGTCTTCCAGAGGAAGTCGAAGCCTGTCGTCTTGTTTTGAGCCGCGAGATTGGCGGCCGTGTTTTTCACGATCCAGAAAATGAAGCCGACCAAAACGGCGGCCACGATGAACTGGTAGATATACCCTCTGATCTTCGGGTCATTGTAAAAGCTGACGCGGGGGGCAGCGTCGTGCCCCAAGTCGCGAGTGGTCATGGATGCTGTCCCTTGGCCGCAGAAAGCCGCAAGGCGTCCATGGAGACGCCATAAGCGACAGAACAAACGATGCCGGCGCCCCAGAAGGGCGCCGGAACCAAAAGTTCAGATTAGCGGATCGGCGGAGCGTACTGGATGCCGCCGTCTTTCCAGAGGGCATTCAGGCCGCGCTCAAGACCAATCGGGGTGCTTGGGCCGACGTTGCGATCATAGGTTTCAGCATAGTTACCGACCAACTTGACGATCTGGTAGGCCCAATCCTTGGTGATGCCGAGCGGCGTGCCGAAATCGCCTTCAACACCGAGGAGACGCTTGATCGCCGGATTGTCGGAACCGAGCATTTCGTCGACATTGGCGGAGGTTACGCCAAGTTCTTCAGCTTCGAGCAGAGCGAAATAGGTCCAGCGAGCGAGATTGAACCACTGGGAATCGCCGGAGCGAACCACGGGGCCAAGCGGCTCCTTCGAGATGATTTCGGGCAGGATGATGTGGTCATCCGGATTGGCGAATTTGGACCGCTCGGCGGCAAGAGCCGAAGAGTCCGTGGTGTAGACGTCGCAACGGCCGTCTTCGTAGGCCTTCACCACTTCGTCCTGATCAACGAACACGACGGTGTTGAATTCCATCTTGTTGGCAGCGAAGTAGTCGGCAGCGTTGAGTTCGGTGGTGGTGCCGGACTCGATGCAGATAGCAGCGCCGCTCAGGTCGAGAGCGGATGCGATGCCGTCTTCCTTGCGGACCATGAAGCCCTGGCCGTCATAGAACATGGTGCCGACGAAGCTGATGCCCAGCTGGGTATCGCGGCTCATGGTCCAGGTCGTGGTGCGCGACAGCACGTCGACTTCGCCGGAGGAGAGCGCCGTGAAGCGTTCCTGGCTGGTCAGCGAGGTGTAGCGGACAGCATCGGCATCGTTGAAGATCGCAGCGGCCATGGCGCGGCAGAAGTCGACTTCGATACCGGTCCAGACATTGTTGGAATCGGGAGCGGAAAAGCCCGGCACACCGCCGGTTACGCCGCACTGGACATAGCCCTTGGCCTTCACGTCATCCAAAATAGCGGCCTGTGCGGAGACCGCCGTGAGACTCAGCATCGCTGATGCTGCAAGCGTTACGAGCTGCTTTTGCATATTATTGCCCTTTGTTTCCTGACCCTCGTGTCCCGGAGTTTCTTTACCCAATTTGCCTTGGGCGCCCCCGGCGGCACCACCGCCTTTGTGTCGCGGTTACGATGCTGTTAAGCATGCAAGCCTCTCTGGACGATAACGTCAAGGGTAGAAGCTGTTTTGGGACAGCAATTCTGTCTCTAATTTAGCCAGACGACGAATTTGATCCGATTTTGAGCACAGTGCCCGCATGAGCGACAGCAGACCTTCAAACAGTTCTTTCGAAACGATCGTGACGCATACCGGGCGCGACCCAGATAGCCAGTTTGGCTTCGTCAACACGCCGGTCTATCGCGGGTCGACGGTGCTTTTCAAAACCCTGGCGGACCTCGACGCCCAGCAACAGCGCTATCTCTACGGCCGCGCCGGCAATCCCACGACCGAGGGTGTCGAGGCGGTGGTAACTGCGCTCGAAGGCGCCTATCGCACCAAGCTCGTGCCATCGGGCCTTGCGGCAATCACCATCGCGATGCTCGCTTGCTTGAAAACCGGTGATGAAATTCTCATCACCGACAGTGCCTACGAGCCAGGCCGAAAATTTGCCGACGGGTTCCTTGAGCATATGGGAATCACGGCGCGATATTATGATCCGCGTATTGGCGCTGGCATTGCAGAGCTGATGGGGCCGAACACTAAGGCGGTTCTGGCTGAAAGCCCCGGGTCTTTGACCTTTGAGGTCCAGGACATTCCAGCGATCGCGCAAGCGGCGCACGCGCATGGCGCGCGGTTGATCGTCGACAATAGCTGGGCAAGCCCGCTGTATCACCAGCCTCTCGCGCTCGGCGCCGATATCGTCATTCATGCCGGGACGAAGATGTTTGTCGGTCATTCGGACGCGTTCGCCGGCACTATATCGACCACAGAAGCCGCCTGGGCCGATGTGGAGCGGGTCAGAACGCTCCTTGGCTTCTTTACCTCGGGCGATGATGCTTATCTGGTGTCGCGCGGCTTGAAGACGCTGGCGATCCGTATGGCGGAGCATCAGAAACGCGCGATCGAGATTGCCGCCTGGCTGGAGGAGCAGCCTGAAGTCAGCGCCGTGATCCACCCTGCCCTGCCAAGCCATCCCGATCACGCGCTTTGGAAGCGGGATTTTACGGGGGCAGGCAGCCTTTTCGCCATGGTTCTGAAGCCGGCGCCGCGAGCTGCGATCGCAGCCTTTGTCGACCATCTCGAAATCTTCTCGATGGGCTATTCATGGGGCGGCTATGAAAGCCTCTGCCTGCCTTCGAAAATCGACAAGGCACGCTCGGCAAAGCCATGGTCGGATCCGGGCAATCTTTTCCGCGTCCACATTGGCTTTGAGGCCATCGATGACCTCAAGGCAGACCTTGCGGCAGCGCTCGCTCGCTACGCCAAGGCCCGCTGAACAAGCCGCCTGAGGGCCGGAACGCCCTGGAAACGAATGCGCCCATCGGGAGCGGCTCGGAACAGCCACTTCCGCTGAGCAAAATAATTGCGGACCGCATACGTGCCGATGCAGCCGACCGCAAAGCCGGCGAGGACGTCGGTTGGGTAATGATCGCCCACGACGACGCGGGAAACACCCGTCACCACGGCAATGATCAGAACCAGACGGAAAAAGCGGGGGGCGAGAAAGCCGACGACGATGGCGGTAGCCATGGCTGTCGTCGAGTGGCCGGAGGGAAAGCTCTGGAAAGTCCAGTCATTGAAAATGTGCTGAAAATCGAAAGCGCCGAATTCATCGTAAACCGCGGGGCGGCCGCGGCCGAAAAGGCGCTTGAGGAGATTCGTCAGGAGGCCTGTGCCGCCGACAGCGGCGAAGATGAAGCCGGAAAGCAGCGCGAGCTCGAACGTGGCGAGGCGCCAGGGCGATATGCGGCGCACCAAGCGGTAGCCGATGAAACTTATAAGGAAAATCAAGCCGCTGGGAATCAGCACCCAATCGGACAATCCGAAATGAGTGACGAACTGGAACGGCGCGCGCCATTCTCCATCCCAGGCAATAGCGCTGCGCGAGAGCGAAACGTCGAAAAACAGCAGCACAAAAAGCATCAGAATGAAGACGCCCAGATAGTCGGGCCAGGTCTTGCGATTGAGGCCCAAGGGCCAGCGTTTGCTCAGGTCACTCATGGCGGCCTTTTTGTTCGGAGGATTTCCCCACGTCAATAGCGTGGATAACGCATCCATCGCTTGCCCTTTGTCGGCGAACGCGCTAACGGAATGGCGCGACGTCGGAGTGTAGCTCAGCCTGGTAGAGCACCGGTTTTGGGAACCGGGGGTCCAAAGTTCGAATCTTTGTACTCCGACCATTCGCGCATCGTGTTGAGGATACTGCATGACAGCCCGTATCTACCGCCCTTCCCGCAATGCCATGCAGTCGGGCAGGGGTAAGTCGAAGCAGTGGATCCTGGTGCACGAGCCCGCCCAGGCGCGCAAGATCGAGCCGCTGATGGGCTATACTAGCAGCTCCGATATGCAGCAGCAGATCAAGCTTTCCTTCTCGACGCTCGAAGAAGCTGAAGCCTATGCGCAGCGCAACGGCATCGAATATTCGGTGCAGCCCGCTCATGACGCAACGCCGAAGCGCGTGAGCTATCCTGACAATTTCCGCTCGGACCGGAAAACGCCCTGGACGCACTGAGCCAAGCTCTCCAATAGATTCCATGAAGCGCCGCAATCCATTGTGGCGCTTTTGTTTTATACTCGCGCTAATAATTTCGCGCTGCTATTGTTTAAGCGGTCACAGACAAACAAGAGCGGCGCATGTTTCCCCTCCTTCCTAGCGTAACTCTGGCAGCTATTCTTTTAACTTCTACTGGTGTTGCGGCGGCGCCCGCGTTGTGGAAGATTAGCGACGAAAACAGCTCGATTTGGATATTCGGTTCCATCCATGCACTGCCAACGGGCACTGACTGGCGAACAAAAAAATTCGACAGTTTATTTGAAGCTGCGGACAGAATCTATTTCGAAACCGATGTCAGCGCAGATGCGCTACCGAATACGTTTGTCTTGGCCATGACAAATGGCTTTGCAAATGACGGTCGCCTTTTGAGCGAACGCGTTGACGCTGAGGTTATGGCAGACCTGCGCTCATTGGCCGAACAGTATAGGCTTCCGATACCGACGCTGTTGGCTATGCGGCCATGGATGGCAGCTAATACTCTCGGGACTGCTGCGACAGAAGAGGCCGGATTCGTTCGAGAAAATGGTGTCGAAATGACGCTATTGCGCGAAATACCGCGCGAGCGGTGGAGTTTTTTAGAAACTATAGAGCAACAGATCAACGTTGTTGCCGGAGGCAGCGAAGCAGAACAGTTGAAAATGCTAACGGCAACACTTAGTGAAATTCCGACGCTAGGGTTGAAGATGGATAAGATGCTTGCCTCCTGGCTCGAGGGATCAGCAGACCAACTGGCGAGCCTCTTTCTGCCCGATGTTGAAGCCTATAGCGAAGCGTTTGTGGACAGAATGATCATTCAGCGAAATCGAAACTGGACTGTCCAAATTAAGTCCATGCTCGCAAGTGACGAAAATGCATTCTTAGTGGTCGGCGCTGGGCACATGGTGGGTGAGGACAGCGTCATCACCATGCTCGAGAACGCCGGGTTTAGCAGCGAACGCGTGCAATAGGGCCGCCCGGTTTAGCGGACGGCCCGAGGAATTTAGACCTCGGAGAGACGGGTCCAGCGACTGTCGTTCTGGGTGGATTTCACCGAAGCCGTGATGAACTGCATGCCTTCGACGCCATCGGCGAGCGAGGGCAAGAGATCTTCGTAAGCTGCGCCATCGCCACGGATAACGGCCGCGAACTGGCTATAGAGCGTGGCGAAGGCTTCCAGATACCCTTCAGGATGACCCGAGGGGATGCGGACATTCATCGAGGCTGCAGGCGGCAGCGAGATGGAACCGCCGCGCGTGAGCAACTGCTTGGGTTTGCCGAATTCGGTAAACCACATGTAGTTCGGATTGTCCTGGCGCCATTCGATGCCGCCCTTGTCACCATAAACGCGGAGCTGAAGGCCGTTTTCACAGCCGACGGCGACCTGGCTGGCCCAGAGCATGCCTTTTGCCCCTCCCTCAAAGCGCAGCATGATGTGCACATTATCATCAAGCTGACGACCGGGGACAAATGCAGTCAAGTCCGCTGAAACAGCTTCGGTTTTGAGGCCAGTGACAAAGCGGGCGAGGTTATAGGCGTGGGTGCCGATATCGCCGATGGCGCCGCCAGCGCCGGAGCGGGCGGGGTCGGTGCGCCAGGAGGCCTGCTTGTTGTCGTCGGTCGTGGCTTCGGTCAACCAATCCTGCGGGTACTCAGCCTGCACAACGCGGATCTTGCCGAGGGCGCCAGATGCGATGAGTTCGCGGGCCTGACGGATCAGAGGATAGCCGGTGTAGTTATGCGTCAGCAGGAATTTCGCGCCGTTTTTCGGCTTAATTTCCAAGAGCTTACGGGCATCTTCGATTGTGGCCGTGATCGGCTTGTCGCAAATGACGTGAATGCCGGCTTCAAGGAATGCCTTGGCGGGGCCGAAGTGCATGTGGTTGGGCGTGACGATCGAAACCGCCTCGATGCCGTCCGGGCGGGCGGCTTCGGCGCGGGCCATTTCTTCGTAAGAGGTGTAGATGCGATCTTCGGCAAGGCCGAGGTTTTTGCCGGATTCCCTGGCGACTTCGGGGCGCGAGGAGAGTGCGCCGGCGACCAGATCATAATCGCCATCGAGGCGGGCAGCGATGCGGTGGACGTAGCCGATGAAGGCTCCGGTGCCGCCGCCGACCATGCCGAGGCGGATACGTTTTGCGCCGTTTTCAGCCATTTTTCGTGTCTCTTCTGTTAGCAACAGGTTAACATTGAGGCGCCGCTAACGCGAATAGGTTAGCGGCGCGTGGTTTGGCTTAGCTCAGGCCCAGCATCTTGCGGTTTGCAGCCTTATCGGTGCCGCCCGAAGCGAAATCATCGAAGGCGTGTTCGGTGACGCGGATGATGTAGCTCTTGATGAGCTCGGCGCCTTCGCGCGCACCATCTTCGGGGTGCTTGATGGCGCATTCCCATTCGAGGACTGCCCAGCCCTGGAAATCGTTGGCGGCCATCTTGGCAAAGATCGCGGGGAAATCGACCTGGCCATCGCCGATCGAGCGGAAGCGCCCTGCCCGGTCGATCCAAGACTGGAAGCCGCCATAAACGCCCTGACGACCGGTCGGGTTAAACTCGGCGTCCTTTACGTGGAAGGCCTTGATGCGATCCTTGTAGATGTCGATGTAGTCGAGATAATCGAGCTGCTGCAGCACGAAGTGGCTCGGATCATAGAGCAGATTGGCACGCGGGTGGTTCTTCACGCGGTCGAGGAACATCTCGTAGGAAATGCCGTCGTGCAGGTCTTCGCCGGGGTGGATTTCATAGCAGACGTCAACGCCGGCATCGTCGAAGGCGTTGAGGATCGGAGTCCAGCGGCGGGCGAGTTCGTCGAAGGCTTCTTCGACGAGACCGGCGGGACGCTGCGGCCAGGGATAGATATAGGGCCAAGCGAGCGAGCCGGAGAACGTCGCGTGCGCGTTAAGCCCGAGGTTCTTCGAGGCCTTGGCGGCGTTGAGCATGGTCTTGACGGCCCATTCCTGACGGGCCTTCGGGTTGCCATGGACCGAGGCCGGCGCGAAGCCGTCGAAGGCTGCGTCATAGGCGGGGTGAACGGCGACGAGCTGGCCCTGGAGGTGGGTCGAGAGTTCGGTGATCTCGAGGCCGTGGCTGTTTACGGTGCCCTTGATCTCGTCGGCATAGGTCTTGGATTCAGCGGCCTTTTCGAGATCGATGAAGCTTGAGACCCAGGTCGGGATCTGGACGCCCTTGTAGCCGAGGTCGGCGGCCCATTTGCAGATATTGTCGAGCGTATCGAAAGGGGCCTTATCGCCAGCGAACTGGGCGAGAAAGATTGCCGGGCCCTTGATGGTGGTGGCCATGAAGTCTCTCCTCTTGTGGCCCCTTATTGTGCATCAACGGGGCTCGTTAGACGCTGCGGCAGCGGTTGCCGCATGAAATGCGGGCGGCGATTGCTCGCCGCCCTGACATGTTAGTTTGCAGTTTTGACCGGCATGTGGCGCCTGTCAATGAGGTACGCACATCAAGCCTTGAGCAGAGCCCGGGCTTCTTCGATGCCGAGGGCGCGGGGGCGTTCGCAGGTGGTTTGGAGGGTGAGGACCTGGCCGGTTTCGCCGGCCTTGAGGAGGCCTGTCATCACTTCAACCACATGGAGCGCGACGTCGAGGCCGCAGCGGGCGGTCTGGCCGGTCTCGTGCGAGATCATCATGTCGGCAAGGCCGGCACAGCGATAGTTGGCGCGCGGGATGGCCTTGTCGAGTTCCTGGTTCGGCTTGCCGAAAGGGTGATCCCAGGGCGCGACCGGGGTCCGCGTTCCGTCGATGCTGGCCGTGACCAGATCGCCGCCGAAGAAGTTCGGATCGGGCACGAAGATCGAACCTTCGGTGCCGTAGAGCTCGATATTGTGGTGGCCGTGAGCCGCCACGTCCCAGCTGGCGCCGATGGTGACGATAGCGCCGTTGTGGAACTCGAGCACGCCGTGGATCGTGGTCGGGGTACCGACCTTGACGAAGGTGCCCTTATAGGGGCCCTCGGCTGTGACTTCGCGCTCGGTGCGGGCCATGTTGGTGAAGGCGGAGAGGCGCTTCACGGGGCCGAGCAGATGGACGAGGTCGGTGATGTAGTATGGGCCGAGATCGAGGATCGGGCCGCCGCCGGGCTGGAAGAAGAAGTCCGGGTTCGGGTGCCAATGTTCCATGCCACGGCTCATGACGTGGGTGGTGCCGCTCATGATCTTGCCGAGCTTGCCACTGTCGATGATCTCGCGGGCCTGCTGATGCGCGCCACCGAGGAAGGTATCGGGGGCCGAACCAACCTTGAGACCGCGTTCGTCGGCAGCCTTCTTGAGGGCGAGGCCCTCTTCGACGCTGAGAACGAAGGGCTTTTCGGAATAGGCGTGCTTGCCGGCCGAGATGATGTCCGAAGACACCTTGTAGTGGGTCGCCGGGATCGTAAGGTTCACGATCACGTCGATTTCGCTGTTCTTCAGCAGCTCATCGGGCGTCTGGGCGGCGACGCCGAATTCATCGGCGCGCTTCTTGGCGGCTTCCGGGAGAATGTCAGCGACGGCACGCACTTCGAGGCCGTTAAAGAGCGGCGCAAGGCGCAGATAGGCGGCAGAGATGTTGCCGGCACCCATGATGCCGACGCCAAAGGTCTTTGCCATTTTAGACTCCGTAGCTCTTCAGGGCGGCAGCAGCATTGCGGGCGAAGCGGATGGCATCGCTTGGCTTGTCATGCTCGGCAACGAAGTAGCGCGCCTTGGTCTTGGCCTTGATCTGGTTGATGTAGTTCGGCCAATCAAGCGTGCCGGTGCCGACGTCGGCCCAGCCATCTTCGTCGGTCTTTTCGCCGGCTGGCGCGATGTCCTTGACGTGGACCGCAGTGATGCGGCTACCAAGCTTGTCGATCCAGAACAGTGGATCTTCATTGGCGCGGATGACCCAGGCGAGATCCATTTCCCACTGGGTGTCCGGGGAGGCATCGAGGATCAGTTCCATCGGGGTCTTGCCATTGGCGTCCTTGGCGAATTCCCAATGGTGGTTATGGTAGCCAAAGCCCTTGCCGGCAGCCTTGAAGGCGGCGGCAATCTTGGCGAGACCGTCGGCGAATTCGGCCCAATTGCCGGTGCCGTCCCGATAGGCTTCGGACGGGGGCGCGGGGCAATAAACCGTCTCGATGCCGACCTGATCGACGATCTTGAGCGCAGCATCGGTGTCTTCGAGCTGGCCATAGCCCATGTGTGCCGTCGGCATGGTGAGGCCGGCGTTTTTGAGGCTCTGCGCGAGAGCGGCAGGATCGGCAAACTGGCCGCCCCAACCTTCGACCTGGGTATAGCCAAGGCCGGCGAGGGTCTTGAGGGTTTCGTCCAGCGACGCTTCGTTGCGTGCGCTATAGAGCTGGTAGGAGAAGTCCATTATCGGCCTCGTCTTTTCGGTTGGATGCGGCTCCGCATGTCGATGGGGTACTCCCCGAAGCGGGTGCCTGTCGCACCGCTTCGTCAGATGCAGTGCCGCAAAAGTAAGGTGAGGATCGGGCAGACCCGAAGTGGCGCCCCGAAGGGCGCCACGAAAGCTTAGAGCCGGCTTTCCGACTGCGCGTCGAAGAGCGAACCGCGGGCGATGTCGAAACCGACAGTGACCTTATCGCCGGCATGGAGCGGAATATCGCTCGAGCAGCGGAAGGTGACCGGGATGCCGGCGACCTTCGTCCAGGCAAGGGTTTCCGAACCCATGGGCTCGACGATTTCGATTTCGGCCTGGGTCTGGAACGGCATGCCTTGGGCGGCATCGCCCAGAAGAATGTGTTCGGGACGCACGCCGAGAACGGCCTTGGTGGCAGCGCCACGCTGGGCAGCGAAATCATAGGCGCCGACCGGGATCTTGGTGCCATCGTCAGCGGTGAAGGTCGCACCATCGAGCGAGCCGTTGATGAAATTCATCGAGGGCGAGCCGATGAAGCCGGCGACGTAGAGATTGACCGGCTTGTTGTAGATGGTGTGCGGATCAGCCAACTGCTGGATGACGCCATTTTTCATGATGGCGATGCGATCGGCGAGCGTCAGAGCCTCGATCTGGTCGTGGGTCACGTAGATCATGGTGTTCTTCAAGCGCGCATGGAGGCGCTTGATTTCGACGCGCAGATCGCTGCGGAGCTTGGCGTCGAGGTTGGACAGCGGTTCGTCGAAGAGGAACACGTCCACGTCACGCACGAGGGCGCGGCCGATGGCGACGCGCTGGCGCTGGCCGCCCGACAGGTTTGCGGGCTTGCGGCCGAGAAGCGGCTGGATCTGCAGGATTTCTGCAGCGCGCGCGACGCGGCGGGCAATCTCGTCCTTGGCCATGCCGGAGACGCGGAGGCCGAAGGAGAGGTTCCGCTCGACGGTCATCTGCGGATAGAGCGCGTAGGACTGGAACACCATGCCGATGCCGCGGTCCTTGGGCTCTTCCCAGGTGACGTTCTTGCCATTGATGAAGATCTGCCCATCGGACACATCGAGGAGACCCGCGATGCAGTTGAGCAGGGTGGACTTGCCGCAACCCGAGGGGCCCAAGAGGACGATGAACTCGCCCTGGGCAATATCGAGATTGAGGCGTTCGAGAACCTTCACATTGCCGAAATTCAGCGAGAGGTCTTTGATGGAAACGCTTGGCTGCATTTCTTTTATCCCTTCACGGCGCCGGCGGCGACGCCGCGTACGAACAGCTTGCCGGACACAAAGTAGATGATCAGTGGCACGAGACCGGTCAGCACGGTGGCAGCCATGTTGACGTTATATTCGGGCGTGCCCTGGGCCGAGTTGACGATGTTGTTGAGCTGAACTGTCATTGGGTAATTTTGCGGACCGGCAAAGACGACGCCGAAGAGGAAGTCGTTCCAGATACCGGTGATCTGCAGGATGAGCGCGACGACGAAAATCGGCAGCGACATGGGGAGCATGATCTCGAAGAAAATGCGCCAGAACCCTGCCCCATCGACACGCGCTGCCTTGAACAGTTCCTGCGGCAGCGAGGCGAAGTAGTTGCGGAACAGGAGCGTCAGGATCGGCATGCCGAAGATGGTGTGGATGACGATAACGGCCTGGAGCGAGCCGAAAATCCCCATGCCGCGCGTCAGCATCACCAGCGGATAGAGCATCACCTGATAGGGGATGAACGAGCCGAAGATCAGGACGGCAAAGAAGATTTCCGAACCCTTGAAGCGCCAATTGACCAGGGCATAACCGTTTACCGCGGCGATGAAGATCGAGACGATGGTCGAGGGGATGGTGATCTTGACCGAGTTCCAGAAGCCGGGGGAGAGACCATTACAGGTGAGACCCGTGCAGGCACTGGTCCAGGCCTTGACCCAGGCATCGAAGCTCGGCGCAGACGGCAGCGCGAAGATATTGCCGAAGCGGATTTCGGGCATGGTCTTGAGCGAGGTCACGACCATGACATAGAGCGGAAAGAGGAAGTAGAGCGCGAAGAAGATCAGGGTCGTGTAGATCATGATCTTCTTGGGCGTGAAGAACGGCTTGGGGCGCGGACCGCGTGGGTCCGTGGCCGCGTTGCCGCTAGTTGCCGGCGCGGAGCCGGTCATAGTCGCGGTCTGGCTCATTTGCGCCCCTTTCCGCCAAATTCGAGATAGGCCCACGGAACCATGATGATCATGACCGTGAGGAGCATCATGGTCGCGGCAGCGAGGCCCTGGCCGATATTGCCGCCCGAGAACATGTAATTGTAGACGTATTTGGCGGGCACTTCGGACGAGATGCCCGGGCCGCCATTGGTGAGCGCGACCACAAGGTCATAAAGACGGACGATGCCCGAGCCGATGAGCACCACGGCGGTGACGAGCACGCCGCGCATCATGGGCAGAACCACCGAGATATAGGTGCGCCAGGTCGGGATGCCGTCGACGCGCGCGGCTTTCCAGATCTCTTCATCGACGCCGCGGAGACCGGCGAGCATGAGCACCATACAGAAGCCGACGCCCTGCCATAGACCGGCAATGAGCAGCGCGAAGAGCACCATGCGCGGATTGGCGATCCAGTCGAAGGTGAAATTGGTCCAGCCCAGGTTCCGCATCGTGCCCTGAAGGCCCAGAGTCGGGTTCATGATCCACTGCCAGACAAGGCCGGTGACGATGAACGAAAGCGCGAAGGGATAGAGCATGATGGTGCGGAAGGCGCTTTCGAAGCGGATCTTCTGGTCCATCAAAACGGCGAGCAGAAAGCCGAGCCCGAGGGTCAGCACCAGCGACATGGCGCCGTACATCAAGAGATTGATGACCGAGACATTCCAGCGCGAGGTGGCGAACAGGCGCTCGTACTGATCGAAGCCGACAAACTTGCCCGTCGGCAGGAGTTTGGAGTTCGTGAACGAGTAATAGATCGTCCAGATGGTGCAGCCGATGAAGACGACGAGCACCGTCGCGACCATCGGGATTGCCGCGACCTTGGCGGACAGGTTGTGAAGGAAGAATTTTTTAAAGGCGCTGGGCCGGCTGGATGATCCAGCCACCGGCGCGGATTGTACGGCAGTGTCCGCCATCAGTGTCTCTCCATACGACAGTGGTCGACCTTGTCGATTCAAGGCCGACCACCGCTTTTCAGTGATGAGAAGTTATTCTCACCGAAACGACCGACGCTTAGTCAGCGGACTCGATGATCGAAGCATAGCGTTCGATGTAGTCGTCGACAGTGATGCTGTCGTCATCGAGGAACTCGGTGTTGAGGTCCGTCATCTGCTGCTGGGTGTCTGCGGAGAGAGCAAAGTCACCCGACGGCAGCAGACCGTTCTTGAGAAGGCCGAGAGCCTTCTGCATGCACGGATTGGCCTGCGAGAGGTCGATATCCGTACGGATCGGCATGGAGCCCTTCTTCAGGTTGAAGGCGAGCTGAGCTTCTGGCGAGATGATCGTGCGCGCAAGCTGGGCCTGTGCTTCGATGACAGCCGGATCGGTGCCTTCTGGAAGAACGGGGAAGTAGAACGAGTCGCCGCCGCCGGTCAGCTGGGTGCCGAGGCCGAGAGCCGGGAGACATTCATAGTCCTTGCCGGGAACGGCGCCAGCAACCTGAAGGTCGCCCTGGAGCCAGTCGCCGTGGATGTTGCCAGCCGCGGTGCCTTCGATGAGCTGCGTGCCGACGTCGCCGAAGGACGGAACCATGGTCTCAGGCGAAACGACCTTGCGCAGAGCGTCGAGAGCTTCGGCAACCTTGCGGAATTCCGGGCTGCGAACAGCTTCGGCATCCTTGTCGCGGTTGATCTTGAGAACGAGATCGGAACCACCGATGCCCGACATCAGAACGCCCGGGATACCCGAGAACGGCCAGCCCGTGGCAAGACCGAATGGCAGGATGCCGGCTTCCTGCAGAGCAGGCCAGGAGGCGACGTATTCGTTCCAATCCTTGGGGACCGGCTGACCGATCTTTTCATAGGCCTTGGTCGAGAGCCACAGCCAATCCCACGAGTGGATATTGACGGGCAGGCAGTAGAGGCCGCCGTCGATCTTGCAAGGCTCGAGGAGCGACTGATCGACGTAGAACGAGTCGATGTTCATGTCGGCAACGACATCGGTCAGGTCGCGGATGAGGCCAGCCTGGATGAGTTCTTCGGCATCGCGGCCGGTGTTCATCTGGGTGGCGCCCATCGGGTCGCCGCCGATGATGCGGCTGATGATGACGGGGTTGGCACCGGTACCCGAGCCAGCGAGGGCCGAGTCGATCCACTTGTTGCCGGTTTCTTCTTCGAAGACGCGGGCAAATTCGGCCACGGCGGCCGCTTCACCAGCGGACGTCCACCAGTGGGTCACTTCGAGATCGGCTGCGTACGAAGACGTAGAGCCGAGCAGCGCGGTCGCCATCATGGCAACCACTGCAAATTTCTTCATAGGAATGTCCTCCCAACGAACACGAGGAGCTGTGTGCCCCCATTCATGCCACCGGCCGGCGGATCCCCGTTCCTCCAGACACCCGTTCGGCCGCATGTAATCGATTGCATAAACCAAGTGAAATAGGTTGTGCAATCGATTTCATTAGTTTCATACACGTCTTGCAGACCTGTCAAGATCGAATTAGACAGATTGCGACACTGACAGCGAGAGGGGGCGCTGCCAGCCGTGACAACAGATCGAAAAACGACGACGATTCAAGACGTTGCGCGTATAGCCAATGTCTCCACAGCAACTGTGAGCAGAGCTCTTTCCGCCCCTGACAAGGTGAGCGAGGGAACGCGTGCGCGCGTCTCGAAAGCGATCCGTGCAACCGGTTACACGCTCAATCAGGCAGGCCGGTCTTTACGCCAAAGGTCGGCGAAAACCATCCTTGTCGCCATCCCCGATATCAGAAATCCGTTTTTTTCGCTGATCCTCGACGCCATAGAGCGGGAGGCGGCTAGTCGGGGGTTCGGCGTCCTCGTCTTGAACCTTTATTTTGGCCACGAAACCATTCGCCGGCTGCAAGATTTTCTTCTCTCGAACCGTGCCGATGGGCTGTTGCTGCTCGATGGATCGGTCGACATGCACATGCTGCGCGAGCTTGCCGAACAAGCCGCGGAGATTCCGCTGGTGGTGGCCTGTGAAGAAATTCCCAATTCGGGATTTCACACGGTACTGACGGATAATGTCGAGGCGGCGGAGCGGGCAACGCAGCACCTGATCGACCTGGGACATCGCAAGATCGCGCATCTGGTGGGGCCGGATCATAACGTCGTGGCGCGCGAGCGGCTGGTGGGTTATCTCAAGGCGCTCAATCGCGCCGGCCTCCCTGCCCTGCCCGAATGGCAGCTGCGCGGCAATTTCGACATGGAAAGCGGCTTTGCAGCGTCGGCCCGGTTCCTGGGCGTCGCCGACCGGCCAAGTGCGGTCTTTGCCGCAAACGACGAAGCCGCCATCGGTTTTCTGTCGGGACTACGGAATCACGGCCTGATCTGTCCGCGGGACGTTTCGGTGGTAGGATTCGACGATCTCGGCGTTGCTGCACATTATGCCCCGCCACTAACCACGATGCGCCAACCGCGCGAAACGCTTGGCAGAATGGCCGCGGAAGCGCTGATCGATCTCGTCGAAAATCCCGGCGTCATCGCGGCGCCGCTCCGGATCGTGCTGCGCTCGGAATTGGTAGTTCGCGAGAGTACGAGCCGTGCCCCAATCCAAGTGACCGCGAAAGCCGCCGAGATCGTCGCTTCCTGATCGTGGGGCATTTCATTTTTCGCCAAATCCGCTAAAGGGAGGTTCGTGCGGTCCCGTAGCTCAGCTGGATAGAGCAGCAGCCTTCTAAGCTGAAGGTCACAGGTTCGAGTCCTGTCGGGATCGCCAGTCCATCCGCGCTGGCTTATGGGCCGCCTCTAGACGTTCAACACTATCGGAGGAGGCCGGTTTGGCTCTCTTTGCCATAAGCTTCATGCTCGAAGACGGTAGCGACTACAATGATCGCCTCGCGACCCTGGTCAAGGCGATCGAGGAAGCGGCCGATGGCGACGTCTGGTCGGAAACAGCCTCGTTTTTTCTCGTCACGTCGACGAAGAATTCGGCCAATCTCAAAGACGAAATCATGGCGTCCGTAGGCTTGCAGGATGGTGACGTGCTTCTCGTTATCAATCTGAGCAAGACCAAGGGTCACTCGACACACGGCCTTTCCAAAAAGACCTTGTTCAAGAAGCTCATCGATCAGCGCTAGCGGCAGCCCGGCTTCGCTCCATCAGGGCCTGCACCTTTTCTGTGTCTTCGCTCGACACGGGATTGTAGACGACCATCCCTAATTCGGGTCGGCCATCAACGGCAAAGGCGGAGAATTCGAGCTGCAACAGGCCCATATCCGGGTGGTGCAGACGCTTGACGCCTTCGTGGTGGGCCGCGATGTCATTGGCGATCCAGAGACGCTTGAAATCGGGGCTGGAGGCCGAAAGCTCGTCGACGAGCTGCTTGATCGCCTCGGTTGCGCCGGCGCGGGCAACGTCGGCGCGGAATGAGCCGACGACGTAGCGCGCGACGCTTTCCCAATCCTCCTGAATGGCGCGGAGACTGGATTGCCCGAACATCAGGCGCAGGATGTTGCGCTTTTCGACGGGCAGCTTGCCGTAGTCGGTGAGCACGGCCGCAGCGGCACGGTTCCAGGCCAGCACATCCCAGGTCGCGGACTTGATGAAGGCCGGGCTATGGGCCATGGCGTCGAGAACTTTTTGTAGCCTCGGCGTTACGCCTTCGATGGGTTTGTACTGGACCTCGGGAGGCCGACCGAGCGCGAGGATGTAGATGTGCTCGCGCTCCATCTCTGTCAGCATGAGGCCTTTGGAGAGGCGATCGAGCACATCGGCAGACGGCGCGCCACCGCGACCTTGCTCGAGCCAGGTGTACCAAGTGGGGCTGATATTGGATCGCTGTGCGACCTCTTCGCGCCGCAAACCGGCCGTCCGCCGCCGGCTACCGGTATAGCCGAAGGTTGCCGGGTCGAGACGGGTGCGACGATCGCGCAGATAATCGCCGAGAGCATTGCTCGAGCCTGAGGAGACCGACATCCGGGTACATCCTATACCATGATAAGATCACTACTTTAACAGGACTAGATCTACCGCCACCCTGTGAGCCGAACAATATGAAAGGTGTCTTCCATGCGCGTTTTTCTTACGGGGGCGACAGGGTTTATCGGGTCGAAGGTCTTGAATGAGCTGATCGCAGCCGGCCATCAGGTTATAGGGGTCGTGCGGTCCGAGAGTGGCGCTGATGCTGTGCTCGCCGCTGGCGGCGAGCCATATCAAGGCACGCTGGAAGCGCCGAACGGTTTGGCAGAGGGGGCGGCACAGGCAGACGCCGTGGTGCATACGGCCTTCGACCACGACTTCACCAAGTTCGTCGCCAACTGCGAAAAGGACACGCGGGTCATCGAAGCTATCGGTGGCGTGCTCGCCGGATCGAACAGGCCGTTTCTGATCACGTCCGGCGTGGGCATGGGCAATGGTCCCAATGGCGAGGCGGCGACGGAACAGGTCTTTGACCGCCAGAACGCCAATCCGAGGCGGATGTCGGAACTGGAGGGTGAGGCTATCGGCGCCAAGGGCGTCAGCGTTTCCTTCGTCCGACTGCCGCAGGTGCACGATACGCAGAAGCAGGGGCTGATTTCGCCGATGATCGAAATTGCCCGGCAGCGCGGCTTTGCAGCCTATGTCGGAGAAGGCGCGGGGCGCTGGTCGGCAGTCCATGTCAGCGACGCGGCGCGGCTCTATCGCCTGGCGCTCGAGCAGCATGAAAACGGCGCGCGCTATCACGCTGTCGCAGAGAGCGGCTTACCGGCTCGTCTCATCGCCGAGGCGATCGGAGAGGGACTCAGCATTCCCGTGCGGTCGCTCGCGCCAGATGAAATCGAGGCCTACTATGGCCACTTCGCGCATTTTGCGACAATGGACCTGCCAGCCACAAGCTATTGGACGCGCCAGACGCTCGGTTGGGCGCCGACTGGTCCGGGTTTGATCGAAGACCTGCAGAACATGGACTTCGGCAAGGCTCGATAGTCTGGGCATGAGGTGCCGGCAGGCTCGTCTGCCGGCACGCTTGAATTAGATTACCGCGGGTCTTGGGCGGTAGGCGCTTTCGAGATCGGCGATGTCTTCGGGGCTCAGTTTGAGATCGAGAGCGGCGACCGCATCGGTCAAGTGATGAGGCTTCGATGCGCCGATGATCGGGGCCGTAACGAGCGGATTGTGCAGGACCCAGGCGAGGGCGACCTGGGACATGGGCACGCCGAGGCGCTTGGCGACGGCCTCTACCTTATCGACGATACCGCGGTCCATCTCGGCGGTATCGCCATAGAGTTTCGGGATGACATTATCGGTGGCGGAGCGGCCGGTGGCCTGCCCCCAAGGGCGAGTGAGCAAGCCCCTGCCCTGCGGGCTCCATGGAATCAAGCCAACGCCCTGATCGGCGCAGAGCGGCAGCATTTCACGCTCTTCCTCGCGATAGAGCAGGCTGAGCTGGTTTTGCATGGAGATAAACGGCGTCCAGCCATTCATCTTGGCGACATATTGGGCCTTGGAAAATTGCCAGGCCGACATGGACGAGGCGCCGATATAGGTGGCCTTGCCTGATCGCACGACGTCGTGGAGCGCCTCCATCGTCTCTTCGATGGGGGTGTCATCGTCCCAGCGATGGATCTGGTAAAGGTCGACATAGTCGGTCTGGAGACGCGAGAGCGACGCATCGATCTCGCGCATGATGGCGCGGCGCGAGAGGCCGGTGGCGTTGGCGTCGGTGCGGCGGGTGGCGCCATTGACCTTGGTGGCGATAACGATGTCTTCGCGGCGCACGAAATCCTTGAAGGCGCGACCGACGATCTCCTCGGAACTGCCATCGGAATAGACATTGGCCGTATCGAAGAAGGTGATGCCAAGGTCGAGCGCCTGACGGATAAATGGCCGGCTTTCTTCTTCAGACAGGGTCCAGGAATGGTTGCCCTGATCGGCAGCACCATAGGTCATGCAGCCAAGGCAGAGCCGAGAGACTTTCAGGCCGCTATTGCCAAGTCGTTTATGGTCCATTCTCGCTCTCCCGATCCGATTGTTGGCCCAAAGGTAAGCCGTGGCGGCGGTAGGTGTATAGGACTAATCGGCGAGGTTAGCCGATGTTGCTCGGACCCACGCTACTTAGCGCCTCACAGATCGACCCAGGCGCGGGTGCGCGTCGATGTTTTCACCGCGTCGAGAACCTGCTGGTTTTTCAATCCATCTTCGAAGGTGGCCCCACGTTTCAGGGCCCTGCCTTCGCGGATGGCGGAGGTGAGCTCATGGAGCGCGGCAACGACGGAGACGTTCCACACGCCTTTGTTGAGACCCGGTAGCTGGGCATTGGGGTCATCGACGGTGATATCGGTAAATCTCTCGCCGGCCTTGGCGAACATCAAGCGTTCGGTGTCGTTGTCGAGCAGGATGCTGCCCTTGGAGCCGAAGACCTGGGTCAGGTTGCCGATATTGTTGGCGGCGACGCCGGACATGAAGACCTGAGCCAAAGCACCGCTGGTCATTTCCAGGGTGAAATAAGAGAGGTCGTCCGCAGTCGCCGTCCAGGCCTCGCCCGTTTTCTTGTCGATCCGGTCCGGGATGACCGTCAGCGCCTGGCCGACAACCGATCGCACGGGACCGAGCCACCAGCGCAGCATGTCGACCTGATGGCTGCCATTGGCGCCGAGGCGGCCGCCGCCCTGCTCGGCAAGGCTCCACCAATCGCCTTTCGGGCGGCTGGCGGGATTGGCCCAGGAGGCGCCGATATTGGCGATGTTGACGTGGCGAATGTCGCCCAGCTCGCCCGAAGCAATGAGCTCGGCGACGCGGGCGCGATTGGGGTTGAAGCGGAGTTCGTGGTCGATCATGTGGACGCGGCCGAGTGCCTCGGCCTTGTCGAGCATGGCCTTGGCTTCGGTTGCGTCCATAGCCGTCGGCTTTTCGCAGAGCACATGGGCGCCGCGGTCGAGGGCAGCGAGCGTGATAGGAGCGTGAAGGTCGGTGGGGGTGGCGATCAGGACAAGGTCGAGCTGGTGATTGTCGAGCATCGCCTGCCAATCGTCATAAGCTGCGCCGACGCCGAATTCGGAGGCCGCGGATTGGGCGCTTTCCAGGCGGCTCGAGGCCATGGCGACGACTTCGGTACCCTCGACGTGGCGAAGAGCGGGCAGATAGGCAGCACGGGCAAAGCTTGCCCCGACAATTCCGATTTTCATTTTTGTCTTTCCGGTTTCGGGATCAGGCCATGGTCTTGAGGCGCGGATCGAGGAAGTCGCGCAGCCAATCGCCGAGGATATTGAAGGACAGCACGGTCAGGACGATCGCCATGCCAGGGAAGAACGCCAGCCACCACTTATTGGCCATCAACTGATCGCGGCTATCGGCAAGCATAGCGCCCCAGGTCGGCACATCTGGCGGTACGCCGAGGCCGAGGAATGAAAGCGAGGCCTCCGAGAGGATCACCGAGGCAACGTTGAACGAGGCGATGACGGTGAGCGGCGCGATGATATTGGGCAGAATGGTGCGGAAGATGATGAGGAAGGTGGAATCCCCAAGGGCACGGGCGGCCTCCACATATTCCTTCTCGCGGATGGACAGGGTCTGAGCCCGGACGATGCGGGCATAGGTGACCCATTGGCCAACGCCGAGGACAATGATGATGTTCACGACGCCTGGCCCGAGGATGACGAGGAACATGATGGCGAGGAGAATGAACGGGAAGGCGAGCTGGATGTCACCGAGGCGCATGATGACGTCATCGATCCAGCCGCCGAAATAGCCGGCGAGCAGACCGGCAATAACCCCGATCGTGCCGCCAACAAGAATGGCGCAGATGCCGACGAGGAGCGAAACGCGGGCGCCATAGAGCAGCCGTGAGAACACATCACGGCCGAGCCCGTCCGTGCCGAGGAGGAAGAAGGCGTTGCGGCGGCCCTCGGTCAGCGGATCGGCAAGGCGCATCATGATGTCTTGCCGATTGGGATCGAGTGGCGAAATCCACGGGCCAAAGAGAGCGGCGATGGCGACGCAGAAGAGGATGAGCGCCGCAACGACAGGCCATTTGGCCTGGACCATGGAGCGGATGGCGCGACGGAATTCGCGCCGGCGGTGGGACATGGGGCGCGTGACGATGACGGGGCGTCCTGCAGTTTCGACCGACATTGGAGCCTCCTAAAGTTTCACGCGAGGATCGATCCGGGCATAGACCAGGTCGACGATGAGATTGAGGGCGATGAACACCAGAGCCAGCGTCACGACGGCGGCCTGAACCACGGGAATGTCGCGCTGATTGATGGCGTTGAAGACGAGCCGGCCGATGCCGGGCCAGGAAAAGACCATTTCCACGACGACCACGCCACCGATCAAGAAGCCGAATTCGAGGCCGATCATGGTGACGACGGGAAGCCAGGCATTGCGCAGGGCATGGCGGATGACCACGGCGCGCTCGCTGATACCCTTGGAGCGGGCGGTGCGGACGAAATCTTGCCCGAGCACTTCGAGCATGGACGAGCGCACGAGGCGGGCATTGCGCGAGATCGAATAAAACGCCACCGCGAAGCCGGGCATGATGAGGTAGTAGAGCGTCTGCGGCAGATTGGTGAAGGCGCGGACGAAGTCGCCCTGAATGAGCGGCATGATGAAGGGCACATGGCCCGAGATCGGCAGGATGCGCAATTGCAGGCCAAAGAACATGATCATCATAATGCCGAGCCAGAAACTCGGGATCGACTGACCCAGCATGCCCATGGTCATGATCGAGCCATCCACCGCGCTGCCGCGATTGAGCGAGGCGACGACGCCGAGCGGAATGGCGACGACAATGGCCAGGAACATGGCAAAGAGCGTCAGTTCCAGCGTCGCGGGAAGCGCCTCCATCACCGCTTCGATGGCGGGGCGTTTGTAGGACAGGGAATTACCAAAATCGCCGCGGGCGAGATTGCCGAGAAAATTGATATATTGCTCGGGCAAGGACTTGTCGAAGCCCAGGGCCTCGCGGGTGCGCTGTATTTCAGCTTCGGTCGCGCGTTCGCTGACATAGAGATAAGTGGGATCGCCGCTCATCTGCAGGGCGGTGAAGGTAATCAGCGTTACCCCGATGATGACGATGGCGCTTTGCAAAAGCCGCCTGACGATGAATGTCCACATACGCGGTCAACCGATCTTGGAGAGGCAGGGGATGCGCCGCAGGACGGCGCACCCGGTTAGTTTGAGGCTACTGCTTGAGTGCCGCGGCAAAAAGCTCGATTTCTTCATCGCGGCGGGGCGTCCAATCGATGCGATTGGAGACGCCATAGAAGTCGGGCTGGAAGTAGAGCTGGAGCCATGGGCCCTCGTCGTAGAAGAGCTTGAGCATGCGATTGATGATCGGGCGCGCCTCTTCCACCGTGTCGGCGGCAAGAGCCAGTTTCCAGTCATCGAACCAGCGTGGGTCCTTCCAGCTCTGGTAATTCGTCGCCGCGTCGGGCGTCGAAAAGAGGCTCATGTCGTAGAGCGGGTTCCAGGTGACACCACCCTGCCCGAGGAAAAAGAGCGGGCCCATTTCCTTGGTGCGGAGCAGCGGGGAATAGACCGAGGCCCATTCGAGCAGTTCGACGTCGGTTTGAACGCCGATATCGCTCAGATACTGGCCGATGGCTTGGACGACATTGGCATCGTTGAGATAGCGACCGCGCGGGCCTTGCAGGCGAATGTTGAAGCGGACGCCGTTTTCGCCACGGGGATAGCCAGCCTCATCGAGCAGCTTTTCGGCCATGTCCGGATCATAAGGGACAGGCTTCAAGTCCGGGTTGCCATTGGGCGGATTGACGAGGCTCGTCATGCGCTCGCATTCGGTGCCGAGAAGCTGGGTGCAGATGCTTGGGACATCGACGGCATATTGCAGCGCCCAGCGCACCTTGGGGTCCTGGATTTCCTTGGCGCCCGGCATGCCGGCAACGCCTTCGCCTAGGTTGAACCCGACCTGCATGCGGCGGGTACCGCTGACCTTGGCAACGGTGGCCGTGCCGGATGCATCAACGGCGGGGACCTGATCCGGCGCGACATTGGTGATGATATCGACATTGCCCGCGATCAATTCGGCCGTGCGGGTCGACGCCTCAGGAATGATGCGCCAGATGATGGTATCAAAAGTGCCGGGATCTTTGACCTTTTCGAGGACGATCTGCGAGCCGCGATCCCAGGAGGCGAGGCGATAGGACCCCGATCCGATTGGATTTGCCGCCGCTTCCTCGAGCGTCATCTTTTCGTAGCTGTCTTTGCAGTGAATATAGACCTGCGCCATCACCCCCAGAGCGAGCGTGGTCTTGGCGCTGAGGTTGATCTTGACGTCGAGATCGTCGACGACCTCGGCGGATTTGAAGCCGAGCGTCGTATAGACAAAGCCCGGCGTATTGCCGGTAAAGGCATTGGCCGGATCAGCTGCGCGATTGAACGAATAGGCGACGTCTTCCGCAGTCAGCGGTTCGCCATCGTCGCAGGTGAGGCCATCCTTGATCTTGAACGTATAGGCAAGCCCGTCGTCGCTGACCTTGGTGTCTTCGACGAGATAGGGCTCGACTTCACCCTCGAACGTCACGCGGAATAGCGTCGCGAAAATATGCTTGGAAATATTGGAATTGTCGCGGCTCGAAATCTGGGCCGGATCAAATGTGGATGCGTCGGCGCTCAAGCCCACGACGATCGTATTGTCGGGGGGAGCCGCCAAGGCTGTGGTCGAGAGCGCAGCGCCCAATAAGGCGGCGACGGCACCAAAGCGAAACAGTGTTCTCATTGTCATTCCCTCATTGACCTCCCGGATACGCATTCTCGCCGGCTATGCTGCCAGCTTGTGCCGGCACGCAGGGCTTCTCCTGACCCTGCGTGCCGAAGTGCGTCACTGTGCGGCGAGTGCGGTGTCGAACAGGTAGACCTTTTCGTCGCGGCGCGGTTCGAAGGTGACCCGCTTGGACACGCCGTAGAAATCGGGCTGGAAGTAGAGCATCAGCCAAGGCGGATCGTTGTAGAAGACATCGAGCATGCGATCGATGACGACGCGCTGCTCCTCGGGGGTCTTGGCAGCAGCGATTTCCGCCCAGCCATCGAACCAGGCAGGGTTCTTCCATTCGGTATAGTTGGTGCCTGCATCGACAGCCGAGAGGTCGGCCATGTCATAGAGGGCACTCCAGGTGCCACCACCCGAACCGAGGAGGAACATCGGCCCGACATCATGCTTCTGGATCAGCGGCACATAGACCGAGGCCCATTCCATCAGTTCGACATTGGTCTTGACGCCGATGTCGTTGAGATACTGGCCGATGGCGAGAGCAACGTTGGCATCGTTGAGGTAACGGCCACGGGGCGCCTGGAAATTGATTTCGAAGCGGGTGCCGTCTGCGCCACGCGGGTAACCGGCGGCGTCGAGCAGTTCTTCGGCCTTATCCGGATCATAAGGATAGGGCTTCAAGCTCTTGTTGTCGTTGGGTGGATTGACGAGACCAGTTGCACGCGTGCACTCGAAATTGAGCAGCTGCTTGCAGATGGCTTCGACATCGACGGCATATTGCAGCGCGACACGAACGTCGGTCTTCTGGATGGCCTCGCCGCCCGGCGTACCCGTGGCGAAAGAGTCCTTCATATTGAAGCCGACATAGATGCGGCGGGTACCCTGAACCGACTTGACCTCGGCTGTGCCGGAATTGTTGACGGCTTCGACCTGGTCGGGAGCGACATTGGTGATGATGTCAACATTGCCAGCGATCAGCTCGGCCGAACGGGTCGAGGCTTCTGGGATGATGCGCCAGACGATATTCTTGAAGCTGCCCGGATCCTTGATCTTTTCAAGGACGACCTGCGAGCCGCGGTCCCAGGAAGCGAGACGATAGGACCCCGAAGCGATCGGCTTGGCAGCCGCGTCTTCCAGGCTCATCTTTTCGTAGCTGTCCTTGCAGTGAATGAACACTTCGGCGATGAGGCCGAAGGACACCGGATTCTTCTTGTCGAGGTTGATCTTCACCTCGGTATCGCTGAGCGCTTCGGCGCCGGCAAAGCCGATCGACGAATAAACAAAGCCCGGCGTGTTGCCGGTGAAGGCATTCGCGGGATCGGCGGCGCGGTTGAACGAATAGGCGACGTCTTCCGCGGTCAGCGCTTCGCCGTCTTCGCATGTGAGGTCAGGCTTGAGCGTATAGGTATAGCTCTTGCCGTCTTCCGCCTCGACATAGGACTCCGCCATCTGCGGCACGATATTGCCTTCGGGGTCGACCTCATACAGCGTCCCAAAGATGTGCTTGGCGATGTTGGAATTGTCGCGGCTCGAAATATTGGCCGGATCAAAGGTCGAAGCATCTGCGGAGATGCCGACGACCAGGGTATCTGCAGGCGGGGCGGCTTGGGCGGAAGCAAGCGGCAGAATAAGCGCCGCCGTGCCTGCCATGAGAAGATATCTCACGGTGTTCATTGGGACGTCCTTTGCTGGAGTGCAGAGTAGTGGAGTGGTTTGCCGGTCTCTCGCTTCGCAGTTGTGTCGAGATCGGCGGGATTGATCGCTTGGCCCTGTTGAGAGGAGAGGATGCAGGCTTGAACCATGCGAAGCGAATTGAGGTGGTCGCGCCCGGTGCACGGCAGATTGGCCGTGCCGCGCATGGCGGCGACGAAAGCGGCGAGGAGGGATTTGGCGTCGTTGATCCACTGCTCGTAGGGCGGGAGCTCAACGGCGGTCAGTTCGGTATCGGCGTGGAGCGCGTAGTTGAGTTCGCCGAACTGGTCGTTCTGGACGACGACCCCGTTCTTGCATTCGCTGCGCCACTGAAACCCCGGCTTTTGCCAGTTGGACTGCCAGAGACCCTGATAGTTGACCTCGACGCCATTGGCGAAACGGATGAGCGCGCTGACATTGGCGTCGTCGCGATACATCGACCAACTCGGATTGAAGGTCGAACCGAAAACCGAGACCGGTTCGGAGCGATAGACGAAGCGCATCAGGTCGAAATGGTGGATCGACTGTTCCCAGAGCATGGGCTGGTCCATGGTCAGGGGATACTTATTGAAGTTGGGCTTCCAGCCATCGCGCCAGCGCTCATAGGTGAAGCGGCCGAATTCGGGCGCACCAACCGTCTCGTCGAAAAGGCGCAGGGTTTGCTGGGTGACGGGCAGGAAGCGGAAATTGAGGCCGACTGTGAGCGGGACGCCTGCGTCTTCAGCCATCTCGACATAACGCGCCGCGAGGTCGACGCTGTCGGCCAATGGCTTTTCCGCGAGAATGGCAATGCCGGCCTTGCACGCGAGCTCCATCTGCCTTTCGCGCCCGCCAGGCGGGGTGGCGAGGAGGACAAAATCGGCATCGAGCGTCGTGATGAGATCAAGATCGGCGCTGGCAATGGCCTCAGGCCACTGTGCCAAGGCGCGACTGCGCGCGTCATCCGAAGGATCGATGAGGCCGACAATGGTGCATTCCGGATTTTCGCGGATGACGCGCATCCAGAATTGGGCACGGGCACCAAGACCGACGAGGATGATGCGAAGGGGAATCATGCGCGGGCCTCCGCCGAGAGAATCCGGGCAAGTCCGGTGGGCAAAGTGGTCCACTCATAGAGTGCCGACAGGTCGAGACGATCGCTGGCCATGGGGAGGCGTTCGATGCGCATGGTGTCGCCGATGACGATCCGCGCCCCGGGGACGAGGTCGGCAATCATCCGGGCGAGGTCGATATTGGCGATCGACTGGCTGGAGGTCAGATGAAAGACGCCGCGAAGAGGCTGTTGCTTGTGCAGCAGCGCGTCGAGCGCCAGGGCCAGATCGGGGGCAAAGGTCCAATCGCGGCGCTCGGCAGGCATATCGACGATGATCGGTTCGCCGGAGAGCGCCATGTTAAGCCAACGCCTTATCGGCGAAACGATCGTGCGGGTGTCGCGGGGGCGTTCGTCTGGTCCATAGATCGGGCCAAGGCGAATGGAGATCGCGCGCAGTTCCGTTGCGGCTGTGGCGGCATCTTCCCCGGCGCGCTTGGCTTTTGCATAGGGCAAGTCGGCGGTTGGGGCTGTGCTTTCAAGGTGAACGCCATCCCCATCTGTCGCGCTGAAAACACCTGACGAGGAGATGAAGACGAAGTCTTTGGCACCGCTATCGATGGCGTGGCGGAAGACCCGGTTGGTCAAGGCAATATTGGCTGAAAGGAGCAAGTCCTCGGATGCCGCATTGCCCTCTGCGGGGGTAGTGATTGCCGCACCATGGATGACAATGTCCGCATGTGGCAGAGCGATTTCACCCGAAAGAAGCTCGCCCTCGATCAGGTCGACACCGGCGAGGCGCTGGCGCGTGGCGGTGTCGAACAGGCGATCAGCGGCAAATACCGCGTCGCCCAGCGCCTTGAAGCCTTGGGCAAGGTGCGAGCCGACAAAGCCGCCGCCGCCAGTGATGAGGACACGCCGCGTCATCGCGCGATCCCCAATTCTTCCGGCGTGATCTGAGAAGCCGAACGGGTGTGGTCGGAAATCAGCGAAATCGCGCGGATCATGTCGCGATTTTCGATCGCTTCGATAATAGGCGGGTGATTGCGGGCGACGGCGCGGAGATCGCGATTGGCGCTATTGCGCAGGGCCATGATCTGGCGGATGCGCATGTAAAGATTATCCCAGAAGCTGAGCATGAGCTGATGGTCGGCGAGGCGGATCAAGGTGCGGTGAAACGCTTCGTCCGCGGTATTGAGAGCTGCCAGATCGCCGCGCTCGGCAGCTTCGAACATGGCATCTGAATGACGGCGCAGCTCGGAGACATCGACCTGCCGCTCGACGACGCGGCGAATGGCAAAGGCTTCGAACTGTTCGCGCAGGCTATAGAGCTCCTCGACTTCCTTGAGCGTCAGCGGCTTCACCCGCTTGCCTTTGTAGGGCTCGCTTTCGATGAGCCCATCCGCCTCAAGGATCTGGATCGCCTCACGCACCGGCGCACGAGACACCTGCAATTGCTCGGCCAGTGCCATTTCGACGACGGGCGTGCCGGGCTTCATCGTGCCATTGAGGATGGCTTGGCGGATGATATCGGCGACCGACACGCGGAGCGGCACGTTTTCGATACGGCTGATGTCGGCATGCGTCTCTGCCATGGTCATGCCGCCTTGCCTTGCGCGATCGCCACGGCCCGCGCCAAAGCGTCATTGTGTTCCGTGCCAAGACGCACAAACGGCGGCCGTACAATCGCATAAGCCTCGTCGCCATGACGAAGCGCCGTCGCCGCCTTGATGGCCGGAATGAGCGGCAGGCTTTCAAAAATCTTGCGGACCGCAGTTACACCAGTGGCGATCTCGGCCTCATCGGGCGTTCCGAGCGCACGCATCAGCGCGACGATGTTGCGGGCGTTGACGTTGGCGGAGGCGCTGATGCAGCCGGCGCCACCGGCCGCGACGTTTTGCGGGATCAGCGCTTCGGACGCGGAATAGCTTTCAAGCTCTGGGAAAGCCTCGATCACCGACCGGGTGTTCTCCCAATTGCCCGAGGAGTCCTTCAAGCCGACAAAAATGCCGGGATGCTTCTTGAGCAGCAGCTCGATCAGGTTGAGCGTGATCGGCACGCCGGTCATCTGGGGGATGTGGTAGAGGTAGATGCGGAGCGCGCTATTCGCCACGCCGTCGATTATGGCGGAATAGCTGTCAACGAGCCCCTGGTCCGTGACGCCCTTATAATAGAACGGCGGCAGCATGAGCGTGCCAAGGCAGCCGCGATCGGTGGCGTGGCGCGTTAGCGCGATCGTATCTGTCAGAGCGGCGCAGCCGGTGCCGGGGATCAGGCGCTTGGGGTCGATGCCGCCGTCGATCAGGGCATCGAGCGCGTCGATACGCTCGGAGACACTCATGGAATTGGCTTCGCTGGTCGTACCGAACGGCGCGAGACCATCTGCCCCATCCTCCAGCAAGGCCTTTGAATTGGCGACGAAACGCGTGACATCGACGCTGAGGTCGGTAGCGAAAGGTGTGATGGCTGGGACGTAGAGTTTTGGGGTCCGGGTCATACCTGACCCTCCTCGGTCATAAGTTGAAGCGGAGAAATGTCGGTGAAGACATCATCGTCATTGGCGCCGCGCCACATCAGCACGGCAAAGGCCCCTGCCCGATCGATGACGCTGATACCGGCATGCCAGACACCGGGCGCATAAACGACGCCCAGAGTGCCGGGGACGAGAAATGTTTCGACCTGTTCGAGGTCTGGAGATCCGTCAGGACGCGATGGCGCCACGGTGATGAGGTACCGGCTGACATCGAGCGGCACGAAACACTGGGCCGCGTGGGGATGACGTTCAAGGCGGTTCACCAGCGCCGGCATCGTCGTCATCGGCACATTGTTGACGTGGAAGACGGGTTCGAGACCCTCGCCGCCAAGCCAGCGGGAATAGAAGGCGCGGTCGCCGGGTTGGGCCGGGCGATCGATAATCGCGCCATAGGGGGCGAAGCGATCGCTGGAGATACCGGACTGGATGGCGACCGATTGCATCATGCGACCATTTCCTCGGGTGGCATGACAGCACGCCAATGGGCCGCGATGTCGGAACGGCGAGCGATCCAGGCGTCAGGGCTCGCAATCACGTGGTCGAGGAATTTGATGAGACCCGCAAAGCGGCCGGGATGGCCGATGACGCGGGGATGGAGGCCAATGGACATCATACGGGGCGTTGCCTGCCCTTCCGCGCGCAGCACGTCGAATGTATCGATCAGGAACTGGGCGTAATCGCCCGCCGTCTCGATGCCGCCGCCCGCGAGAAGTTTGGCATCATTGGTGACGAGCGAATACGGCACGACCAAATGCTGCTTGCCTTCGACCGAGAGCCAATAGGGCACTTCGTCATTATAGGCGTCGCTATCGTAGCTATATCCGCCGTGTTCGACGACGAGGCGCCGTGTGTGGGCGCTGGGGCTATAGCGGCAATACCAACCATCCGGCGCGCGGCCGACCGTGTCGAGGATGCTGGCATGGGCCTTGGCGATGTGCTCGCGCTCTGTCGCTTCATCGAGATTGTAGTGCTCGATCCAGCGGTAGCCGTGGGCGACAATGTCCCAATCGGTATCGGCGATGGCCTTGGCGACAAGGCTATTGCGCTCGAGCGCCAGGGCCGCGGCGAAGATGGTCAGGGGCAGGTTGCGTTCGCGGAACAAGCGGTAAACGCGCCAGAAGCCGACGCGAGAACCGTATTCATACATGCTTTCGGAAGCGAAATCGCGGTCGCCGGTCTTGACCCGAACGGCATTGACTTCGATGAGCGCCCCTTCGGACCGCCCATCGCCTTCAACAATGGAATATTCCGACCCCTCCTCGTAATTGAGGACGAAGTTGACCGCGACACCCGCATTTCCGGGCCATCTGACGGTCGGTGGCCGATTGGCGTAGCCGACGAAATCGCGCATGTTGATGCCCCCGTGCCTGGCCTCAAGGCGTCCAGTCACGCGGTCCTTCCACCTTATTGAAGAAGCAGCACCAGTCGCCGGTGTTGACGTTTGGCAGGGCGCGAAGGCCGAAGAACATGCCGTCCGCGGGCGCAACGAGATGAGCCAGCTCATCGCCAAAGATGTTGATGATCTTGGCGAGGCTATCGCCCTTCTTCATCGGCTTGAGGAAATCGACGCCAGGGGTCGGCACGAAGATGCCCGAAGCCGGAGCGAGGAGCGCCTCCTGCTGACCGCGCGTTGCGTCCTTAGGATAGGTCGGCGTGCCGGGATACATCTTGTAGTGGCGGAGAATATTGATGATGGAGTCGGCGAGGTGCCGCGACACTTCGGCGAACTTTTCCGGCGACGTGGCGGAGCGGCCACCGAGTTCGACCGTGATCCCGGTCTTGCCGATCTCTTTCATCTGCGCCATCGGCGAACCCTTGGGCAGGAAGTTGGACATGATGCAGCCCCAGCCCTCGCCCATAGCCATCGCGAGCTCGACCGAAGCCGGCGTCTCGTCGACGAAAATGGCCTTGGCGAGGAACGAGTGCGCACCGCCCGAGTGGATGGAGATTTCAAGGTCCGCGACCTTGCTCATCCATTCCGAATGGGCCCAGGCGACGCGCTCGCTGAGATAACCATTGGCGCGTCCGGGATAGATGCGGTTCATGTCAAACGAGAACGTATCGAGCGGATTGCCGCGATTGGAATTCTCGAAGGCCATGACGTTGAGCACGGGGACCATAACCAAGGTGCCCGAGAGCTGCGCCGGGTCGACTTCCTTGAGGGCAATGCCGCAGGCCATCGGGCCCTCTGGCTCGTCGCCATGGATCGCGCCATCGACCCAGAAAACCGGGCCGGGCTTGGTGCCATTGACGATGACCAATGGGATTTCGACCTTGGTGCCGCCAGCGAGTTCCGTGACGGGGATAACGCCGCGAACGATGGTGCCCGGGGCTGCGGTGGCGGTGCCGACGGTGATGGTTTTGGCTTCAGACATCGCGCTCAGATCCCCTTGAATGCGTTATATTTTTCGAGTTCTTCAGGCGTATAGACCTGCATGAACTCGATCTCGATGCCGCCGGCATCGTTGTCGAGGAAGGCGACGAACCCTTCGGGATGGGGGTGGGAGCCATAGACGCCGCAGGCCTGGCAGATGCGGAGCTCCGCGCCCTGCGCCTTGGCATGGTCGAGCGCCTTATAGATATTGTCGACGGCGTAGCAGATGTGATGAAGACCTTCGGCCCCACCGCGCTGTTTCATCCACGCATCGAAGCGCCCGCCTTCTTCGAGAGACTGGCAGAGCTGATATTCGATGCCGCCCAACTGAAAGAGCGCGACGCGGTTCTTGGACTTGGGATAGTCGATAAGGGCCGTATCGGTCGGCACGTCGAGGAACTTCGAATAGGCATCGAGCGCCTTCTTCGCGTCCTTGACGCCGAAGGCCATGTGCTTGATCGAGAGAACGTTTGGATTGGTGGAAACGGACATAGTGACTCCTTAGGCTGCCGGCGCTTTGCGCTCGGCGCGGATGGTGTTGACGACGGTCTCTATGCGGGTCATGGCCTCGCGAATACGATCGACTGACTGGGTGAGCGACATGCGGACGAAGTCGTCCGTGTAGTCGCCGTAAATGGTGCCCGGATACATCAGCACCCGGCCTTCGGTGAGGAGACGCTCGCAGAATTCGCTGGCCGGCAGACCGGTCGCGGCGACATTGGCATAGACGTAAAAGGCGCCCTGCGGTTCGGCATAGGGAATGCCCAGCGCATCCAGCCCTTCGCAGAGGGCCTTGCGGCGCTCGTCATAGATGAGGCGCATCTCTTCGACGCAGTCCTGTGGGCCAGTGAGCGCGGCAAGCGCAGCATGCTGGCTGACGGAAGCAACCGAAATGGCGAAGGCGTGATTGATCTCGGCCATGGCGACGATCAGTTCGCGCGGGCCGGCGAAGTAGCCGATGCGCCAGCCCGTCATGGCATAGGCCTTGGAAAAGCCGGACAACGTAATGGTGCGCTCGCGCATGCCGGGCAGCGACGCCACGGGCTGGATGCGCTGGTTGCCATAGGTGAGGCGCGCGTAGATTTCGTCGGAAATGACGATCAGATCGTGCTCGATGGCGAGCTTGGCGATCTTTTCGACTTCGTCGGGCGCTGTGACCGTGCCCGTGGGATTATTGGGATTGATCAGCACCAGAACCTTGGATTTTGGGGTAATGGCGGCTTTGACCATATCGGCGGTGAGCGTGAAGTTGGTCTCCATGCTCATGCGGATATTGACGACCGAGGCATCGGCGAGTTCGGCGGCCTGGCCATAGGGATTGTAGCCCGGGCACGGCACCAGGATTTCATCGCCGGGATTGAGCAGCGCGAGGGCAATGACGAACATCGCATGCTGGCCGCCGGGGGTAACGACGATCTCGTCGATGGCGTAATCAGCACCGCCATAGGCCTTGATGTTTTCAGCGATTGCCGTGCGCAGTGCGGGGAGCCCGAGGGGGTGACCGTAATGGGTTTCGCCACGGCCGAGGGCATCCTGGCCGGCCTTGACGATATGGGCCGGGGTATCGAGGTCGGGATCGCCACGGCCGAGCTTGATGACATCCTCCAAGCCAGCGGCGATGTCGGTCATCTTGGTGATGATATGCGCGTCCTTGAGCTTGACGCGATTGGCCAGACGGTTGGCGTGCAGGTCTGATGCTTGCATGTCGCTCCCCTCCCCTAAAGGCTGTAAAGTTCGGTGTATTTGCTGGTGAGGTGCGCGATATAGGGCTCGGGGTCGAGCCTGCGACCAGTCGCCTTGATCAGCAGCTCGTCGCGCATGTAGCGGCGCCCGTGCTGGTGCACATTCTCGACCATATAGGCCCGGAGCGGCTCATAATCGCCCGTCGCGAGACCCGATGCGATGGTCGCGTCCTGCTTGGCAGTCTCGAACAACTGGCCGGCCATGACATTGCCGATCGTGTAGTTGCAGAAGGTGCCGATCTGGCCCGATGACCAGTGCACATCCTGCAGCACGCCATTGGCATCGTTGGGGACGTCGAGGCCCAGATATTCCTTGATCTTGGCGTTCCAGGCTTCCGGCAGGTCCTTGACCGCCAGCGATCCGTCGATCAGCGCGGCTTCGATATCGGTGCGCAGCATGACGTGGAAATCGTAGGTCAGTTCATCGGCTTCGACGCGGATGAAGCCGGGCTTGCAGCGGTTGACGGCGCGGAAGAATTCCTCGGCCGTCACATCGGCCAGTTGCTCGGGATAGAATTTCTGCGCCTCGGCGAAATTGACCTGCCAGAATTCGCGGCTGCGGCCGACATGGTTTTCCCAAAGGCGGGATTGCGATTCATGCGCGCCGAAGCTGACGCCGCCGACCGCATAGAGACCAACGAGGTCGGTCGCGAATGGTGTGCGGGTATAGGCGGGATCAACGCCCTGCTCGTAAAGCGCATGTCCGGCTTCGTGCAGCGCACCGAACAGGCTCGCCGCCATGTAATTGGGATTGAACCGCGTAGTGATGCGGACGTCGTTACGGGTAAACGAGACTTCGAAGGGGTGCAGGGTCGTATCGAGGCGGCCGCGATTGAGGTCGTAGCCGACCTTTTGCGCCATTTTCAGCGCAAAGGCATGCTGCTGGTCGACGGGATAATGGCGCTCAAGGAAATCGAAGCGCGGCTGCTCTTTTTCGCCGATGGCTTTCACCAAGGGGATCAGACCTTCGCGCAGACGGTCGAACAGCGGCTTGAGCGTCGCGACCGTTTCGCCCGGCTCGAAGCGGTACATCAGCGCATCGTAGGGATGTTCGCTATAGCCGATGGCCTCAGCCATTTCACGATTGAGCGCCACTGTCTGTTCGAGAATTGGCGCGAACTGGCTGAAGTCGCTCTCGGCGCGCGCCTTCGCCCAGATGGCGTGACCATTGGAGCCAAGCTCGGCGCGCTTGCGGGTCAGTTCGGCAGGAATGGCGAGGTGCCAGTCGATGGCTTCGCGCACCTGGGCGACCATGACTTTTTCCACAGATCCGTCAGCCATGCCGGCGACTTCGGCCTCGGCCTTGTCGAGCTGGGAGCGCGTATTGGCCGAAACCAGCAGGTCGCGGGTCAAAACGGATAGCGTTGCCAACTGCTTGCCGCGGGTTTCATGACCGCCGTGGGGCATCATGGTGCGCGAGTCCCAGCTCAGGATCGACTGGGCGTTGAGCAGGTCGTTCACCTGCCCCACAGTTTCCATAAGCTGCGCGTAACTCATTGGCCTGACTATCTTTCTTGTTCAGTGCGGTTGTTTTTGCCGCTTTGTTGATCAGGTGCTTGACGACGCCCGATCCGTATGCACATTTGTCGTTTATCAGATTGTCGACAATCTAACGAGCTAATGTTGGACAGGGAATCTAAAGGTTGTCAAGCGATGCAAACGAGGCGTCTGAAAATAGTGGAACCGCACAAATGAGCAGTGATCTGGGGGGCCTCACCTCCAATGCCGACACCCTCGTCGCCATAGCCGTGTGCGGCTATGTCAGCACGCCGTCGCTGCGGCCGGGGCACTACACGCACTACCCCGACGGCAAGGGCGTGATCCTGCCCGGCATGTTCGGCGTGACCTACAATGCCAGTGTCGGCGACAGGGCATTTGGCTGGGCGGGTGACCATGTCGAACCCGGCGTTTCCATTGCTCATCCCGACGAAAAATCGGACATGGCGCTGCATTATCTCAGCTGCGTGGGCAATGAAGCGACGGTCATGTCGGGCCTCGCCAAGGGCGCCAAGGGCACGGTGACCGGCGAGCATGCCCGCCTCCTCGTCGCCTTCCCGGATGAGGTGAACGACCTTCTCAACGTTGGCGATCAGATCCAGATCGAGGCCCTGGGCCGCGGCATTGCGCTCAATGAATTTCCGCAAGTCGAGTTCAAGAAAACCAGTCCCAAACTGCTCAACGCACTGCGCCTGACGCGCGCCGGCAATGGCGCCCTGAAACTCCCCGTCGCCATCGAACTCCCCATCGAAATCATGGGCTCGGGCGCCGAGCTCAATTCCGAATATGTCGACCAGGACCTGATGAGCGGGGATCGCGCGCTGATGGCGGATCTCGGGATCGACCAGATGCGGTTGGGCGACATCATCGCCATCCGCCACGCCGACCATCACTTCGGCCGCTCCTATCGCGAGGGCGCCGTGTCCATCGCCATCTGCATCCATGGCGACTCGATCATGACGGGCCACGGGCCAGGCATCATGACGCTGATGAGCTGCGCCACCGGCGGTATCGAGTTCGAGATCGACCCGACCGCGAACATTTCCAACTATTTCCGCATCGGAGCCGCCAAATGACCGTGTCCTTCAACGAAGCCGATCTCGTTGCCGTTTCGGTTGGCGGCACCATCGCCCATCCCGGTTTTCCCGGCCTCCCCGCAGAGCCTTATCGCCTCGCGGCCGATGGCACGCCCTTCCTGCTGCCGGCCTGGGGCGGCATCGTCTACAATGTCTCGGTTGGCGATCGCGCCTTTGGCTGGGCGGCGGATTGCATCCATCCCGGCGTGTCGATCCGCGGTACTGACGATCTGAAAAATCGCGGCCTCAACGTCTTTGCGTGCCTTGGCAATACCGCGACGGTGATGACCGGCCAGGCCCAAGGCGCCAAGGGCGTCGTTACCGGAAAGTCGGGCCGATTCTCCGAGCAGGTGATCGTCCACTTCCCGAAGGACGTCCGGAAGAAGATGGCGATTGGGGACCAGATCCTCGTCAAGTCCTATGGCACGGGCATCTCAATTCACGGCCACGAAGCCATCAACTGCAAGGGCCTCTCGCCCGATCTGCTGAAAGCGCTGCCGAGCAGGACCGAAGACGGGATCCTCAAGTTCGGGGTCGTCGCCACCGTACCAGCCTTTCTCGTCGGCGCGGGGGCTGGTCTCACGAGCGAAGGCGGCAGCCTTCACATGCAGTCGACCGATAAGGCAGCGCTTGCCGAAGCGGGCCTCGACCAGCTCAAGCTCGGCGATGTCGTCGCCATCGAAAACACCGACAGCCGCTACAATCATGGCTACCTCCGCGGCGCCATGAGCATCGGCATTGTTGGCCAGACTGATGGACCGCGCTCCGGCTATGGCCCCGGCATGACCGTGATCATGACCGCGCCCAAGGGCGAGCTCGGCGCCTATCAGGATGCGAGCGCCAATATCGCCTCGCTCCTCAAGCTCGAGGCGTGAACCGTGGCCATCACCTTAACCAGCGTCGATAAGCCTAGCCTCGAAAACTTCATGGCCGAAGGCTTTGAAGCCTTGGGGCTTAGGCCCGAAGACGCCCGCATCTTTGCCGATGCGCTGATCTTTTCCGAACTGCGCTTCCATCCCGGCCATGGCCAGGGCGTCCGACGCCTGCGCCGCTATCAGGAACGGATTGGCGAAAAGCTCGTCGATCCACGCGCGCCTTGGGAACTGGTCAAGGAAAGCCCGGCCCTCGCCCTCGTCGATGCCCACAACGGGATCGGCACGGTTGCAGCAGCCAAGGCGATGAAACTCGCGATCGAGAAGGCAAAGGTCTGCGGCATCGGGCAGGTCATCGTCCGCAATTCGACGCACTATGGCTCGTCCGCCGTCCATGCCTGCCAGGCCATGGAGGCGGGCTGCATCGGCATCGCCTATACCAATGCCGGCCCGGAGATGGCGCCTTGGGGTGCGCGGGAAGGCGCCGTCGGCACCAATCCCTGGGGCATCGCTGCCCCGACCAATCTCGGCTTTCCCGCCGTCATGGATTTTGCCCTGACCACGGCCGGCAAGGGCATGATGCAGTGGCATTCGCGCGAGGGCAAAAAGATGCCGCTCGACTGGGCCCTGACACCTGCGGGCGAAGTCACCGACGATCCCGATGCTGCAATGAAGGGCCCCCTCCTCGCGATCGGCGAATACAAAGGCTATGGCCTTGCTTTCATGACCGACGTTTTGACCGGCGTGATCGGCGGCGGCGGCTTTGGCCTTACGCCCTATGCCGACCCGGCCAAACTCGATGTCTCGCACAGCCTCACGGCCGTCGATATCGAATGGTTCATGCCGCTCGACGAGTTCAAGGCGCGCATGGGCGAATTCGCCCAAATGGTCAAATCACGCCAGACCCGCCCCGGCTTTTCCGAGGTCCTCATCCCGGGCGAGCAGGAAGCGCGCCGCGTCGCCAGGAAATCCCAGGCCGGTGTTCCACTCGACGATGAAGTGCTCGCCGATCTCGTCGCTCTCGGCAAGGAACTCGGCCTCAAATCCGAAATCCAGGCGATTGGCCCCTATAACGAGGCCCGGCTGTGAACCTGCAGCCCCCCCCCGTTAAACCGGTCCAGCCGCTGGGCCAGGCCTTCCGGCAGGACGTGCAGGCCCGCCTGCGCGTCGCCGCCGAATGGCGTGGCGTTGATGGGGTGCTGTTGCTCTCGCCGGCCAATGTCTTTTATGCCTGCGGCTTCAACTTCTCGGTCAACGAGCGCCCAATCGGCCTCTACGTGCCCGTCGATGGACCAGTACTTCTGTTCGTGCCCTTGCTCGAACTTGAAAATGCCGAGCCGGTCGAAGGCGTCGAACTCGCGACATACGAAGAATTCCCCGGCCTCGTTCATCCGATCGCCTGGATGCTTTGCCAATCCAAGGCCCGGCGCATCGCCATCGACACGCTCGACGCACGCCTTCTCGCAACGCTCAATACCCTCGCCGACGCGATCGTCCTCGAAGACCTCGCCGCGCCCTTGCGCTTCATCAAGACGGCCGAAGAGCTCGAACTCACGCGCATCGCCGCCAGCTACGCCGACCTCTGCCTCTTCCGCCTTGCCAGCGAAGCCGGTACCATCATCCGCAATGGCGGCAGCGAACTCGACCTCCTCGCCGACAGCACCGGTTTTGCCCTCGCGGCCTTGAAGCGCGACTACGGCGCCGCCTTTGCGGGCACCAAGCTCGGCATCTCCGCCTCGGTCCATTCGGGTCCGCGCGCTGCCCTGCCCCACGGCTCGACCAGCCATCGTGTTCCCGAATATGGCGACACGATCATCTCCGGCATCGGCGCCAGCCTCGGCGGCTATCACGCCGAAAGTGGCATCACGCTCGTCGTCGGTGAAATGAGCGACGACCAACGCCATGTCATGACCGCCATGGCCAACTGCAATGATGCCGCCGTTTCCGCGCTAAAGCCGGGTCAACGTTGCCAGGATGTTAACGAAGCCGCCCTCGATGCGCTCAAATCAGCGGGCCTCGGCGACACTATCCGCCACCGTATCGGTCACGGCATGGGGCTCGAAGGCCACGAAGCGCCCTGGCTCGCACCGGGCGATATGACCACCATCGAAGCCGGCATGGTCTTCTCCAACGAGCCCGGCGTCTACCGCCCCGGCCGCGACGGCTACCGCACCATCAACACCATGATTGTCCACGACAATTACGTCGAAATCCCCTCGCGCCTGCTCGCGACCCTTCCCATTGACCAGCGCGTCATTCCGCTTTGAGGACCTGAAATGCCCGAACCCGCCTCCTGGCATTATACCAAGATCACCAAGCCCATGTTCGACCTCAAGCCGGTCGATCAGGTCTTGAAAGGCCGCATCATTACCGCTGTCGGCGACGAGATCATCGAAGACGGTTTCGTCGAAATTCGCGGCGGCAAGATTGTTCGCGTCGGCCCGGCGTCAGAGCTCGGCAACACCGATCTCGCGGTCGTCGATACTGGCGGCAAGACCATCATGCCTGGCCTGATCCAGTCCCACGGCCACCTGTCCTGGGACGGTGTGCATGAGCTGTCCTTCCAGTCCATGTACGACTCGCCGGAAATCCGCGCTTATAAGGCCGCTGGCAACATGCTGAAATCGCTCCGCGCCGGCGTCACGCTGGTCCGCGATCTCGGCGTGCACAATGCCAATCTCTTTGCCAAGCAGGCTGTCGCCCAAGGCTTTTTCCCCGGACCGCGTCTGCTTGTCTCAGGCGAATCGATCATCCAGACCGGCGGCCATACCTATTGGGTCTGCCGCGAAGCCTCGGGCGCTGATGAAATGCGCCGCGCCGTGCGCGATCAGGTCAAGGGCGGCGCCGATCTCATCAAGATCATGGCCTGCCACGACACCCTCGAATTCACCGACGCCGAGCTTGAGGCCGTCATCGACGAAGCCCACCGCAACCGCCTGCCCGTCACGGCGCATGCCACGTACGACGCTTGTATCCGTCGCGTTGCCGAGTTCGGTGTCGATTGCGTTGAGCATGGCGGCTCGATGAGCGACGAGACAATCCAGATCCTCCTCGACAAGAAGATCCCGATCGTCACCACCTTCTCGGCCCTCGTCATGCAAGCCAAGCCCGATATCGCCAGGGCATTTGGCATTCCCGAGTGGAAAGTGCTCGAGCGTCAAAAAGCCGTGGGCGACAAGACGCGCTTTGATGGCCTCGTACGCGCGGCCAAGGCCGGCGTACCGATCGTCTTCGGCACCGACGCCGGTAGCCCGGCCGTCGAGCACGATGTCATTGCGCCCGAACTCGCCTTCATGGTCGAGGTCGGTGTCTGCCCCAACAATCTCGACGCGTTGCGCGCCATCACCATTCGCGGCGCACAGCTTTCCAAAATGGACAAGAAGATCGGCACGGTCGAGGCAGGCAAGGAAGCCGACCTCATCGTCGTCGACGGGAAACCCGACGAGGATCTCTATGCGCTCGAACGCGTCGAGATGACCTTTATCGCCGGCAAGAGGATGCACTGATGAGCTTTCTGAACGACCATATGGCCACCCGCATCACCGAGGACGACGGCTCGTTCCGGACCAAGATGCTCGCCATCGCCGCCGGCATGACCAATGTCATCGCCATGGGTCGCGGCGATCCTGATTTCCATACACCCGCTCATATCGTCGAAGCCGGCAAGAAAGCGCTCGACGACAACCAGCATCACTATACCGGTCCTCATGGCATCCCGCCGCTGCGGGCCGCCATCGCTGAGCACCTTAACAAAGAATACGGCCTCGACTACGCCGCTGACGACATTGCCGTCACCGCAGGCGTCCAGGAATCCATCACGCTGATCATGCTGGCGCTGATCCAGCCGGGGGACGAGGTACTCATCACCTCCCCGCGCTTCACCACCTATGACATGGCGGTCAACCTGGCTGGTGGCGTGCCCGTCCCGGTCCCGACGTTCCAGAAGGACGATTTCGCACTCGACCTCACCGAGATCGAAAAGCGCATCACGCCGAAAACCAAGATGTTCGTGCTGGTTTCGCCCAACAATCCGACGGGCGCGGTTACGCCTCCAGACGTCATCCGCGGCATCGCCGATCTCGCGATCAAGCACGACCTCATCATCGTCTCCGACGAAATCTACGCCAAGATCATTTATGATGGCTACGAGCACCTCTCGATCGCGACACTGCCGGGCATGAAGGATCGCACCATCACGCTCAACGGGTTCTCCAAGACGTATGCGATGACAGGCTGGCGCGTCGGCTATATGGCCGCCCCTGCCGATTTCATCTCACGCATCACCGACACCCGTCATACGCTTTCGATCAACACATCGACCATCAGCCAATATGCGGCCCTCGCTGCGCTGACCGGGCCGCAAGAGCCGATCGAGGCGATGATCGCGGAATACAAAGCACGCCGAGATTATCTGCTGCCCGCACTCGACGAAATGGGCCTGACCTACGGCAAGCCCGGCGGCGCCTTCTACGTCTATATCAACGTTGCCGGCACAGGCATGTCGACGCCCGAATTCTGCGAAAAGCTGCTGCGCGAAACAGGCGTCATGCTCTTCCCCGGCACCATGTTCGGCGATCATGACCCGAGCTATATCCGCATGTCCTTCCTGCAGCCGCTCGACAAAATTAAGGATGCGGTCGAGCGGATGAAGGGCTTCATCGCCAAGCACGCGAAAGCCGCCGCATGACCGACAAGCCCAATCCCGCCGAGAAATTTGTCGGCATCCAGGTTAGCCCGATCAACTTCATCGACGAAGGCGTCGAAAACGTCCTCGATATTCTGAAGGACCGCGTCGGTGTCAACGTGCTGATGCTCGGCACCGTCTCCTGGCTCGGCCTCAAGACCGGCCGCTCGATCTCGCATAAGCTCGACGGCTGGCCCGATCATGGCGTGCCGGAACCCTTCGCTATGAAGGGGGGCGCTTATTTCGAGCCCGATTCGGCCTATTACAACGGCACTTTTATCAAGGATTATCGGGCCAAGGACCCCGAGTTCGAAGGCAAGGACATCCTCGACATGGTCATCGCCCCCGCCCACGAGCGGGGCATGAAGGTCTTCATCGAGCTGATGGAGCCGTTCTTCAAATATACCGGTCACGGTTCGACCAACACGGTTGATATTCCCAACCTCGCCCAGGCGATGGAGGTCGACATTTTTGGCCGCCTCGGCAGCGACCCATCGACGAGCCACCCGGACTATCGCAACTGGATCCTCTCGATGATCGAGGATCAGGTCCGCAATTACGATATCGATGGCGTCATGTGGTGTAACGAGCGCAACTCGCCGCTCGACACTCTGATCCAGGGCGGTGCGCCGGGTGATTTTTCGACCCATGCCCGCAAGGAAGCCATGGAGCGCGGTATCGACGTCGAAGCCTGTCGCCGCGCACTGCTCAATCTCTACGATTTCATGCAGGAAGCCTCGTCGGGCAAGGAGTTTGCCGATGGCGCATTCATCACCTTCATCCGCACGCTGCTGGCAAATCCCGAAGCGCTGATCTGGGAAAAGTTCTGGCTTGAGCGCAACAAGGACCTCGACCGCGAGCTCTATGGTCTCGTGAAATGGTGCAAGCCGGGCCTGAGCTTCGGGCTCAATGTCTGGAACCGCAACCATTTCAATATCTTCCGCCGCGCCCAATGGCCGTGGGAAGAGCAGACCATGTATGCCGATTGGGTGAAGCCCATCACCTATCAGCATCAGGCCGGCGAGGTGTTCACCAAGGAACTGGGCTTCTTCCAGAAGACCATTTTGCGCGATTTTTCGCCCGATGAAGCGACGGCAGTGCTCTATCGCATTCTCGGCCTCAACGAGGCGCCCTATGCCAACGTCATCGCCGCGGGCATGGACCCGGACACCTATGTGTTCGGCCAATGCGCGGATGCCGTGAAGGGCGTCAACGGCAAGGCCAAGGTTTTCATGGGCCTCGGCGTCGATGCCCCGCGCACTAAGGCCGAGACAGCGAAGATGACGCCCGACATCGCTTACCGCTCCGTCATGGCGACCTATCGTGCCGGTGGTCATGGCGTGGTTCTCGCGCCCAATTATGCCAGCATGCACCTGACCAATCTCGATGGCGTGGCCAAGGCCCTGACAGAACTGGGGTTGAAGGATTGACGCATTACGACACCATCATCCGCAATGCGGACGTGCTGACCGAGACGGGGATCACGAAAATCGACGTGGCCATCTGGGGCGAAAAAATTGCCGCGCTGCTGCCAGCGGGTGCTGGAGAGGCCAGTGCGATCATCGACGGGGCTGGGCAAACCCTTTTGCCAGGCGTCATCGATATTCACTTCCATATCCGCGCTCCGGCCTATCCGGATCGGGGCACGGTCGAGAGCGAAACCAAGGCTGCGGCGGCGGGCGGCATCACCACGCTTTTCGAAATGCCGATCAGCAAGCCGTGCTGCAATTCGGCCGAACGGGTCGAGATGCGAAAGGCGCATTTCGCCGAACATGCCCGGGTCAATTTCGGCATTTTTGGCGCTCCTGGCGACCTGACACCAGAAGCAGTCAGTGCCATGGCTGATGCCGGCGCCATCGCTTTCAAGATTTTTACGACCGAAGCCCCGGCCGGTCGCGATGACGAGTTCTTTGGCCTGTCGTTTCCCGACGAGGCAGACCAGATGCGCGCGCTCAAGGCCGTTGCGGCAACGGGCATTCCGCTCGTCGTCCATGCCGAGAGCACCCAAATGATCGCGCTAAGCGAAGCTGCCGCCCGATCGCTTGATCTGGCCAATCCCGACACGCATCTCGCGGCGCGCCCAGCCATCTGCGAGGCTGTCGCGGTCGCCAAGCTCCTCACCATGAACATCGAAGCTGGGGCAAAGCTGCACATTGCCCACGTCACCAGCGCACTGACGGTGGACGTCCTGCGGCGGTTCAAGGGAACGTCGGATTTTTCGGCTGAAACCTGTCCGCACTATCTCTTCCGCACCCATGACGATGTGCGCAAGGCGGGGGTTTTTGCCAAGATCAATCCGCCAGTCCGGCTCCAGGCAGATCAGGAAGCGCTTTGGTCCGCACTGGCAGACGGCACGATCCAGCATGTCACGACCGACCACGCGGCATTTTCCCATGCCGAGAAGCTTGCAAGCGCCAAGGATTTTCTGCGCGCGCCACCAGGTTCGCCGGGATCGGAAATTCTTCTGCCGTCCATGTTAGACGCCGTCGCCAAGGGCCGTATTTCGCTCGATAGAGCCATGGCACTCTTGAGCGCCAATGCTGCGGCCCGCTTTGGGCTGACGAACAAGGGACGCATTGCCGTTGGCGCGGATGCCGATCTGATCCTCGTTGACCCCATTGGCGTAACCGAAATCACCAAGGAAAGCCTCCACACCTTCGCGCGCGATGTGGCTCACCTCTATTACGGCGCGAAATTTTCGGGCCGGGTGACGCGAACATTGGTTGGCGGCAAGACCGTTTTTGATGGCGAAGTCGTTGGACAAGCGGGAGACGGCCACTTCGTCGCTCCAGACCGGACGATCCGACCCGACACCAGATTGAGGGCCTGACCCATGACTGACGCATTCGCATCTTCGTCTACGGCACGGACCAACGAACCGCCTCTCCTCGAGGTTGAAGACCTGCAGACCTCCTTCATCGTCGGCGAAGGCCAGGATGTCCGCGCCGTCGACGGCGTCAGCTTCGTCGTCAAAGGCGGCGAAACGCTCGCCATCGTCGGAGAGTCCGGCTCGGGCAAATCCGTGACTAGCCTTTCCATCATGCGGCTTCTGCCCAAAAAGATTGGCCGCATTTCGCGAGGGACCATTCGTCTTCGCGGCAAGGATCTGGTGAGCTTGCCTGAAGGAGAAATGCGCGCCATTCGCGGCAACGATATCGGCATGATCTTCCAGGAGCCGATGACGAGCCTCAATCCAGTACACACCATCGGTACCCAGATCGCCGAAGTGGTCATGCAGCATTCCAAGCTTGGCAAGAAAGCAGCGCACCAACGGGCCATCGAAATGCTCGAACTTGTGGGCATTCCGGAGCCGGTCCGCCGCGCCAGCCAATATCCGCATGAAATGTCGGGCGGCATGCGGCAGCGTGCCATGATTGCCATGGCGCTTTCATGCGAACCGAGCGTGCTAATTGCCGACGAGCCCACGACGGCGCTCGATGTGACGATCCAGGCGCAGATCCTCGACTTGATGCGCAATCTCCAAGCCAAGATGGGCATGGCGATTGTCTTCATCACTCACGATCTCGGCGTCGTTGCTGAAATGGCCGATCGGGTAGTGGTGATGTATGCCGGACAGGTCGTCGAGACCGGTACCGTCGCCGAAATCTTCTCCAAGCCCCTGATGCCCTACACATCGGGCCTCATGCAGTCGATCCCGCGCATGGGCGAATATGAAGAAAAGACGCGGCTCCAGACCATCCCGGGCTATGTGCCGCTCTTGACCAAGCTGCCCGGCGGCTGCCGTTTCCGCACCCGTTGCGCCTTTGCCGAAGAGCGCTGCGCGGCAGCCGAACCACCGCTCGAAGTGCTCGATAGTGGCCGATCCGTCCGCTGCGTGCGCTGGCGCGAACTCGATCTCAAGACCAAGGCGACGGCATGACCGAGACATCCTTTCCAACGCCAGTCGCTCCAAGTGATGCACTGCTCGATGTGCGACACCTCAAAAAGTACTTTCCGATACGCGGCGGTGTGCTGAGCCGCGTCGTCACCAATGTGAAAGCGGTCGACGACGTATCCTTTTCGATCCGCCGGGGCGAAGTCGTCGGGCTCGTCGGAGAATCGGGATCTGGCAAGACAACCGTAGGCCGAACCATTCTGCGATTGGGGGAGCCGACATCGGGCGTCATCGACTTCGATGGCGCTGATATCAGCAAGCTCTCAAAGCCCGCGATGCGGCGCTATCGCAAGCGGATGCAGATTGTCTTTCAGGACCCCTATGCCAGTCTCAATCCGCGCGAAAAGATCCGCACCGTGCTGGGGCATGCGCTGGCCGTCCACAATATCGGCACCTCGGCCGATCGCGAAGACCGGATCGTCGCCATGCTCGAACAGGTCGGTTTGAGCGGGGACTATCTCGATCGCTTCCCGCATGAATTTTCGGGCGGTCAGCGCCAACGTATCGGCATTGCCCGCGCCCTGGCCGTCGAGCCCGATTTCATCGTCGCCGACGAGCCGGTCTCGGCTCTCGACGTGTCGATCCAGGCGCAGGTCGTCAACCTCCTTGAAGACCTCAAGGACAAGTTCAGCCTGACCATGCTGTTCATTGCCCACGACCTGGCGGTCGTCGAGCATATCAGCGACCGGGTCATCGTCATGTATCTCGGGCGGATCATGGAGATCGCGCCGACGCGCACGCTCTATCGCAATCCCAACCACCCCTACACCAAGGCCCTCCTCTCCGCAGTGCCCAATCCAGACATCACGGCGCGCAAGGATCGGATCATTCTCAAGGGCGATATTCCGAGCCCTATCAACCCGCCCTCCGGCTGCGTCTTCCGCACCCGCTGTCCCATGGCGATCGCCGACTGCGCCAAGGTCGTGCCGGTACCGGTCGAAGTGTCGCCGGGTCATTTCAGCGCCTGCATCCGCACCGCCCCACAACCCGCCTACGGCCAACTTGCCGCCCAGGATATGCCATGACCGATCTCGATGTGAAATTTGACCGCTACTACACCTATGACGAGATGACGGAGCGCCTGCGCCGGTTGGTCGCTGCTTATCCCGACCTCGCCACGATGAAATCGCTCGCCAAGAGCTTTCAAGGGCGCGACGTCTGGCTGATTGAGATCACCAACCCCAAGACCGGCCCGGCGGCCGAAAAGCCCGGTTATTACATCGACGGCCAGATCCACGCCGAGGAACATGCGACCTCGGCAGCGGCGCTTTATGCCGTCTATCACCTGCTGACCAAGTACGGCACCGACAAGGAAGCGACGCGCCTTCTCGATACGCAGGTGTTTTACATTCTGCCGCGCATCAATCCGGACGGCGCTGAGCTATCGCTTGTCCCGCCCTATTACAATTGGTGCGGCAATGGCCGCTTCATGCCCGGCGCTGATCGGCTCGAGGGCCTGATCCCCGAGGATATCGATGGTGATGGTTACATCGTCTGGATGCGCGTACCGGACCCTAAGGGCGAGTGGAAAAAGAGCGCCAGCAATCCCGACATTATGGTGCAGCGCACGCCGGGCGAGGAAGGCGGCGAATATTACCGAATGTATCCCGAGGGTACCGTCCGCAACTATGACGGGGTGAACGTCCCGGTCGAAAAGCCGTTCGACGGCAATATGAACCGCAACTTCCCGACCCATTGGTCGCCGCAGGAATATGGCGCCGGCATTCACCCGCTGTCCGAGCCGGAAGCCTTCGGCATGGCAAAGTTCATCCTCGACCATCCCAACATCTGCGGTATGTGCGCCTATCACACCCATGGCGGCATTATCCTGCGGCCATCCATGACCAAGCCCGATAGCGCCATGAGCGCGCGGGATATCAATCTCTATAAGGAAATCGGCAAGGTCGGCACGGCGCTGACTGGCTACCCGACCGTCTCGATCTACGAAGAATTCACGCCGGACAAATCCGTCGTCCGCCGCGGCGGCCTGATGGACTGGACCTATGAGGAGATGGGCATCATCTCCTTCGGCACCGAGCTCTGGGATCTCGAGCGTACGGCCGGCGTGCCCAAGGAAGGCTATTACAACCTCTATCCGCGCAATGAAGAGGTGCAGCAAAAGGTCTATGATTACGTCAAGGCCAACATGGCCGAAAAAGGTTGGCGCGACTGGAAGCCGTTCGATCATCCGCAACTGGGCAAGATCGAAATCGGCGGCATGGTCAATATCTGGAGCTACCGCAATCCGCCGGGCAATCTGCTCGAAGAAATGGTCCGCCAGAACGTCCTCTTCAATCTCAAGCATGCGGCCGCCGCGCCGCAGGTCAAGGTCGAGGATGTGAGCCTCACCGCCGTCGGCAGCGATCTCTACAAGGTGCGCGCGGTCATCAGCAATTTCGGCTATCTCCCGACCAACCTCTCGGACGTTGCCATCGCTAATAAGGTGGCCAAGCCCGTCACTGCGGCGATCAGCGTCGATGGCGGGGAGCTGGTGATGAACCCCGAAACCGCCGATCTCGGCAATCTCGCAGGCCGCAACGAACGCCTCTATCCCTGGTCGCCCTGGGGCCAGCAATGGACCGCCAATGGCCGCCCCATCGAGTGGCTTGTTCGCGCCAAGCCCGGCGCATCGGTGACCGTCACCAGCCGCTCCGAAAAGGGCGGCACGCATCGGGTCACCACGACGATCAACTGAGTTCCTGTCCCAACTGGCTCCGGTCCTTCTGGGACCGGAGTATTTTTATCGGGCAGCTATTTCCTGCACCAGATCCCAAGCCTTGATGCGCTGGTCGTGGAGACCACTGGCGTCCTGAACGGCCAGATGCACGAAAGCCGGTGCAAGTTCGATCGGGTCCTTCCAGATCTTCCGCATTTCCGGCGAATAGGTCGTTTCGCTCATCGGCGTGTGCATGGCATGGCCGGGGGTCACGATATTGACCGAGACATTGTAGGGCGCAAATTCCTTGGCCAGCGCGCGCGACAAACCCTCGACGCCAAACTTGGACGCGCAATAGGTGCTCTCATCGACATCGCCGACAATGCCGGCATTGCTGGAAACGTTGATGATAGCGCCGGCTTTTCGAGCCTTCATCCCCGGTGCGACTGCTTTGACGCAGAGGAACGCGCCCTTGAGATTGACGCCCATCAGCCGATCCCAATCGGCGATGGTGACGTCCTCTACCGGCTTGAAGAAAATGATGCCGGCATTGTTGACCAGAACGTCGATCCGACCCGCCTCGGCTTCGATGGCTTTGTGCACCGGCTCGATGCTTTCTGCGTCGGTGAGATCGAGCTTTCGCGGACGAATATCGCCCGGCAGGTCGGTAAGGCCCCGGAGCTCATCCTCCAACACATCGAGCGCATAGACCGTCGCGCCTTCGGCTGCATAAAGCTGCGCAATAGCGCGGCCGAGGCCACGCGCTGCGCCAGTAACGATGGCAATCTTGCCGTCCAGTTTGCCGCTCATGTCGCGATCCTTCCGCCGTCGATGACAAGCCCAATCCCGGTGACGAACGAGGACTGTTTTGAGGCAAGGAAGAGCACAGCCTCGCCGATTTCGTCGCCAGTGCCCATGCGCCCGAGCGGCGTGATCGAACGCCATTTTTGTTCCAGCGCATCAGGGTCTGTGGCTTTTTCCAAATTTCTCCGGTTCATGCCGGTGTCGATGACGCCCGGATTGATGGCGTTGCAGCGAATGTTGCGGGTCGCATATTCGATGGCGATGACGCGGGTCATCGACATGATGCCGCCCTTGGATGCCGCATAGCTCAGATTGCCACCGACATTGGCAAAGGCACTTACCGAAGAGTTGTTGACGATGGTACCGCCGCCATTGCGCAACAGCGCCGGGATCGCGTGTTTACAGCCGAAAAAGGTACCCTTGAGGTTGATGTCGATCACGCGCTCGAAAAGTGCTTCGGTAACATCCTCAGAGGGCGTGACCGGTTGTTCAATGCCGGCATTGTTGAAGATGGTATCGAGCTTGCCGTGATCTTTTTCCGCGCGGGCGATAAGTTCGGCGACCTGATCCTCCTGGGACACGTCTGTGTGCTGAAAGACAATCGACAGTCCCGCCGCTTTCGCCTCATCGGCCAGACGCGCGCCCTCAGCGTCATCGACATCCCCGACAACGACTTTCGCGCCTTCGCGGGCGAAAAGCATCGCAGTCGACCGCCCCATCCCGCTTGCGCCGCCGGTGATCACGGCAACCATGCCTTCTAGTCTCACATCTACCCCCAGATTTGGTTGCCAAAGCCTACAGTATTGTATGCTTGTAATACAAACTCAAAGTCGTAGATTTGGGCAAACGGAGCATGTGATGAGCCTCTCGATTACCCTATCCAGCCCTCCCGACATCTACGCCCCTGCCAGTTATGAGCACGTGGCCCAAGCTGGCGATTTTGCTTTCATAGCCGGGCAGGTCTCGCGTGACAGCGCCGGAAAACTGGTCGGGCCGGGCAACGCCGGCGAACAAGCGGCACAGGTCTATCGCAACATCGACGCTATCCTCCGCCATATCGGTGCGGAGCGCGACCAAGTGGTGAAGATCACCACCTATCTCGTGGACCCGGCCGATTCCGCGGTAGCAGCGGCAGAGCGGAAGGCGTTCTTTGGCGAACACCGTCCGCCCCATACCGGTCTGATCGTCGCGGCGCTGGGCGGACCCGAGGTCAAGCTTGAGGTTGAGCTCGTCGTCTATACCTCGCGCCAGGCTTCAACCTAGCGCAAGGGCTTCTGCGACACGGCTTGTGCCATAGTCGCGCTCGGCGGCCGCGCGGGTGATTTTTTCCTCGCGAAGGTCGGCGGCCAAGGCGGCAAGTGGACGCTCGCGGGGATCGCCAAAGCCACCGCCGCCCAACGTTTCGACGCGGATCACTTCGCCCGCCGCGAGCACCAGTCCGGACGCCTTGGAATGCAGGTTTTCTTCCTGCGCCGTGCCGGGATTGCGCCGGATGCGCGTCACATTTGACGCCTTGCCACCGGCGACGCCGGGCGCCGGAATGATGTGGGCATCCGAGCGAGCCGAGAAGGTTGTATTGTCCTCCCGAATGCGGATCTGCCTTGCCATGCCCATGCCGCCGCGATGCCGCCCTGCCCCGCCGGAATCCGGCACAAGGCAATATTCGTCGAGCAGCAGCGGATATTCGAGTTCCAGCGCTTCGGCGGGCAGATTGGTGGAATTGACCGTGTGGACATGGACCGCATCCATGCCGTCGCGATCTGCAAAGGCGCCAGCACCGCCGCCCATGCTTTCGGGATAGACATAGGTCGCATGGCGGCCTTCATGCCAGCCGGAGATGGAAACGGCCGAGGTCGAGTCATTGCACGAGGCCATGACCTTGTCTTCCGGCATGGCCTGGTAAAGCGCCCCGAACACGGCGCCGCAAAGACGGTTCGAAGTGACAGCACGACCAGCGACAGCGGCCGGCGCCTTTGGATTGACGATCGTGCCCCGCGGCGCGGAAATGCCGATGGGGTCGATAATTCCCTGATTGGGCATCAGGCCCGGATCGAGCACCGCTTTGACGCAATAGTAGATCGAGGCCTTGAGGGCACTGTCCGGCAGGTTGATCGCCCCACGCGCCTGCGGACCCGAGCCAGCAAAATCGAAAGAAAGATTGTCCCCTGCAATGGTCGCCGTGCAAACGATCGGCACCGGTTCGCCCGGAAAGCCGTCATCGTCCATGGCGCGCTCGAAGCGATAGACACCATCGGGCAAAGCCGCCACCCGGTTGCTCAGGCGACGGCGGGTATAGGTCAAAATATCCCCGATAGCCTGCGACACCGCAGGCCAGCCCATGCGATCGACCAGTTGCACCAGCATGGCGCCGCCGCGCACATTGGTGCCGATCTGCGTGCGCAGATCGAGCAACCGCTCCTCCGGATCGCGGGTGTTGTGGGCGATCAGTTCGAGCAGATCCTCATCGATCTCCCCACCGCGGGCGATGCGGATGATGGGCAGGCGGATGCCCTCCTCGAAAATCGACCGAGACGTGCCCGAGGTCGATCCCGGTGTCTTGCCGCCGACATCGGCATGATGCGCGATATTGCCGGCAAAGAACCGGACCTCGCCCTCATGATGCACCGGCGTGATGATCGAGATATCCGGCAAGTGGCTGCCACCAGCGAGGTAGGGATCATTAGCAATGAAAGCGTCGCCGGGCTTCATGGCCGACAAGGGGTAGCGCGCCAGCATAGCCTCGACAGCACCGATCATGGCGCCGAGGTGAATGGGAATGTGGTCGGCCTGGGTCACCAGGCGCCCCTGCGCATCGAAGATCGCCGTCGAACAATCGCGGCGTTCCTTCATATTGGACGAGAAAGACGAGCGGATCAGGATCGACCCCATGTCCTCGGCAATGGCGAGCAACCGGTTGGAAAACACCTCCATCTGGATGGCATCGGCGATGCGATCATTGTCTTGGGTCACAGGTTGGTCTCCACGATCAGATTGCCCCAGCGGTCGGCGACGACGGTTTGCCCCGGCAGGATCAGGCTCGTTGCGCTCATTTCGTTGATAATGGCCGGGCCGGAGATCGACGCACCGGACGGCAGGTCGCCGCGATGATAAATCGGGGTGTTGAGCCAGCCGTGAGTGGCATCATAATAGACGGGCCGGGAGCCTGTTTGAGCGGCCTCGAGACTTGATCCGCCCTGAACTTCCGCCTGTGGCGCCTTTTCGACGGCGCCGATCGCCTGCACGCGGGCCGAGACGAACTGGATCGCCCGGTGTCGGATGTCGTAGCCATATTCTTTGACGTGGGCCGCGTGGAACCGCTCTTCGAGTTCTTCGAGATCGCCGTCACTAAGGCCGCTGCAGTCGACCTTGACCTCAAAATTCTGGCCGCGATAGCGGGCGTCGAGTACGCGATTGAAACGCCGGTCGCCGGTGGCGACGCCCTCATTGTCGAGCCAGGCCGTGCCCTCGGCTTCCATGGCATCGAAGAGGCCAAGGACGTGGGTCCAGTTCTCTGCGGTGCAATCTGAAAAGAAGCTGCGCACATAGTCCGAGCTGAGATCGGTCAGCAACATGCCGCGGGCACAAAGCGTACCCGGCTCACGCGGAATGAGAATACGCGGCAGGCCGCATTCGACCGCGACTTCCGCCGCGTGGAGCGGCCCCGCGCCACCAAAAGCGCAGAGGGCAAAGTCGCCCATGTCATAGCCTTTTTCCACCGACACCGACCGGATGGCGCGGCTCATATTGGCATTGGCGATCTGGATGATGCCGTGGGCGGCCGCTTCAAGCGATATGCCAAGCGGCTCGGCGATGGCCTCGCGAATGACCCGGCGTGCCGCTTCGAGATCGATCTGCATGCGACCGCCCAAGAGGGTCGTCGCGTCGAGGCGCCCAAGGCAGAGGTTGGCATCGGTAATCGTCGGCTCCGTGCCACCGCGCCCATAAGCCACCGGCCCCGGTGCTGCGCCAGCCGATCGTGGCCCGACCTTCATCGAGCCGGCGTCATCAATCGCAGCGATCGAGCCTCCACCTGCCCCAATGACGTGAATGTCGAGCATCGGCGTCTTGACCGGATAGCCGGCGACGAGCCGCGCGCTGGTGAAAAGCGGCGTGCAATTGTCGATCAAGGAAACGTCGGTCGAGGTGCCGCCGACATCGAAGGTGATGAGATTGGGCAGTCCCGCAACGCGCCCAATCTCAGCAGCGCCCACCACACCGGCCGCTGGCCCGGACACGCAGGTGCGCACCGGACTCGCATAGACCGTGTCGATCGACATCAACCCGCCGTTGGAGTGGATCGTATAAGGCGCAGCGGGAATGCCGACATCAGCAACGCGCTTGCGGAAGCGCTGCAAATAGCTGCCCATGCGCGGCCCAACAAAGGCATTGACCGCGACAGTCGACATGCGTTCGAACTCGCGAAATTCCGGCAGAATTTCCGAGGAAAGGCTCACATAGGCATCAGGCAGAAGCTCGCGGACGACTTCCTTAGCGCGGGCTTCGTGTTCCGGCCTGCGATAGGAGTGGAGAAAACAGATGGCAACGCTTTCGACCCCGGTGGCCGCCAGTTTGGCGACTGCCTCGCGCAGCGAGTCCTCGTCGAGTGCCTGCAGCACTTCTCCATCCGGCCCGATCCGCTCAAGCACCTCGACGCGACGGTCGCGCGGGATCAGGACCGGCGGCTTTTCCACCCGGTAATCATAGATCGAGGGGCGAGCCTGCCGCCCGAGCTCGAGCACATCGCGAAATCCCTTGGTGGTCACGAGCCCGGTCCGCGCGCCGCGCCGCTCGATGACGATATTGGTCGCGACGGTCGTGCCATGCGCCAGATAGCTCACGGATGAAGGCGCAAAACCCAATTCGCCGAGCATGTCGCGCAAGCCATTCTCGATCGCTTCGGAGGGATCATGCGGTGTCGAGGATGTCTTGAAAAAGTGGACATCGCCCGAGCGGTCATCGAGCAAGGTGAAGTCCGTGAACGTGCCGCCAACGTCGACGCCAATACGATACATGTATGGGGAAACCCGGTTGAGAAGAGGCTATCTCCTCGGACCTTGTCATACAGTATACAATCGATCAACCGGCTTTTTATCGGCTCGCTGCCCTAGCGACTGATGGAAACGTCGCCGGTTTTCTTGCGCGCAATCAAGAGCATATGATCTTCAAGCGCCGCCTGGATATCCCTGAACGGCGTCGAGGGCTTGCCGACCTGCGCCACAATCCAGTCGCGGAATTGCTCGTGCTGCCGGGCGCTTGCCTCGAGGTCTTCGTCTCGGAACCGCTCGAAATTGAAGATGATGAGGACATGGCGCGCGATCGTGTCCCAGAGGGTACCCACGATAGGATTGTGCGCCGCCTGACGAATCGCGCGGTGAAATTCGAGATCGGCAATGAGCGAATTGCGCAGACTGCCACCTTTGGCCGAGGCAATCATCATTTCAATAGACGGCTGGAGGACTTTGGGGCTGCCTTGTCCCTTGCGCCAGTTCTCGATCGCATCGCGCAGCATGAAGGTCTCGAGGCTCAGGCGCACTTCCATGATCTGCTGGGTAATACCCGGCTCAAAGGCAGCAACGCGGTAGCCCTTATGCCCACCGCCGCTGATAATGCCCTGCGCGTGCAGGACCTTCAGCGCCTCGCGGATCGGCACACGGCTGACGCCCAGTTTTTCCACCAGCGTCGTTTCGACGATTCGCTCATTGGGCAAAATGATGCGGGTCGCGATGGCTTCGGCGATAGTATCGGCGACGCTTTCCGACAGCGAAATCCGCTTGGGTTGCGGGAGTTCGACGAGGTTTGCTTCGCCGTGCATGCGTGTCTCCACCTTGGGCGCCGGGGCAAGGCTTTGCCGCCAACACAAGGCCGCTTCTATCACCCGGCCTATTTCCCCACAACATTGCCTTACAATTAGACAATCAAAGGCTGGATTGATTATTCCGCGCCGAAGTCGTCAGCGTAAATGCCGACGTAGATCACACCATCGTCTGACACTTTGCCGCGATACATGCCTTCAGTATTGTGCACCAACGAAATGGCACCATGGCGGTCTATCGCTATTATCCCGGCGCCGGCACCGTCCCCTTTCAGCTCGTTGACTGCATTCTGTGTTGCATCGGCAAGAGGGGTGTCGAGGTAGAGCATGCGCGATGCAATGTCGTGGGCGGTGCATCGGCGGATAAAGTACTCGCCGAGGCCTGTGCAGGACACGGCGACGACGCCATTGCGCGCATAGGTTCCGGCACCAATGATCGGCGCGTCTCCCACACGCCCGGCTCGCTTGAATGTGTATCCGCCGGTCGACGTTGCCGCTGCAAGATTGCCGGCGTCGTCCAGCGCAACGGCTCCCACCGTGCCGTGCTTTTCCGCTTCCGTGCGGCTGCGATTGAGTTTGCCGGTACGCTCGTCTTCGGCGCGCTGCCAATGCTGCTTTCGAAGGGGCGTCGTGAAATAATCCTGCTCGACCATAGCAAGGCCCTGGCCACGCGCAAAATCGTCGGCACCCGCACCGGAAAGCAGCAGGCACGTGCCGTCTTCCATGATGAGGCGCGCAGCCTGGATCGGGTTGCGAATGTGGCGGGCTGATGCGATCGCCCCCGCGGCCAAGGTTCGCCCATCCATGATTCCGGCATCGAGTTCATGCTCTTGTCGCTCATTGAGGACTGCGCCATGACCTGCATTGAAACTGGGGTGATCTTCCAGCGCCACGACCGCAGCCTCGACCGCATCGATGGCGAGGCCACCCTCTTTCAGCACAGACCATCCGGCGGCAAGAGCGGCCCTGAGCCCCTCACGAGCTGCGCGATAACCTTCTTCTGTGATCGAGCCGCGCGGAATGGTGCCAGCGCCTCCGTGAATGGCAAGTGTCGCCAATTGATAGGTCTCCCTGAGATTGCGGCTTGATCGGCGCCGCCTTGTGGTCAACCCTGAGGCCAGTTCTGCCGCTGGTCAATCGGTGGTGCGTGGTCAGACTGGATTGGGATATCAGCCTTGAAAATTTCGGACATGAACTGGTTTGCCGTCGAGGACTATCTGCGCCGAGACGATCGCGCGATCATCCCGCTCGGCTCGACGGAGCAGCACGCCTACCTCTCCAATAGTGTCGATTCGATCCTTGCGGAAAAAGTGGCGGTCGAAGCCGCAGAGCCAACCGGCGTGCCGGTTTTTCCCGTTCTGGCCTATGGCATCACCCCCTATTTCACTGCCTATCCCGGCAGCGTTTCGCTCCGCGCCGAAACCTACGGCCGGATCATCACCGACATGCTCGATAGCCTTGCCGGCCAGGGTTTTCGGCGCTTCGTTTTCGTAAACGGACATGGCGGCAACAGCCCCGGCCAAACGACGGCTCTCGAATGGCTGAACGATCATGCCGACTGCCGGATACGCTGGCACAACTGGTGGAATGCCCCGAAAACCTTTGCCAAGGTGCAGGCCATCGACCCCGTCGCCAGCCATGCGTCGTGGATGGAGAACTTTGCATGGACGCGACTGCCCAATATCGGCATGCCCAGCAGCCAAAAGCCGATGAGCGATTTGGACAAGCTGAAAACGATGGGGAGCCAGGCGGTAAAGGACTATCTCGGCGACGGTAATTTCGGTGGCTTCTACCAGCGGCCAGACGAGGAAATGCAAGCGATCTGGGATATTGCGATCGACGAAACCAGGTCTTTGATCGAGAACGGTTGGGCTTAGGTCATGTCCATAACGTTCGACTTCAACGGAAAGTCCGTCATCGTGACCGGTGCCGCCCAAGGCATTGGCCGCGCAATTGCCATTGCTTTTGCCCAAGCCGGCGCCTCTGTCGCGGGCTTTGATATCGACGAGGCCGGGATGGCCCCGTTGGCATCGTCGGGCGTGGCGCTCACGATCCCCGTCGACCTCGCTGATCAGACCTTGGTTGCCAGGGCAGTGGAGCAGGTCGTGCGCTCGGCGGGAGGCATCGACATTTTGGTGACTGCGGCCGGAGGTGTTCGTGGGCAGGTGGGCGGCCCGTTGGAGGCCATTACGCCGGATGCGTGGCAACAGCTATTCGCGGCCAATGTCGAGAGCGCGTTATGGTGCGCTCAAGCAGTCGCGCCTCATATGAAAGAACGTGGCGCGGGGCGGATTGTGACCATTTCATCCGGGGCAGGACTTCGTCCTAGCCTCACGGGTATTCAGGCCTATTCTGCAGCAAAGCACGCACTGGTCGGGCTGACCAAACAGCTAGCCCTTGAATTGGGACCCGCTGGAATAACCGTGAATAGCGTTGCGCCGGGCTTCGTGTTGTCCAATCCCAACACCCAGCGCCAGTGGGACAGCTACACGAGTGACCAACAAGACCACCTGATCGCGTCGACGCATACACGGCGCTTGGGCACGCCCAATGACATCGCGGTGGCGGCACTGTTTTTGGCATCCGATGAAGCGTCGTGGATTTCGGGGCAGATTATCAGCGTCGATGGCGGGCGGGCTTAGGATTGCGATTGGCTGAGTGGGGCCATTGCTGACGCCAATATCCTTCGGATTTCGGGGCGGCAGGAGCCGCAATTGGTGCCGGCTTTGGTGCATTGGCCGATGGCTTCCGCGGTGTCGCAGCCTTCTTTGGCGATGGCGGCGGTGATGGTGTTGATACCGACGGAAAAGCAGGAGCAGACGGTGGCGCCCGGGTCGGGCGTGTCGGCGCCAGGACGACCGGCGAGCACGACTGAGGCGCTGAGGTTTGTTTTGGTAAGAAGCGTCGTCGCCCATTGGCGGGAGACAATGACGGGATCGGGAGAGGTGTAGAGCGCGAGGATCAGGCGTCCATCTTCGAGCACTGCGAAGTTCCGGCGGCCAGCGCGGTCGTCGCTGAAGGTTTTGATGCGGGCGTTGGAGGGGAGATGGAAATTTGCTTTGAGCCAGGCGATCCAATCTTCGGGCTCATTGAACCATGCCAGTTCGCCGCGCGTGCCGCCCTCGATGGGCGCGACAGCCCAGTAGTCGCTGGTCAATGCTGGACTTTGCGCGGCGACGAAGAAGCCAAAGAGTCGAGCGCCAGCCGGTTCGACATGGACCCGCGCCATTTTGAGAGCGGGCTGACCGGAGACCGGGTCAGTCTTGGCAGCGACAAGCGCATCGATGCGGCCATCGGAGGCGAACTGGTCGGTCCAGTGCATGGGCGCAAAGACCTGGCCCTGCGGCTGGCGGTCGGTGACGACAGCGCGCAGCGTCACGCTGGCTCGGGCATTGGACACACGGACCAGAGTGGCGCGGCGGATGTTAAGGCGCTCGGCATCGGCCGGGTGAATTTCGAGGAAAGGCTCGGCATAGTGGGCGGAAAGCCGAGCGGCTTTTCCGGTGCGGGTCATGGTGTGCCAGTGGTCCCTGACGCGGCCAGTGTTGAGCACGAATGAGCCGGGCGCCGGGCGAATTGGCGGAGGCGGCATGACCGGGATGAAGCGGGCTTTTTGATCGGGCGTGAAAAAGCGGCCATTGCCGAACATACGGGCGATGGGTTTGGTGCGCAGCGGCCATTGGGTAGGTTGGATGGCCGCGTAATCGGCGCCGCTTAGCCCAGCGAGGTCGAAGTCGCGGACTCCGTCGTTTTCAAAAGCCGACAGCGCAACGTGTTCGGCGAAAACGTCGCTGGGGGTGCGATAGGGAAAAGCTTTGGAATGTCCGAGGCGTCGCGCAACTTCGGAGATGATCCACCAATCAGGACGCGCCTCGCCTGGAAGGGCAAGAAAGGGGCGCTGGCGGGATATGCGGCGTTCCGAATTGGTGACGCTGCCTTCCTTTTCGCCCCAGCCCGCGGCCGGAAGTCTGACATGGGCATAGTGGCCAGTGTCGGTCTTCGCATTCATGTCTGAGACGACGACAAAGGGACACGCTTCGAGAGCAGCGCGGACGGCGTCGGCATCGGGCATAGAATCCACGGGGTTGGTCGCCATGATCCAGACTGCCTTGATGTCGCCTCGCGCCATGGCGCTGAAGAGATCGACAGCCTTGAGGCCCGGCTTGGTCGCGACATTGGGCGCCTGCCAGAAGCGCCCTACCCTGTCGATCGCTTCGGGCGTGAAATCCATATGGGCGGCCAGCATATTGGCGAGACCACCGACCTCGCGACCGCCCATGGCATTGGGCTGACCGGTGACGCTGAAGGGGCCCATGCCCTTGCGTCCGATGCGGCCGGTCAAGAGATGGCAGTTTATGATGGCATTGACCTTGTCCGTGCCCGAGGCGGATTGATTGACGCCCTGGGAATAGACGGTGACGGTGCGCTCGGTTTTGGCGAACCAGTCATAAAATGTTGCGATGTCGGCAGCTGCCGCGCCGGTGGCTTCGGCGACGCGGTCGAGCGGCCAATCTTCGGCGAGGAGCAATGCGGATTCGGCGCCGCTTGTGTGTTGCGCCACGAAGTCGGCATCAACGTGCCCATGGTGCGCGAGATGACCGAGGAGACCGACAAAAAGTGCGCTATCGCCGTCGGAGCGGAGCGGCAGATGAAGATCGGCAATGTCGGCGGTGGAGCTGCGGCGCGGATCGATGAGTACGACGCGCATATCGGGACGTTCGGCCTTGGCGGCGGCGAGGCGCTGGTAAAGCACGGGGTGGCACCAGGCGAGATTGGAACCGACGAGCACGACGAGATCGGCCAGTTCGAGATCTTCGTAATTGCCCGGGACGGTGTCGGAGCCGAAGGCGCGTTTGTGGCCCGCGACCGACGATGCCATGCAGAGGCGGGAATTGGTGTCAATATTGGCGCTGCCGACAAAGCCCTTCATCAGCTTATTGGCGACATAGTAATCCTCGGTGAGGAGCTGGCCCGAGCCATAAATCGCGACGGAATCTGGGCCGTATTGCTCGATGGCTTGGCGAAAACGGGTCGCGACGAGGTCGAGCGCTTCGCCCCAACTGGCGCGGCGATTGCCGATTTCGGGGTGGAGAAGCCGGCCTCCCAGCGAGAGGGTCTCGCCGAGTGCGGAGCCTTTGGAGCAAAGGCGACCGAAATTGGCGGGATGATCGGGATCGCCCGCAATCGCGACGCTGCCATCGGCTTGGGGCGTTGCAAGGACACCGCAGCCGACGCCGCAATAGGGACAGGTGGTCTTGACGGTTTTGGCGGAGCCGAGGGCGGTCATGCAGCCTAGTTTCCAAAGTCGACGGGCGAAGGAAGCGGCGCGGATCAGCCCGCAACGCTGCACCGTCCGCCATAGGGATCTATCGGGGCGCTGCCTTGAAAGGCCGCGCCGAAGATGAGCGTGCCGCGCATATCGCTCGTCGCGGCAGAATCGCGGAGCAGGTCGAAAAACCAGGGACCGTCGGTGGTTTCGCCATAGAGCACGGTACCGACGATGCGATCATCGCGAAGGATAAGGCGCTTGTAGATGCCATCTTCCTCGTCGCGAAGCACGATGTCTTCCTGCCCGTCGCGCGTTTCGAAATCGCCGGCCGAAAAAACCGAAATGCCGGTGACTTTGAGTTGGGTCGCCGTCGGCAAGGGACGAAATGCGGCAGGCTGATCTGCGAGCGTCTTGGCGAGGACAGCAGCCATATCGTAAAGCGGGGCGACGAGGCCGTAGCATATGCCATCGTGCTCTACGCATTCGCCGAGAGCGAGGATGTGCGGGTCAGACGTGCGCATCTGATCGTCGACGACGATGCCGCGCTCGACATGGATGCCCGCGTCGGTCGCGAGGCGCGTTTCGGGGCGAATGCCGACGGCCATGACGACAATATCGGCCGGGCAGAGCCGGCCATCTTCAAGCACGACAGCTTCGGCACGATCGTGGCCGATTATCGCTTGAGTTTGGGCTTTGCAGAGAACTTCGATGCCGCGGTCCTCGAAGGCCTTTTGCAGCATGGCCCCGGCAACGGGATCGAGTTGGCGGTTCATTAGATGGTCGGCGGCATGGAGCACTGTGACGCCCATGCCGCGCAAGCGGAGAGCGGCGGCGGCTTCTAAGCCGAGGAGACCGCCGCCGATGACGACGACGCGCGAGCCGGGCATGGAAGCGACCGCGATCATATTCTGCACATCGTCAAAATCGCGGAAAGCCAGCACGCCGGGGAGGTCCTTGCCGGCGACGGGCAGGACAAAAGGGGCCGAACCTGTAGCGACGACAAGCGTATCGTATGGCGTTTCGCCGCTGCGCGAAATCACCACCTTTCGGTGGCGATCTATGGCGGTGACGTGTTCGCCGATGTGGGTGGTGACGCCGTGCGAAGCGTACCAGGCGGCACTGTGGGTAATGATGTCCTCAAAGCTCTTTTCGCCGGCAAGAACAGGAGAGAGCATCAGCCGGTTGTAATTGCCGCGCGGCTCGGCGCCGAAAAGGGTGACGTCGTAGCGGCCTGGCGCCTCGGCGAAAAGATGTTCGAGGGCGCGGCCGGAGGCCATGCCGGCCCCGACCACGACGAGTTTTTGCCTACCGCTCATGCGGGCTGCCCGACCGGCTGGCGCTCAATGCGCCGGACGGTCATGTGCATCCAGAGGAATGCGACGGCGACCAGCACGAAGAGCGCAATAAAGCAGCTCGACCAGATACCAGTGACATCGTTGAGATAGCCAAAGAGCAGCGGCAGGACAAAGCCACCGAGGCCACCGATCATGCCGACGAGACCACCGACGGCGCCCACGTTCTGAGGATAATAGGCCGGGATGTGCTTATAAACTGCGGCCTTGCCGAGGCTCATGAAAAAGCCGAGGACGAAGACCAAGCCAACGAATGCCCAGGGGCTCAACTCGAAGTGCAGCGGCACGGGGCCGTTGATGCCGGCGACGACGAAATCGGATGTCGGCAGAGCCAAAATCGCGGTCATCAGCAGCGAGACGCCGAAGGTCCAATAAAGCACGGTGCGGGCGCCGATGCGGTCTGAAAGCGTGCCACCATAAGCACGGAAAACGCTGGCGGGAACCGAGTAGAAGGCGGCGATCATGCCGGCTGTCTTGATGTCAAAGCCATAGACGCCGATCAGGTAGCGCGGCAACCACAGGGTGAGCGCGACGAAGGCGCCGAAGGCGAAGAAGTAATAGAGGGCGAAGCGCCAGACCTGAAGATTGCGCAGCGGCTCGAATTCGCTAAGGAGGCTCTTGGGGGTGTAGGATTCGGTGCGGCGCTTGACTATGATCGGATCGTCTTCGGTGGTGAACCAGAAAACGACAGCGATCACCACGAGCGCAGCGGCCCAGATGAGCGCGACCGACTGCCAGCCCCAAGCAAGCATGACGAAGGGAGCGAGGAATTTGGTGACGGACGATCCGACATTGCCGACGCCAAAAATCCCGAGGGCCGTGCCCTGCTTACCGGCGGCATAGAAGCGGGACACATAGGCGACGCCGACTGCGAAGGAGCCGCCCGCGAGACCGACGCCAAGCGCGGCTATGAGGAACTGCTCATAGGTTTGGGCGAAGGTGAGTAGGAAGGTCGCCAGTGCCGCGGCGAGCATGGTGATGACATAGACGATGCGGCCGCCCATGCGATCGGTAAGCACCCCGAGGAGGACGCGGACTAGCGAGCCCGTGAGCACCGGGGTACCGATCAGGAGGCCGAACTGGGTTTCGCTGAGCCCAAGCTGGTCCTTCAACTGCACGCCGATAATGGAAAAAATCGTCCAGACGGCAAAGCACACGGTGAATGCCACCGTGGACATAGTCAGCACGCGTTTCGATTGCGCTGAGGAAGTCGACTGCATGTTTGTCATGCCTTTCACCCCTAAAACAAAAAGGCCGCCAACAGAGCCGACCGGATGTTCCGATCGCTTCTATTGGCAGCCTTGCCTGTGGCACCCATCGTTGGACACCGGTTCAATCGCTCCTGAGAGCGTTTCACCACAGGTAATGCATTTAGTGTGCCAGCCGGATTTCGCGGCAAAAGACTTTATGGCGCAACTATTTAGTTGATTCCAGATTTTATCGACTTTGGCGACCAATCGCCTAATTGGGCATCATTCGCATATTTTTTGCCCAAATTTGGAGCCTGCACATATTGAATGCGAATTGCAGGAGGCGCGGGCGGATAACGCACAGGGCCAACTCGATTTTCCCCAAGCGGGTTGCTCCGATGGTTAAAATACGGCAAACTCGGGGCAAATGGGGGATGCGACACTGGATTCAAATCAGACGCCACCGACCATTGTGCTGTTCGATCTCGACGGCACTCTGGTGAACCATATTAACCCGCGCGTCTTGCAGGCGCTCGAGTTTTTGGACGATTGCTCGCACCGTGCCGCAAGGCTTGTTGCGCGGTTCCGCCTGATGCGGCGCCAACAGACAACGCCATGCAAGATGCCAAAACTGCTCGTGCATCGTGCGATTCATCGGGTACGTCGCAAGTCTGTCGATCAGATGCTGGTGCCGTGCGAAACGATGCGGAGGGTTCTGGAACGCCTCCATGAGAATGGGGTCATTCTGGGCCTCGTGAGCAATGGGCTTGGTCGTGGCTATGGTCACGACGTGCTCGAAGCCTTTGATCTCAGGAAGTATTTTACGACCTGCGTGTTCCGCGAGGACGTGGCGCGCGGCAAGCCTTGGCCTGATTCCATTCAGGCGGCGCTCGGCAATGTCGGGCGCGGTCTGCGGGCGCGCGACGTCGTCTGGTATGTTGGCGATCAGCGCAAGGATGTGGATGCAGCGCTTTCCGCTTCTGCCAATCTGTCGCGTGCGATCGTGCCAGTGGCTCTGGGCGCGCGTGCGGCGCTGCGGGCCATGGACGGCGATTGCCCACAATTGCAGATTGCCTGGTCAGCGCATGATCTCGATCGGCTGACGTCCGACCTCTTTGATACGCATCTTTATGGACCAGTGCGGGCGCCCTACCCGCTTGCAGTGGCTACTGCGTGAGATTGGCGCTGCGGCGCCAAGTCTTTGCTTCGATGGTCTACAAAAGGCTTTTATGATGCCGACCTGTAGCTATCAGGGTACACCCACCCATTGCTGCCATCATTGCCCGGCTTGTCCGGGCAATCCATCGCACTGACGGATGGACCACCCGGACGAGCCGGGTGGTGACGATCGTGGACAGATTTAGCCTATTCGGGACAAACAGGACCGGTCCGGCAGGCGTTATCCACTCACCGCAAACTAGAAATCAAAACCCATTTGGCTGATGGAGGGTGCGGGAGCGGCTGAGGCTTCCACCTGCTTCTCATCTTTGAAGATAGGCTTGGCTTTCGCTTTACGGGTTTGGGCCGGAGTTGCCTTGGCTTTTGCCGCTTCGGCGGGCTTTGCGATGATCACTTCTACGGCTTCCGGCTCGACTTTTGGAGTTTCTGCCTCGGCGGGAGTTGCGATGAGATCCAGCCAGCCTTTTGCGGCGGTCAATTTCGCTGGCCGGAAGGCATAAACGTTTTCGCGGCCTTTTTTGACCTCGGCGACGAGACCGGCGGATTTGAGCACGCGCAGATGGCGCGAAATGGCGGGGCGACTGATCGAAAAAGCCTCGGTCAGCACATGGACCGGCGTGGGCGCGACCTTGAGAATCTCAAGAATCCGGCAGCGCGTGGTGTCGGCCAGGGCTGAATAAAGGGCGATGGGCGGCTTCGATCTTTTGCTCATGCGCCGAGCCCTATGTAACAAGGGTGTTACACGTCAAGTTATGGCACCATTTGTTCACCAGAAACGTTCAACCAGCGTTCAGCATGCCACGGGATTGCCACCCGCGTATAAGATTGTGGTCATGCCTCAAGCGTCAGTTTAGCCCAAGGAGGATCGCCACATGGTGTCGCAGGACCAGAACCCCACCTATTCCTGGTGGAGTCGCGAGCAAAGACCGTTCAGCATGGCTGAGGTGGTGGTCGATGCGGTGGTCCATGTTCTCGGGCTTGTGGGCGCGGTCGCAGCGGGTTCGATCCTGCTTACCCTTGCGCTGATGCATACGGCGCCTGAGGCGTTTCCGGCGCTGGTAGTCTACGTAGCAACGTTGGTTGCGGTGCTGGGCGTGTCGCTCGCTTACAATGTCTGGCCGGTTTCGCCGATCAAAATGCATCTGGCGCGCTTTGACCAAGCTGCGATTTTCCTTTTTATCGCTGGGACTTACACGCCGTTTCTCGCCGTGATTGGCGGAACGCGGGCGGGCGCCATCATGATGAGCCTTGTCTGGGGCGCATCGCTGATCGGGGTGGCGCTGAAGCTGATCGTACCGCAGCGTTTTGGGCGGCTGGCGATCCTGCTTTATCTTGCGATCGGGTGGAGCGGCATTCTGGTGTTTCAGCGGCTGGCCGAGGAATTGCCGCCTTCGACGCTGTGGTTGTTGCTGGCCGGAGGGGTCACCTATTCGGCCGGTATCGGCTTTCACCTGTGGGAAAAGCTGAAGTTTCAGAACGCCTTATGGCATGTATTCGTGGTGGCAGGCGCGAGCCTCCACCTTTGGGCGGTGCTCGACTGCATGGTCATCCACAGACTCTAAAACTCAGTCGATGCGGTCGTGGGTGACCTTATCGCCCGCGACGATACCGAGCTCTTTGCTGCGGCCGCCCGGGATTTCCAGAACGAACTGCACCGGACCATCCGAAGGGATGGAGGTTGGGTCCTGCGGGCGGGCATTAATGTGGATATTGCGGATCGTGCCGTCGCTCGCGATGAACAACATATCGAGCGGTATGAAGGTGTTACGCATCCAGAATGAGACCGAACGCTCTTCGAAAAAGTCGAAGAGCATGCCCGCATCATCGCCGAGTTCCTGACGATACATCAGGCCGCGGGCGCGGGTTTCGGCGGTATCGACGACCTCAACCGTAAAAGCGTGATCGCCGTTTTTGGAGTGGATAACCAATTGGCTATCGTCGGCAAAAGCGAGGGCCGGCAGGCTGACGGCGAGCATGGCAGCGGCGGCAGCAAGTGCCTTGAATTGGTGCAGCATCGAAGGTGCTTTCGTTAGCAGTCCGTTAACATTGAGACAGCCCGAACGCACTTAGTGCGACGATGGCGCGTCGCCCCAACCATCGGGGCGGATTTCGGCGACCATAAGGCCTTTTGGGCCATTGCCGTAGCGCACGAGAACATATTGGCCCGGGCGCAGTTCAGTGATGCCGAAACGGCGCAGCGTTTCCATGTGGACGAAAATATCGGGCGCGCCCTCACCCGCCGAGAGGAAGCCGAAACCGCGAATGCGGTTGAACCACTTCACCTCCAGGCGAACCATGGCCGAACTGGGTTCCACCACGACATGCGTGCGCGGGCTCGGCATCTGGGCGGGATGGCGGGCGGTCGAATCATCCATGGAGACGATGCGGAAAGCCTGAAGGCCACCTGGACGATTGAGCGCCTCGACGACGATGCGCGCGCCTTCGTAAGCTGTCTGGTAGCCATCGCGGCGGAGGCAGGTAACGTGGAGGAGAACATCGGCCTTGCCATCATCAGGGATGATAAAACCAAACCCCTTGCCGGCATCGAACCACTTGATGGTGCCAGAAATCTCGATCGTATCGAGATTTGCGTCATCTGCGTGTGTAGGCACGGTTTCGCGCTGGTCCGATCCGGACTCCTGCGATGGATCCGTGGGATTCCCACCTGCGCCGTTAAGATTGGCCCCCATGACCTACGCCTTTTCCGCAACTCCCGTGACAACGGGTACTCCGACAATAGGACCACTCTGTCCGATTCAGGCTCAAAAGTTAAGAAGGTGTTGCGAAATAGTTGTCCTCTGTTGCAACCGGCGCGGTTGCGAGGGCTTGCTTGCATTGCTAGGCCAATGACCGGACACTAAAAAGGAGGCTAGTTATGAAATATCTGCACACCATGGTGCGCGTCACCAATGTCGAGGAAAGCCTCAAATTCTACTGCGAAGGCCTGGGGCTTGAAGAGGTGCGCCGCACCGAAAACGAAAAAGGCCGCTTCACGCTGATTTTCCTTCGCGCACCGGGTGACGAAGGCGGCGAAGTGGAGCTGACCTATAACTGGGACCCGGAGGAATATACGGGAGGGCGCAATTTCGGTCACCTTGCCTATCGGGTGAAGGATATCTATGCGCTATGCCAGCATCTTTCGGACATGGGCGTCGTGATCAACCGGCCACCGCGCGATGGGCATATGGCCTTCGTGCGCTCGCCGGACGGGATTTCGGTTGAGCTGATTCAGGATGGGACGCTGCCGCCGCAGGAGCCTTGGGCTTCTATGGCGAATACAGGCAAGTGGTAGGGGGTTAGGCCCCTCACCCGCAGCTCCGCGGCGACCTCTCCCCCAGAGGGAGAGGTGTTGCTGCGCGACGGAGCGACCTTCGCGCTTTGGGAGTAGTAAGAAACTGCTAACCGTGCTGCTTAGCGGGCGGTTAGCGAAACTCTTCTAATTTTAGCGACTACACCGTCCAGCCCCTTTTCTGTGGCAGATGCGCCACACGGGCCCATCGGGAAAGTCGCTATGCCCCGTTTTCTGCGCTCCATCCTCGCTCTCATAACCATCGTATCCGCGCTTGCCGCATGCGTGCCCATGGCCATGTTCGCTTCAAGCAGCGGCTCCGGCTATTCGGGGTTGAGATCGGACTGGGGGACCTATGTCACCTCCAAGAGCGTCAATGCATTTTGCCTCAGCCCGAAACTGCGGCTGCTGATCTGGGAATTCGAGGGCCAGTTTGGCAAGAAGGTCGTGATGCAATCGGGCTATCGCGACGCCTATCACAACTCGGCTGCCGGGGGGACGGACAACTCCTTCCATATGAAATGCATGGCCGCCGACTTCTATATTCCCGGCGTCGACAAAGCCCGGCTGATCGAATTCGCCATGCGCACGAATGGCGTCGGCGGGCTCGGCTGCTATCCAGGCCGGAGCTTCATCCATGTCGATGTGCGCGACAGGCCGCGCGGCTACAATCGACCAGTCACCTTCTCAGGCTGTTGATAACTTTGTCCTTTTTGAAAAAAGTTTGAAATCTCCAACAAGGGGGTTGCGTCCGGAAAAAGCTCCCTCTATACGACACCCAGCGTTGAGCGCGCCCTTCGTCTATCGGTTAGGACGGCACCCTTTCACGGTGCAGAGAGGGGTTCGATTCCCCTAGGGCGTACCACGCTTCTCCCACTTTTGGTTGGGAAAGCAGGTTGGCTCAGGCGCTCAAACAGCTTTAGGCGCCCTTCGTCTATCGGTTAGGACGGGACCCTCTCACGGTCCAAAGAGGGGTTCGATTCCCCTAGGGCGTACCAAGCAAAATCTTTTGTATTTTTGGGTTTTGAGCCGGCGCGGCTTTTGGTGCGCGTGGTTGTGCCGTGGCGCTTACGAGGCGACGCGGTTTTTCGCGTTGTTTTGACTGAGGTTTTTGTTGGCAGCGCGCGTGCCTCGTCACGGAGGCCTTCTCGGGAAAGCTGAATCCCATGCATGGTAGGAGAGATTCCCGCTTTCGCGGGAATGACGCTGTGGGCGGGGCGGGTTGGTGAGCGTTGGTGAGCGTTGGTGAGGATAATAAAGTGGACCGCGCTTGGTCATTGTGTGGCTATTCTCATGCCCTGGACTGGGGTGCCCTCTGCCCTATGGAGCGCCTATGAAGGTTTTGGACCACGAGCCCTATGCCTGGTTTTTGCTCGAGCATGAGGGGGCGCTCTATCTCGATGCGCATTGCAGTCATAGCTTCTTTGATTATTCGGTGCTGATTAGGCTGAGTGCCGAGGAGTGCGGGCAGTTCGAGACGCTTGGGCGGGATTATATCGGGCGGCTGGCTTACGACATTCATTATAGTGCGCCCGCGGCGCTAGGGAGCACGTCGCCGTTTCGGAGCCGGAATTTGACGCGGGAGCTGGGGGATGCGGTTTCAGCGGCGGTGAAGGATTGGCGGGAGAGAGAAGCTTTAGGATCGCACACGGCCTTCCCTCGGGCTTGACCCGAGGGTCACTTGCCCATGCTGAAACATTTGTGACTCCCGCATTGGCCCTCGGGAAGCGCGGTGGGTGGGGATGGTCGTATATAGTCTCGGCGGCCGGCACACCCTCCCGCCCCCCCCTCGAGGGGAAGATGTCACCGTATTCGCAAACGTGAATTCAGTTGGGGCTGGCCGTTAGGACAGCGCCTTGCCGCTTTCCTTTATTTTCAAGCCCACTGCACATTGGCGAGTTTGGCGGACGCGTCCCAAAGTTGCTTTGAGACGGTCGTGTCGTTGGCGGCTTCGGGAACCTTGGCGGGGACGGGATAACCGCGGGTTTCGCTGAGGGCGTGGGGGCCGTAATAGGCGCCGGGTTGGGCGTTTGGATCTGTGGCAGCGTAGAGGGTGGGCAAAGCGCCTTGCCAGGCGGGTTGGAAGAGGAACCAGCCCAAGGAGCGGGCGACGCCCATGGGGCTGAAGCGGCCGGGGGCGTTGTGCAGAAGATCGGTGCGCGAGACGCCGGGATGGGCGGCAAGGCTGGTCACGTTCCAGCCATGGGCGGCACTTTGGCGTTGCAGCTCGAAAGCGAACATCAGACAGGCGAGCTTGGACTGGCTATAAGCCGTCATGGCCACGTAGTTCTCTTCCAATTGGAGATCGGTAAGGTCGATCCGGCCGGCGCGGGCAGCGACGCTCGAGAGCGAAACAACGCGCGCGCCCTGCCCGCGGCGCAGCAGCGGCAAGAGGCGGGCGGTCAGCGCGTAGTGGCCAAGATAATTGGTGCCGAACTGGAGTTCGAAGCCGTCCTTGGTGGTTTCGCGCTTGGGCGGGACCATGACGCCGGCGTTGTTGACGAGGATATCCAGGCGATCGTGTCCCTCGGCCAGGCGCTCGGCAAAGCGGGTGACGGTCGAGAGATCGGCGAGATCGAGGGCTTCGAAGTGGACTTTGGCTTTCGGGACTTCGGCGAGGATCGAATGGATCGCCTGATTGCCCTTCTCGGCATTGCGGCCGGCAACGACAACCTCGGCCCCTGCCCTTGCCAAAGCCAAGGCCGTTTCGTAGCCGAGGCCACCCGTGCCGGTGACGACGGCCAGGCGGCCGGCTTGAGAAGGAATGTCAGACGTGGTCCATTTGGACATGATGGAAAGCCCTCGCTTTAAAATTGCACTCGGTGCATAATTTATATTGCACTGAGTGCATATTTTTACAAGAGTGATCCCAGTGGAAAATTTGGACGGCAGCGACGAGACGGAAGGCGTGCGGGAGCGCAAGCGCCGGGAGACGCGGCAGCGGATCGTCGATGCGGGGCTAAAACTCTTTGCGGCCAAAGGTTATGAGGCGTCGACGCTCGACGATATTGCGGCAGAGGCCGGGATTTCGCGGCGGACGTTCTTTCACTATTTCAAATCCAAGGACGAAATTCTGCTCTCGCTGCAATCGGGGCTAGGCGAGGCGCTGTCGGATGCTGCGCGGGATTGTTCGGGCGCGGAGGAGCCGCTGGCGGCGATGAAGACGCGGATGCTGGAGATATCGCGGCGCTACCCGGCGGCGGAACTGCTGGTGATCGACCGGATGATGCGCTCGAGCGAAGTGGTGCAGGCGCGCAAACGCGCGAGCTATATTGCCGACGAAAGCGTGGTGTTCGCGGCGATGCGGGAAGTCTGGCCCGAGCGGGCGGAGATGGATTTGCGCATTCTCGCCATGCTCTGCATCAGTGTGACGCGGCTTTCGCTCGATGCGTGGAGCCGGGAGGGCGGCACGCGGGAATTGGCGGAGGTGGCGGAGGAGACGTTTGTGGCGCTGGGGGCGGTGGTTTCAGCTTGACGCCCGCCTTGCGGCACTTGGCGGGGTGCGGCTGACGCGGCTCCAGGCGCGGCGGAGTTGGCGGCTGGAGCTGAAGCCGACGCGTTCGGCGATGTTTTCCATGTCGAGGCGGGTTTCGGTGAGCAATTGCTGGGCGAGCGCGACGCGGAGCTTGTTGAGATAATCGGGCAGGCTCATGCCGGTGTGTTCGTTGAAGAGCCGGCTGAGGTGACGGGGGCTTGCTATGGCGATGGCCGCTAGGGTTTCGAGGGACCAGTCGCGCGCTGGGTCGACGGTCATGGCGTCCTGGACGCGGTGGATGGCCGGATGGATGTGATTGCGGCCTTCGAGCCAGGGGGAAAGCTGCGGATCGGTGCCGGCGCGGCGGAGATAGACGACGAGCGAGCGCGCGACGGCGGCGGCTGTTGCCGGATCGGTGATGCGGCCGATGATGTGGAGCATCAGATCGATGCCAGCGGTGATGCCAGCGCTGGAATAACGGTTGCCATCTTCGACATAGAGGCGATTTTCGAGGACGCGCGCGGCGGGTGCAGCGGCGGCGAGTTCGGCGCAATCGGAAAAATGCGTGGTGCAGGAGATGCCGTCGAGGAGCCCTGCCCGGCCCGCGAGCAAGGCGCCCGAGCAGATGGAGACGAGGCGCGTTTGCGGAGTCACGGATTTCTGGAGCCAGGCGATGATTTGCTGGGTGCCCGTATCGGTGGGCTCGGCGGGGTGGCCGGCGTCCATGGGATCCTCGGTGTGGCCCGAGAGGATGATCATGGCGTCGGGCTCGATGGTCTCTGGGAGTGGTTCGATGCCGGAGAGGCGGAGACCAATGGACGTGGTTAGCTCCGGCAAGGGTCCGATATAGCGGACATCGAACTGGATCTCTTGCTGGAATTTGTTGGCGTAACGGAGAGCCTCGAGCGGGCCGGCAACGTCGAGGAGAAGCGTCCGCGCCGGGAGAACGACATAGGTCGGGATGCGGCGCGGGCTTTTGGTCATTCGGCTGCGATCCTTGTGGGGCCATCGAGGGCTTCGGCGATGGTGTAGACGCGGGCGAAGCGGCCATCGAGAACGGCGGCGGTGCGGGCCTTGATGTCGTCGACCGTCCAGGTTTTGCCGGTGGCGTCGGTCAGGGGCATGGTGTGGGTGGCTTCGGTGACATAATCGACCTGCCAGCCGAGGTCGGAGCCGTGGCGGGTGGTGGTTTCGCAGCATTGCTCGGTGCGGATGCCGGAAATGACCAAGCGGCGGATGCCGTTTTCGGTGAGAAAGACTTCGAGCTGGGTGCCGACAAAGGCGGAATGGCGCCATTTGACGATGTCGAGGTCGGGCTTTTCGAGACGGAGAGCGCTGATCGGGGTGACGAAGCCGGAGGCGAGCGAGAAGAGGCCTTCTGGCTCGGCATGGAGGACGCGGACAATCTTCCAGCCGCGGGCGACGGCGCCGTCGATCAGGGCCTGCTGGTTTTTGAGGTAGGTTGGGCTATCGATCTCCTGCCAGCTGGGGCGCTGGCGGAAGCTTTCCTGAGCATCGATAACGAGCAAGGCGGTGTCGGTCATTTTCGGCCATCATGGTAGTTTGGGTGATGAGTCCAGTCTAGCTAAGCCAGATAGCTGCACGAGGCATGTTCCGGACTTGTTGCGGACAGAAAAAGACATCGGATTACTCAGGCGGCGCCGAGAGGTGACAAGCGGGGCTTGGCGTGGTGGAGTGTGGGCATGAGCACAGATTTCATATTCGACGGGCCTAACGATGCGCGGGTGACGGTGTTGCTGGCGCATGGGGCCGGGGCGCCCATGGATTCGGACTGGATGAACACGCTGGCCGGGCTTCTGGCGGATGAGGGGCTGCGGGTGGCGCGGTTCGAGTTTCCCTATATGGCGGCGCGGCGCACCGGCGAGGGCGCCAAACCGCCGCCGAAGGCCGAGAAGGTGATGGCAGATTATGTGGCGGCGATCGAGGATCTGGGGCCGACCAATGGCAGTTTGATCATCGGCGGGAAGTCGATGGGTGGGCGCGTGGCAAGCATGATTGCGGCGGAGGCTTTCGCGGCGGGGCGGATCGCGGGGCTGTTGTGCCTGGGGTATCCGTTTCATCCCTCGGGGAAGCCGGAGCAGTTGCGGGTGGCTCATCTCCAGGATTTGCAGGTGCCGACGCTGGTTTGTCAGGGGACGCGGGATGCGTTGGGGACGCAGGAAGAGGTCGGCGGCTATGCGCTGTCACCGGCGATCAAGGTGATGTGGCTTGAGGATGGGGATCATGATTTGAAGCCGCGGAAGTCGGTTTCCGGGTTTTCAGCGGCGGATCATATGGGGAGCGTGGCGAGGGGTGTGGCGGAGTGGGTGAAGGGGCTGAGGGAGTAGCTTCAGCCCCCCTCATCCCAACCGAATTAGCAAACGCGAATTCGGTGAGCGTTGCGCCACCTTCTCCCCGAGGGGGAGAAGAATAAGAGGGCTACTGGTTTAGCCCGTAACATCCTGGGCTGCTTCCACATGATGCCGGCCGATGGGGACGATCATGGGGGTGTTGGAAACGGGATCGAGGACGATGCGGGAGGACATGTTGAAGACGTCGTGGACGACTTTTTCGGTCATGACGTCGACGGGCTTGCCTTCGGCGATGATTTTTCCCGATTTCATGGCGACGATGTGGTCGGCGTAGCGGCAGGCGAGGTTGAGGTCGTGGAGGACGACGACAACGGTGCGGCCGCGGGATTTGACGAGATCGGTGAGGAGATCGAGGACTTCGACCTGGTGGTTGATGTCGAGAAAGGTCGTGGGTTCGTCGAGGAGGAGCAGATCGGTCTCCTGGGCGAGGGCCATGGCGATCCAGACGCGTTGGCGCTGGCCGCCTGAAAGTTCATCGACTGGGCGGGAGGCGAGATCGGCCATATCGGTCGCGCCGAGGGCTTCGGCGACGGCGGCATCGTCTTCGGGGGTCCAGCGACGGAACCAGCCCTGATGCGGATAGCGGCCGCGGCCAACGAGATCGGCGACGGTAATGGCATCGGGGGCTATGGGGGACTGGGGGAGGACGCCAAGGAGGGTGGCGACTTCGCGGGTCGGCATCTGGTGGATGGGCTTGCCATCGAGATAGACGGCGCCCTTGCTCGGCGCGAGAAGACGGGCGAGGCCGCGGAGAAGGGTGGACTTGCCGCAGGCATTGGCGCCGACGATGACGGTGAGCTTGCCGGATGGAATGGTGAGGTTGAGATCGGCGACGATCTCACGATCGGCATAGCCGAGGTGGAGACCGGCGGCCATGAGCTGGTGGTTGCGCATGTGGGACTCCATTTCAGTTGACGCGCCCTGAGCGGCCGGAGACGACCAAGAGCCAGAGGAGGAATGTGGCGCCGAAGGCACCGGTAACGACGCCTGTGGGCAATTGCGTGCTGGGGAACGCGTGCTGGGCGACGAGATCGGACATCAGCATGACGAGCGCGCCGACGAGGGCGGCTTGGGGGAAGCCGCGCCCTGCCCCACCCATGAGGCGACGGGCGATAGGGCCGGAGACGAACGCGACGAAACCGACGGGGCCGACTGCGGCGGTGGCGAAGGCGGCGAGCGCGACGGCGACCAGCATGAGGCCGAGGCGGGTGCGCTCGACATGGGTGCCGAGGGCATGGGCGGTGTCGTCGCCGAGTTCGAGGCCATCGAGACCGCGGACAAGGACGAAGAGCATGGGCAGAATGACGACCATGGTGATGGCGAGGACGATCGAGTCCGCGGGCTGGGCGGCGTTGAGGCTGCCGACGAGCCAGGCCATGGCCTGTTGCACCTCGTTGAGGCGGGCGCGGGTGAAGAGATAGGAGATGATGGCGCTGAGCATGGCGGCGGCGCCGATGCCAATGAGGACGACACGATAGGCGGTAACGCCATTGCGCCAGGCAAGGAGATAGATGGCCACGGCGGTGAGAATGGCGCCAGCAAAGGCGCCGAGCGAGACCGAAAGACCGCCCCAGCCGAGGACGATAATGCAGAAGACGGCGGCGGCGCTAGCGCCATGAGCGATGCCGATAATGTCGGGGCTGGCCAAAGGGTTACGCAAAAGCGTTTGGAAAATGATTCCGGAGAGGCCAAAGGCGGCGCCGGAAAGCAGCGCCAGGATTAGGCGCGGCAGGCGGACCTGGAGGACGATGAAATCGACGCCCTTATTGCTGATGCCGGTCAGTGGGGAGAACAGCGACTGGAGAACCGTTTCGGGCGGGACGGGGAAATCGCCGAGGAGCATGGCAGCGATGGCGGCGACGAGCAGCGCGGCGAGGAGGCCGAGGGTGACACGGGTGGCGTGGTTCTGGCGGGCGCGGCGGACGGCAGCGATGGTTGTGGCTTGGACCAGAGTCATCAGAGGGCAGCCAGTTTACGGCGGCGAACGAGCGCGATGAAGAATGGCGCGCCGATAAAGGCGGTGACGATGCCGACTTGGACTTCACCCGGTGGGGCGATGACGCGGCCAATGATGTCGGCGCCGAGCAACAGGATGGGCGCCATCAGCATGGAATAGGGCAGAATCCATCGATAACCGGGGCCGGTGATGGCGCGAGCGACGTGAGGGACTGTGAGGCCGACAAAGGCGATGGGTCCGGCGGCGGCAACAGCGGCACCGGCGAGAATAACGGCAGCAAGACCAGCAAGAGCTCGGGACAGGCCGATGCGTTGGCCAAGGGCGCGGGCGACATCATCGCCCATGCTGAGACCATCGAGAAGGCGCGCGCTCAAGAGGGCGAGGACGGCACCAATGGCGATGAAGGGACTGACCTGAAGCGCGATCTCCATGGAGCGGCCGGCGAGCGAGCCGACCTGCCAGAAGCGGACTTCATCAAGGGTGCGCGGGCTGGTGAGGAGGATAGCATTGATGACGGCGAGCATGATGGCGGTCATGGCGGCGCCAGCCAGCGCGAGCTTGATGGGCGTTGCGCCCTCGCGGCCGAGGGAGGCGACGGAATAGACCACGAGCATGGCAACGCCGGCGCCGATGAAGGCGAGCCAGACATAGAGGCTGAGTTGGGTGATGCCGAAGACGGAAACGCCGAGGACGACGAAGAGCGCGGCGCCGGAATTGATGCCGAGAATGGATGGATCGGCCAGGGGATTGCGCGTCGCGCCCTGAAGGACGGCGCCGGAGAGGCCAAGGGCGATGCCGACGAGGACGCCGACAAGGGTACGCGGGAGCCGCAAATCCCAGACGATGCGATGTTCGGTGGAATTGGGATCGAAGGCGGTCAGCGCGGACCAGACCATGTCCACCGGAATGGCGCGGGCGCCGGTGGCCATGGAGAGGAGAATGACGGCGATGAGGGCGGCGGCGAGCAGCAGGAGGCCAAGGCCGAGCGCGGCGGCCCGGCTGGCGCGTGCTTCAACGACGGATGCCGCCATCAGGGTGTCAGGTCCGGGTCGGCGGCATTGATGGCGGCGGTGAGATCGGTAAGGGCGCCGGCATAGGCCTTGTAATTGCGCAGCCAGAAGGCAGGCCACTCGGCGACCTGACCGGCTTCGGCAGCTTTCATCAGCGTCCAGGTGGGCTGGGCCAGCGCGGTGGCGAGGGTGCTTTCGGCGCGATTGTCGACGAGGATGAGATCGGCCGGGTAGCGATCGGCATTTTCCCAGCTGACTGTCTCGAAATAATTGTTGCCGGCGGCATCGACGCCTTCGGGTTTAACGATGGTGAGACCCCAGGACTGCATATCGAGCAGCTCGGCGGCGCCAGCGGGATCGGCGACATAGAGAGCGTCGTCACCGGCATAAACAGCGAGCGCGGTCAGACCGGGCTTGGCCTCGATGGCGGTTTTGAAGTCGGCGAGGGCGGTTTCGAAGGCAGCCTTGTTTTCGGCGATGGCGGGAGCGGACAGATCGGCGCCAAGACTTTGGGCCAGGGTTTCGTAGTCCTCGATCATGCCCACGATGGAATCGCCAGCCGAGACGCCGGTGATCGGGGCTAGCTGGCTCAGAGTTGCGACGACGTCTTCGCCGCCGGACCAAGTGCTGTTGCGGTCCCACCATTCGACGAGGACGAGATCGGGTTCGAGGGCGGCGGCCTTTTCGATATCCACTTCGCCCCAGGCCTGGCCGATGATTTCGATGCCCGTGAGATCAAGGCCTTCAAGCGCTTTGGCGGCGTCCACGGGGCTATCGGCGTAGATGCCGACCGGGCGGATGCCTAGCGGAATGAGGCCGGCGGCAGCGTCCTGGCTCGCGATGATGCGCTGGGGGACGGCGTCGAGCGTAACGCTCTGGCCCGTGCCATCGGTATAGGTCCAGGGCTCGGCGTGCGCGGCGCTGGAGAGCGCGAGAACCATGAGAGACGCCAGGGCGATGGGGCGAAACAGCATTGGCCTAACCTTCCTCAAAAAGTCAGGGTTTTCTGCAACGCTTAAACTGATCGGTCAAGTCAAGTTTTAAACCGCTGATCCAAGACTTTGCGCGCGGCGTAATCAAGCTGACAAGGATGGCGCGGCCGATGTATTCGATAACCATGTCCGACAGCAGAACCGGATCTCATTCCGGAATACCGCAAACCGCCGACCCTGAAACCCTGCTGCTGCGCATTGCGCAGGATCGGGACAGGGAGGCGCTGGCGCAATTGTTTTCGCTTCTCGGCACACGTGTCAAAGCCATGATGCTCAAGCTCGGCGCCAGCGACGCCATTGCCGAGGACATGGTGCAGGAGACGTTTCTCGCCGTTTGGCGGAAGGCGCATCTTTATTCGACGGACAGGGGCGCGGCCTCGACCTGGATTTTTACGATCGCGCGTAATCTGCGCATCGACCAATTCAGGCGGCAATCGAACAAGCCATACGAAGACCTTGAAACCGTTACCATCGAAAGCGCCGAGCCCAATGGCAGCGTGATGGTTGAGCAGCAGCAGGTCATCGCACGGGTGACGGATGCGCTGAAAACGCTCTCGGCTGAACAGCAGGAAGTGGTGCGGCTCAGCTTCCTCTACGACCTCCCCCACGCGCAGATTGCAGAGCGGATCGGGATCCCGCTCGGCACTGTCAAATCCAGACTTAGACTTGCTTACGAACGGCTCCGGCCCATGCTGGAGGATTTACAATGACGGTTACACACCACCCCGATATTGCAACCCTGATGGCCTTCAGTGCGGGCACGCTCGACGAGCCTTATGCCGCTGTGATCGCGACGCATCTGGCTATGTCAGAGGGCGGGCGCGAAACGGTGCGGCATATCAATGTCATTGGCGGCGCCTTGTTGGCCGATGAGCAACCGGCAGCGCTGTCGGATGGCGCGCTGACGCGGTTGATGAGCCGGTTGGGTGATGACCGGATCGAGGTTTCATCGCGGGATGACAAGGCGACGGCCGACGATGTGCCCCTGCCCTTGCGCAGGTATTTGCCGAAGGGCCTCAAGAGCGTCAAATGGCGCTGGACGGGTCCGGGTGTGGCCACGGCCGATCTTGGCTGGGGTCGGGACGGAAAATCGCGGCTGATGCTTTTGCGTGTGGCGGCGGGCCGCCCCGTGCCGGAGCACGGCCATGGCGGGCAGGAGCTGACGCTTATCTTGCAGGGCGCCTATCGGGACCGGTTCGGGGTTTTTGCTGTGGGCGATATTGCCGACCATGACGAGGACGTCGAGCACCAGCCGATTGCAGAGCCGGGCGAAGATTGCATCTGCCTCGTTGCGGTCGATGCCAAGCTGACTTTCCAGGGGCGGATCATGCGCGCCCTGCAACCACTGTTCGGGATCTGACCATGCAGCCGGGTGTCGCTTGGATTATCGGTGGTGGATCGGGCATTGGCGCTGCGGTGACCAAGAAACTTGCCGCCGAGGGTTGGACCGTGGCCATTTCGGGCCGTCGCGAGGACAAACTGGCGGCGGTGGCTGGCGGCAATCCCAAGATTAGGCCTTATCCGCTCGATGTGACGGATAAGGATGCGGTCGAGGCGATGGTGCACCGGGTCGCCAGCGAACTGGGGCGGATCGACCTGTTTCTCTTCGGCGCGGCGGCATGGCAGCCGATGGATGCCGGCAATTATGGGTTCGACGAGTTTTTAAAGACCGTCGATACCAACTATCTCGGGGTGTTGCGCATTGCGCAGCCGATGATCGAGCAGATGCGCAAACAGGGTGGTGGGCATTTTGCCGTGATCGCTTCTGTCGCGGGCTATTTCGGCCTACCGCGCTCGGCAGCTTATTCGTCGACGAAGGCGGGGCTTATCAATCTGCTCGAGACCATGCGGACCGAACTTGCCCCGGACAATATCAAGGTGCGGATGGTAGCGCCGGGCTTCGTCAAATCGGAACTGACGGACAAGAACGATTTCCCGATGCCGTTCCTGATGGAAACCGACGATGCGGCGAAGCGGATCGTTGATGGACTGACGAAGTCGGACCGGTTCGAGATTGCGTTTCCCAAGCGCATGGTTTGGCTGATGAAGACCATCCGCTTCCTGCCCTATCCGATTTTCTTCTCGCTGATGAAGAACCTGCTGCCCAAGTGATTGCGCGCTGGCGATTGTCAGCGCTTTGATCCTCCGCGTAGAAGACTGAGGTCTTTGAGGAGGAAACCATGACCCCAGTAATCCGCCCTGCCCGCCCTGACGATCGCGCGGCGCTGTCTGAGATTTGTCTGCTGACGGCGGATACGGGCCAGGATGCCTCGGCGCTTTATTCCGATCCGGACTATCCGGGGCTCGTGTGGTCCGTGCCCTATCTTCTCTTTGCGCCTGAGCATGCGTTCGTTTTGGAGAACGAGGGCAAGGTCGTGGGTTATGTCGTCGGGGCGGCTGATACGCATGCGTTTGAGGCGCAGCTCGATCGGGATTGGTGGCCGAAGTTGGCGGAGCAGTATGCGGGGCGGCAGCCGAGGGGGAAGCTCGATAGCAATGTGCTCGATAAGTTGACGGCGCCGCCGAAGAGCGACCCGGCAATCGTGGCGGATTATCCGGCGCATATGCACATCAACCTGCTGCCAGAGGTGCAGTCGGGTGGATGGGGCCGGAAGATGATCGAAACGGAGATGGATTCGCTGCGGGCCGCGGGTGTGCGGGGGATGCATCTTGGACTGGGGCTGCGGAACGAGCGGGCGTTCGGGTTTTACCAGCGCGTTGGGCTCAAGGAGCTTCGGCGGGATGATGCGATCTGGATGGGAATACTGTTTTAGGGATCCGTTTCAGGCATTGTGGCTCTCGGCATCCCCTCCCGGCCTCCCTTGGAAGGGGAGGTGCAGGGCGGTGGGTGGATATGTAGTGCCGCGCCCGTCCTTTGAGGCTCGCCTTTGGCGAGCGTCTCGGGATGTGGGATACGTCTCAGTGGCGCCTACGCGGGGCGGCGGTATTGGTAGATGCCGACGTCGATGGAGCCTTCGGTGAAACCGGCTTCGCAATAGCTGAGGTAGTAGACCCACTTGCGCTTGAAGACTTCGTCATAGCCAAGCGGCGCGATCATGGGCCAGCGTTCGAGGAAGCGCTCGCGCCAGAGTTTTAGGGTCTTGGCATAGGACAGGCGGAAGTTTTCAACGTCTTCGAGGACGAGGCCATATTTTTCGCCGAATTCGCGCATGACCGTCTTGGTCAGCAACATGCCGCCGGGGAAGATATAGCGCTGAATGAAATCGGGCCCACTGCGATAGGCGTCGAAATCGGCCTCGCTGATGGTGATGGCCTGGATAGCCGCCGTGCCGCCCGGTTTCAGGCGATCGTGAATGGCCTGGAAGTAGCTCGGCCAGTTGTCCTCGCCGACGGCTTCGATCATTTCGATGGAGCCGATGTGGTCGAATTGGCCTTCGGTGTGACGATAATCTTCGAAAACGAGCGTCGCGAACTGGTCGAGGCCCTGGCGCGAGAGGCGCTCCTGACCGTATTTGAGCTGCTCGGCGGAGAGGGTAATGCCGCGCAGGTTGGCCTGGTAATCGCGGGCGACCGTCTCGGCAAAGCCGCCCCAGCCGCAGCCGATTTCGAGGACGGACGAACCGGGCGTGATGCCGGCCATATCGGCGACGCGGCGATATTTGACGCGCTGCGCTTCTTCGAGACTTTGATCGCCGGATTGGAAGATGGCCGAGGAATAGGTCATCGAGGGGTCGAGCCATTGGCCATAGAAATCGTTGCCGAGATCATAGTGTTCGGCAATGTTCTTCTTCGAGCCTTCAAGCGTGTTGCGGCGCGACATATGATAGTGAAGATCGGTCGCGGCGCGTCGGAAGAAGCCGCTGCCGGCGCTTTCGAACATATCGCGGTTCTGCAGGAAGAAGCGGAAGAGCGCGGTGAGATCATCGACCTCGATATCGCCATTCATATAGGCAGCAGCAAAGCCAACGGTGCCGCGCCGCATGGCTTCGGTGATGACCTTGAAATTATTAACGCGCAGGACCGCGTGTTCGCCCGTCTTGGTATTGCCGATGGTGCGCGTGCGGCCATTGGGCAGAATAACCGTGACGGCGCCAAATTTCGGATTGCCGATCAGGGCGACGCCGATGCGCTCGACGATGCGCGAAGCAAAGCGCGTCCACAGGGTTACGCCGGTACGCGATTGTTCTACTACAGATTTACTCATTGCGCCGCTCTATCCAACTATCGCGATGCCGACCGACGCGGCGCATGCAATTTGCGCAATTTCAACGTCGGAGGCACGCCTTTGAGCCAGAGCAGAAGCGCTTCCCAATGGATGCCTAGCAATATTTTAACGGTCATTAACGGATATGCAAGCAGCAGTTTGAAGAGTTCCCTGTCGGTAATCTCCCGCCGCTCGCCACCAAAATAGGCCGACAATAACGGACCTTCGTCCGTCGTCAGCGTGATGCCCACAAAGACGTCCTGCTCGGGCGGACGAATGGCAAAACGGTAATTGCCCTCAAGCGTATTGAAGGGCGAAACGTAGAAGGCCTTGGCGTTTTCGTGGCGGATCTTGCCATGGGCCTCCGTCACCGGCGCGCTGTAAAAATGATGCTCGCCGAACGTATTGGATACTTCGTGCAGCATGAAGACGGTTTTGCCCGCTTCATTCTCGCAGAAGTAGACCGTGATCGGGTTAAACGCGTAACCAAAGATGCGCGGATAAGCGAGCATGCGGATGCGCACGATGCCTTCGACGCCCGCAGCCTGCGCCTTGCGACGGACGAAATCGCCGATATCGGCGCCATCGCGAGGGCCAAAATCTGACGAAAACAGCGAAACAGCGTTGAAGCGATTAAACGAGAAGAGGCGCAGCTTGCGGTCCATTGCCTCGATCTGATCGAGATCGACCAGAAGCGAGAAAACGCGATAGCGGAGACTATGGCGCTTGGGCCTGACGCGTTTATGGACGACGTCTCCCACATAGATTGCGCTGCCGGTGTCCACCGCCCTACTCCGCAGCCAGGAGCTGCTCGCCCTGAGCCCAATTGTGAGCAATGCGGTAGCGCTGATTGGCAAGGTTCCACGGGCGAAGAAGACCGCCGATGCGCTCGGCGACTTCGAGGCCGGCCTGCAGACCATCTTCATGGAAGCCATAGCCCATCCAGGCGCCCGCAAACCAGGTGCTGTTGACGCCCTGGACCTGCCAGAGATCGTTCTGCGCTTCGACGGCCGTGGTGTCGAACAGAGGATGTTCGTAATCGACTTCGTACTGGATCGAACCCGGCGCAAAATCCATATGCGGATTGAGCGTCACGAAGAGGTTCGTAGTCGTTGGCAGCGGCTGGAGCTTGTTCATCCAATAGGTGAGGCTGAGATTATCCTCGCCACGGCTGGACCGAAGGTAATTCCAGGCCGACCAGAGATGGCGGCGCTTGGGCATGAAGCGCGCATCGGTATGGAGCACGGCCTTATTCTTGGTGAACTGGAAGCACGAGAGCACGCGCTGTTCGGCTTCGGTGGGGTCGGCAAGCAGCGCTAGCGCCTGATCTGCATGGCAGGCAAAGACCACCTGATCGAAATGGCGATGACTGCCATCTTCGAAATAGATCTCGGCGCCCTGCGCATGGCGGCGCACCGAGACGATCTTGGCGCTGGTGACAACCTCGGTCTTCTGATCGGCGAGAATGCGCGAGACATATTCGCGCGAACCACCCTTGACGGTGCGCCAAGTTGGGCGGCCGAGAACCTGAAGCAGGGAATGATTGGCGAAAAAGCCGATAAAGGTCTTGGCCGGAAAATCGAGCATGCCGCGCGACGGCGTCGACCAGATGGCGGCCGAAATCGGCAGGATGTGATCGTCGATAAAAGCTTGGGAATAACCGAAGCGCTTGAGGAAATCGCCGATCGAAAGATCATCGTCGCACGTTGCGATCTGCTTTTCCGCATCGCGGAAGAAGCGCATGATATCGGCAACCAGCTTCCAGTGGCGCGGGCTGATGATATTGCGGCGCTGACCGAAAAGACCCCAGAGATATTCGCCGGAATATTCCATCTCGCCCTGCCCGACCGAGACGGCAAAGGTCATGTAGGACCGGGCGGTTTCGACCTTAAGATGATCAAAAAGCGCGGTGAGGTTGGGATAGTTGCGTTCGTTATAGACGATGAAGCCAGTATCGACCGCAACATCGCCCTGAGCGGTGCGAGCGACGATGGTATTGGCGTGTCCGCCGGGGCGTTCGTCTTTCTCGAAAAGGGTGACGTTTTGAGTCCGCGAAAGCAGCCAAGCGGCTGATAATCCAGATATCCCCGATCCAATAACAGCGATCGATGAGTTCGTCATAGGCGGGGATCTCCGGGCGTTCGTCTATTCAACTACGTGTCCAGCAACGTATTGGATCAGCAGCAAGTTTCGCCTTGGAGCCGATTTCACCGGGCGGGCCGCGCAATGTCGGAGAGGCGAAACTGCGGCTGCTCGCGGCCTTGATAGTGGTCGATATTGAGCGTGCCTGCAAAGTGAAGCGGCTGCTCATTATCGCGCATCAGAATATCACCAAGAGGGGTATTGGCAGCGCGGAAGGCAATGGCCTTGAGGCGGGCGCCGTCTTCGGAGGTCAGCGTGAAGCTGACATGGCCGCCCTTGCCGACGATCTGCGGGAAGCGCGCGCGATGGGCGGGGAAAGCAAAGACCGGGTTGGGATTGCCGGAGCCGAAGGGGCCGGCTTTCTCGATCTTGTGCAAGAGATCGATGGTCGCGCCACGTGCGGTTAGGGCGGCATCCACCTTGAGAGCTGAAGCGGCGCGGGCCGTGGCGACGCTTTTGCCCAACTGATCGGCGATGAAGGAGCGGAAGGGACCGAGATCGCCGGGGCGCAGCGTGACGCCCGCCGCCATGGCGTGACCGCCGCCCTTGGGGATGAGGCCGGTTTCCACTGCCTCGATGACGGCGCGGCCGAGATCGACGCCGGGCATGGAGCGGCCGGAGCCGGTGCCGGTGCCATCGGGATGAAGCGCGATCGCAAAGGCGGGGCGATCGAAGCGCTCCTTGAGGCGCGCGGCAATGAGGCCGACGACGCCGGGATGCCAATTGGCCGAGGCAAGGACGAGGACCGGAGGCCCCTCCCCGCTGCCTATTTCGGCGGCGGCGACGGCGGTGGCTTCTTCGACGGCTTCGACTTCGATGCGCTGGCGCTCGGTATTGAGTTCATCGAGCTTGGCAGCGATCACCAGCGCTTGGTGTTCGTCATCGAGCGAGAGAAGCTGTGTGCCGAGAGCTGCGTTGCCGATGCGGCCGCCGGCATTAATGCGCGGGCCGATGAGAAAGCCGAGGTGATAGGGATTGAGCGGCCCACTAACGCGAGAGGCGAGCGCGAGGGCCGACATACCGCGGTTGTCGCCGCGGCGGGCGACTTCGAGGCCGCGGATGACAAAGGCGCGGTTGAGCCCGACGAGCGGGACGACGTCGCAGACGGTGCCGAGGGCGACGATGTCGAGAAAGCGCAGGAGATCGGGAAGCCCGGTATCGCCGCGCTGGCGGAGGGCACGATTGACGGCGACGAGGACCATGAAAGTGACGCCGGCAGCGCAGAGATAGCCGAGGCCGGAAATGTCATCCGGGCGGTTGGGATTGACCAAGGCCGTTGCCGGCGGGAGATCGTGATCGGAAAGGTGATGGTCGATGACGAGAACATCGACGCCGCGATTGCGGGCGTGAGCGATGGGGCCATCACTGGTGGTGCCGCAATCGAGGGTGATGATCAGTGTGGCACCGGCATCGATCAGTTTGTCCATGGCCGCAATATTGGGGCCGTAGCCTTCAAAGATGCGATCGGGAATATGGACCTGCGGGGTCAGACCGAAATGGGCGAGATAGCGGACCATGAGGGCGCAGGAGCTCGCGCCATCGACGTCGTAATCGCCGAAAAGAGCGATGGATTCGTTGTCGGCGACGGCCTGGGCCAGGCGGCTGGCGAGGTCATCCATGGCGGTGAGAGTCGACGGGTCCGGCATGAGATTGCGGATCGTCGGCTCGAGATAGGCCTCGGCGGAGTCAAGTTCGACGCCGCGGCCGGCAAGAATGCGCGCGACGATGTCGGAAATGCCGGTGCGCTGAGCGATGGCGGTGGCGAGGCGGCTTCCCGCGATATCGAGACGATCGACCCAGGCGCGGCCGAGGACCGACTGGCTGACATCGAGAAAATTGCGGCGCGGTTCCAGCATGGGCTGGTGTTAGGCGATTTGAGGCGGAGGTGGAAGGGGTTGCGGGAGGTTGTGTGCGCGTGCTTGGTGCGCGGCGACCGGAGGAGCTGACATGACGAGCAAAACCAGCATCATTTTTCTTCATGGCGCTTCGAGCAGCGGAAAATCCACGCTGGCGCGAGAGATACAGGCCAAGATCGAGAGACCTTTCTGGCATATCTCCATCGACCATCTCCGGGACTCCGGGGTCTTGCCGCTTGGCCGCGTCAAGGCAGGAGATTTCAAATGGAGAGACATGCGCGCGCCGTTCTTTGCCGGCTACCACGCCTCGCTCGCAGCCTATGCCGAAGCGGGAAACAATCTCATCATCGAACATATACTCGATACGCAAGGTTGGCAGCTCGAGCTTGCTGAACTCTTTGCACCGTTCGATGTGCTTTTCGTGGCGCTACATTGCGAGATCGAAGAACTTCGGCGGCGGGAGCAGGCACGAGGGGACCGCCCGGTCGGCAGCGCGGAACAGGATGCGCTGACGATCCACGAGGGGCGTCGGTATGATCTCGAACTGGAGACGGCGGACGGCGTGGACACGAATGCCGCGCGAGTAATGACGGCTTGGCGAGAGCCACGAGCACAGTCGCGGTTTTTCGAGGTGACCGAAGGCAGGTGAGCTGCGGTCCTTCTGACGCGCCAGCTTATTTGGTCGGGCGGGTGCGGGCGCAGAGTTTGTTGCCGTCGGGGTCGCGGAGATAGGCGACGAAGACGCCGTTGGGGCGCAGATTGGGTGGGGATTCGGCGGAGGTGCCGCCGTTTTCGGTGCCGGCGGTGTGCCAGGCGCGGACTTGGTCAGCGGATTCGGCGAAGATGCCGATGGTGCCGCCATTGGCGGCGGTGGCCGGCTGGCCGTTGATGGGCGTCGTGATCATGAGGCGGCTGCCGTCGCGGGTGTAGACCAATCGGCCGCCAGCATCCATTTCGCCGGGATTGCCGCCGAGGGCTGCGAAAGTGGCGTCATAAAAGGTCTTGGATCGGGCGAGGTCGTTGCTGCCGATCATGACGTGGGAAAACATGGTTTACTCCAGAAGAGAGCGCGGCTCGCTAGCGCGCATGGCGCGCCTTGATCCAGCGGGTGGTCTGGCTCCAGGAGCGCATGACGACGGTATTGGTTTCGACCCAATGGCGGCGCAGTTTTACGCCTTCGACGAGGGAGCCGTCGGTGATGCCGGTGGCCGAGAAGAGGACGTCGCCGGCCGCGAGTTCGCTGACATCATAGATGCGGTTGGGATCGGTGATGCCCATTTCGCGGGCGCGGGCGCGCTTATCGGGTGTGTCGAGGATCAATTTGCCCTGCATCTGGCCGCCGATGCAGCGGAGAGCGGCGGCGGCGAGGACGCCTTCGGGGGCGCCGCCGGAGCCGAGATAGATATCGACGCCGGTATCTTCCGTGTTTACGGCATGGATGACGCCGGCAATGTCGCCATCGCTGAGGAGTTTTACCGATACACCGGCTGTGCGCAGTTCTTCGAGGAGGCCGGCGTGGCGGGGCCGATCAAGGACGATGGCGGTGATTTCGGAGACCGGAACGCCCTTGGCCTTGGCGAGCGCCTTGACGTTTTCGGTGGCGGACCATTCGATATGCACGGTTTCGGGCGCATATTCGGCGCCGATGGCAATCTTGTGCATGTAGACGTTGCGGGCAACGTTGAGGAGGCCACCGCGCTCGGCCATGGCCAAAACCACCAGGGAATCGGGCTGGTTCTTGGCGCAGAGGGTGACGCCTTCGAGGGGATCGACGGCGATATCGACTTCGGGACCTTCATCGGCGCCGACGGTTTCGCCGACATAGAGATGGTCGCATTCGTATTGTTCGCCCTCGCCGATGACGATGCGACCAGCGACGGAGACGCGCTCCAATTCCTTGGACATGGCGGCGACGGAGGCATCGTCGGCCGCCTTCTCATCGCCCTTGCCGCGCCATTCGGCGGCGGCGACGGCGGCGCGCTCGGTGACGCGGACCATTTCGAGCGTCAGGGTGCGATGAAGATTGGCCGGGCTGCGGGCGTCGTCGGCCTTGCTGAGCTTCATTTTTTACTTTCCCCTGACGCCCTCAGCGCTCAGAGCGTCTCGATGCGGATCAATTGCGGTTCGCCCACGATAAAGCCGTCTGCGGCGATTTGCGCAAGCGCATCGCGCACCGACGATTCCACGGTCTGCTGGGTAATCATTACGACGGTCCGGGCCGGCGTGCCATCGGGCGCTGTGGCTTTAGCCGTCAAGTCTGACCGCTGGATGACGGAATCAATCGAGATCGCCTTTTCGCCCATGCGGGTGGTGATGGCGGCAAGGGCGCCGGGGACATCCTTCGCGCTGAGGCGAATATAGAAGCCGCCTTCATGGGCGCGGGATGGCGCTTCGCGATAGGGGAGCAGTTCGTCGCTCGGGACGCCGAGAGGTGGCACGCGGGTGCCGCGGGCGATGTCGAGGATATCGGAAAGGACCGACGAGGCCGTTGGCGGACCACCGGCGCCAGGGCCGGCGAGAAGGAGTTCGTGGACGTGGTCGGTTTCGAGCGCCACCGCGTTCATGACGCCATCGACGCCGGCAATGGCCGACCCCTTGGGCACGAAGGTTGGGTGGACGCGCTGCTCGATGCCATCGGCGGTGCGCTCGGCAATGCCGAGAAGTTTGATCTTATAGCCGAGGTCGGCGGCGACCTGGATATCGTGCTGGGTGATACGGGAGATGCCTTCGACGCGCATCTTATCGGGGGCGATTTCGTAGCCGAAGCAGAGCGTAGCGAGGATCGAAAGCTTGTGGGCGGTGTCGAACCCTTCGACATCGAAGGTCGGATCTGACTCGGCATAGCCGAGCGCCTGCGCATCCTTGAGGCAATCGGCGAAGGAGATGCCTTCATTGCCCATGCGGGTGAGGATGTAATTGCAGGTGCCGTTCATAATGCCAAAAACCTTGGCGATGCGGGCAGAGCCGAGGCCTTCGCGGAGGGTTTTTATGACCGGGATGCCGCCAGCGACGGCGGCTTCGAAGCCGAGCTGGGCGCCGGATTCTTCGGCCAACTTGGCAAGCGTCACGCCGTGTTTGGCGAGGAGCGCCTTGTTGGCGGTGACGACGGGGCGGCCGATTTCGAGAGCGGATTTGACGGCGGCAAAAGCCGGACCATCTTCGCCGCCGATCAGTTCGACGAAGAGATCGATGCTGTCGGATTTGGCGAGGGCAACCGGATCATCGAACCACTCGATGCCCGAGATATCAATGCCGCGATCGCGAGAGCGGGAGCGCGCGGCGACGGCTGTCACCTGAAGCTGGCGGCCGAGCTTTTTGTTGAGTTCGGCGCCGTCTTTTTGAAGGATGCGGACCAGCGTAGCGCCGACATTGCCGAGACCGGCAACGCCGATGCGGAGGGGCGAGAGCGTTTCGGTTTCGCCGAATTCAGCCATGGCTTTGAGGATGCGCGAGCGCGTTTCGCTGCGCGGTTCGCGGCCATCGCGGAGATCGAAGACGAAGAGCGGATCGCCCGCGACGATGCGGCCGAAACGCGTGGGAGTCCAACCGCGCGCGGAAATGAAAGACTCAACGGATTGGCGGAAAGACTGGATATCGCTCATGGGGCGAGCATGTGCATAGGAAGTCGCCTAGTCGTCAATAGGATAATTGGCGACTAGGCGCTCCAAGCACTTATTGCGCTTTGGCGGCTGTTGCGGCTCGACCGACTTCCTTGGCGACCTCGGGAAAACCCCAGCGTAGCGAGACGGGTGTCACGGCGCCGCTGACAGCCATGGTGATCTCTTCACCGACGAGCTTGGTATAGGCCTCCTTGGCGACGAGCGGCGAGAGCTTTATCAGGTCCATCGCGAAAAATGCATCGGCAGACTGCTGATCGTTGAAGAAGCTGAGGAGCATGTCAGCGGGGATGGTGTCGAAGTTCTCGTAGCTGACGGTATAGGCGATGCCAGTTGGGACGAGATCGGCGTTATTCGGCGCCCTGGAGGGCACGAGGCCGATATCGGCGAAGAGTTGGACGCGGGGATCGCCTTCGAGGCGGACCGAGACTTGGCCGTCATTGCGATTGACGACATTGGCGAACACGGTGCCGGCGGCATCGGGATATTTGTCGAGTTCCGTTTTGAGGAAGGTTTCGGTATCGGCGACGAGTTTTTCGGCGTCGGCGGGACGGCCGAGGGCCTTGCCGGTCATGGTGACAACCTGTTGCCAGCTCGCAAACCAGGGCTTGTCGGGATAGGCGACGACGGGCGCGATGTTGCTCAGAAGCGCGTATTCGTCGGGGGTCAGGCCGGAATAGGGTGCGAGGATCAGGTCGGGCGCCAGGGCAGCGATGGCTTCGATGGGTGGTTCGGTAACGTTGGGCAGGACTGTGGGCATGGCCATGCCATGTTCGGCGAGTGCGGCCTCGGTCCAGGGGAGGAGGCCATCTTCGCCGCCACCATAGGCGAAAAAGGGCATGCCGACCGGCTCAATGCCGAGATCGATGACGACATCCTGCGCGGACCAGCCCCAGGTGACCACGCGCTGTGGCTGGGCTTCGATAGTGGTGGAGCCGAGGGCGTGTTCGATGGTGACGGGGAACGGGTCCTGCGCGAAGGCAGGTGCGGCGAAAAGGGATGCCGCGAGGACGGCGAGGCCAAGCTTGGTCAGCATGGTGGCTCCAGAAATTGGGGTTAGTTCTTGGTGACGGCGTCGGCGGCAGTGCCGAGGATTTCGAGATAGCGTGGCAGTCCCCAGCGGAGGGACAGGATGCTCGGCGGGGAAACGGCCGCGACATTTTCCGTGCCGACGAGAGCGGCGAGGCCACCATTGACGATGGGCGGATAATTGCGCGCCTGGGGCGTTGCAAGCCAGGTGTCGAGGGCGGATTGCTCTTCGAAATAGGTGACAAAGATATCGGCTTCGAGTTGATCGAAGAGTTCGTAGCTGAGGGAAAAGTAGAAGGCGTCATCGCCGGGGGAGAGCGCGGCGACGCTGGGATTGAAGGTCATGCCGAAATCGGTGAGGAATTTCATGCGCGCGTCGAGCGGCGCGTAGACCGCCATCGAGCCGTCGTAGTCATTGGCGCTGGCGAAGGTGACCTCTTTTAGAGCCGGGTATTTGGCGAATTCGGCTTTCACCCAATTGGTGGTTTCGGCGACGAGGGTTGTGGCCTCGTCTTCCTTGCCGAGGGCTTTGCCGACGATCAGTGTCAAGTCCTGCCAGGAGGTGGACCAGGGCGCGCCCGAAAAGGCGATGGTGGGGGCGATGCCGGAGAGGACGGCATATTGCTCTTTGGTGATGCCGGAATAAGCGGCGATGATGAGATCAGGATTGAGGGCGGCGATCTGTTCGATTGGCGGTTCGCTGCCGGCATCAAGGACGGTCGGGGTTTCGGCGCCGGCTTTCGTAAGGGCCTCTTCGACCCATTCGTGGATGCCGTTATCGCCGCCGCCGTAGGACTGGAAGGGCATGCCGACAGGAATTTTGCCGAGCGCGATGACCGCATCTTCATTGCTCCAGCCCCAGGTGACGATGCGCTGGGGTTCGGCTGTGACGGTGGTTTTGCCATAGGCGTGCTCGAGCGTGACCGGGAAAGCCTGGGCGTGAGCGGCGCCGACGGTGGCTAATGCAATGCTGGCCGCGAGCAGGATCGAACGGAAGGACATGGGTCACCCTTTTCGTGGAGGTCACACTCCATACGAAAGGTGATTATCGTTGTCATGTAATTTCTGGACGCTATGCGTCGGTGCGACGGGTCAGGAGCACCATGACTTCGTAGTGGTCGGTTTGGGGGAACATGTCGAAGAGGCGGATGGCAGTGGGCGTGTACGCCGGCATGGCGGCGAGGTCCTTGGCGAGGGTGACCGCGTTGCAGCTTGAATAGATGATGGTTTGGGCGCCGGAGGCTTGCAGGGTTTGGCAGAGTTGATCGCCGAGGCCGCGGCGGGGCGGATTGACGATGATGGCGTCGGGGAGTTCGGCGGCGACGAGGGCGGTGGCGTCGCCGACTGAAAAGGTGACATCGGTGAGGCCGGCTTCGGCGGCGCTGAGGCGGGCAGATTCGACGGCTGGGGCGCTGAGTTCGATGCCGTGGACGCGGCGGCCGGGTGCGGCGATGTGAAGGGCGAAGCCCCCTACCCCGCAATAAAGATCGAGAATGGCGTTGGCGCCGGCTTGGTCGATCCAGTCTCTGGCCTGGAGATAGAGCCCTCTAGCGATTTCGGTATTGGTCTGGAAGAAGCTGGCGGGGCGGAGATGGACGACGGTTGCGCCCAGACGCATGGCGAGCGTTCCGCTGCCGCTCAGCCATATTTCTTCTTCGCCTTCGAGGACAGCCTTGTGTTCGGGGAGAAGGTTGGCGGTGACGACGGCGAGTTGGGGAAGCGCTGTGAGCAGGCTCGGCAGGTGCTTTTGCATGCGGCCGAGCGCTTCGGTCGAGCGCAGCACGAAGCGGAGCATCAGTTCGCCATCGGCGGATTCGGTCAGGAGGACGTGCTTCAACTCGCCGCGGCGGGTGGGGATGTCATAGGGGGTGATGCGGGCGAGGGTGATGAAGGATTTGATGGTGTAGAAGGCGCTACGGAGACCGGGGGTGAGGATGCCGCAGCCGGTGAGATCGACGCCGTGCTGAGTGGCATCGAGAATGCCGAGGGTGGGCGCATCGGCGGTGCCGCCAACGACCATTTTGGCTTTGTTGCGGAAGGCTTCGGGACGGCTGACCATGGGCGGCAGCCATTCGGCTTCGGGCCAGGCGGCGAGAAGGTCGCGAGCGTGGGTGAGTTTGGCGTCGAGTTGGGTGCCGTAGGGCTCGCCCATGCGGGTGCAGGAGCGGCAGACGCCGTGGTCGAAATAGCCGCAGTGCATGATGGCGTTCAGATTTGCCTCCACGCGGCTAGATTTGGAAATGGAGGGACGAATCCACGTCCCTCCAAAACTGCGATACGAGCATTCTATCACCGCGTCATTCCCGCGAACGCGGGAATCTCACTTCCGGTGAAGGGATTCCCGCTTTCGCGGGAATGACGTCGTTATAGGGCCGAGGCCCAGGCCCTAGGTGAAGTCGAGCCTAACTCACTTCGTCGCAGAAGCCATCGGCACGATGTTGCTCTGCTCGCCCTTGCTCCCGAGGAGCTTTTTGATGTTGCGGGCGGCCTGGCGAATGCGCTGTTCGTTTTCGACGAAGGCGAGGCGAATGTATTGATCGCCGTATTCGCCGAAGCCGACGCCGGGAGCGACGCCGACGCCGGTTTCCTGGATGAGGAGCTTGGCGAATTCGAGCGAGCCGAGATGAGCGAACTGGGGCGGGATGGGCGCCCAGGCGAACATCGTTGCCTTCGGCACGGGGATATCCCAGCCGGAGCGACCAAAGCTTTCGACCATGACGTCGCGGCGATGCTTATAGACCTTGCGGACCTCTTCGATGACGTCGTCGGAGCCATTGAGCGCGGCGACAGCGGCGACCTGGATCGGCGTGAAGGCACCATAATCGAGATAGGATTTGACGCGGGCGAGCGCGGCAATCAGGCGTTCGTTGCCGACGGCGAAGCCCACGCGCCAGCCGGGCATGGAATAGGTCTTGGACATTGAGGTGAATTCGACGGTGATGTCGATCGCGCCGGGCACCTGAAGGACCGACGGCGGCGGATTGTCTTCGTCGAAATAGATCTCGGAATAGGCGAGATCGGAGAGGATGAAGATGTCGTGCTGCTTACAATATTTTACGACCTCGGCGTAAAAATCGAGATCGGCGGTGTAAGCGGTCGGGTTGGCCGGGTAGTTGAGAACCAGCGCGATGGGCTTTGGAATCGAGTGGCGGACGCCGCGATCGAGCGCGCGCATGAAATCCTCGCCCGGCTCGGCGGGCATAGAGCGGACGACGCCGCCCGACATGATGAAGCCGAACGAATGGATCGGATAGGTCGGGTTCGGCACCAGCACCACATCGCCCGGGGCGGTGATGGCCGACGCCATATTGGCAAAGCCTTCCTTGGACCCAAGGGTCGCGACGACCTGGGTATCGGGATTGAGTTTTACGCCAAAGCGGCGGCCATAGTAGCTCGCCTGAGCCTTGCGGAGGCCGGGAATGCCGCGGGAGGTGGAGTAGCGGTGCGTGCGCGGGTCCTTCACCGTTTCCTGGAGCTTGGCGACGATATGCTCGGGCGTCGGCATATCTGGATTGCCCATGCCGAGATCGATGACATCGACGCCTTCTGCGCGCGCCTTGGCCTTGATCGGATCGATATGCGCAAAAACGTAGGGCGGCAGGCGGCGGATGCGATGGAAGACTTCGCTCATTTGATTCCTCGGAAGGTCCCTTCAAGGACCTTGGACTGATCGCGACGCGCTGTGCGCTTGACGCTCAAGAGAGGCGCCGATTATCGCGGAATTATGGTTTTGGATGGGTTAAAGCGGCCCTTGCGGGACCAAACGATCTATTCGGCTCCTCCCGGCCACCAGGTGGCCACGCGGGAAGAGCTATCGGGCGCTTGCCGCCGCGGCGACGGGAGTGGCAGCGGCAATAGCAGTCACCTTGCCGGCGAGCGGAGCTCCAACCCATGCAACAGTGAATGGAGACAGCATGTCTCTTGCCCTTCGAAGGTCGTTTTTGTAAAGAATGCAACAATCGACAGGCCGTTCATAATTGCTCCACATGGTCTTGTAAATGCCCGGGGGCACGACAACGTACGGCCTGACGGCGTATGATGAGGTTGAAACTTGAAGCGCATTGCCCTGGTGACGATTGGCACGCAAGGCGACGTACAACCTTACATCGCGCTCTCGCTGGCGCTGCAGGAACGTGGCTATAGCGTCGTCATCGGCGCCAACGAGGACTTTGAAGGCCTCGTGACGGGATATGGAATCGAATTCCATTCGCTGGGCCCTTCGATTCAGGCATTCCTCAAGGAAACCCGCTTCGAAAATGCGATGAACAGCTCGATGCTGATCAATGGCCCATGGTTTCTCAAACAGGGCCAGCAGATCATCGACACGGCGGCGCGGGCTGCCTGGCGCATGTGCCAGGGCACCGATGCGATCATCGTCAATATGAATACGAGCTTCGGCATCGACATTGCCGAGGCGCTGAAAATTCCGGCAATCATGACGGCGCTGCAGCCGCTCAACTCGACGAGCGAATTCCCGCTCTCTATGTACTATGTCGCCGACGATCTCGGCCCGACGCTGAACAAGCTTTCCTACACCGCTGCCACCATGCAGCAGGCCTATATGAACCTGCCGCGCAATCGCCTGCGCCGGGAACTGATGGGGCTTGAGGCGCGCAATATGGGCGGGGTCTTCACCAATACGGACGGCTCTTACCTGACGACTCTTTACGCCTATTCGGCCGCCGTCAGTCCGCGCCCGCGGGATTGGCCGAAGACGGCTTTGGTGACCGGCTACTGGAACCTGCGCGATCGTAGCAATTGGGAGCCGACGCCGGAATTCGAGGCCTTTCTTTCGGCAGGCGAAGCACCGGTCTATATCGGCTTTGGCTCGATGCCGTTTGGGGCTGAGCGCAATACACGCATTCTGAAAGAAGCGGTGGCGCTTTGGGGTGGCCGCGCCGTCGTGGCGCGCGGTTGGGGCGGCATCGATCCGCGCGATCTGCCCGATACGATCTTTCCGATCGAAAAAGCGCCGCACGATCGTCTTTTCCGCTATGTCAGCGCCGTGGTGCATCATGGTGGCGCAGGCACGACTTCGGCGGGCCTGCACCTTGGGCGACCTACGTTCATTGTCCCCCAGGCTATCGACCAACCCTATTGGGGCCGCCGGGTTTATGAACTGGGATGCGGGCCAAAGCCGATCCGGCTGCGCAAACTGACGGCGGAATCGCTGGCCGAGGCGCTCGCTGATCTCAACAGCAACGATTCCTATCGCCGCAATGCAGCTCTCGTGGCGGAGCAATTGCGCAGCGAGGATGGCACCGACAAGGCCATCAAGGTCATCGAGCGGGTGATGGGCAATTTCGTGCCGCGCGCAGCCAAGCTTGCGCGTAAATCGAAGACGAAGGCCAAGAAGCTATCGCTGAAAAAGGCTGTCTGAGCCGAAACCGGCTCAGCTTCCGACGCGGATGTTGCTGACTTCGGCCTCGAGCTTGTCGAGGCGCTCGACCATGGCTTTCTGGCGCGAATTCAGGCGCCCTTCGAAGGCGCGCAGCGAGTGCTGCATATCGGCATCAGTTTCCCGCGGCATATAGGGACGGCTTTCGGCGATGCCGAGAATAATCGTGCCCTTGACGACGAAGACGCCACCGATTCCGGCGAGAACCAGCGTCCACTGTGTCAAATCCGTCTGCCAATGCGTGCTGAGCCAGGCAGTGACTGCGGCACCGGCGGCTGCGGCCGCGCCGATGATGTTGGAAATCATGCCCAGGGTAACGGCGCGACGCCGTCCGTCCCACAAACCAGGTCTTTGAGCCATCATGCAAATCTTCCCATATGCACAGTCGGGTTCAATACCGGCTTGAACGGGCAAGTTGAAGGCTAAATGTGACTGGTTGGTAAAATGAGTGAGAATAGCTGACAACAAAAAGGGGAGGCAGCGCCTCCCCTTTCATATGGTTTATTGCGTCGCTTACTCGGCAGGAACTGCGTCAGCGCCGAGGGCGTCGATGCTTTTGCCGCGGTCGTAGGTCGCCTGATCGAGAATACCCTGGCGCTTGGCAACAATGGTCGGCACAAGGGCCTGGCCAGCGACATTGACCGCAGTGCGGCCCATATCGAGGATCGGGTCGACGGCAAGCAGCAGGCCGACGCCTTCGAGCGGCAGACCGAGGGTCGAAAGGGTCAGGGTCAGCATGACCGTTGCGCCTGTGAGACCAGCCGTGGCTGCGGAGCCGATGACCGAAACGAAGACGATCAGCAGATAATGCTCGATCCCTAGCGAAATGCCGAAGAACTGGGCGACGAAAATGGCCGAGATCGCAGGATAGATGGCGGCGCATCCGTCCATCTTGGTGGTGGCGCCGAGAGGCACGGCGAAGGCGGCGTATTCACGCGGCACGCCGAGATTTTCTTCGGTGATGCGTTCGGTGACTGGCAGGGTGCCGATGGATGAACGCGAGACGAATGCAAGCTGGATGGCCGGCCAGGCGCTCTGGAAATAGCGGATGGGGTTGAGGCCATTGAACTGCAGCAGCACCGGATAGACGACGAACAGAACGAGGGCGAGACCGATATAAATGGCGGCCGAATACCAGCCAAGCTGGGCCAGCGCATCCCAGCCATAGACGGCAACAGCATTGCCGAGGAGGCCGATCGTGCCGATCGGGGTCAGCCGAATGACCCACCACAGGACCTTATGAATCACCTTAAGGAACGAGCGGGTGAAGGCGATGAAGGGATCGGCGGCCGGGCCGACGCGGAGAGCCGCGATGCCGACGACTATCGAGATCACGAGGATCTGCAGCACGTTGAAGCTGAGGCTCGTCGACGCGCTACCATCGGTGACGCGGGTCGAGGCCTGAAGGCCGAGGATATTGGACGGGATCAGGCCCTTGAGGAAATCGAGCCAGGAGCCGGTCGAGGACGGCGCCTTGGCAAGATCGGCGGCGACGCTGGAATTGAGGCCCGGCTGGATAATGAGGCCGAGGGCGATGCCGATGGCGACGGCGATCAGCGCCGTGATGGCGAACCAAAGGAGGGTCTGCCAGACGAGCTTGGCAGCGTTGTTGAGTTCGCGGAGATTGGCGATTGAGGCGACAATCGCGGTGAAAACAAGAACCGGAACCAGCGCACGCAGCAGCGACACGAAGGACGAGCCGATGGTCGCGAGCGTCTGGGTGAGCCAATTGGCATTGCCGGCGGCATCCGGGCCCATGGAGCGAGCGACGAAACCGAGGGCGAGGCCGATGACCATGGCGGCCAGAACCTGGAAGCCGAAATTGGCGTAAAGCGGCTTGGGCGCCTTGGGCGTGCGCGCAGCGGATACGGTGGTGGGAGACATTTTACGACCTTTGCACTGGCAAGGGCCGCTCAAAAAACGGGCGCCCTGCCTATATCTTGCCCACAACTTACGCCCGCGCATGCGCTTACGCAGCGCATGGCGTTCCATTTCCGCCCGCTAGAGAAGAATTTTCTCATTCTGTACAGGGAATTAGGGAATATAAGTTGTCAGACCCGGCGGACAGCCAGACTCACGACGGCTGCGATGATGGGAAGCGCCATGAGTGCGGCCGCGTAAGACAGGGCCAGGATCGCCGGACCGGGATCGGTCCAGGCAATCCAGATGACGACCAGACCGACCAGCGATGTCGCGAGGCCAGTGAGGCGGTGCGCGAGGAGCCAGGCGCGATCAGAGCGGATCGGCCATGGCAGGCTCAGGCCACCGTAGCTGTGGCGCTCGGCGTAAAAGAGGACAAGCCCGATGAAGGTCAGTGCGGCGCCGAGGAGATAGCCTTCGCCGCGGATGATATCGAGATCAGAGCCGATGCCGATGAAGAGAAGGCCGAGCTGGTACACGGCGGGGACGGCGAGGAAAAAGCTGAGGGCGGGATCGAGAATGTGCTGGGTCTTGGCGAAGTGATTTTTAGTGAGCGCGCGACCGAGCAGGAAAAACGCAATGAGGAGCGCGGCCTGTATAGCGGGGGCGACCGACAGCGCGATGCCGCGGGGCCAAAGCCAATCGGCGTTGGAGGCGTGCCAATGGGCCTGGAACAGGAAGTCGGCGGGGATGCGGAACAGGGCGACGGCAGTGATGGAGAGCGTCACCGAGAAGATCAGGAGATGGAAGCGGGTGACGAGGGGCATCGGCGTGGGGTGGTCAGTGGGCTGGAGGATAGATGGGGTGTCGGAGATGGATTGGAATGCATTTGCCTCTGTGTGAGGCGGTATTTTTTGAGCGACATGCTTTGAGCTTGGAGTTGGTGGCGGCGTCACCCCCTCCCATCCTCCCCCATCAAGGGGGAGGTGCGCATCGAGTTTGGGATACGGTCGGCTGGCAATCGCTGAACCACACCTCCCCCTTGATGTGGGAGGATGGGAGGGGGTGATGCATAATCCGACGCCCGCGCAAAAAGAAAGGGCCGGTTTCCCGGCCCTTGCACAAATCGAAAAGTGAAGCTTAGCGCTTCGAGAACTGGAAGGAGCGGCGGGCCTTGGCCTTGCCGTACTTCTTACGTTCGACGACGCGGCTGTCGCGGGTCAGGAAGCCACCCTTCTTGAGGGTTGGGCGCAGGGCTGGCTCGAAGTAGTTCAGCGCCTTGGAGATACCGTGACGAACGGCACCGGCCTGACCCGAAAGACCACCACCGGCAACGGTGACGTTGACGTCGTACTGGTCGAGACGGTCGACAGCAACGATCGGCTGCTTGACGATCAGCTGGAGAACCGGACGCGCAAAGTAAGCGGCGAATTCGCGGCCATTGATCGTGACCTTGCCCTTGCCGGGCTTGATCCAGACACGGGCGACGGCGTTCTTGCGCTTGCCAGTGGCATAGGCGCGGCCGAGGGAATCAAGCTTCTGCACATGAACCGGAGCCGAGGAGGCAGCGGGAGCAGCGGCGGAAGTGCCCAGGGCTTCGAGAGAGTTGATGGTTTCAGCCATATTACTTCACCCGGACGTTCTTGGGGTTCATAGCGCCGACATCGAGCTTGCTCGGGTTCTGCGCTTCATGGGGGTGCTCGCCGCCAGCGTAAACGCGGAGGTTCTTGAGCTGAGCGCGGGTCAGCGGGCCGCCCGGCATCATGCGGCGAACGGCGTTTTCGAGGACGCGGTTCGGGAAACGGCCTTCGAGCAGTTCGCGAGCAGTGCGGTCCTTGATGCCACCGGGGTAGCCGGTATGCCAGTAGAAGCGGTGCTGGTCGAGCTTACGACCGGTCAGCTTCACCTTGTCGGCATTGATGACGATGATATTGTCACCCATGTCCATGTGAGGCGTGAAAGTGGCCTTGTGCTTGCCGCGCAGACGCGAAGCAATGATCGAAGCCAGACGACCCACGACAAGCCCTTCGGCGTCGATGAGGATCCACTGCTTTTCGATCTCGCTCGGTTTTGCCGAGTAAGTGGTCATTGTTGGAATTCCCTAGAAAAAGCTGGGATGCCATGCTCCCAAACGAGGGAAAACGGCATGTTCGGCGGCTCGTTTAGGGGGGATTCTAGCAGGCGTCAATAGGGTTGATTTAGGTCAACGAAATCAACACGTTACGAATGCGGTATCATATTACCGCAAAGTATTGCCCGCTTTTTCAGTGCGATAGGCGAAGAGCGCCTTAAAGAGCGGATAGCAGCTTGCCGCGATGATCGCACCACTCATCATCCACCCGATTGCGCCGCCACCCATGAGCTCCTGGCCAATATAGACGCCTATGACGGAGCCGATGATGGCAAGAACGGTCTACCTGATCCAAGCAGTCACCTTGCGGCTAACTCCTCAGCAAGCCGGACTCACCTGGCCCGGCGCATATCGGCAATATAGCCGAAAATCGAACCGGCGAGCATGAAAGCGAGGCACTGGTGGCCGACTGCGAGCGAGATCGGGACGCTGGTGAGCAGCGTGGCAATGCCGAGGGCAACCTGGAGGAGGACGAGGAAGCCGATGCGCGGCAGCCAGCCATGGACGCCGCCAAAGCCGCCATCCTTGTTCCGGCGCCAGATGAGATAAGCGACATAAGCGGTGATGCCATAGGCGATGCAGCGATGGATGAACTGCACCGTCAGGGCATTTTCGAAGAAATTGCGCCAGGCGGGGTCCATGACCAGGAGGCCTTTGGGGATGATCGCGCCATCCATCAGCGGCCAGGTGTTGTAGCCCATGCCGGCATCAAGACCGGCGACAAAGGCCCCTGCCCCGATCTGAATGATCAGCAGCACGCCGAGGATGACGCCTGTTACCAGATGCCAACGGGTAACGCGGCCAAGCACCCTCCCCGGCTCAAGGCTGCGCGCGACATAGATGAGCGCGACGAAGAGCAGCGAGGCGGCCGTGAGGTGGGCGGCGAGGCGGTATTGGGACACCGAGGTCAGTTCGGATAGGCCCGAGGAGACCATCCACCAGCCGAGCAGGCCCTGGAAGCCGCCGAGAATGAAGAGCGTGAACAGTGGCCAGGCGAGCTGGCGCGACAGACGCTTCTGGACGAGAAAAACCAGGAATGGGACGATGAAGATGAGGCCCAGTGTGCGGGCCAGCAGGCGATGCAGCCATTCCCAGAAGAAAATGTATTTGAAATCGCCCAGCGACATCCAGGAATTGAGCACAGTATATTGTGGGATCTGCTTATAGGCGTCGAATTCGGCCTGCCACTGCGCATCGTTGAGCGGGGGAATGATGCCGGAGATCGGCTTCCAGCTCGTGATCGAGAGCCCCGATTCCGTAAGGCGCGTGATCCCGCCGACGACGACAATCAGCAGGACGAAGCTCGCGAGCGCATAAAGCCAGATGCGGACGGGCCGCAGGAGGTCGCTGGCGTAGCTGATCTGGCCCGGTGCGGCATTGTGCTGGGTGGTCACGGTAATATTCCGGTATCGATGGGGCTGGCGGAGTGGTAATCCCCGCTTCGCTCCGTCGCAACAGTCCAGATGCCGCACATGACCCAACGTTCTCGCAAATTGATCGGCGCTTTCCTCTGCGTGATCTCCATTTTCGTCTGGGCGTGCATCGCGACCTCGATCTATTTGATGTTTCCCGAGGGGCTGCCGGGGCTGGTGTTGATCGTCTATTTCATCGTCGCGGGGATGGGCTGGGTGTTTCCGGCGATGTGGATCATTCGCTGGATGGCGCGGCCGGATGAGCGGGGGCTTTAAGGCCCCCTCACCCGGCGCTGCGCGCCGACCTCTCCCCCAGAGGAAGAGGTGAAGACATTCACATTCAGCCCGTCAGCTTGCCGATGGCGGTGAAGAGGCCGCCGCTGGCGAAGATGTCGACGTAACGACGTGATTGGAAATAGCCGTTGAGGGAGACGCGCGGCAGGGCTGTGGGGGTCTGCACATGGTGCGGGTAGAGGCCACCGGGGCGGGTGGTGACGGCGGTTTTGAAGCCGAGGTCGCGGACCATGTCGAACTCGCGCGAACCACAGGAGAGTGGGCCGCCGAGAGGATAGGAAAAGTGCTGTGGGCGTAGGCCGAACTGGGCTTCGATGACGTCGACGGACTGGGAGATTTCCTGGCGTGCGTCATCGGCGGAGAGTTTTGCCAATTCGTAATGGTGCACCGTGTGGGCGCCTATGGTGCAGAGCGGATCGCCGGCGAATAGCCGGAGCTCCTGCCAGGTCATGATCAGATCGCGGCACTGTTTTTCGAGATCGTAGCCGTAGTTTCTGCAGAACTCCGCGAGGAGGGCGCGGCGGGCGGCCTCGGGCATTTTGCGCATATGCCAATAGAGGCGCGAGAAGGCGTCCTTTTTCTTCGCCGTGGTCGAGGTGTCGACATATTCGACGTCGCCATTTTCGGTGAAGGCGACGGCTTCCTGGCGCGCAATGATGTCTTCGATCGCCTGCCACCAGATTTCGCCAACGCCATCGGCAAAGGCCGTGGGCACGTAGAGCGTGAATGGCGCTTCGTGGCCGCTGAGTATCGGCAGGGCATATTGGAGATTGTCGCGATAGGCATCGTCGAAGGTGAGGACGACGAAGGGGCGCGGCTTTTGAGGCGCGGCGAGGCGCTCCATGGCTTCATCGAGCGTAACGATGTCTATGCCCAGATCGCGAAGGCGCTCGATGGTGTAGTCGAGAAAGTCCGGCTCGATCTGGAGGATCGCATTCGGGGAGAAGGACGGGGGCGATTCAGGCAGGACGCGATGGAGCGTAAAAATGACGCCTCGGGACTTCGACAGCGCCCGCGAAAGCGATGGCAAGCGCGAGAGCCAGATCAGCTCGAAGGCGGCACGGATGGCGGCGTATTTCATTAGATCTCGCTCAGCGGATCAGGCTGCAACGGCATCGTCCACGGCGGAAATCTCGACCCGCGGCAGGCCAGCATCGATAAGCTGACGGCGGACGCTATCGGCTGAATCGATATCTTCGTCCTCGGCTGTGACCAGGACCACTCGACCGCCGAGATCGGCGAAGATGGGAAGTGTCGAGCGGCCGCCGACCTTGCCCGTGAGGACGAGAACGACTTCGTAGATATCGCCTAGGGCTTCGACCAGTGTCGATGGCTTGGTGGAGCTGCGCTCGATCGTTTCGCCCTGCCCCCAGGCAACTTCCGCATAGCTTTGGTCGGTAGATTTTTGCACGACATCGCCGAAGCCAGCGCGATTGAGGCTGAGATCGGAGAGGCCGGGGTTCTCGCCGACATAGCCGCTGCCGGCATCGATAAGGACGACGCTCAATCCCTTGCCAAGCGCGTCGGCGACGAGGGCGTCAGCCATGCGACGGCCGGGCTCGGCGCTGCCGTGATCGGCGAGCAGGAGCAGATGGGTCTTGCCGAGGACGAGGTCGGCCGCAAGATCGGAATAGCGGACGATGCCCGTGACCTGTTGGGTCTTGGGGCGCATGGTCGCGACTTCAGCAGCTTCTTCTTCGGACGATGTCGCGACGGCTGCACGGGCCGCTTCGCGCTCGGCGCGGCGTTCGGCGAGATCACGGAGAAGATTGCGGGCATTGGCGGAGGCGACAGCGGTTTGGTCGACCGGCTCGGGCTCGGCGACCGACGCAGCTTCATGGTCATTTTCCGCCGCGGCCTCGTCATAGGCGACCCCGGTTTGGACCGGTTCCTCGACAGGCTCAGGCGGAGCTGCGGCGCGGATAGGTTGCGTCACGACAGGGACCGGCTGCTGGGCAGCGGCGTAATAGGGCTCGATCGGGCGCAGCGCGCGGCCCGACATCAGCTCGCCAAAAACCACGGCGCCAAACTGGACTGAGAAGGTGACAATACCAATGCCGGCGAGAATGAGCGCGGTCTTGGGAAAGGCGGGGATGACCGAAGGCACCGCCTCCGTCACGACGCGGACGTCGGGCAGCGTCGAATTGGAGTCGACGCGCGATGAGGCTTCATTATAGCGCAGCAGGTAGGACTCGAGCAGATCGCGCTGGGCCTTGGCTTCGCGCTGCAGGCTATCGAGCGCGACAGTGTCCTGGGTTGCGGTCGACGCAGTCTGCTTGAACCGGGCAAGATCGGACTGCATGGACGCTTCGAGATCGGCCTCGACCTGGGCTTCGGCTTCGAGCGCCGCAGCGACGCGGTAGCCCTCCTGGTTGATGCGGGTATCGAGCTCGGCGATCTGCGCATTGAGCGCGCGTACCGTGGGGTGGTTGGAAAGCAGCGTTGCTGAAAGCTGGGCGAGCTGGCCCTGGAGCCGCGCTTTTTCCTGGCTCAGCTGCTGGATGACGGTCGAATTTCTCGCGTCAGCAATGCTCTCGATCGGCTGGCCACGCTCGAGCAGGCCACGGATAACAGCGGCGCGCGATTGCGCCGTGTTCTTGCGCTCCTGGGCAGAGGTGATCTGGGTGGTCAGCGTCGAGAGTTGCTGATCGAGTAGGGTGGTGTTGTTGGTACCGACGAAGAGGTCATTGTCGACGCGGTACTGGGCGACCTTGGATTCAGCGTCGCGCACGGCAATGCGCAGACGGTCGATTTCCTGATTGAGCCATTCCGAGGCCTCGGCGGTATCAGCCAGCGAAAGCTGGGCACGGCGGGCGACGTGAGCGGCAGCGACGGCATTGGCAATGTCGGCGGCCAGTTGCGGATCGGTCGAGCGCACGAGAATGGAGATGATGCGGGAATCGCGCTCCTGAATGACCGTCATACGATCATAAAGCGTGGTCATGACGCGCTCGTCGACGCTGACTGGTGTCGAGCTGCGGCCGATAAGCTGCATGATGACGCCAAGCGGCGAGAAGCCTGACTGACTGCCGTTGAATTCTGGTTTGGAGCGCAAATCGAGTTTGTCGATGACGCCAAGCAGGGTATCGCGCGATTTGATGAGTTCGATCTGGCTCGAGACGACGCTGGCATCGCCGGCCGTGCTCGACGGCGCCTGTTCGTTGGCGGCGCGCGCATAAACATTGGAGCGCGGTTCGACGAGAATAGATGCCGAGGATTCATAGAGCCGCGGCATCATCATCAAGACAAGAAAGGCCGCTGCCAAGACCAGCAAAGTTATGATGATGATGCGCGGCAGTCGCCGGCCGACGGCGGAAAAGACAGCAGCTACATCAATTCGCGCATCGCGCATCGTCGGGGCGTATTCGCTCACGGCAAATCCTCATCATCCGCCGCACTATCGGTGTTCGCTATCAAAATTCAGTTAATCGCAGGATCACATTCGAATTGCCCCGCAAGGACATAAGGGAAATCTTAACCATAAACGGGAAGACTGAGGGTCAATTCAAACGCGCGGATTCACCATGCGCTGGCTTCCCATACTCGCCGTCACATTGATGCTCCCCCTTGCTGCGTGCGCTACGACGCGGCCGGCCAGCTATTTCGTAGAGCCCTCCGGGCCCTATACGCTCGACACGGGCGATCTCGTACGGGTGACCGTCTACGGCGATCAGGAGCTGAGCAACAGCTACCGCGTCGGCGACAACGGCACGATATCCTTCCCGCTTGTGGGACAGGTGCAGGTGCGTGGACAGACCACTTCAGTCGCCGCCAACCGGCTCGCCGGGGCGCTGGCCAATGGCTATCTGCGCAATCCCAATGTAGCGGTGGAAGTGGCGCAATATCGCCCCTTCTTCATCCAGGGCGCTGTGCGGACATCGGGCCAGTTCGCCTATGTGCCGAACATGACGGTGCGCGCTGCGATCAGCACGGCCGGAGGCTATGGCGAAACGGCAAACCGCAATAATGTCACCGTCTATCGCCGCCAGGGCAATGAAATGGTGCGCGGTGACGTCGATCTCGACTTCCCGATCTATCCCGGTGACACTGTCGTCGTTTCCGAACGCTGGTTCTAACTCGATGACGAGGCCGCTGCGCATATTGCAGGTGATGCGCGCGCCTGTCGGCGGACTTTTTCGCCATGTGGCCGACCTCACCCGCATGCTCAATGCGCGCGGGCATAGCGTCGGGCTGATCGTCGATGCGCTCGCAAGCGATGCGCAGACGACGGCGCGTCTCGAAGCGCTGCGCGACCATGCGACGCTTGGCATTCATGCGATGCCTATGCCACGCGTGCTGGGCAAAGGCGATTTGACGGCGCCTTTTGCAGTGCGGCGGATCGCTCAGCGAGTTTCTGCCGATATTCTCCACGGGCACGGCGCCAAGGGCGGGCTTTATGCACGGCTGGCGCATTTGGGACGCAAGCTGCCAGCGGCGGTCTATACGCCGCATGGCGGGGTTCTGCACTTTTCGGCGCGCTCGCGGAGCGGGCAGGTGTTTCACTGGCTGGAGCGAAAGCTGCTGAACCAGACTGGCGCCATCGTCTTCGAAAGCCAATTTGCGCGCGACACCTATAGCCGGTTGATCGCGCCGCCCAGTTGCCGGACCGAGATCATCTATAATGGGCTCGATCGCGCTGAATTCGAGCCCGTTGCGAAGGTTGGCGATCCGGCTGATTTTGTGTTTGTTGGCGAGTTGCGCGAACTCAAGGGCATTTTCCCGCTTGTCGATGCGCTAAAGCAGTTGAAGCGGACAGACGGAAGGCCGGTGACGCTGGTGATGGCCGGTGATGGGCCACAGCGCGATGAGCTTGAAGCGTGTATTGCAGCACTCTCGTTGAAGGATCAGGTTCGACTGGTCGGATCGCAACCTGCGCGCAGTGTCTTTGCCATGGGCAATTATGCCGTAATCCCCTCCCTGGCGGAGTCCTTGCCCTATGTGGTGCTGGAGGCGACGGCTGCTGGACTTCCGGTGGTGACGACGCGGGTTGGCGGCATCCCGGAAATCTTTGCCGGCACTACAGAGACATTGGGTGAGCCGGGGAATGCAGACGCTCTGGCCGTGTCGATGCAGCGGATGCTCGATGAGCCGGGGGCTGCAATGGCTGAGCTTGCCACCCGGCGGCGGCGCGTCGAGACCGAATTTTCGCTCGACACCATGGCGACGCGCATCGAGGCGCTCTATCGCGATATCCTCTACAAAGCCTGAGCTTTCGTTTCATCGAGTATAAACCCCTTGGCCCCATGATGCAGCCGGGAGTAGGTGAGTACCGGTAGCATCATGTTTCGTGTCGATCCAAAGCAGGCCATCGCGGACCATGCCGCGCGCAAGCCCGAGGGGGATGGCGCGACGCTGTCGGCCGCTGCCGTCGAAATCGCGGCGCGCCCTGTCGAACGCACCTATTCCGGCACCGTTATCGTCGGCGTGGCGCAGGTCGCCGAAGCGCTGCTGCTGATTATTCTCGGCTACGGCATTCACGCGGTCTATGTGCCATCGGGACAGGAGGGCTTTTACCTCTCCGTTGTCGTCGGCACGTGCCTCGCGACCAATATCGGGCTCAACCTGATCCGCGCGCATCGCATCACCACCTATCGCCGCGTGGTCGGGCAGTTCGGCCAGGTATTGGCGGTGTGGCTTTGCGTGATGGCGGTGATGACCGCTGCCATCTTCTTTTTCAAGGCGGGGGACATGCTCTCCCGCGTCTGGCTGCTGACCTGGTTCATATCGGGCGCAGTGGTGCTCATCGCCTATCGGCTCATGCTGCGTTTTCTCGTCCTGCGCTGGACAGATCTCGGACGGTTGAAGCGCCGGGCCGTAATCGTCGGCGGTGGACGTGATGCGGAAATTCTCATCGAGCAGATTCAGAACGGCGCGGACAAAGACATTGAGCTGCTGGGGCTGTTTGACGATCGCTATGACTCGCGGTCGCCGGAATCGGTGGCGGGGCTGAGCAAGCTTGGCCGGGTGTCGACGCTGATCGATTTTGCGCGACTGACCCCGGTCGATCTCGTGATCGTGTCGATGCCGCTTTCGGCGGAAAAGCGCGTGCTTGATATGCTGACCCAGCTTTGGGTGCTGCCGGTGGACATCCGTCTCTCGGCTCACATGAGCAAGCTCAAGTTCACTGACCGGGCCTATTCCTATGTCGGTGGCGTGCCCGTGCTCGACATGGCCGATCGGCCGATCTCGGACTGGAATCTCGTTTTCAAGTGGGTGTTCGACAAAATCGTCGCAATCACGGCGCTGCTGTTGCTCTCGCCGGTAATGATCGTCGCCGCCATCGCCATCAAGCTCGAGAGCAAGGGGCCGGTCTTCTTTGTGCAGAACCGGCACGGCTTTAACAACCAGCTGATCCGCATCTACAAATTCCGCTCGATGCGGACCGACATGCTCGATGCCGGTGCCGCCAAGCTCGTGACCAAGAACGATCCGCGCGTGACACGCGTTGGCAAGTTCATCCGCAAGACCTCGATCGATGAATTGCCGCAGCTTTTCAACGTGTTGAAGGGTGAGCTTTCGGTAGTGGGCCCCCGCCCCCATGCGCTTCAGGCCAAGGCCGATAACCAGCTCTATTATGAGGCCGTCGAGGGTTATTTCGCGCGGCATCGCGTCAAGCCCGGGATGACCGGCTGGGCGCAGATCCACGGCTGGCGCGGGGAAACCGACACGATCGACAAGATCATGCAGCGCGTGAACCATGATCTCTATTATATCGAGAACTGGAGCCTCTTGCTCGATCTCTACATCGTCTTGATGACGCCGGTTTCGCTCATCGCCAAGAACGAGAATGCGTATTGAGTGTCTCTGGCACATTTGACCCAGGCCTTGTGAGGCCTAGTGTCTCGGGCCGGGATTATGTGCGGCAGCGCGCCGAGAAACTGCTCGATGTTGTCGTCGCCCTTTGGATCTTTGCCGGCGGCATCGTCATCATCGAGCCATCGCCCTACGAGGTGATGTTCCTGCTGGTATTGCCCGTGGCGGTCATGGCCGGGCTTGGGCTCTACCGATCAACGTTCGGGCTCCTCGCCATCATTCTGGGCTTCATACCCTTCGCCCTGATCGCGGCCATCCAGGTTCGGATAACGCCGATATCGGAAGCGATCATCTTCACGGCCGTGACCATCTTCCTGATGATCACGAGCTATTTCCTCGCAAATTATCTCGCCGAAGCGACCGAGCGGCGCATGCGCGTGATCATGCGCGCCTATACCTGGATTGCCGTGATCCTCGCGCTGGTCGGCACTCTCGCCTATCTCCGGGTTATGCCGGGCGGCAGCTTTTTCCTGATCTATGATCGCGCCAAGGCGACGTTCAAGGATCCCAACGTTTTCGCGCCGTTTCTCGTCCTGCCGGCGATGTTTGCGCTGCAGCGCATTCTCCTCGGGCGCGGCTGGCAGGTGATCCTCGCCTGCGCGGCCTATTTCATTCTGTTTCTGGGGGTCTTCGTCAGCTTCTCGCGTGGCGGCTGGGGGCATTTTGCGGCCTCGTCGCTGATCACGCTGGTGCTGGTCTTTCTGTTCGAAGCCAATGCGCGAGACAAGGTGCGCATTTTGCTGATGAGCCTGATCGGCGCGGGCCTTCTCGTCGTGGCGCTGGGCGGTTTGCTCTCGGTGCCGGCCGTAAGCAAATTCTTCGAGATGCGCGCCTCGGCCCAGCACTATGACGAGGGGGAGACCGGGCGCTTTGGCCGACAGGGATATGCGTTCGAGCTGGCGCTCGATCATCCATGGGGTATTGGGCCGGCAGAGTTCCGCCACCTGCGTGTCCGAGAAGAACCGCACAATGTTTATGTAACGGTGCTGCACGTCTATGGCTGGGGCGGCGGGCTCTTTTACTACCTGATGATCCTGCTGACCCTCTGGAAGGGCTTTGGGACGATCATGCGCCCCTCACCCTATCGGCTGATGGCCATTCCGGTCTTTGCGACATTCACCATGGTGGTCGCGGAATCAGCGATCATCGATTCCGATCACTGGCGGCATTTCTTCTTGCTGATCGGGCTCACCTGGGGCCTATCGAGCGCCATCAACAATGAGCGGCGTACGACAGCAAGCCGCGAGCGAATGCTGATCTGAAGATCAGCGTCGCATCACGCGCGGATTTTGGTGAAATGGTCGGAGCGACAGGATTTGAACCTGCGACCCTTTGTCCCCCAGACAAATGCGCTACCAAGCTGCGCTACGCCCCGACTGCGCGGAGACATAGAGAAACCGGGGTTTGGGTGCAACCCTCAATTTGGAGGGTTGTGTGAGCAAAGTGCAGATTTTTGCGCCACCCGATCTGAGCTGGCGCAGATGCTGGCGGTGAAACCCCGAGATTTTGAAGGGGTTTCACGCCTTTTTCCAAGGGCTTCAGGTGGTCAAGCCGGGTTGATCGGATTGAGTTTCCGCCAAGCTTGGTATTCGTCCTCGGCGTCGGGATGCAATGGATAGTACCGCTGTAGCGGTTCGCCCTGCATCAGCTTCATGCGCGAAAATTCTTCCCATTCAGCGTGCTTCTTGCCGTCTTCGATGACATGCTCAGCCATCGAGACCGGCACAACGACGGCGCCATCGTCATCGGCAACGATGATATCGCCCGGGACGACCGTGACGCCACCGCAGGCAATGGTGACGTTGACGGCATTGGGGAAGATGTCGGTCTGGACGTGATAGTTCGGCGACCACCCCTTGAGCCAAAGCGAGAGATCGAGCTTTTCGACATTGGGGCGATCGCGCATCACCCCATCAATGATCATGCCGGCGCCGCCGCGACCCTTGAAATAGGTGGACATCATGTCCCCGAAAATGCCCGAGCGCATGTCGCCGCGCGCATCGACCACGACCACGTCGCCATCCTGAACATGATAGAGCACATGCCGGTGGAGCTGGATTTCGGGATTGGCGTATTCGCCTTCGCTGAAGAGGTCTGGACGCTGTGGGAGGCACTGGAGGGTAAGCGCCGGGCCGCAGATCGACTTGCCCTTGGTCTGGGGCAGGATGCCGGTCATGTGCGGGTTCTTGAACCCCATGTGGCCGAGGGTGCCGGCAATGGTGGCGGCGCCGAGATTTTTGAGGCCCTCGATGAGGTGCTTGGACGGACGCGTGATGTCGTGTGTCTCGATCATGGTTTCTCCTCGGGGCCCTTGGCCTACCAGTTGGTCACCGAACCGTCGGTGCGTTTGAGATGGGGCGCTTCCCAGAACTTGAAACTTTGCTTGGCGAGCAGCGCCTCGTTGACTTCAACGCCCAGGCCCGGCGCATCGCTGACAGGATAGACCGCGCCCTCGAGTTTGAGCTGGACCGGGAAGAACTCGGAATTGTCAAAGCCGAGCGCAGTTTCAGGAGCGCGCGTTTCGAGCCAGGCGAAATTGGGGACGGCGGCCGCGAAGTGAACCGTGGCGGCGGTGCAGATCGGGCCGAGCGGGTTGTGGGGCATGAGGTCGACGTAGTGCGCCTCGCTCCAACCGGCGACTTTCATCGCTTCGGTGAGGCCGCCGACATTGCAGACGTCGAGGCGATTGAACTGATGGATGCCGCGCTCGATATAGGGAATGAATTGCCACTTGCTAGAGAATTCCTCGCCGATGGCGAAGGGAATGTCGGTCATGGTGCGGAGGGTTTCATAGGCTTCGGGCGCCTCGTCGCGGATCGGCTCTTCGAGGAAATCGAGGACGCCCTTGTCGAGCTTGTTGCAGAAGCTGGCAGCCTCGGCGACCGAAAGGCGATGGTGGTAATCGATACCGAGGACGACCTCGCTGCCGAGTTCTTCACGTGCTCGATTGAGAATGCGGGCGGTTGCGGCGATGGATTGGCGCGGCTCGAAGACGTCTCGACTGTCCTGCCCGATTGGGAAGAAGCGGATGGCATCAAAACCCATTGCGCGCAGTTCATGGGCGCGTTCGACGGCCCCCTCCCCCGCCGCATCGCCGGTTGAGGCAAAAGCGGGCACGACATTGCGCTGCTTGCCGCCAAGGAGTTCATAGACCGGCACGCCGAGCGCCTTGCCCTTGATGTCGTGGAGGGCGATATCGATGGCCGAGATGGCGGCCTGGAGTACGCGGCCGCCCTCGAAATACTGGCTGCGATACATTTCCTGCCAGATGCGGCCGATCTGCATGGCATCCTGGCCGATGAGGAATTTGGCATAATGCTCGATGGCGCCGGCCACCGCCTTCTCGCGGCCCGAAAGGCCGCTTTCGCCCCATCCGACAATCCCCTGATCGGTTTCGATCTTGAGAAGGAACTGATTTCGTATGCCGACCCATACGGGATAGGGCGTAATGGCGGTAATCTTGAGTTTTAAGGACATAATGATTTCTGGTTAGTCGGCGCGCAGGGCCATTTCGGTCTGGCCATCGAAGAGGTGAATGCGGTCCTGGTCGAATTCGAGCCAGACCTGTTCATCGGGCGCAACGACGACCGAAGGTGGAAAGCTGATATTGACGATGGCGCCGGAGAGGAAGGCTTGCACGAAGGTAATGTCGCCGGTGGGCTCGACCGTATAGACGCGCGCCGGGACGGTGCCGGGCATCTGAGACTTGTGTAGTTTGATGGTCGAGTGGCGGGCGCCGAGGACGACTTTGCTGGACGTGGCGCCGGCAACTTTTCGAGCGTTTTGTTCAGAGAGCGGCAGGCTCCAGCCTTCGGGGCTGGTAAGGACGCTCTGGCCATTGGCGGTCGAGAGTTCGAGCGGCACGAGGCTCATGGCGGGGCTGCCGACGAAGCTGGCGACGAACATGTTGACCGGATTGGCGAAGACGTCGGCCGGCGTGTCGTATTGCTGGAGAAGACCGCCATTCATCACTGCCATCTTGTCGGCCATGGTGACCGCTTCGAGCTGGTCGTGCGTGACATAGATGATGGTGGCTTTGAGATCCTGATGGAAACGCTTGATCTCTGAACGCATCTGCACGCGCAGTTTGGCGTCGAGATTGGAGAGTGGTTCGTCCATGAGAAAGACGGCAGGATCGCGGACCAGCGCACGGCCGAGGGCGACGCGCTGTTGCTGACCGCCCGAAAGTTCCCGCGGCTTGCGCTCGAGAAGATGGGTAATGTCGAGCACCCTGGCGGCTTCGCGCACCTTCCGGTCGATCTCATCCTTCGGGAGCTTCCGCATCATCAACGGGAACGCGAGGTTCTGGAACACCGTCTTTTGCGGATAGAGCGCGTAGTTTTGGAAAACCATGGCGATGTCCCGATCCTTGGGATCGAGATCGTTGACGACGCGATCGCCGATGACGATGTCGCCCGACGTGATCGGAATGAGCCCGGCAACGAGATTGAGCGTCGTCGTCTTACCGCAGCCGGAGGGGCCGACGAGAGCGACGAATTCGCCGTCATTGACCGTCAGCGACACGTCCTTGGCGGCATAGATGGAGCCGTAGGTCTTGACGAGATCCTTGAGAACCACTTGGGCCATGTGTACCCCCGTTAGTGTTTGACGGCGCCTTCGGTGAGGGCACGCACGAAGTATTTTTGCAGCACGAGGAACAGCACCACGACCGGCACGCTCATCAGGAAGGTGGCGGCCATCAGGCCCGGCCAATCGGTCGCGTTCTCCGAGAAGAAGCGTTGGATGCCGACCGGAAGCGTCATCTGATCGTGCCGCGTGAGGAACGTGTAGGCGTAGATGTATTCGTTCCAGGCGCCGATAAAGGAATAGATCGAGGTCGCGATGATCCCCGGGGTCGAGAGCGGCATGACGATATGGAAGAAGGCCTGGAACCGGGTCGCGCCATCGATGCGCGCAGCCTGTTCGAGCTGGATCGGGATATTGTCGTAAAAGCCCTTGAGCAGCCAAATGGCGAGCGGCAGACCAAAGGTTAGGTAGGTCAGGATCAGGGAGCCATGTGTGTTCACGAGGCCCAGAACCCGCATCAGGATAAAGAGAGGCACAAGGAACACGACCGCCGGAAACATGTTGCGCAAGAGAATAGCGAAGAACAGGAAGTTCCTGCCCGGAAACCGAAAGCGCGAGAACGCGTAGGCCGCCGGGACCGCGACGACAACGGCAATCACGGTCGTCGCTACGGACACGAACATGCTGTTCCAGAAATAGCGCAGGAAATCGCGGCCTACGCTGCCATTGGGATCGAGCAGCCGCCAGTAGTTGTCGAGTGTCGGCGCCGCCGGCCACCATTGCGGCGGATATTGCATGGCGGCAAAGCCGGTCTTGAGCGAGGTGATCACCATCCAGAACATCGGCATGATGGTGAAGCCGACCAGCAGCGTCAGGAAGATGCGGCCGGCCCAGCGCCAGCCGTCGATGCTGCGTCGTCGCGCCACCCGGATTGGTTCAGCGGCGGTTGTGATCTCGGAGGTCATGCGCCGGCCCTCGATTCATCGCCGCGGGTCAGTGCGCGGACATAGAAGTAGCCCAGCGTCATCATGATGATGAAGAGCAGGACGGCGTAAGCGGCGCCGACACCCCAGCGCTGGCGCAGGAAGGCGAGTTCGTAAATGTGGGTAATCCAGATCTGCGTCGAGCCAACTGGCCCACCCCCGGTCATAATGAAGGGGATGATGAACGAGTTGAAGTTCTGCACGACGAGCAGCAGGATCGTGACCGTCGACACGCCCGACAGATGCGGGAAGGTGACGTGCCAGAAACGTTGCCAAGGATTCGCGCCATCGACCTGGGCGGCCCGCAACAGCGAGTCCGGCACTGTCTGGAGGCCAGCCATCAGCATGATCATGGCAAAGGAAAACTCCTTCCAGACATTGACCACGATCAGCGAATACAGAGCGCTCGTCGAATTATCGATGAAGTTGATGGGCCTGTCGGTGATCCCAAGCTGCACCAGCGCCGCGCCGATCGCCCCGAAATCGGAATGGTAGAGCCATTTCCAGACATAGGAGGCGGCCACCGCACTGATCACCCAAGGGATAAGCAGCAAGCCACGCAAGAGCGCGCGCCCGACAAACTCGCGATGCAGTGCGAGCGCGGCACCCAGACCGAGCAGGAAGGCGAAAAGGGTCGAGAGCACAGTCCAGACAATCGTCTGCCAGGTCACTTTCCAGAAGACAGGACTGGTCAGAATTGTGACGTAATTGTCTATGCCGTTGAACTGCTTATCGGCCAGCGACAGGCTGGCTGGTGTGTTAAAGAAGCTCAGTTCGATAGTGTAGTAGATCGGATAGGCGATCACCACGATCATGGCCACAATGGCAGGCGCGACGTAGAGATAATCGGCGCGGCTCTTCCAGATTTTTTGACCTAGATTGGGTCGCTTGGGCACAACCCTAGGCACGTCGCGAAAGATGGCCTGCTTCTGAACGCTGCTCACCACATAACCCCTTTATACCGGCATCGCGGACCGGCAGCACGAGCTGCCGATCCTTGGAGTTGGTAGAGGTCAGAGGCCGCCGCCGCCGCCAATGATCGCTTCGATCTTGGTGGCCGCATCATCGGTTGCCTCGTCCACCGTCATGTTTTCCGTCAGAGCATTCTGCAGCATGTCCGGAACGATGATGTTCATGATCTCCGGCGCTTCCGGGATCACCGGGAACGGAATGCCGTTGGGCAGCATGGAGGTGGTGACATCCAGGAACTTGATGGTATCGAGACGTTCCTTCATGGCATCGGTGAGGAAGCCATTGATATTGCCGGGATTGGAGCCGACCCAAGCAAGCTTGGTGGACCATTCCGGGCTATTCCAGAAGCAGATCAGCGCCTTGACCGCCTGCTCGTCCGACTGTCCGCCTTCGACGAATTCGGGCTTGACCACATGGATGTTGGAGCCGCCGAACACGACGGCGCGCTTGCCATCGGGGCCCGTCGGCAGCAGGCCATAGCGCATATTGGCGACAACATCGTCGGCAACAGCCTTGTCTGCGCCGGTGGCCTTGGAAGCAAGGTCGACCATCTTGGCATATTCGGCAGGGTGGGCGATCATCATGCCGAGTTGCCCAGCGATGAACGGGGCCTGATTTTCCGCCTGAGTATTGGTCAGGGCCGAAACCGGGACGGATTTATCGACGACATACATCTGGTAGGCAGCCTCGAGTGCGGCCTTGGACCCGTCATTGTTGATCTCGACCGTGGTATAGGTCGGGTCAGCCGAGGTTTCGTCGAGCGCGCCGCCACCATAGGCCCAGAGCTGGGGCATGAAGCGGAACGGCGTATTGCCTGCATTCTGCTTGGCTACGAGGCCATAGCCGGCAATCCCAAGCTTGTCGTGGATGGTCTTGGAATAGGCCACCACGTCATCCCAGGTCGCTGGGGGATTTTCTGGATCGAGCCCGGCGTCCTCGAAAATCTTGGCGTTCCAGATCAGCGCCATGGTCTCGTTATTGGTAGGCAAGCCGTAGGTCGTGCCCTCGTAAGTGACAGACTTGAGAGCACCGGGCCAGAAATCGGCGGCCGTGTATCCGACATCCTCCGGCGCGAGCGGCTGCAGATAGCCTTTGGCGGCAAACTCGACGCCACCGAGGATCTGGAGGCGAATGACCATCGGAGCGGCATTGCCAAGTAGAGCCGTGCGGAACTTGTCGAGCAATTCGTTATAGGTAATCGACTGCACATCGGTCTGGATATTGGGATATGCTGCCTTGAAGGCTTCCCAGAATGCCTTGTCCTGATCGTGCGCGATCTGCGGATCTGCCTCGAATGGCCCGGTGTACCAGTAGCTGACCTTGCCAGCATAATCGTTGGGAACGACAGCGCCGCAATCCTTGGCGGCGTCGAACTGCTTCGTGCCGGCGATCGACTTGACGTAGTCTGGCGACCACTGGCTGAGATCGACGGTCTGAGCAAATGCGGTCGTCGACATCAGCGACGTAGTCGTCAGAGCTGCAACGGCATAGGCAACGGCCTGCCGACGAGTCAGCGAGCCCGGCCGCTGAGCGCGGCCCTGCATATTCGTCATCGATAGTCCTCCTCAAGCGGAAAGCCGCTCGACCCCATCGGTCTGACCTGGCTCTCCACGCAGCTTGCGCTGCGCCTCCTCTGCAGACGATCAGGTGGCGCCTGCTCCGGGGCCGGGCTTTTGCCCATGTCTCCCAAACAAGAACGTTACAGACGGGAAGTTGTGTGTCAAGCGCGCGAAAATCGTACATTATTTTGTGATTTATGCGTGCGAAGCAGCTTGGCTTACCGGTGAAAGGCGCATAAGACAGGCGCTATGACTGAGAGCAGCGCCACCCCTTCTTTGCCTGAAACGGCGAATGACCAGCCGGGCACTGTCTACGAATTGATCCGCGAGGATATCATTTCGGGACGGCTCGAGCCCAGTGCTCGCCTCAAGGTTGCCGACCTGGCCGCCACCTATAACACGTCGACCAACCCGGTGCGCGAGGCGCTGCAACAGCTGCGCGGCGAAGGGTTTGTAGTGATGGAAGCCAATCGCGGTGCGCGCGTGGTCGCCATCGACGAAGACTTCGTGCGCGACATCATCGAGATCGAAATGCTCATTGAGCCGGCGCTGACACGCTGGTTTGTCTCGATCGTCAGCGACGCCGACATTGCAGAACTCGAAGCCGCCCAAGCCGAAATCGAGGCGCTCAATTTTTCCGATCCGCGGCAGCATGGCAAGCTGGATACGAAATTCCATCAGCTCATTTACGACCGCCACTACAACAGGCACGCCGCTGAACTCTGGTGGAAGCATCGCGAGATCCTCCGCGCTATTAGCCGCCGTTTTCCGACTTCGCTGAGCCGTCGCGTTGCCGTGCTGAGCGAACATCGTGAGCTCATTGCCCGCATCAAGGCACAGGATGCCGACGGCGCTGCGGCTGTGGTTGCGCGGCATGTCGAAGGATCGGGACGTCACATCATCGAACAGATGGGCGTTGCCAAGCGCAATCTGGCGCGGAGGAGCGCCGGATAGAGCATCCGCACCGCTGGCGCGGTGAAAGCATAACAAGGGAGGGAGTTTCATGACCAGGGATTTGACCGCCGGCGAGCATATCGAAACCTATGTGCGCCGATCTTCCGCGCCAAGCGACTTGCGCATTACCGACCTGCGGGTCGCAGAGATCGTCGGCGCGCCCTTCACCTCAGCTTTGCTCAAGATCTACACCAACCAGGGCATTGTCGGCCTCGGCGAAATCCGCGACGGCGCGAGCGCGACCTATGCGCTGATGCTCAAAAGCCGGCTGCTGGGGGAAAATCCTTGCGACATCGATCGGCTCTTCCGCCGTATCAAGCAGTTTGGTGGCCATGGCCGGCAGGGCGGCGGGGTGTCAGCGATCGAGATTGCGCTCTGGGATCTTGCGGGCAAGGCCTATGGCGTGCCGATCTATCAGATGCTGGGCGGCAAGTTTCGCGACAAGGTCCGCTGCTACTGCGATACCGACGCCGACAAGCCAAGCGGCACCGAGACGGGCAAGCGGCTCAAGGCGCGCATGGATATGGGGTTCACCTTCCTCAAGATGGACCTGGGGCTGATGCAGATCGCCGATATTCCGGGGGCCGTGGTGTCGCCGGCGGGTTCGCTCGAAGCCTATCGCGTGCATCCCGATCGCGGGCCAGTGACGTCGATGGATGACCGCCGAGCGCGCAATGCGGTCTATGACACGCATAATGTGCGGCACCCATTCAGCGGACTCCATTTTACCGACAAGGGCATCGATCTCTTGGAGCAATATATCCACGAGGTGCGCGAGGTGATCGGCTACGAAGTGCCGCTCGCCATCGATCATGTGGGTCATATCTCGCTGCAGAACGGCATTCGGCTGGCCCGGCGGATCGAGAAATACGTCCCGGCCTGGCTCGAGGATGTCATCCCCTGGCAATATACCGAGCAATATCGGCAGCTTCAGGAAGCGACCACCGTGCCGATCTGCACGGGCGAGGACATCTACCTCAAAGAAGGGTTCGAGCCGCTCCTCAAGGCCGGGATTTCAGTGATCCATCCCGATCTTCTTACTTCGGGAGGCATCCTCGAAACCAAGAAGCTTGGAGATATGGCGCAGGATCATGGAGTGGCCATGGCCATCCACATGGCCGAGAGCCCGATCGCGGCAATGGCCGCCGCGCACGTGGCGGTGGCGACCGAGAATTTCATGGCGCTCGAATATCACTCGGTCGAAGTCGACTGGTGGGACGATATCGCCACGGGCCTGCCCAAGCCGTTGGTCAAGAACGGGTTTATCGAAGTGCCGGACAAGCCCGGGCTCGGGATCGACGATGTGGTGGATGAGGTCATCAGCCAGCACCTGCAGCCGGGTGTGAAGGGCATCTGGCAGCCGACGGATCATTGGGATCAGGAATATTCTTGGGATCGGACCTGGAGCTGACGTCTCTGGAAGGCCCCCTCACCCGACCTGCGGTCGACCTCTCCCCCAGAGGGAGAGGTGAAGAAAGGCAAAAGGCATGAAAATCACTGATCTGCGCTGTGCCGTTATTGGGCGGCATCCGATTGTTCGCATTGTTACCGATGAGGGATTGTATGGCTTGGGCGAGGTGGAGTTCACTAAGACCTATCTCAAACCCTGGGTGCTGCATTTCCGCGACGCACTGATCGGGGAAGACCCGACCGATGTCGAGCGATGCATGCTCAAAATCCGGCAGCGCGGGTCGTTCAAGCCCTATGGCGCGGCGGTGAGCGCCATCGAGCATGCGCTGTGGGACATTGCGGGCAAGGCGGCCAATGTGCCGGTCTATAAGCTCCTCGGCGGCAAGGTTCGGGACAAGGTGCGGGTTTACAATGGCTCGATCCGCCAGAAGCGCACCGGCGACCGACCGGAGGATTATGCGGCTGATGTGAAGTGGATGATGGAGCGGCCCGAAAAGTTCTTCATGGTGAAACAGGGCATCTCCTTCCACTCGAACATGAAGGATACGGTCGACGACTTCCACTATGGCGTGCGCCAGAACAAGGCCGGCTATCATGGCGCCATGGACCAGGGGCAGATTTCCGAGCGCGGGTTCAACCATATGCTCGACTGTGTTGCCGCGATGAAGGAAGTGCTGGGCGACAAGGTGAGCCTGGCGCTCGACTGTGGGCCGGGCTGGTTCCTCAATGACGCCATCCGCTTTGCGCGGGCTGTCGAGAAATATGATCTGATGTGGCTCGAAGATATGCTGACAGGGGACTATGTGCCTTGGATCAACCATCAGGCCTATCGCGAGCTGACCGTTTCGACCTCCACACCGATCCATACCGGGGAGCAGATTTACCTCCGGCACAATTTCAAGGAGCTGATCGAGACGCAATCGGTGCGGGTCGTCGGGCCAGACCCGGCCGATATCGGCGGGATCGCCGAGCTCAAATGGGTGGCGGAACACGCCTACATGCACTCGATCATGATGGCGCCGCATGGCACCGCCAATGGCCTTTTGGGGCTCGGGGCGCTGATCAATGTCTGCGCGACGCTGCCGGCCAACTACATCGCCTTCGAATATCCCAGCGCATCCGATCCGTGGTGGGAAGACATTGTCATCGGGCTACCGAAACAGATCGTCACCGATAGCCATGTCGATCTGCTCGAAGCGCCGGGCCTTGGGCTCGATATCGATGCCGAAGGCGCGAAAAAGTACCTGGCAGAAGAAGATGCCGGGTTCTTCGACTAGGAGGATTTCTCGATGAAGTATCGCTATCTCGGCCGCTCAGGGCTTTTGGTGTCGCGGCTCTGCCTTGGCACCATGACATTCGGCAATGCGCAATGGGGCTGCAACCAGGACGAGGCGAGCCGCATCGTCCGGCGGTTCGTCGAAGCGGGTGGCAATTTCATCGATACGGCGGACGGCTATAGCGGCGGCGAATCCGAGCGGATGTTGGGCACCGCGCTGAGCGAACTTAATCGAGACAACCTCATCATCGCAACCAAGTGCTGGTTTCCGACGGATCAGGCGGTGACGGCGCGGGGGCTTTCGCGAAAACACATCATCGAGGCCTGCGAGAAAAGCCTGAAGCGCCTGGGGCTCGACTATATCGACCTCTATCAGTTTCATGGGCCAGACCCTTACACACCGATCGAAGAAAGCCTGAGGGCCGCCGACGATCTCGTGCGGGCGGGTAAGGTGCGCTATCTCGGCTGCTCGAATTTCCACGGCTGGCAGATCGCCAAGGCGAATGCGCTTGCTGATGCGAAGGGGCATGAGCGGCTGATCTCGGCCCAACATCTCTACAATCTTATCCGCCGCGATGTTGAGCGCGAAATCTTGCCGGCCGCCGAAGATGCTGGCGTCGGGATGATCTGCTGGAGCCCGCTCGCAGCAGGCATGCTTTCGGGAAAATATCGCAATCAGTCGGCGCCGGACGCGCAATCGCGTATTGGCATTCAAGCCTCCGTCACCATGCCGCGCTACTGGTTCGATAATGCGCTGCGATTGATCGACAAGGTGGTCGAGGTTGCCGATCGGCAGGGACATACGCCGAGCCAGGTGGCGCTGAGTTGGCTCTTTGGCGATCGACGGGTGACTGCGGCGATCATCGGGGTGCGCACGGCGGAGCAGCTCGACGAAAATCTGGCCGCGGGCGACGTGGATTTGCCGCCTGACGCGAGGGACGAGCTGACGGAAGCTCTACCGTTTGCCTTGGGATATCCTGTCGAATGGACGGACAACAATCTCAAGGCCACATTCGGGAAGGCGGAGTTCGAGCCGAACCACCGCGTGCGTCTGCCGTGACCAGGCCGAATTGTGGGCGCCTAACCGCAGTCGGCGAGAACTTTGCCGATTGCTGCTGAGGAACCCACCGCGCCAAAACGATGACGATCGAAAAAATCCGGCCCGCCGCTGGCGGTGGATTTCACGAAGGCAAGTTCCATGGTTTCGCCGGCCTGCTGCGCGGTCCGTGCCCATTGCCGCGCTACCGGGCCGCGGATGATCAGCGAGCTGCCATCGTAGTGGATCATCGGAAAGTCTTGGGCGAAACTCGTATCTCCCCCGGCTGACACCCCGCCGCCTCGCGTGCTGATTGCAAGGCTGAGGGAAAGTGACTTGGCGACCGTCGCGCCGGGCTTACGCACCCAATACGCCATGGCCAGATCACCGCCGCGGCAGGCGAACTGGAACTGGGCCCCGCCATTGTCGGAATAGGCGATGGGCGTAGCGCCGCCTTCAAATTTCCAATCGGCAGCGATAGCTGGGGACGATAGCACTAAAACAAGCAACAACGCTCTGAGCATGGATCCATTCACGTTGGGAAAGGGCGCGTACGCAGTACTCGATCGCGCATCTCATCTTGGGCGATGATGGTGAATGGAATGATAAGATCGGCCATTGTGTCGACGAGCGTCAGCTCGCCCAGTCATTCAGTGCAGCACGGAAAATCGCAGTGTTGCAATGTCTTGGCCGTTCGGGGATGTTGCGCACGGCCAAAGCATCTGCACGCCTGAAGGAAATCAGCGGCTTGACGGAAGAAGATACAAAGACGGCCCGCAAGAGCTGGCGCACCAAGCTGTTGGCGGCTGTTGGTGGGGTATCGGCTGCGTTGCTTTCCCTGGGATATTCGGTATCTCAGCAGAAAGTGGCCACCGCAGTGCCTCAGGTGGACGTCGGCACTCCGATCTCTGCGGGTCGGTGGACCCTATCGGTTTTGAAGGCTCAAGTGACGTCTGAGCTACCCAATGGCCTGGCGGTGTCGCCAGACAAACGGGCGTTGGTCGTGGAGATGTCTTTGGAAAATATCTCGTCGGAAAGCTCAAATCTTTACGGCGACCTTCTCGTCCTCTCCGACATTCCCGATCTTCCAAAGCCTGATTTCTACCTTTTGCGGGACCGAAGCATATTGTGGGATTTGCAGCCCCGAATGCCTGAAACAGTCGCCGCGGTTTGGGAAGTGCCGGTGGATCTCCGACTGCCTGAGACGCTCACAGTTCATGTCCAGGGCGCCGCATTCAAACCGCGTGACAATCTCTATGCAGCGCCCGGCTGGTTCCCGACGGGTGACGTGGCGGAAGTCGTGTTTCCCCTTTCCGAGGTTGCCTCTGGGGATGGGAATTGATGGGGCACCTGCTGAGGATCTTTGCGCTGGGGATGACGGCGCTTGTGCTGGCCATGCTGCAAACGACGACGCCGCCCTATGCAATGCTGACCGGGCCAATCAAGACGGCGGGACCACAATCCGAGAGGGTGACGAGTGCGACGTTCGCCATCGACGTTGCCACGGTGAAGCAAGCGCGCGTCCTTGCCTATGATCAGTTCGGCAAGGCGGTGGAGCTGGACACCTCGGGGATGTGGGTAGTCGTTTCAGCCAAGCTGGAAGATTTCCGGCAGACCATGCCCGTTCGTGCAGCGACGCTTATCGGAGCCTCAGGCCGGCGTTATCGCCAATCGCAGCGGGCGGGAGGGGCGCCGGACGTTCTCGCTTCGAAAATCGTCCAGCCGGGGCTGCCGACGACGGGACTGTTCGTTTTCGAAATTCCCGAGGACGAACTGAGCAAGATGACCTTGGTCGTTTCCGAACAATACGACCCGCAACTTCAGGATGAAATTTCTGTCTCGCTCACTCCCCTCCCTGGTTCACCGCAAGACCGACTGGACATTGGCCCAGATGGCATCTGATCGCGAGAGAAAGATCCGATGGCTGTCGCTTGCAAGCCTTCCGGTGCTTGTCGCCGCGGCGATCGGTATCAATGCATGGCGCAATGTCGACGAATACCGGCATCGCATTGAAACCGATGTGCAGCCGGGGCCGACCGAACCTGACTATGCAGGCGCCACGTGGCGCATTGCGCAGGCACGCCTGATCGGCGACGGGAGAGACACGGAGGTTGTTCTTCCTGGCGAAATGCGACTTGTGATCGTACGGCTTTCAGCGACTGCAACGCAGACCATTGGCGAAGGATGGGGACAATGCGAAGTCAGCTTGGGCGACGGCACTGGTCGCCGCTGGCTGCCGCTCGACGTGGTTTTATCGGATGATCTCAGCCGGGATCTCGACCCGGTGGCCGAGCCGCTCGACGGCTGCGGCATCAAATCGCTCAACCCACCTGCTGCAAATGAGACTGCGACAATCGAAGAAAAGTTCGTTGTTCCTGCAAGTGCCGTTCCTGCGCTCTCCGTCACTCTAAGTGTCGGCGCCTTGAGGCCTGCAGCAATCGAGTTTCCGCTCGGCCTTGATCGCAGCTAGCCCACCGCTGGCGCTTGATTGCGGCCGCGCCATTGCCGGCCACGCGCGAAGCCAAGCTCCAATGTCGCGGCGAGGAGACAAATCTTGATCGGCGTCACCAAAAGGCCTTCGCCAGGATCACTCGGCGTGCCGATAAAAGGCGAGATGACCTGGGCGATGATTTGCCAAAGCGGCAGATCGTGCGGGCCGATAACTTGGGTGAGGCCATACCAGGCCCAGGCAGAGAGCCAGTCAAGAACGCGATATAGGACGATCGCGGTGACGATGAGCACAGAGCCTGATTTCAGCGTCAGTCCTATTCCTTCGGCAAGCGCTTGATAGCGCTTTACGGTTCCAGCACCGAAGCGCGCGATAAACTGGCGGACCGTCTTGGGAAGCGCCTTCCAGCGAGACACGACCCTTGCGAACCGCCCCTCTGCAATCGCGGGCGCAGCATTGATATCGTAGCCGTAGACAAGGGCAGCGATGGCGAGCCAGACCACGGGATAGAGGCTATAGAAAAAGAGGCTGATCAGCCGTGGGCCGGCCGGTGGCGATGCAAATTCAGGTGGCGTCGGAAGAACGGGCTGCGCCGCCGCTTCGCGAATGGGCGAGAGAGCGCCCAGGACCGAACCGATCATATCGGCCAATTGGCTGAACCAGGCGACAATGTCACCCTGCCACTGCGAAAGCGCGAAAATGCCGATGAAGGCCCAATTCGCCTCGCACAGCACTGTCAGCACCGGCCAAATCCGGGCCTTCGATCGTTTGTGCATGGCTTTGGCGAACCGTCGGACGGCCCAAGCGACCACGATGGGCACCGTCAACCAGGCACCACCAGTCACCTCCAAGAGGCTTTTTTGCTCACCGGCGAGAAAGAGGCTGAAGGCGAGGCGCGAATAATCGCGCAGCGTATCGCCCAGAAAGCCCCACGCAGCATAAAACGCAAAGAAGGGGACAAGGGTCAGCGTCAGTACGGTGATAAAATCTGTCGGTTCTTTGTCTTCGCTAGCGGTCTCAGCCCTCTGGTCCGCCACCGCCCTCGACGCTTTTTCAAGCGACGGCAGGGCCGGCCTCACCGTTTCAAAAAGCGCGACGATAATGATCAGCTTGAGCAGCACAACAACTGCTAGCACCGAAAGACCCGCCAGCGAATTCCAGCGCCCAAGCAGGGCGGCGAATTCATTCAACACGAGGTTGCCGATAAAGCCGAGCAGCCAGATTGCCGCGAGCTGAGGCCAGAAGCGCCACAGCAAAGCGGCCATCAGGCGAAACAGGTCTACCACGGTCTGAGCGCTGCCGCGGACAACGGCGGAGGAGTCTGGGTTAGGCATGGGAACTGGATAGCATTTAGCCAATGCACCACCAAGACCATCTCCGACGGCAAGGCCAATCCTGAACGAGCTGGTTCTGTGGATAGGCGAGGCAATTTTACCTTTCGTTTATCGGGCGACTTGATGATCTGCCTCGATTTAACAAAGGAGTCATCATGAGCGACGCAGGCATTGCAGGCGGCCGTATCCGGTCTTTCGTGGAACGCGTCGAGCAGATCGAGGCGGAGATCGCCGAGCTCAACGAGGGCAAGAAAGAGATCTTTGCCGAGGCAAAGGGCGAAGGCTTCGACATCAAGGTGATCAAGGAAATCATCAAGCTGCGCAAGCAAGACAGCAACGAACGCGACGAGCACGAAACGCTGCTCGACCTCTACATGCGCGCCATGGACAGTGCGCCAGACGGCGAGCAATCGAAGGCCGCCTAATCGAGATCAGACAGGAGCATCGCCAGACTAACGGCGGTGCTCGGACTAACTTTTGAATCCACCCAAATTCTGTGCCGGCACTTAAAACTTGTGTAGGCAAAGCATCCCGATGCCGTGCCACCTGCGCGTAGGCTCTTAACCGGGCATTGGGAAAATTCCGGATATAGATTGAAATTGCGCGAGCGGATTTTTGTCTCCGTCGCCCATGTTCGGTGTGTCGATCCGTGTTCGTCGATCAGTTCAGAGAGCAGGACTTTGAGCCGTCTCCTTTGGGAGATGCTCGTGCATTGACGCGCCTTGCTGCAGCGTTGGCTGTCGATGGCGCGGGCTTTGCCACGCCGGACGGTCAATGGCTCGCCTTTGGTGGCGCAGCGATTTTGCCCGTCCTTCCCGCTCTCGGTGAAGGCGTTCGCTGCTTCGACGTCGGCAAATCGACGGTCTTTGCAGCGCCCATCATGTCCTATGGCGATGCGGCGGACCGCTGGCTCGTGGTCTGGTTGACCAGGAAACCTCTGGCCACCAAGGCCGCGCAATTGCTCTTCAAGCTTGATGCTTTGACGGCGCAGATGTCATTGGCCCGCGTCCGCGCAGGGTCGATGGAGTATCGCCATAGGCTGCGGCGGGCGGCGAAGACGGCCGCGATCGGCTTCTGGTCTTGTGAGTTGCCGGGCGAGCAGATCGAATGGTCCGAAGGGGTTTACGAGCTTTTCGAATTGCCGGCGGGCTCTGCCGTGCCGCGTCAATTGATCCTCGAGATGTACGCGCCTGACTCGCGCTCGGCCATGGAGGCAGTCCGTCGCCAAGCGATCGAAACTGGTGGCTCGATGCGCTTTGACGCCAAGATAAAAACGGCCACCGGCAAGAAGCGTTGGATCCGGATTACCGGTACTGTCGATGTGGAAGACGGTAAGGCAACCCGCATCTTTGGCATCAAGCAGGACATCACCGAAGAAAAGGTGCTGGCGCAGGAAACGCGACGGCTGGCCAATACCGATCCCATGACCGGTCTAGCCAATCGCATGCATTTCCAGACCCGGCTCGAAGAGCCGGTCGGGGCGCTGCTTTTGCTCGATCTCGACGGATTCAAGGGTATCAACGACACGCTCGGCCACGCGGCGGGCGACGCGTGCCTGATCGAGACGGCTCAGCGCATGGCTGAGTGTTGTGGCCCCGACACGTTGATGGCCCGCATTGGCGGAGATGAATTTGCCGTGGTGCTCGATGACGAACGACCGGATGTGGCGCGCCTCCTCGCGCAGACGATCGTCGCGCGCTTGCAGGAGCCATACAGGTTCAACGGGACGACGCGAAAAGTGACAGCATCGGTCGGCATCGCCTATGGACACGTGTGCGTCGCCGATGAACTTTATGCCAGGGCTGATCAGGCGCTTTATGCTGCAAAGCGCGAAGGCCGCAATACCTGGCGCGAATTCACGCCAGCCTAAACTGCTATAAAACTTATATTTTTATGCCGAACACCCATGATCTGGGCTCGATTTTCGCGCTCAGTGAACACGTGCGCGTCATTGACCCGTCATAGAACTATTGGCGCCCCGTCATAATTCCGAAGTCTGATCGTCAAGGACCCGCTCTAGGACTCCGCCCGCCTCAGAAGGCCAAGTTCTCCGGAGCCCTACCATGACAAACATCAAGCTGCTGACTGCGGCTTCCTCGCTGACCCTCCTCGCGCTGGCCACTCCGGCTTTGGCGCAGACCAAGTTCGAATTCTGGTACGGCCTTTCGGGCGACCTGTCCGAGCGCGTGCAGGACATGTGCAAAGGCTTCAATGAATCGCAGACCGATTATGAGATCGTCTGCGTCAGCCAGGACAATTACGACGCCAACCTGCAGAACACGATTGCAGCGTACCGCGCCAACAAGCAGCCGACCGTTACCCAGATCTTCGACGCCGGCACGCTCGACCTGATGCTTTCGGGCGCCTATGTCCCCGTGCGCCAGCTGATGGAAGAAAACGGCTACCAGATCGATTGGGACAACTACCTCTCGGGTATCGCGTCCTACTTCTCGACCTCGAAGGGCGAGATGCTGTCGCTGCCCTTCAACAACTCGACCGCCGTCATCTATTACAATACCGACGCGCTCGAAAAGGTTGGCTTCGAAGGCACGCCCGAGACCTGGGAAGAAGTCGAAACCGTCGCCCGCGCCATGAAGGACGCTGGCTATGAATGCCCGATCGCGTTCGACCCGTCGGGCGCTTGGCAGTGGTTCGAGCAGTTCTCCGCCATCCACAACCAGCCGATCGCCACCAAGGGCAACGGCTTTGGCGGTCTCGATGCCGAAATGGTCGTGAGCCAGGGCAAGTTCGTCGATCAGCTCACCTGGATCAAGAAGATGTACGATGAAGGTATCATCGTTCACAAATCCAAGGATGCCGGCGAAACCGCCAACGACGCCTTCGTCAACGGCAAGTGCCAGATCACGTCGTCCTCGATCGCCGACCACGGCACTTTTGGCAAGCAGGCCGCCGAAGGCGTGCACTGGACCGACGCAATGCTGCCGATCTGGGCAGGCACCGAACGCACCAACTCGCTGGTGGGTGGCGCTTCGCTCTGGACCCTCAAGGGCAAGTCGGAAGAGGAATACAAGGGCGCTGCTGCGTTCTTCAACTACCTCGCCCAGCCAGAACAGGCCCAGACCTGGTCGACCATCACCGGCTACGTTCCCGTGACCATGGCTGGCTTTGAAGCCATGAAGGCCAATGGCTTCTATGACGAAGCCCCCTACAAGGGCCGCGAAGTCGCCATTGAATCGCTGACCTTCACCCCGCCGACCGAAAACAGCCGCGGTATCCGTCTTGGCAGCTATGCCTCGATCCGCGCCGAAATGGTCAAGACCATGCAGGACGTTCTCTTCAACGATCGTCCGGTTCTCGAAGCGCTCCAGGCGTTCGATGCCAAGGGCAACGAAATCCTTCGTCGCTTCGAGCAGACCTACAAGGGCGCCCAGCTCCCCTGATCGCTTGATCCGATTGCACGGGCGGCCCTCCGCCCGTGCTTTTTCTTTTTTCTTGGGAGACGGCGATGGAACGACGCGCCTATTACCGCAATGGGGTCCTGCCCTGGCTGTTGATCGGCCCGCAGCTCATCCTCGTCCTGGTTTTCTTCTACTGGCCGACATCGCAAGCGCTTTATTGGGCTTTTACGCTCGAACAGCCCTGGGGCGGCGGCAATAGCTGGATCTGGTTCGACAACTTCCTCGCGATCTTCCGGGATAGCGACTATTGGACGACCGTTGCGCGCAGTGCCTTTTATGCGCTTTGCACCACCGGCCTTTCGATGGCGGTTGCGCTCTTTCTCGCGTGCTTTGTCGATCGCTCGCTCAAGGGCACAAAGATCTTCCAATCGGTCTATGTCTGGCCATATGCGATTGCCGCGCCTGCTGCAGGGGTCGCCTTCCGGTTCATCTTCGCCCCGCAATCGGGGATCATCGGCTCGATCAACCAGATCTGGCCCGGCATTTGGGACCCGTCTACCAACGGCATGCACGCCCTTGCCATGATTATTATCTGCCACGCCTGGCTCGGCATCGGCTACAATTTCATCTTCTTCCTCGCCGCCCTGCAAATGATCCCACGCTCGATCACCGAGGCTGGGGCCATGGACGGCGCGCGGCCGGTTCGCCGCATGTTCGACCTGCAACTGCCGTTGATCGCGCCGACCGTCTTCTTTCTCCTGATCATGAACCTGATCTCGAGCTTCACCGACAGCTTTGGCCTCATCGACACGATGACCGAAGGTGGTCCGGTCGGCTCGACCGAGGTCATGGTCTACAAGATTTATTTCGACGGGTTCAAATCCCTCGACTATTCGGGCGCTGCGGCCCAGTCGATCGTCCTGATGCTCCTCGTCATTGCGCTCACTTTCGTCCAGTTCAAATGGGTCGAAAAGCGCGTTCATTACAATTGAGGGCGCCGAGATGATCGAACGTTCCCCCTTTTTCAATTTCGTCACTTATGCCGCGATGGTTCTGGGGCTGCTTGTGGTGCTGGTCCCGTTCTGGATCGTCATCGTGGCCGGCAGCCAATCGCTGCAGGAAGTCAGCCGAGTGCCCATCGTCCTCTGGCCCTCTTCCCACCTTTGGGAAAACGTCCAGGCGGCTTGGGCCCGGGCCGATCTTGGCCCGAAAATGCTCAATTCGCTCATCGTTGCGGTTGGCGTGACGACAGGCAAGATCGTGCTCGCCTCCCTTTCGGCTTTCGCCATCGTGTTCTTCAACTTCAAGGCACGCATGGTCTGCTTCTGGCTGATCTTCATCACCCTGATGCTGCCGCTCGAAGTGCGCATCGTGCCGACCTATGCGATCGCAGCTAACGCGCTGCTTCCGATGCAGGTCGTTCTCGATACGCTTGGGATCACCGGGCTCGTCGAGGCGGTTTCGAGCGTGCGCATCAGCCTCGAATGGAACCTCCTCAATTCCTATACGGGTCTGATCCTGCCGCTCGTTGCGACAGCCACCGGCACCTTCCTCTATCGCCAGTTCTTCATGACTATCCCGGATGAATTGGTGGAAGCCTCGAAGATGGATGGCGCCAGCCCGATCCGGTTCTTCTTCGATGTGCTCCTGCCACTCAGCCGCACCAATATGCTGGCGCTCGCGACCATCATGTTCGTGTCGAGTTGGAACCAATATCTCTGGCCCCTCCTCATCACAACCGACCGCGCCAATTACGGCACCGTCGTCATGCAATTGAAGGCCCTGATCCCGACCCAGAACGGTACGCCCGACTGGAACGTCACTATGGCAGGCGCCCTCATCATCATGCTGCCGCCGCTCCTCATCGTTGCCTTCATGCAGCGCTGGTTCGTGCGCGGCCTCATCACCAAGGACAAGTGAGACAACCATGGCTGCGATCAGCTTTTCCGGCGTGAAGAAGCGCTACCAGAAGAACGACGTGATCCATGGCGTCGATGTTGAAATCGAACCTGGCGAATTCGTCGTCATCCTCGGCCCCTCGGGCTGCGGCAAATCCACCCTGTTGCGCATGATTGCCGGGCTCGAAGAGATCTCGGACGGCACGATTGCCATCGACGGCAAAGTCGTCAACGAGCTCGAACCGCGCGAACGCGGCTGCGCCATGGTGTTCCAGAACTATGCGCTCTATCCGCATATGAGCGTGCGCCAGAACATCGGCTATGCGCTCAAGGTCGCGGGCATGCCAAAGGCCGAGCGCGAGGCCAAGGTGCTGAAGGTCGCAAAATCGGTCAGCCTCGACCCCTATCTCGACCGCAAGCCGGGCGAGCTTTCCGGTGGTCAGCGCCAGCGCGTCGCCATGGCCCGCGCCATGGTGCGTGAGCCGAAAGTGTTCCTCTTCGACGAGCCGTTCTCCAACCTTGACGCAAAACTCCGCGTCGCCATGCGCGCCGAAGTCCGCAACCTCCACCGCAGCCTGGGCGTCACCTCGGTGTTCGTGACTCACGATCAGACAGAAGCCATGACGCTGGCGGATCGGTTGATCGTCATGAACTCCGGCATAGTCGAGCAAGTCGGCAAGCCCTCCGAAGTCTATCATCACCCGGCGAGCCTTTTCGTCGCCGACTTCATCGGTTCGCCGGCCATGAATCTCGTGCGCGGCTTCTTTGCCGAAGACGGCTATTTCCGTCACGGCAATGGCGGGATGATCCGGTTGCCGGGCCTCGCGCCGCATCACCTCAGCCATGAAGTTTCCGTGGGCATTCGTCCCGAACTCGTGCGCCGGGTTGATGCCTCGCACAAGGACGCGATCCACGCGACCGTCGACTATACCGAAGAACTCGGCGCCTCACGCCTGATCTATGCCCGCGCCGATGGCAGCCAGATCATTGCCGTCGATACGCGCGGCGATGCGCTGGGCACCGGCATGCCGGTTCACTTCGCCTTCGACGAAGCCGATGTCCACGTTTTCAGCCACGACACCGGACGCCGCGTCGATGCGCCCGGCCGCACCCAACGCAGCTCCGCACCCGTTTCCGCCTGACCCCTGGAGATCATCTTGAGCAATATCATTGGTACCGGCTTCAATGTCGGCTCGACCGACGGCGAACTCGCCAGCTTCCACGACGACATGCGCGCCCTTGCCGATATGGGCGTCGATACGGTCGAACTGGGTCTCACCAGCCTAGACCTCATTTCGGGCGGCCGCATCATCCCCGAGCGCATGCAGCGGCTCGAAGCGATCACCAAGCAGTTCGACTTCCGCTACACCGTCCACGGTCTTGTCTCGTCGAACTTCATGGATCCGGTAACGCAACGGTACCAGATCGATGCCGCAAAGGCCCTGATCGAAGTCTGCGACCGCGTCGATGCCCGCGTCATCGTGCAGCACGGTGGATGCCTCCGCGCCGACCAGATCGCCGAGCGTAATGGTGCCGACCAGCGCGAACGCGAAGCCCTCACCGAACTCGCCGACTTCGCCCGCCCCTATGGCGTACGTATTGCGCTCGAGAACATTTTTACGACAGAACTCGGCCAGTATCGACAGACGCCGAGCCAGGTGGCCGAGACGGTCAAGGCCGTCAACCATCCGAACGTCGTGGCGCTGATTGACTTCAGCCACGCCTATATCGAGAGCACCTATCGTGGCCTCGATTTCTTCAGCGAAATCAGCGCCATGGCGCCGGTCACGGGCCATCTACACGTTCACGACAGTTTTGGTCGCCCACAGGGATTCTACAAGCCGTTCCATCCGCAGGAAAACACGGCCATGGGCATTGGCGATCTCCACATGCCACTTGGCTGGGGCGATATCGATTGGGATCGGATTTTCTCCGAACTCACCTTCCTGCCCGACACCGTCCTGATGATGGAAGTCGGCCATCGCTATCGCGCCGAGCAGCCGGAAAGCCTGCGCCGCGCGCGCGAACTGGCTGGGCTGGCGACGCCGGAAGCGGTTGCAGCGCAGTAAGCCCTTGGCGGGAGGGTGGTTTCCATCCTCCCAGCCTTTTCTCAGCCGTGTTTGTCCGGTTAATTCACGCCAGGACTTACAGCGCCTGGACCAGACCATGCCCATCACTATCCGCCCTGCCCGCGCCGCTGACCGGGATGCGATCATCGCCATGCATGTGGAGATGAGCCGCAAAGCCTATGGGCACATTCTCTCCGACTATTATTTCGCCGAAGTTTTGCAGGTGGAGAAGGACAAGCTCTGGACGGAGCGCTTTGCTGCGCCAGTCGACCCCAAGCGGCTATCGATCATGGTGGCGGATGCGGATGGTGTGCTGGCTGGATTTACCAGCGCCGTGTTCGACCCGAGCGACAAGTGAGGCACCTATCTGCACCACCTCTATGTCGGCACTGCCTTTCAGCGGCAGGGGCTGGCGCGGCGGCTTTGGCTTGCCATTCTCGACACCTTTCCTGCATCGTTCCAGGATGCGCCGATTTCCCTTCTTGCTCTTGAGGGCAATATGCCGGCACGGACGCTTTATGAGCGTGTGGGCGGCAGGGTTGAGGAGCGCATACTGGCACAGTATCCGGGCAGCCCGGATACGCCGGTGTTGCGATATACGTGGCCGCATCGCGATGTGTTGCGCCAAAGGCTTGCGCCACACACTGCTTGATCCCTCAGTTGTATGAAAGCGAGGCCGCGACCTTTGGCGGCAGGGCGGAAACGGGCCTTGAACGCAGATCGCGGCGGAAGTCGCTGGGGGACATGCCGGCGATCTTGCGGAAGAGCTTGTTGAAGGCGCTGAGCGAGCCGAAGCCGCTGTCCATGGCGATTTGCAGTACGTTTTCATCGTCGCGCATTAGCAGCGCCTGCGCGTAAGACAGGCGGATCAGGTTGACGTAGTCGTTGAGCGTCATACCCGTGCATTTCTTGAAGACGGTCATCGCATATTTGGGGTGCACGTCGGCTGCCACGGCGATGTCGACAGAGTCGATGTCCTCGCGGAAATTGTCGGCGATGAAATCGCAGATGCGCACAACGATCGGCGAAATATGCTGGTCGGTCGAGGAGCCGTCGGACTGGATTGGGTGGCTCGACAGCAGCTCATAAGGCGCGAAGCGGATGCGCTCGATCCGAAGGAGGAGTTCGTCCACTGCGACGCTGACGCGAAGCGGATCATTGGAGCGCACATAGTCGTTCCAGCGGGCGAAATTGAGCGTATCCGAAGGATCAGTTGCCTTGGTGACGAGAGAGGCGCCCTGCATCAGCCCAGCCTGGACGTCCTGCGGCAGGCGCAGGCGGAAGAAATGAACGAGCGGAAGATGGCCGCCTGTGTAAACGAGGTCGTCCGAGGCATCGTCGAGGCGATGGGGTTGGCCGCCCCAGAACAGGGCGAGATCGCCGGCGGAAAAGCGGACTTCGTAGCCGCTCATGGCATAATGCGCCCAGCCACGGACGATATAATTGACCTCGACCTGCGCATGCCAATGCGGCGTACGCATCAGCAGCGGAGACGCATGGAACATGTTGAGTTCGGTGGGGAGGCGTTCGACGCCATTGATTGACGGCTCATAAAAGCCGCGATCCACCATCTTACTATCCGCCAATTTGAAATACCCGATAAGAGCGACGGCTCTAATAGAGTCTCTAGCTTAGGTAGCGCTCGGCATAAGAGCAAGGGAGGAGAGAGCGCGGGGCCTTGTGTCAGCCGCGCCCACCTGATTCTGCCGACAGCAATAAGATCGAGCCAACCGGAAACGGGATGGCTCCTTGCGAGGAAAGAACATGACTGACAAGAAAATTCGCTGGGGCATTATTGGCCCAGGCAGCATCGCCAAGGCATTCCGCGGCGGCCTCGAGCATTCCAAGCATGGCGTTCTGGCAGCAATCGCTACCCGCGATCCAAGCAAGCCGAACCTGGTCGTAGATTTTCCGGGAGTGCGCGTGGTGAAGGGCTATGACGCCCTTCTCGCCGACAAGGACATCGACGCGGTCTATATCGCCGTGCCGCATACCGGCCACGCCGAATGGGCCATCAAGGCGGCGGAAGCCGGCAAACATGTGCTGGTCGAAAAGCCGCTGGCGCTTTCCGCTCATGAAATCGACGCCGTGTTCCATGCGCACAAGAAGGCCGGCACCTTTGCCGGCGAAGCCTTCATGTATCGCCTGCACCCGCAGGTGAAGCAGCTCCTCGACTTGATCAAATCCGGCGCCATCGGCGAAGTGCGGATGATTCAGTCGAGCTTTGGTTTCTCGATGGGCAAGTTCCAGCCGCAGCACCGCCTGTTCGCTTCGGAATTGGCTGGCGGCGGCATTCTGGACGTCGGCGGTTATCCGGTTTCCATGGCGCGGCTTATTGCCGGCGCGGCGCTCGGCAAACCGTTTGCTGATCCGGTTAAGGTGGCTGGCACGGCCAAGCTCAACGATGAAGGCACGGACGACTGGGCCGCGGCGCTGCTGACGTTCGAGAACGGTATCGTCGCGCAGGTGTCTTGCGCGGTGATGGCCAATCTCGACAATGTGCTGCGCATCCATGGCTCGGAAGGCCGGATCGAAGTGCCGGAATTCTGGTTTGCCAATGGCAACCGTGACCAGGGCCTTGGCCGCATCGACATCATCAAGGGCGGCAAGACCGAAACGGTTTCGGTCAATGAAACCGCCCATGTCTATTCGTTCGAAGCGGACGCCGCCTCGCTCGCCATTCTCGAAGGCAAGCAGGAATTCCCGGCGCCAGGCATGACCTGGGGCGATAGCCTTGGCAACGCACGCGTACTGGATCAGTGGCGTAAGGACGCCGGGATTGAGTACTCGGTCGAAAAATACACCAACCGTGTCAACACCTTGGACAATCGCAAGCTGGGACCGAACAGCGGCGTGATCACCAAGCGCTCGATTCCGGGGCTGAACAAGCCGGCTTCCGCAGTTGCCCTTGGCTTTGAAGATTTCCGCACCTTCTCCTCGGGCGCGATTCTGCTCGATGCGTTCTGGGAAAAGGGTGGCAATATCTTTGATACCGCCTTCATCTATGGCGGTGGCTACACCGAAAAGCTCTTTGGCGAATGGCAGAAGAGCCGCGGCGTGCGTGAAGACGCCGTGGTCATCGGCAAGGGCGCGCACTCGCCGCTCGTCTATCCCGACGTCATCGGCAAGCAGCTGACCCAGTCGCTCGATCGGCTTCAAACAGACTATGTCGACGTCTATTTCATGCACCGCGACAATACCGATGTGCCAGTGGGCGAATTCGTCGATGCCATGGATGCCGAGGTGAAGGCTGGCCGCATTCGTGGGCCGTTCGGTGGGTCGAACTGGACCAAAGAGCGTATGGACGAAGCAATTGCCTATGCCGAACGCACGGGCAAGGCCAAGCCACAGGCCCTAAGCAATAACTTTGCGCTGGCCGAAATGCTCGATCCGATCTGGGGCGGCTGCGTCACGTCATCGACGCCTGATTTCAAGCAGTGGCTGATCGACCGTCAGGTGACCAACTTCTCGTGGTCGAGCCAGGCTCGCGGGTTCTTCACCGACCTTGCTGGTCGCGACAAGACCGACAATGAGGAATTGGTTCGCGTTTGGTACAACGAGCAGAACTTTGGCCGTCGTGACCGGGCCATCGAGCTGGCCAATCAGATTGGCCACAACCCAATCCATGTGGCGCTGGCCTATGTGTTGGCCCAGCCTTTCCCCAGCGTACCGTTGATCGGGCCGCGTCGTCTGGTTGAGCTCGAAGACAGCGTCAAGGCTTTCGAGATCAAGCTGACGCCAGAACAGGTGAAATGGCTGGAAGGCTAAGCCTTAACAAAACCGAAACAGATCAAGGGGTCCGGCAACGGGCCCCTTTTTCAATGGCTGGAATGGCGTCGATAATTTCACACCGCCGCGTAGAGAATTCATCCGCGCTGTTCGGCGAAAGAAGACAGTTTGTGCCCTGAAGCGCGGTTGTCAGGTCAATTGGCCTGCCCTATGTTATCCATCGTGAGATTACGATCTCGCGCAATTCTCAGGGCGGGGTGCAATTCCCCACCGGCGGTAAGGCGGCGACGCCAAGCCCGCGAGCGCTTCCGGCTTCGGCTGGAGGGTCAGCAGATCCGGTTTGATTCCGGAGCCGACGGTATAGTCCGGATGAAAGAGAATGAGTTGGTAAGCGCTCGACGGCGCTCGCGTTTTTCCGCGAGCACTGTGTACGTCGCCTTCTCGTAACCCTGAGGAAACTGGTTACGGAAAGGACACCATATGAACCAGATTTCCTCTTCTAAATATGCCAGCGCCACTTCGGGCGCGCTTTTCATGCTCGTCGCGAGCTTGGCTTTTGCCGCTTCCAATACGCTACAATCCGTTTTGCCCACGCCGGTAGATTATGGCGGGTTTGGCATGAGCTCGACCGGCATGGCCTTCTGGCAATATGTCATTGCCTCCATTCTGGCGCTGCCGATCATCATGCGGATCGGCCTCAAGAATTTGCGCACCAGCTTCCCCCTTGCCCACGAAATTCGTGCATTCGCTTCGGCGCTCGGCGTGCATGTATTCGTCTATGGTTTCGCCTCGGGCGTGCCAATCTGGCAGATGGTGACGCTGCTCGCCACCGGGCCGCTATTCATCATTCTGGGATCGACGCTGCTTCTCGGCGAAAAGGCCTCCACGGCCCGGATTGGCGCCGCGCTGACCGGCTTTGCTGGAGCAATCATTGTATCGGGCATTGGGGCCGAAGGGTTTTCCTGGCAAACCCTTGTGCCGATTTTGGCGGCAGCGCTTTGGGCAACCACGGATATTCTAACCAAGTATTTGACGCATAAGGGCGAAAGCCCCGAGACGCTCACCATTTCACTGCTGGTGCTGATCACACCGAACCACCTTGCTATCCTGCTGCTGGTGACCGCCTTTTCCTGGGCGCTGCCGGTCGGTGCTGCTCCTGGCTTTCCGTTTGCCTTGCCGACGGGTACCGGTTTGCTCCTGCTTTTGTTGCTCGGTGCACTAACGGCCGCGGCGCAGTATCTGCTGAGCTTTGCCTATCGGGCCGCGGATGCAACCTTCCTCCAGCCATTCGGTGATTTGAAGGTCCCCCTGGGCGCGATCGTCGGCTGGATCGTGCTTGGTCAGGTGCCATCGGTATGGTTCTGGCCCGGTGCAGCGCTGATCATTCTGGCGTCGCTGTTCCTCTATCTTGTTGAAGGACGCGACCAAGGATCGAAATTCGTAGCGGCATAGCGTTCCGCGCGTAGAATAATTCTTCCAAATCGGGCGCCGGCAATGCGATATTGCCGGCGTTGCTATTTTGAGGGTGTTCGATGGACCGGGGAGAGATTTTGGCGGCGCCGAAAAATTTCGAGGCGCTGCGGGAGCTTATCCTTGAACGGCGGCGCGAACTGCCCAAGCGCCTGGCGCAGGTAGCGGCCTTTGCGCTTGATCATCCCGATGAGATCGCGTTTGGCACGGCGGCGAGTATCGCGCTCGCGGCGGAAGTGCAGCCATCTACGCTGGTTCGATTTTCGCAAGCCTTTGGTTTTGATGGCTTTTCGGCATTGCAGGCTGTGTTTCGTGAGCGGTTGCGAGAGCGAAATTCGAGCTATGAAGATCGCCTTGCAGAGCTTGAAAGCGGGGAATTGGCGCCGGCAGGATCGGCGGTCATCCTCAGTTCATTCATTGCTGCAGCCCATCGCAGCCTTGATAATCTGGGGACTGCAATCGACCCTAAACGCTTCGAATCTGCTACCATTACGTTAGCATCGGCGCGCACAATTCACCTTATTGCACGTCGGCGCAGTTATCCGATCGCGACCTACATGGCCTACGCGCTTTCGCAGCTCAAAATCCGCTGTCAGATCGCTGGGACCGCGTCGGGGATAGACGATGATCTGCTCGCAATGGCCGACCCGGGTGACGCGGCTTTTGCGATCAGCTTTTCATCTTATGCTCCGGAGACAATCGCGCAGGCATCGGCCTTGGCGGCGCGGGGTATCCCAGTCGTGTCGCTGACCGACTCAGCGTTCTCGCCGCTGGCGGAATGTTCGACGGTCTGGTTCGAACTGGTCGAAGCCGACCATGCCGGGTTCCGATCGTTATCTGCAAGCATGGCCTTTGCCATGGCGCTAGCGGTTGGCATTGCGGAAGAACGGCGGCGGACACAAATTTCATGAATGGAACAAGTATTCTATATTTGATCTGATTTAGAAGATGTGTTTCAATTCCTCCAACGATAAGCCGCCGCGGGAGGAATTTTGGTGAGCACGCAACAGACGCTCGATGTGATCACCATTGGCCGCGCCTCGGTGGACCTCTACGGCCAGCAGATCGGCACGCGACTGGAGGATATCGGTAGCTTCGCTAAATCCGTCGGCGGGTGCCCGACCAATATTTCTGTCGGCACGGCGCGGCTGGGGCTGAAGTCGGCGCTGATCACGCGGGTTGGCAATGAACAGATGGGCCGCTTCATTCGCGAGCAATTGCGGCGCGAGGGGGTAGAGACCCAGGGCGTTGTAACCGATCCCGAGCGGCTAACGGCGCTGGTGCTGCTTTCGGTCGAGAACGACAATTCGTTTCCGCTGATTTTCTATCGCGACAACTGCGCCGATTCTGCGCTGAATGAAGGCGACATCGACGAGGATTTTGTGCGCTCGGCCAAGGCGGTGCTGGTGACCGGCACGCACTTTGCCAAGCCCAATACAGACGCGGCGCAGCGCAAGGCAATGCGGATTGCCAAGGCGAATGGCGCCAAGGTTATCCTCGATATCGACTATCGGCCCAACCTTTGGGGGCTGGCGGGGCACGATGCGGGCGACAGCCGCTATATCGCGTCGGATGAAGTCTCCAAGCACATGCAGACCGTTTTGGCGGATTGCGATCTGATCGTCGGGACGGAAGAGGAAGTGCTTATCGCGTCGGGCGAGAGCGATCTGACAGCGGCGCTGAAGACCATTCGAAGCTTTTCGAGCGGGACCATTGTGCTCAAGCGCGGGCCGATGGGGTGCATCGTTTATGACGGGGCTATTCCGGATGATCTCGAGTACGGGATCGTCGGCAAGGGGTTTCCGATCGAAGTCTATAATGTGCTGGGGGCTGGCGACGCTTTCATGAGCGGATTTTTGCGCGGGTGGCTGCGCGGGGAACCGCATGCGACGAGTGCGACCTGGGCCAATGCTTGCGGCGCCTTTGCGGTGAGCCGGCTACTGTGTGCGCCGGAAATTCCGACCTGGACCGAACTCAACTACTTCCTCGATCATGGCAGCAAAGAGCGGGCGCTGCGCAAGGATGAGGCGATCAATCACGTGCACTGGGCGACGACGCGGCGGCGCGAAATCCCAAGCATGAAGGCGCTGGCAATCGACCATCGGCTCCAGATCGAAGAGATGGCAGCGGGCGACGCGGAAAAGCTCAAGCGCATTCCGGCGTTCAAGGTGCTGGCCGTGAAGGCAGCGGCGCAGGTGGCTGGTGGGCGCGACGGCTTTGGCATGCTGCTCGACGACAAATATGGGCGCGATGCGCTTTATGCAGCCAGCGCGATCGGCAATTTCTGGGTGGCAAAGCCTATTGAGTTGCCGGGGTCGCGGCCGCTGCAGTTTGAGTTTTCGCAGGATCTGGGATCGCGGCTGGTGGATTGGCCGGTGGATCACTGCATAAAGGTGCTGTGTTTCTATCATCCGGACGATGCGGCGGAATTGCGGGACGTGCAGATCGATAAGCTCCGCGCGGCTTATGATGCGGCGCGCAAAATCGGGCGCGAGCTATTGGTCGAGATCATTTCCAGCAAGCATGGCGCGCTGAGCGACGATACGGCGGCGCGGTCGATGCAAGCGGTATATGCGGCAGGGATCAAGCCGGATTGGTGGAAACTCGAGACGCAGCCGAGCGCGGAGGCTTGGCGCCAGATCGATGCCACGATCGAAGCGCATGATCCGCTTTGCCGGGGGGTCGTGCTGCTCGGGCTCGATGCGCCTGCGGAGCAGTTGATCGCTGGCTTTGCGGCGGCGAAGGCAGCAAAGTCGGTGAAGGGCTTTGCAGTCGGGCGGACGATTTTTGCTGATGCGGCGAGGGCTTGGCTCGATGGGCGCATTGGGGATGATGAAGCCGTGGCGATGATGGCGCAGCGGTTTGCGGGATTGGTTGAGGCTTGGGATGGGGCTTAAGCTCTAGGGAAACCTACCCTCCACCGCGTCATTCCCGCGAAAGCGGGAATCCCGGCTTCAGTGGCAGTGAGATTCCCGCTTTCGCGGGAATGACGCGGTGGGAAATGGATGGTGGCCCTCGGGGCAAGCCCGAGGGAAGCGCGGTGGCTTAACAGGCGGTAGCGCCACGAATTAGGGTCCGGCAAGGACCGAAAAATACGAGGAGTGGCCATGAGCCAGAAGACAGTTCGATTGACGATGGCTCAGGCTGTGGCGCGGTTTTTGACGGCGCAGAAGACTGTGATTGCCGGGGAGACGGTGCCGATCTTTGGCGGGGTTTTCGCCATCTTTGGGCATGGCAATGTGGCCGGGATCGGCGAGGCGCTTTATGGCGTCAAGGATACGCTGCCGACCTATCGCGGGCAGAACGAACAGGGCATGGCGCATGCGGCGATTGCCTATGCCAAGGCCAGCTTCCGGCGTCGGTTCATGGCGGTCACTAGCTCCATCGGGCCGGGCGCGCTGAACATGGTGACGGCGGCAGCGCTGGCGCATGTGAACAGGCTGCCGGTGCTTTTGCTGCCGGGCGATGTGTTTGCCAATCGTTTGCCCGATCCTGTCTTGCAGCAAGTGGAAGACTGGGGCGATGGCACGGTATCGGCCAATGACTGTTTTAGGCCCATCAGCCGCTATTTCGATCGGATCACGCGGCCGGAGCAGATCATTCCGGCGCTGCGGCGGGCCATGCAGGTGCTGACCGATCCGGCTGAATGCGGGCCGGTGACGCTGAGCTTGTGCCAGGATGTGCAGGCGGAAGCCTATGACTATCCCGAGAGTTTCTTTGCCGAGAAGGTGTGGGTACCGCGGCGGATCATGCCCGATGCGGACGAATTTGCGACGGCGGCGGCGACGCTGAAGCTGGCGAAGAAGCCGGTCATTATTGCGGGCGGCGGCGTGCTTTATTCGGAAGCGAGCGAGAGCCTGATGGCTTTTGCCGAGGAGCATGGCATCCCCGTTATGGAGACGCAGGCGGGCAAGAGCGCCCTGCCCCATGCGCATGAACTGAACATGGGCAGCGTGGGCGTGACGGGATCGTCAGCGTCAAACATTTTGGCTGGAGAGGCTGATGTGGTGCTGGCTGTCGGCACGCGGTTGCAGGATTTTACCACTGGGTCGTGGTCCCTGTTCAAGAACGAAGATCTCAAGATTATCGGACTCAATGTGCAGCCGTTTGATGCAGGGAAGCATGAGGCGCTGCCGCTGGTATCGGATGCTCGTGTAGGACTTGAAGCGCTGGATGCGGCGCTGCTCGGCTGGCAAGTCGATTCCGATTGGACGCATAAGGCTATGCGCGAAAAGGACAAATGGCTCCTGGATGCTGACGCAGCGACCGGGCCGACTAATGTGGAATTGCCGTCGGATGCGCAGGTGATCGGGGCGGTACAGCGGGCCCGGACCAAGGCGACGCTGGTTTGCGCGGCGGGCGGGTTGCCGGGCGAGTTGCACAAGCTCTGGAAGGCGGGTGCGCCGGGCAGCTATCATCTCGAATATGGTTTTTCGACCATGGGCTACGAGATTGCCGGCGGGCTTGGCGTGAAGCTGGCGCGGCCCGAGGACGACGTGGTCGTGATGGTTGGCGATGGCAGCTATATGATGCTGAACTCGGAGATTGTTTCGTCGATCATGCTGGGCGCCAAGCTGACGATCGTGCTGCTGGATAATGCGGGCTACGGCTGCATCAACCGGCTGCAGATGGCCACGGGCGGGGCGAATTTTAACAACCTGCTTAGGGATACGCATCACGTGACGCTGCCGGGCATCGACTTTGCGGCGCATGCAGCGGCGATGGGGGCGGTGAGCCGGAAGGTTGGGTCGATTGCCGAGCTTGAGACGGCGCTGATCGAGACGGCTGATGTCGAGCGGACGACGGTGATTGTGATTGATACCGATCCGCTGGTGACGACGGATGCTGGGGGAACCTGGTGGGATGTGGCGGTGCCGGAAGTGAGTGAGCGCGGGCAGGTGAATGCGGCGCGTGAGGGTTATGTGAAGGCGCTGATGGCGCAGCGGATTGGGTGAGGCATCCCCCTCACCGACTCGGCTTCGCCGAGCCACCTCTCGCCGATGGGGAGAGGAATAAGAGGGGCCGGACTATTCTTCTCCCCTTCGGGGAGAAGGTGGCGCGTAGCGCCGGATGAGGGGGTGGCCGAGTGATCCACAGACCCCTCTGCGGAGGATAGAACCCCTCACCCTGGAAATCTGCTGAACGCAGATTTCCTGTCCCTCTCCCGCAAGGGGCGAGGGAAGAGCGGTGGGTGGGGCGAGATTGGCGCGACGGCGCGGGAGAGACTAAAAGAATGAAAGCCAAACTTGGGATGTCGCCCATTGCGTGGTGGAACGACGATCTGGTGGAGTTGAGCGATGATGTGTCGCTCGAGGAGTGCCTGCGACAATCGCGGTCGGCTGGATTTACCGGGATGGAGAAGGGGCGGCGGTTTCCGGATGATCCGGAGGTGATGCTGCCGATCCTGCGCGCAGCCGACGTGACGCTGTGTGGCGGGTGGTTTTCGGGGACGCTAGTCGAGGAAGAGCTGGCGGCCAACAAGGACCGCATTCTGCCCATGATCGAGCTGTTCAAGGCCGTAAGCGCGCCTTGCATCGTTTATGGCGAAGTGGGCCGATCGGTGCAGGGCAAGCGCGAGATTCCGCTGGCGCAGAAGCCGAGGCTGACTGACGACGAGATGAAGGCTTATGGGCGGAAGGTGACCGAATTTGGCGAATGGTGCGCCGAGCAGGGCACGCCGCTGAGCTATCATCACCATATGGCGGCGGTGGTCGAGACCGAGGCGGAACTCGATGCGTTTATGGCGGCTTCGGGCGCGGGCATTCCGCTGCTGCTCGATGCGGGGCATCTGGCCTTTGCGGGCGGTGATCCACTGCGGGCGATTGATAAGCATCATGAGCGCATCAACCATGTGCATGTGAAGGATATTCGCCGGTCAGTCGTCGATGGACTCGATCGCTCCAAGCAGAGTTTCCTCGATGCCGTGGCACTTGGTGCTTTTACCGTGCCGGGTGATGGGTCGCTGGATTTTGGCGCCATCGTGCAGCGGCTGGCCGATCATGGCTATGAGGGGTGGTTTGTGGTCGAGGCCGAACAGGACCCGAAGGCCAATCCGCCGCTGAAAATGGCGCAGGTGGGCCACAAGGAGCTAATGCGCGTGATGACTGCGGCGGGTTACACCGTCGAGACGCAAGGTTTTCCGAACGCGTGAGTTTTGCTAGACCATGCGCCAACGAAGAAGGATTGGCGCATGGCTCTGAAAGAAAACGATCTCAACTGGTTCCGACCGCTTTGGCGCCGGGTGGCCATCGTGGTGTTTCTGGCGATCTGGCTTGCCTGGGAGGCGATCTGGACCAAGGAGACACTCTGGATCGTGCTGGTAGGCGCTGCGCTCGCCTATTCGCTCTGGAATTTCTTCTATGCCTTCCCCAAGGAGCAGCCCAAAAATGAGCAAATCCCCCCTGCTGGTCCGGTCGACGGCGACGAGCGGCAAGATCCATGATGTGACGCCGGCTTCGGCTGGCTGGACGCATGTCGGCTTCGGGCTGCATCGGCTCAAGCCGGGCGAGGCCTATGGCGAAGCGACGGGCGAGCGCGAGGTTTGCCTAGTGGTCGTTTCCGGCAAGGGGCGCTTTGCCGTCGATGGCGAGGATTTTGGCGAGCTTGGGGAGCGGATGAGCCCGTTCGAAGGGGCGCCATGGGCGCTCTATGTGCCGGCGGGGCGCGACTGGGCAGTCGATGCGACGACTGACCTGGAACTGGCTGTGTGCTCGGCGCCGGGCGGCGGGGATTTCCATACCCAAATCATACCGCCGGGGACGCACCCGCGGCTGAGCCGTGGCAAGGGCGCTAATGTGCGGCACGTCTACAATATCATGCCCGAGGATGACGGCTCGGCCAATGCGCTGCTGGTGGTGGAAGTAATCACGCCGCAGGGCAATACATCGTCCTATCCGCCGCACAAGCACGATCAGGACAATCTTCCGCACGAGAGTTTTCTGGAAGAGACCTATTATCACCGCATGAACCCGCCGCAGGGGTTTGCGTTTCAGCGGGTCTATACCGACGACCGGAGCCTTGATGAGGCGATGGCGGTCGAGGATGGCGATGTGACGCTGGTGCCGCGGGGATATCACCCGGTGGCGACCACGGCGGGGTATGATCTCTACTACCTCAACGTGATGGCCGGGCCGAAGCGCGTGTGGAAATTCCACAATGCGCCAGAGCATGAGTGGATGCTGAAGTAGGGTTTGTAGCCTTCCACTCCGTCATTGCCCGGCTTGTCCGGGCAATCCAGTTCCCGGTGGTGACGATGGAGTTGAGGCGTTCGAGCTTGACGCCGCGAAGTGCTAATCGAGCATATTTTCCGGCGGTGCGCCGTCGGTGAGCAAGGCGAACTTGTAGGTTTTGTCGGTGTCGTCGGTGGCTTCGCAGGTGTATTGCGCGGGGCCGGCGGTGGGGTCGCCGGCGAGCGTGCATTTTCCTGAGGCTTTGATCTCGACATTGTTGTTGCCACTGCCGTCCTTGCCTTCGGTGATCTGATCCACGGCGAGCGCGAGATTGCCGTTCTCGGCGCTGGCTGTGCCGCTGAGGACGAAGAAGCGGCCGGAGGGGGCGTCGGTCCAGATGGACAGGTCCATGCGGCTGTCGGTGTAAACCACTTGCATGACTTCGCCGGCGCAGAGGCTGGTGAGGTTTTCGGTGCCGACCAGAAAACTCTGGCAGGTGCCGCGGAGGGTGAAGACCGAATGGGGTTCGGCGCTTTGGGCGTTGGGGGACATCAGCAGAAGACCGGTTAGCAGGGGGAGGAATTTCATTGTGCCATCGGTGTTTGGGCTCGGACTAGACTAAACGAAAAAAGGGCGCCGTGGTGGCGCCCTTTTATTTTATAGACCTGAGGATGGGCCCCGGCTTTCGCCGGGGTGGATGGCTGAGGCTCAGCGGCCCTGGAAGACCGATTTGTCGGCCATGATGCCTGTGATTTCGCTGACTTTTACGGCGCGGCCCTCTTTGACGGATTTGAGGGCGGCGTCGGCGAGAGCGAGGGCGATGAGGCCGTCGGTGCCGCTGGGCGAAGCGGGAGTTTTGGATTCGACGAAGTCGATGAAGCTCGAGATTTCGCGGGCATAGGCTTCGGTGTAGCGGGTCATGAAGAAGTCGTGGAGCGGCGGGCGGGTGTAGCCGGCGGCGTTGGCAACTTCGATGGAAACCGGGCGCTGATTTTCGATGGCAACGGCGCCCTTGCTGCCATGGACTTCGACGCGCTGGTCATAGCCGTAAGTGGCGCGGCGCGAGTTGGAAATGGTGGCGTGCTTGCCCGAAGCGGTCGAGAGCATGACCGAGACGCTGTCATAGTCGCCGGCCTCGCCGATGGCGGGATCAACGAGGACCGAGCCCTGGGCGGTGACGGTTTCGATCTCTTCGCCGAGCATGAAGCGGGCCATGTCGAAATCGTGGATGGTCATATCGCGAAAAATGCCGCCGGAGCGCTTGATGTAGTCGACCGGGGGCGCACCGGGATCGCGAGAGGTGATGGTGACCATTTCGACGGTGCCGACCTGGCCTTCGTCGATCGCCTGCTTGACCGCCTGGAAGTGTGGATCGAAGCGGCGATTGAAGCCGACCATGAGGGTGGCGCCGGTTTCATCGACGACGCGAAGGCAGGCTTTGACGCGCTCGACGTCGAGGTCGACCGGCTTTTCGCAGAAGATGGCTTTGCCGGCGCGGGCAAAGCGTTCGATCAGGTCGGCATGGGTATCGGTTGGCGTGCAGACGACAACGGCGTCAATGTCAGCCGAGGTCAGGGTCGTATCGATCGTGCGGACTTCGGCGCCGTATTGGCTGGCGATGGCATTGGCGGCGTCAGCCATTGGGTCGGCGACAGCGACGAGCTTTGCCTTGGGATTGGAGCCAATGGCCTTGGCGTGAACCTTGCCAATGCGGCCGGCGCCGAGAAGGCCAAAACGAACGGTCATGAGGGTACCTCCACCCATAAAGTGTTGTGGAATGAATAGGCGATTTTTGGTGCGGATGGAATGAGAATTCTAGGTCATCATGCTGGGGTTTGTGCACTCATGGCACTTCGGATTTTGTCTTTGCCGAGTTTGGCCTAGCAATCCATATCGCCGCGCATGGACTACCCGGACAGACCGGGTAGTGACGACGGGGTGGAAGGTCGGGCCAAGGGTCCAAAAGACCACGGCATGCCGTCGTGCTTGCTGGCGGGCCCCCTCACCCGCCGCTTTGCGGCGACCTCTCCCCCAGAGGGAGAGGTGAAGATGGTGCCATGACCTAGCGGTTCGAGGCTTGCTGCGCAAGTACCTCACCATTACGGAGCAGGATTAGCAAAACAGAGATCCCCGCTTTCGCGGGGATGACGTTGTGAGTGCCTCGGCTTCTAAGAAACTAGTGCTCGCGCGCCCGCTCGAGGATGCGTTTGCATTCTAAAAGTTCGCGCAAAACTTCGGAGAGTTTTTCGCGCGATTCTTCGTCGAGGGCGGGGTCGGCCGTCATGACGGCTTCTTCGATCTCGGCTTCGTCGGCGGCGGCCTGCGCTTCTTCGATGAGGGGGATGATCTCGTCGAGGCCCTTGCCTTCGCCGACGGCGATGACATAGCGCGGGCCCTGATCCTTGAGGATCTTTTGGACGCCCTTGATGGTAAAGCCTTGATCGTAAAGGAGATGACGGATGCCGCGCAGCAGCATGACGTCTTCGGGGCGGTAATAGCGGCGGCCGCCACCGCGCTTGAGCGGTTTGATGGTGGCGAAGCGCGTCTCCCAGAATCGCAGGACGTGCTGAGGAAGATCGAGCTCTTCCGCGGCTTCAGATATCGTCCGGAATGCGTCTGGAGACTTGTCCAAACCGGTCGCCCCTCGAGTAAGAAAGCCTTACTTTTCAGCGGCAACCATAGACTTGTTGATTTTTGACTTCAACACATTGCTGGGTTTGAACACAAGAACCTGCCGGGGGGAAATAGGCACTTCCTCGCCGGTCTTCGGATTGCGGCCGATCCGCTCGTTTTTGGAGCGAACCTGGAATGATCCAAATGATGAGAGTTTGACATTGGCGCCGGTGATCAGCGCATCTGTGATGAGTTCTAGAACGCGTTCGACCAATTCGGCCGACTCGGTTCGCGACAGACCAACAGTGCCATAAACAGCCTCGGCAAGATCGGCCCGCGTTACCGTCTTCTGCGTCATTCGCACCCCCGTGGTTCAGAACTGATTTCCAAGCCAGCGTACTGTTTTTTTATTCCACTGTCGCCAGTTAGCAGTGCAAACCGGCAGGAAACCTTCCCTCGATCGACGCGGCCCTCGGAAATGCTCCGAAAAGGCCATTACGTCGGGCTTCTCCACCCAGGAAGGAGACTAACGCCTTGAAACGGTTGAGGTCAATCGGCTCAATCGCCGACTACCAGCGAATGAGCGAGGCTCCCCAAGTAAAACCGCCACCCATGGCTTCGAGCATGACGAGATCGCCCGACTTGATGCGCCCATCGGCGACGGCGACGCTCAAGGCGAGCGGCACGGAAGCGGCAGATGTATTGGCGTGAATATCGACGGTGGTGACGACCTTTTCGGGCGGCAGGCCGAGCTTGGCCCCTGCCCCATCGATGATGCGCTTATTGGCCTGGTGCGGCACGAACCAATCGAGATCGGCGACGGTGTGGCCGCTCTGTTCGAGCGTCGCGTAGACCACATCGGTGATCTTGCCGACGGCGTGGCGGAAGACTTCCGGGCCCTGCATATGGACATGGCCAGCCGTGCCTGTGGAGGACGGGCCGCCATCGACATAGAGCTTATCCCAATGATGTCCATCGGAGCGGAGAGCGGAGGCGATAATGCCGCGTTCTGGCTCGCCTTCGGCCAGTTCGGCACGCTCGAGAATCATGGCGCCGGCGCCATCGCCGAAGAGCACGCAGGTGGTGCGATCGGTCCAATCGAGAAGGCGGGTGAAGGTCTCGGCGCCGATGACCAGGGCGCGCTTAGCGAGGCCATTCTTGATGTAGCTATCGGCCGTCGTGACAGCATAGACAAAGCCGGAGCAGACTGCCTGGATATCGAAGGCGAAGCCATGGTGCATGCCAAGCTTCATCTGCACGAGCGCCGCCGCCGCGGGGAAGGTGTAATCGGGCGTGGTTGTCGCGACAATGATGAGGTCGATGTCTTCGGGCGTGAGACCGGCATTGTCGAGGGCAGCCTTGGCCGCGGCAACCGCGAGATCGGACGTGAACTCGCCCTCGGCAGCGATGTGCCTCTCCTTGATACCGACGCGCTGCTGGATCCACTCGTCCGACGTATCGACGGTCTTGGCCAATTCGGCATTGGTGACGACGTTTTGGGGAAGGTAGCTACCGACCCCGCGCACAATGGAACGAACTCTGCTCACGCGGACTTGGCCTCGGAATCGGAAGACGGCTCGGGAGCCGCTACAGTGACAGGGAAGCGCTGCATGGTGTCGCTGATCTTGTCGATCAGGCGGCTGCGCGCCATTTCATAGGCAAGGTTGAGTGCACTCTTGTAGCCCACTTCATCCGTGCCGCCATGCGATTTTATGACGATGCCATTGAGGCCCATGAAGACGCCGCCATTGACGGTGCGCGGGTCCATCTTGCGGCGCAGAGCATTGAGCGCGGACGAAGCGAAAAAGGCGCCGAGCATACTGACCCAATTGGCCTTGAGCGCCGAGCGCAAATAGGACGCGACTTGGCGGGCGGTGCCTTCGGCAGTCTTGAGCGCGACATTGCCGACAAAGCCTTCGGTGACGACGACGTCGACCGTGCCCTTGCCGATATCGGTGCCTTCGACAAAGCCGTGATAGGTGAAGCCGGCGCCGCTGGCCTGGCTCAGGATCTTGCCGGCATCCTTGATATAGTCGAGACCCTTGGCCTCTTCCGTGCCGATATTAAGAAGGCCAACGGTCGGCGACTCGGAATCAAACAGCGCGCGGGCGAGCGCGGAGCCGAGAATGGCGTAATCGACGAGCTGGCGGGCGTCGGCACCGATGGTGGCGCCCATATCGAGCACGATGATGTCGCTGCGGGTGGTCGGCCAGATGGCGGCGATGCCTGGACGGGAAATGCCTTCCATGGGGCGGAGGCAGAAGGTGGCCATCGCCATCAGCGCGCCGGTATTGCCGCCCGAAATGGCGACATCGGCCTCACCATCCTTCACGGCCTGGATGGCCATCCACATGGACGAGACGTTCTTGCCCTTGCGCAACGCCTGGCTGGGCTTTTCGTCCATGGCGATGACGGCTTCGCAATGGCGGACAGTGCACGCAGCCTTAAGCTTGGGGAATTCCTCGAGGAGCGGATCGATCTGCTCCTTACGCCCATGGAAGATGAAGCGGGTGTTCTTCCGCTCGCGAAGGGCCAGATCGGCCCCGTGGATGACTGCGCGCGGAGCGTGGTCGCCACCCATGGCATCCACGGAAATCGTTATAGTATCGGTCATTTCAGCCCGTTTTTCGGCCCGCTTGGGCAGGCATGACAACATATCCCATCAGGGGGTCGGTGCAAGCCCCGCCGGGAAAGGTTCAACTCTTGTCCTGGTCTTTGAGCTTGGCGAGCGCAGCAAAAGGGCCGCTTTCTTCGCCATCACCAATTGGTCCGAGCGCATTGAGATCTTCGCCTTCGCGCCGGGGATAGGGATCGATGGCGAGAGCAAGGGTTTCGAGGAGCAGCGCCGAAAGATCGACCTCGGGACCATCGATATGGTCAGGGAAATCATCGTCTTCAAGATCGATGAAGACTTCCGAGCCCGGCGCGGGCGCCTGATGGCCATGCGGAACGGGCAGGAAGACGCGATCGACTTCTTCGTCGATATCCTGGCTGATCGGTTCAAAGGTCACGACCGAGGGCTGCGTAATGCGGGCTTTCAACCAGCCTTGGGCGCGAAGGCCACCGCGCAGAGGCACGACGGTCAATTCGGCGACAAACCGTTCGACCGAGGTCAGCTTCATGTCTTTCGCGATCTTTTCGCGCGTCGATGCATCGGCATCAACGCTCACCGAGCGCCCGGAGGCGGGGAGTTTGTCGATGCGGACGATAGCGTCAAAAAGCGGTTCCGGCTGGTCTTTCATGCGGCGGGTCCGAAAGTGATGTTTCCGGCCGAAATATCGGCAGGCTGCTGGTCGGCGAGGGTCTGGTCCTGCTCGAACATATAGTCGGCGAGGATGCTGGAGTGTGAGAGGTCCGCGCCTTCGAAAAGATTGCGCGAGAGGACACCGGCGAGCGCCTCCCGATCGTTGCGATCCATCGCTTCATTGATGGCAGCAAGAAGGCCAAAAAAGAGATTGCCCATCTTCTGAATACGTTTTGGCACGCCAAGATCGCCCACGCCCATTTCGCGCAGCGAGCGGTCCATATCCTTGAAGAAGAGATCAAAGACAGCCTGGCTGAACTGACGCGTCGATTCCGTGCCGCGCATACGCCGGAACACCAGGGCCATATGCAAGCTAATCATATCAAAGCGCCCAGTGACCGTATCGGGCACCCCCCATTGTGCATAGAATACCGGCTGCCGGGATTGCGCCACAATGGCGTTATAGACGCCGTAAACGGCATCTGTGGCTGAGTTTTTGCGGAACAGAGACAAGATCATGGGATTGCGCTCAGCCTCGGGATGGGTCAAACACATGCATCGTTCGCCAACCCAATGTCAGCTTGCCACCGAGCCAAGTTGACAGCTAAACATTCCGGCGGCCAAGGGGCACGCGCCTTGTTGAGACGCCTATAGTCGAGAGCCATCGGGAAAGTCAAATTCATGCCCATGCGTATTGCTTCCGCTCCCATCGCACCGATCGCGGCTGCAGCCCTTCTGGCCGTGACCCTGGCGGCCTGTACGAGCAGCACATCGCTCGTGACCAAGCGGACCCAGGGCTACGAGATTTCCGATAGCGCGCTGCAGCAGATCCGCGTCGGCCAGAGCCAGGAGCTCGTGACGCTCGTGCTCGGCTCGCCACAGTCGACCAATACCTTCGGCGATCAAAGCGCCTGGTATTATGTGCAGACCAAGGTGCAGCAGACATCGTTTGGCATGACGACCGGCATGGAGCGCACGGTGCTCGCGGTCTACTTCGACAAGAACAAGAAGGTCGTCGACAAGGCGGTCTATTCGGCAGCCGACGGCAAGACGGTCGAAATCGAAAGCCGCCGTACGCCGTCCTTCGGCGAAGACCGCACGTTTATCGACCAGATCCTGCAGTCGTTCTGAGGTTTTTGGACGCAAAGAATTGGAAAAGCCCCGGTGCATGCCGGGGCTTTTTGTTTGTGCGGGGTACCCCCACCTAACCTCCCCCTGGTAGGGGGAGGAAGCGATCGAGCGTCAGGCGAAGCCGAGGCTTAGGGTGTAGGTCACCGGCGATTTGGCGGTGATGTAGACGCGGTGGCCTTTGAGGGTCAGGCTGCCATTGGTCCAGCTATATTGTTCGCCGGGACGCACCTCGATGAGGCCTTTGCCATTGCCGGGGCCGAAGGTGATCTTGTCCTGGCCGAGGGTGTAGGTCCCCTGCCCTTCGATCAGATGGAAGGTGCCATCTTCGAGGGCTTCGACGCCTGACAGTTCGCCGCCTTCGCGGAAGGTGAGTTCCCAGGTGAGTTCAACATCGTCTTCGCCCGAGACGTCAAAGGCGAGATCGAACCCATTTTCGGTTTCAGTGATGGCCACGTCGGTCTTGAGATCACGCGTTGAGACGGGGCGATTTTCGAAATCGAGCATGGAATTGAAGCGGCCATCCACAGAACGCGAAAGCGCATAGACGCCGTCGGGATCGCGGCGCTCTGGGGGCATGGGAAGGTAGTAAGGGACCTTGAGCTCATTGCCGAGCGTGATGGCGCCGTTGTCGTAGCCGATGCCGTTGGAGCGGAAATGGCCCATGGAGAAGAAGTTGGGCACGAGGCGCACGGCGTCGAGGATTGCAGCGCCGTTTGTGGCGCGGAAAAATGTGGGGTTTGTCGAGAGGCCAGAGCCGACAGTGTTGAAGAACTTGCTCTCTTGCCCGTTCACATACCAATCACTGCCGCCGAAGGCGGAGGCGGTAATTTTGCCGCGGCGGATGCGGACGAGGCCTGCGGTATTGTAGTGTTTCTTGAAATCGACGAGGGCTTCCTCGCTGGCCGGGAGGGCTGCGGCGAGTTCGGGACGTTCGATGAGATCGCCAAGATAATCGCCGAGTTCAGGGGCGAATTTTTCTTCGATAAGGCGGGCCATGGCAGCAAAACGGCCATTGGTATCGAGGAGAGCCAGTTCGCGGAACTGGACGTAGAAGGACTTTAGATTGGTGCCCTGCTGATGCTGATCCTGGCGGCGGGAGTGAACGGCTTCGATTTCGCCGTTCCGGTCAGCGTGCTCGATCGAGAGTTCGAGATTTTTGCGGACATAATCGAGGAGTTCTGGCCGATCGAGGACGTGGGCAACGACGAGCAGCGAAGGATTGGTGACCTCGGAATAGTAGATCGGGCTTCGCTCGGAATAGATGCCGTCTTCGTCGATATCCATGCCTTCGGCGAGCCATTGGTCTATGCGGGCAAGGTAGGATTTATCGCCAGTGACGTGGCTGATGCGCGCGAGGGCGGCGCAGATTTTCCAGCGGTGATTGGGCGTGTGGACGCCGCCGGTCGCGAGGCCTGGGCCGGCCTTGGTCAGGATGGCGCGGATCGTGTCAGCGATGGCGGCGCTATCGGCGTGATCATCAGCCTCAAGCAGCGAGACCATGAGACCGAAATCTTCGATGAGGAAGCCGGTATCGGGCGGGGAATGGCGATTGCCGACGCTGAAGGTGCCATCGTCATGCTGCGCCTGGCTGAGCTTTTCGAGCGCCTGGCGGATGTGGGGGAGCAGGGATTCGTCGTGGTGGTATTTCGAGTCCGCCCAGACAAAGGGCGTGACGAGGCGGCGAACCTGGCGCGTCAAGCCGCGTGGGGAACCGGTCATCGCCTCGGGCAGGCCCTCAATGGTCTTTTGGACCTGGCCGTCCGCGGATTTGGTAAGAAGAGCGAGACTAGCGGTATCGGCTTCGGCTGACATGGCGGTTCCTGTAAGACCAAGGGTGATGGCGGAGCCCGCGAGCCAGCGAGACTGGGCAACGGCTTGCGTGCAGAGCGCCGACGCGGCACCCAAGAAAAAACGGCGATTCATGATGTCCTCCTCAATGAGCGGAGGCCGGCGTTTATTATTGTACCGAAGGCTCAGCCGCTCTTGGTGATGATATGCAAATTCCACAATCGTAGATCGCGGAACAAACATTCCATCAGTCAGACGGAAACGTCAAGGCTAAGTAACCAGTTGGTGCATTGAATGCGGCTAGCGAGCTCACGGGATTACTTTGGCGAGCCGTTTTTGCCGAAGAGCTCTTGGAAGGCCGCCCTGGAGACAATGACCATGTTTTGCGATACCGGGCCCGACGGCGCTGACGCGACAGTAAGGGACTTCAGGACTGGGAACGCGCCGAGCGGGGGGCCGGTCCTTCCGGAGAGAGCAGATTCACGCTGTCGCCTTCAGTTACGCCGAGCGACAGTGGAACGTCGGGCGACAGCACAATGTCTTCGGCTGGAAGCTTGGCGTTCTTCGCGCTGCACTCGACGATGACGCCAACGCTCTCCGATGCCGTGCTCGCCAGCGCGTATTGTACTGGACACGGCGCCTCAGCCTGCACAGCAGGGGTCAACGCCATGGTTGCCAGCGGAAGGGCAGCAGGGTGGAGCGCTGTGCGGAAGGGGGTCAGGCCTTCTTTTCCATATCGACGCCGGCGGTGCGGGCGATGGAATCAAGGGCGGCGTTGACCATGCCGGAGGCGTCTTCTTCGAAGAAAGCGCGGGCAACATCGACATATTCGGTGATGACGACCCGGGGCGGGATATCGCGGCGGCGGAGCAGCTCGAAGGCAGCGGCGCGGAGGATGGCGCGGAGCGTCGAGTCGATGCGCTCCATCGGCCAGTCGTCAGCCAGAGCGGTATCGATCGCGGGGTCGATTTCGAGCTGGTTTTTGGTTACGCCACGAACGATCTGGCTGAAAAAATCGGCGTCGGCCGGGAGATATTGCTCGCCTTCGATCTCGCGGCCGAGATGAAAAGCGCCGAACTGGGCGAGCGTATCTTCAAGCGTCTGGCGGCCCACATCCATTTGATAAAGCGCCTGCACGGCGGCAAGGCGTGCAGCACCGCGCTGATTGGCGCTGCGTGCGGTCTGGGGTACGGGCTTCTGCGTGTCGTTCATACTATGCGTTCAACTTTGCCTTGAGAGCGGCGAGAGCGAGGGCGGCGCGGGCAGCATCGCCGCCACGGTCGCCATCATTGGTGCGGGCGCGGGCCCATGCCTGACCTTCATTCTCGACGGTAAGAATGCCGATGCCGAGAGGCAGTGCATCGACGACGGCCAATTCGGCCAGCGCGCGAATGCTCTCGCTGGCAACAGCGACGTAATGATTGGACTGGCCGCGGATGACACAGCCGAGGGCGACGAAGCCGTCATATCGTTCGGTTTCGAGCGCCATGGCGACGCCCACCGGAACTTCCATGGCGCCGGGGACGGCAATGACGTCGTAGGTCGCGCCAGCGGCGGTCAGCGCGGCAACGGCACCCGACTTCATTTCATCGGCAATGCCGGGATAAGCCCTACCCTCGACGATGAGGAAGTGGAGCCCAACTGCGGAATTGGCCTCGATGGGGAAACGTTCGCCGTAAGAATCCATTGCCGTCATCCTAAAACTTGCCAGCCAATCCCTTAGTCCGCCGGGCGAGTCCGCGCAACTGCAGGACTCCGGTGGGGAACTCAATCATCTTCGGGAGGCGGCGTATTGGCGTCGGCATCGAGGGTAGCAAGGAAATCCCGGAAATCGTCGGGACCGGCAAAGTTCTTGTAGACCGAGGCGAAGCGAACGAAGGCAACGTCATCGAGACCCTTGAGGCCCTCCATGACATACTCGCCGATCTGATCCGAGGTGATCTCCACATCGCCAAGGCTTTCAAGCTGGCGGACGATGCCCGAAATCATGCGCTCGACGCGTTCGGGATCGACAGAGCGCTTGCGGAGCGCTGTATTGACCGAGCGGGTGAGTTTTTCGCGATCGAAGGGGACTTTTCGGCCGGTTTTCTTGACCACGGTCAGATCACGCAACTGCACGCGCTCGAATGTGGTGAAGCGGCCGCCGCAGGCATTGCACACGCGGCGACGGCGGATAGCGCCCGAATCTTCAGTCGGGCGGCTATCCTTCACCTGGGTATCGTCATTGCCACAATAGGGGCAGCGCATTGGCTCTATGTCCTCTCATGGCAAAGAAGGGTTCCCGCTTGCGCGGGAATGACGAAGGGTGTTTTACCCGTAGATCGGGAAGCGGTCGGTCAGGGCTTTTACCTTGGCGCGGACTTCGGCTTCGACGGCACCATTGTTGTCGTCGCCATTGGTCTTAAGGCCATCGAGCACTTCGATGATCAGCTCGCCAATGGTCTGGAACTCGGCCGTGCCAAACCCGCGCGTCGTGCCCGCCGGAGTGCCGAGGCGGATGCCCGAGGTGATCGCCGGCTTTTCCGGATCGAAAGGCACGGCATTCTTGTTGCAGGTGATATGCGCGCGGCCGAGGGCATTTTCGGTCGCCTTGCCGGTGAGGCCCTTGGGACGGAGATCGACCAGCATTAGATGATTGTCGGTGCCGCCCGAAACGATATCGACGCCGCCCTTGACGAGGGTTTCGGCAAGAACCTGAGCATTGGCAACGACCTGAGCAGCGTATTGCTTGAACTCAGGCTGGAGCGCTTCCTTGAAGGCCACGGCCTTGGCCGCGATGACATGCATCAGCGGGCCGCCCTGGATGCCCGGGAAAATGGCCGAATTGATCTTCTTGGCGATGTCTTCATCGTTGGTAAGGATCAGGCCGCCACGCGGACCACGGAGGGTCTTGTGGGTGGTGGTCGATGCGACATGGGCATGGGGGAACGGGCTCGGATAAGCGCCGCCGGCAACGAGACCGGCCACGTGGGCCATATCGACGAACAGGATTGCGCCGACTTCGTCAGCGATCTGGCGGAACTCGGCCCAATCCATGACGCGCGAATAGGCCGAGAAACCGGCGACGATCATCTTGGGCTTGTGCTCGCGCGCGAGCTGGCGGACCTGGTCCATATCCACGCGGCCATCCTGCTTGCGGAGGCCATATTGGATGGCGTTGAACCACTTGCCGGACTGGTTGGGCTTGGCGCCATGGGTCAGGTGACCACCCGCGTCGAGCGACATGCCGAGGATGGTATCACCCGGCTGGATCAGGGCCTGATAGACGCCCTGGTTGGCCTGGGAACCGGAATTGGGCTGGACGTTGGCAAAAGCCACACCGAAAAGTTGCTTGGCGCGCTCGATCGCGAGGGTTTCGGCAACGTCGACATATTGGCAGCCGCCATAGTAGCGCTTGCCGGGATAGCCTTCGGCATACTTGTTGGTCAGCACCGAACCCTGAGCTTCGAGCACAGCCTGGGAGACGATGTTTTCCGAAGCGATCAGCTCGATTTCGTTCTGCTGGCGACCCAGTTCGTCCTGGATGGCCCGTGCGAGATCCGGATCCGTCTCGGCCACGGCGGCAGAGAAGAAATGCGGGAAGAGCGGAGTTGACGTTGCAGCGCTCATGGGAAGACTTCCTCAAAAAGGATCAGGTTGGCCGGCATGGCGGTGCCCATATCACGTCGAATGGCGCAAATAAAAGGCCGACAGACGGAAACGGGTGCATGGGGGCTCCCTTGATCGCGGATGGGTGCCCAGGCGAGCGGCTTCACAGAGGTTCGCGTTCCCCGGTGGTTGCCCACCTTTTCTCGCCAGTCGCGCGAACGGCACCCTTATGCCGCAAATGAGCGCCTGGGAAAAGAGGGCGCGTCACTCAACTGGGTGAAAGCACATATGAGGTGTTCATTATTTAGGCATCTCGCAACCAGTCGACAGGTCTCGACATTGTTTGCGCAAGGATCTTGTGGGCTGCGGCCCGGGAGTTGAGAAATGATGAACCTTGCACGTATCGTGAGTGGTGTGGCCCTGGGTGGCATGGCGATGCTGAGCGCCGCTGCCCCGACGCAGGCGCAATCGGTCAATCTAAGCTTTGGCCAGCGCTATAAGGTCGTCGAGACCTATTGCGACCGCAACCCATGGGACCGCGATTGCCGCGGCTTCTACAATGGTGGTTGGGACGATCGCGACTACTACAATTTTTACAATACCCGCCGCTCGTCGATCGACAATATCTCGGCCGGCATCTTCGGGATCGCTTTTGGTGCAGCGCTTGGCTCGATCATTGCCAATGGCGCGGCCAACAATAATCGCGGCGACGTGGTCGTCTATCGCGAAGGCAATGGCGGCGGGAACGTCAACGCGTGCTACGCCCGCTACAAATCCTATGATGAGCGGACCAATACCTACCTCGGCTATGATGGCATCCGCCACCAGTGCCGCCTTTGATTTCAGAGTAGCGCCGAGACCTTTCTGGTCTCAGGCATAACGTCCTGATGGACGCGGCGACGGCGGGGGCTCGGTTTCACCGAGTTTCCGCCGTAGCTTTGCGAGGGCCAAGCGTTCCATGTGAATGCGGGCAGCGTTGACCGGCGTGATGACGAAAACTTCCGTGCCGGTTTCTTCGTCGATGGCGGCGACACGCATGACCTGCCCCATCTGCACAAACTCGAAGAGAACCTTGCCCGCCATGGGACCTCCATTGATGGATGGAGTTTAGCAGGGATTTTCAGGCGGGGGAGTCGGAATAGATGGGACCGGCTGGCCGCATCGATGATCATCGATCAGCATCAACTCCGTTCGCCCAACTACGGCATCATTCCCGCGACAGCGGGAATCCATCTAAGGGGCAAGAGATTCCCGCTTTCGCGGGAATGACGCCGAGAGTGAGGGGAGAAAATTCAAAAACAAAAATCTCCGCTTTCGCGGGGATTTTTCGTATTTTCAGGACTTAACGCTTACGCATCAAAGCTCACTTTGCCCTGCTCGTCGAACTTGTAGACGTCGTCGCGGAAGCTGACGGTGCCCTGACGGTTGGCCCAGGCGGTGATGTAAGTCGTGTGGATCGGCACGCGGGCCTTGCACTCGACGTCGAGACGTTCAAGCGCTTCAAAGGTCGAGTCGACCTTGGTCTGGTCCCAATCGCCATTGTCGCGCAGCAGCCAATTGACCAACTGATTGACGCCATCGACGCGAACGCAGCCGGACGAGTGGAAACGAGCGTTTTCGCCGAAGAGGGCCTTGGACGGGGTGTCGTGCAGGTAGCAATCGTAGGGATTGTAGAAATTGATCTTGCAGTGACCCATGGAATTGGCCGCGCCAGGTTCCTGGCGATACATGTAATTCACCTGCTGATCGGTGATCGCGGCCCAGTTGATCGTCGAGGGATCAACCTTCTGACCCGAGCCGTCATAGATGAAAATGTTCTGTTCAGTCAGGTAGTTGGGGTTTTCCATCATGTACTTGGTCAGGTCCTGACGGACCAGCGACTTGGGCACATGCCAGTATGGGTTGAAGTTGATCTGGCTGATCTTGCTCGCCATGATCGGGGTGGCGCGCTCGACGCGGCCGACCACCGCGGTGTGGCGCTGCTCGACCATGCCGTCATTCACCGCTTCGATGGTCGCAGCCGGAATGTTGACGACGACATAGCGCGGGTTGAGATTGGCGGCCATGCTCTGGACGCGCGTGTAGTTGAGGTAAAGCTGCTGCAGGCGCTGTTGAGCCGGCACGGACATTGCGTACCAAGTGGCTTCATCGACCTGGCCGGTTACGACGAGACCATGGCGGGCCTGGAAAGCGCGGACGCCAGCATCGGTCTGTTCGTCGAAGACGTCGTTGACGTTTTCAACGAGCGCCATATCGCCCGAAGAAATCAGGCGGCGCTTGAGGGCAACGGCGGCGCGCGAAGACTTACCGAAGTTGAGGCCATAGGCTTCCTGCGGGATCTCTTCCCAGCCGCCGGCTGCGACGAATGGCTCGTATTGCGAGATGGCGAGCTGCAGGTTGTAGACCGTGTCGAACGACAGGATCGGCTCGTTTGTCGAAATGAGGGCTTCGGCAGCGGCGGTTGCCCCGCCCTTGGCAGCGTCGCCCAACACGCGATCGCGCGAGAACATGCCCCACATCGACTCGCTTTCCTGCGCCCGTGCCAAAGTCGGCAGCACTGCGGACGCGCCAACGAATGTCATGGATTGAAGAAAGGAACGTCGATTTACCCGCATATCGGTACCTCAGAAAAAGTCGCTCGCCACGTCATGGCGCGATATCACTGCTGAGGCGGATTCCACAACGGCTCTCAACGCCTTGTGAACCACGCTCGGCTCGACCTTGAATTAGCGAAAAATGGTTTAAAACCAGCAAAAATCGCTGCGCCCGGTTTGCGGCACAAATAAGAAAACGCCGGCTTGCGGCCGGCGTCTCTGCAAAGAGTGTGGCGTGGAGGCAACACATACCTACACCCGCATGCCATTTTCTTGATTCTGCGACGCACTGCCCCGCCCCGCATTTTTACGCGGTGACGGGTGCAGATCGCTTGCAAGGCTAAAGGATCAGAGCTTGTAGAGGATCTGGTCGACCCAGAAGCGCTCGAGACGGGCGAGTGCCTTATTGAGGTTGTCGAACTCTTCGTCGCCAAGGCCGCCGACCTTATCGATGGACTTGAGGTGACGATCATAGAGTTCGTCGATGACTTCCGCGACTTCCTCGCCCTTGGGGGTGAGGCGGATGCGGACCGAGCGACGATCGGTGCGCGAACGCTCCTGGAAGATGTAGCCGGTTTCGACCAGCTTCTTGAGATTATAGGAGACGTTCGAGCCAAGGTAGTAACCACGCGAACGCAGTTCGCCGGCGGTCAATTCGCTATCGCCGATGTTGAACATCAGCAGCGCCTGGACCGGGTTGATATCATCCCAGCCCATACGGTCGAACTCGTCCTTGATCAGATCGAGCAGACGGCGGTGCAGACGCTCCACGCGGGAGACGGCTTCGAGATAAAGGGGCTTCAGACTTTCCGGACGGTTCGGAACTAGGGTCTCAGCTGCGTTCGACTTGATTGCCATTTTTTGCCTCACTGTTTTTATCTGCGTGCGATTTTTCGCATCTCATGAGGCCAAACTACGACGGCCGGACTAAGATCCACCTAAGCAGCACGCTTAATGTCATCTTACTGGAAAGCAATGAGAATTTGGCTTAACGGATCGTCACACCGGTGCATAAAGTTGTAACCTTTCCGGGGCGTAAACGGCTTTGACGCAGGGTTGGGGCTGTTAGCGCGTTGGGCAAAAGTAGGGTCGTCGCGTAGACGGGCTGCGCGCCACGCACCCCTCCTTGCCTCATCGCAGCCACTGCGGACGGTTACCGCGATCCCAGCGATTTGAGCCGAATTGGAAGGCAAGAATTCAGTCCGCTGCCTGGGCGCGGGTGAAGCGGAAGCTGAGGGCAAAAATCACGAGAATGGCGACCAGCAGAATGACGCGGACGGCAAAGCCCGGAGCGGACATGTGGATATTGCCATTGCCGGCGAGATAAAGCGCGAGTTCGGCCGTGGTCGATCCAACGAGAAGCACGGCGCCCCAACTAGCCTTGAGCCAGAGCCCAACGCCCGCGAAAAGGCGCGAGAGCGAAAAGATCGCGAGAAATACAAAGCCCGATGAGCCAAGGACGGCGACGGGGCTGGTCGCACCAGAGTTGATGCCGAGAAGGCGCCCGGCATCGCTGAGCCCCAGAGCAAGGCTGAGCAGCGCGGTGATGCGGAGATAAAGACCGAGTTGGGGTGACTTGAACGACATGGCTTCTTACTATGCCATGGGACGGGGCTGCGACAAGCGGCGGCTTGGAGGCGATCACTCCGACTGTTATGACGCCCAAAGCCAAAGTGATTGTTGCCCCCTCCCAGCCGCCCCCATCACGGCGGAGGTGTCACCGAATTCGCTAGTGCGAATTCGGTTGGGTCCGGTGGATGCCTCCATCACGTAGCAAGGAATGAAAGAATGAGCGAAAGCTGGCCCAAACACGATATGTCCTTCCTCGCAGGCCGCAGGCCGCGGCGGTTGCGGCGGACGGGGTGGAGCCGGAACATGATGCGCGAGACGGAGCTCTTGCCGCGTGACCTGATCTGGCCGCTCTTTGCGATCGAGGGGCAGAACGAGCGGACGCAGATCAAGACCATGCCAGGCGTGGAGCGGCTTTCGATCGATCTCCTGGTTGAGGCGGCGAAGGCCGCACGCGATGCAGGCATTCCAGCGCTGGCGATTTTTCCCAATACGCCAGATCACCTGCGCAGCGAGAATGGGGCCGAGGCCTATAATCCGGACAATCTGATGTGCCGGGCGCTGACGGCGATCAAGTCCGCTGTGCCCGAGATCGGGCTGATTGCCGATGTGGCGCTCGACGAATATTCGAGCGACGGCCAGGATGGTCTGGTCCGGGACGGTCATATCCTCAACGATGAGACCGTGGCGGCGATGGTCAAATCGGCGCTGGTGCAGGCCAAGGCGGGCGCCGATATCATCGCGCCATCCGACATGATGGATGGGCGCGTTTCCGCTATCCGCACGGCGCTTGACGCCAATGGCTTCGAGGACGTGCAGATCATGTCTTATGCGGCCAAATATGCGTCCTGCTATTATGGTCCGTTCCGCGAGGCGGTGGGTTCGGGGAGCCGGTTGCGCGGCGACAAGCGCACCTATCAGATGGACTACGCCAATTCGGACGAGGCGCTGCGCGAGATCGAGCAGGATATCGCCGAGGGCGCCGATAGCGTCATGATCAAGCCGGGTCTGCCCTATCTCGACATCGTGCGGCGGACAAAGGACGCCTTCAACGTGCCGATCTATGTTTATCAGGTGAGCGGGGAATATGCGATGATCGAGCTGGCCGGGGCGGCCGGCGCAATCAACCGCGACGCGGCGGTGCTCGAAAGCCTTTGGGCGTTCAAGCGCGCCGGTGCGAATGGCATCCTTACCTATTATGCGCTCGAAATGGCGCGGAAGCTCGGGCGCTAAACCGACCCTTCCGGCGCGGCTGCAACTTCTTCCTTGGCGCGCGGGCTGCGGCGGCGCGCCATGGTCGCGCTGACGACGCCACCGCAGGCAACGAGCGCGATGCCGATCAGGGCGATCGAATCCGGGGCGTGGCCGAAGACCAGCCAGCCGAGCAGCGTTGCCCAGCCCAGGTGCAGATAGTTCATCGGCGCCAGAATGGCGGCGGGTGCATACCGATAGGACTGCGTAAAGAGATAGTGGCCCAGCCAAGCGGAGACGCCGAGACTGAGGAAGAGCACGATCTGCAATTGCGTGGGCGCAACGCCATAGAGTGTCCAAGGGAGAAGGATGCCGAACGCGATGGCGCCGATCAGCGCTGTATAGAACAGCATGGTGATGGTGCGCTCGGTGCGGGCGAGTACGCGCGAGAGCATGTTGTAGGCGACCGACACGACGACATTGCCGAGCGCAAAGGCAACGCCGAGCGGATCAAGCCCGCCGCCGGGACGCGCGATGAGCATCACGCCACCAAAGCCGAGCGCTGCTGCGAGCCAGGCGGCGGATCCAACCTTTTCATGAAGGATCGGGCCGGAGAGCAGGATGACTAGAACAGGGATGATGTAAACGATCGCCGTCGTCTCGGGGACAGGCATGCGTTGTAGCGCAAAGCCCATCAGGAGAGACGCCACCGCGAGGCAGGCGCCGCGGACGAGGACGAGACCGGTGCGCGTGGTTTTCACCATCTGCCGGCCGCGGAACGGCGCGACGAGCGCCAGCATCAGAAGTGTATGAGTGATGTAGCGAATGGCCGTGACCAGCGGCACGTTATATTCAGTGACCAGCAGTTTGTTGGTCGTGTCGTTGAGGGCGAAAAGCATCGTTGCCCCGATGATCAGGGCAAGGCCGCGCAATGGCTGATCGGTCAGCGGCGCGGGGGACGCAGAAGTGGTCGACATGGTTTAGTCCGAGGCGGCGAGCGCATCGGGGCGACTCGCAAATGGCAGGATTGGGTCGATAATAAGCACCAGGCCCCGCCAAGCCCAGCGGAAACGCCTCAATCGCTAAGCGGCTTTGCGGCTCACGACTAAGCCAACTTCCTTTGTAACGTCGACGCCACCGTTGCCGGCTTCGAAAGCGGAATGAATTGCAGCGCGGAAGGCGGCTTGCTGATCGGTCGGCGCGGTATCGCCGGGCGGATATGAAGTCATGGCGAGGTAGACGACTTCCGGATCGGTGACGCGCATGGTCGCGGGATAGATCTTGAGCGCGGCATTGCCGAACTGGGCTTTCAGAAGATGCTCGGCGCGGTCGAGGCCGAAGGCGTCGCCAGCGGGATCGCGCGGGGCGCTGCCGAAGACCGTGGTCAGGACATAGAGTTCGGCCATGTTGTTGCGGCCATTGGTGGTGACGAGAAGCGTCCCGCCTGGTTTGAGGACGCGATGGAACTCGGCGATGGCGGCAGCCTGGTCTTTGACATGGTAGAGCATGTGCATGGCGATGAGAGCGTCAAAGCTTTCATCGGCGAAGGGCAGGCTTGCGGCGTCGCCGACCTGGGTTGAGATGCTTGCGAAGGGTAGCGCGCGGCAGCGGGTTTCGGCTTCGGCCACCATGCCGGGGGATTGATCGAACAGTGTCACATCGAGGCCCTCTGGGAGCACCGACACGGCCTCCTGCCAGAACCAGGCGGGGCCGCAGCCAACGTCGAGGATTTTGGCGCCGGTAGAGACCGAAACATGTTGGGCAACCCAAGTGAACCACGGGACCTCCGCTTTGCTGAAGCCACCGGAGAGGCGAGCGCGGGCGGCGAGCTTTTCGCTATCGGAATATTGGCGATCCATGTCTTGGGTGATCTGGCTCATCGCGCCCTCCTCGTTTTTGGAAGGATAGGATGCTCGGGCGAGCGTGTCACCCTTGGCGCAGGCGGTTCCTTTTCTGTGCCTTGGGTCTTGCATTGCGGCGCAGGCGTGACAATTTCTGGACCATGACACAGGACCACGTTCGCCCCTATCTCCCAGACCCCGCCAACGCCCCCGAATTGTTCGAAGGCGTGTTGACGCGACGCGTCATGGCTTATTTCATCGACCTGATGATCATGGGCGCGCTGGTGCTGGCGGCGCTGATGATCGGCGGGGTGCTCGGCTTCTTTACCCTAGGGCTGGCCTGGATCGCCTTGCCGGCGGTGATTCCCGGCGCGATCGTCCTTTATTATGCTGCAACGCTCGGGTCGTCGCGACGAGCGACGGTCGGCATGCAGATGATGGATATCGTTTTGACGCCGACGCGGGGGCAGCCACTCGATGGCTGGATGGCTATTTTCCACGCGCTGCTCTTTTGGGTAAGCTTCTGGATTTCCTGGCCTATTTCGCTGCTCTTTGCGCTCTTCACGCCTCGACGGCAGATGATCCATGACCTGATCGTCGGCACACTGATGGTGCGTCGCTCGCCCATGGTGCGGCATTGGGGCGGTGCGCGCAGCGCGGCCTTTTCGTGAACATTGCGAGGCGACGGCTCTAAGGCTAGTATCGTCTGATTGCAGCAACGGGTCGTAGATGACCGACCAATCACCAGAGACAACGCAGCTTTTTCTGACTGCAGCCATGCCGTGTCCCTATTTGCCGGGCCACATGGAGCGGAAGCTCTTTACCCATTTGAGCGGGCGACGGGCCTCGGCGCTGCATCACGTGCTCAGCGACAATGGGTTTCGCCGCAGCCAGAACCTGATTTACCGGCCGGCCTGCGAGGGCTGCAATGCCTGCCAATCCGTGCGGATCGTGGCCGGTGAATTTGCAGCATCGAGCCGTTTTCGGCGCGTCTTGCGGAACAATGCGGATCTGTCCGTTACCGTCCGGCAGACGACCGCCACTAGCGAGCAATATGAGCTTTTCCGCCGCTATCTCGAATCCCGGCACGCGGGCGGCGGGATGACGCAGATGTCCTATCAGGACTATGAGTACATGGTGGAAGACACGCCAGTACAATCCATCCTGGTTGAATATCGTCTTCGTGACCACCCCGACGAGCAATTGGTCGCGGTGGCGCTCACCGATGTGATGCCCGATGGACTATCTATGGTCTATTCGTTTTATGACCCGGAACTGGCGCATCGCAGCCTCGGGACTTTTCTTATTCTCGACCACATCGCGCAGGTGCGCTCCTCGGCGCTGAACTACGTTTATCTTGGCTATTGGGTAAAGAACTCGCCCAAGATGGCCTATAAGGCGCAGTATCGGCCGCTGGAAGTGCAGCGCGGCCATGCCGGCTGGTGTCGGGTCGAGGATTGATACGACCGGCGTTTGCCGGTCACACAACCATATCGAACACGATCAGACCATCACGGCCGCCTTCGAGTGCCGCGACGAGTTTTGAGCCTGCGGCCTTATGGTCCGGGTGGACGAGGTAGGCGTCACGGGCCGCCTCATCCTCAAAATCCATGGTGAAGCCATCGACGAAGCCTTGATGGACGCCTTCGGGTGACACATTGGGGCCGGCGGACATGGCGAGAAAGCCGGGGACGACTTCACGCAATGATTCAAGTTCGGCGTAGAGCGCGGCGCGCTGCTCTTGCGTTACTTCAGGACCGAAACGGACGAGAACGCAGTGGCGGATCATTTTCGTGAGTCCTTCGAAGGGTTTGGGGTGGGAGCTTCATAAGCTTGTTGGTAATCCACCGCGCGTCATCCCGGCCTCGAGCCGGGATCCATCTTGAAATCTCAGGATGGGCCCGGCTTTCGCCGGGGTGGCAAGCGGTGGTCCGTGATGAGCACGTCCGGCCCTCGAGCATAGCTCTCCGGGCGTTCGGGCCTAAAATTGCTCCACTGGAGCAATTTTGCGCTGCGCGTTCGCCCCTCACCCAACAAACTTATTGTTCTTCGGGAAGCCAGTCGGGGGCTGACGGCCGGCGGTGGCGCGGTCGCTGAACCAGTCGGTGAGTTCTTCGGTGGGTTTGGAATAGGTGCGGCCCGAACTGTCTGTCCAGGTGAGACCGTCAGCGGCGTAGAAGGTTTTGATGTCGGAAATGCCGCCATCCTTATAGCGCTGGAGGCGGACGCCCTTGCCGCGGGACATCACGGCCAGTTGCGCCAAGGGGAAGACGAGGAGCTTGCGGTTTTCGCCGATGGTGGCCACGCGGTCGCCGTCGCAGGGGACGATGAGACGCGCTTCTTCGGGCAGGGAGACGTTGAGGATCTGCTTGCCCTTGCGGGTATTGGCAATGAGATCGTCTTCGGGAACGATGAAGCCATAACCGGCCGAGGAGGCGATGATGCGCTTGGCGCCGGGCTTGTAGACGAAGAGCGCAACGATATCCTGGCCTTCTTCCATATCGACCATGATGCGCACCGGCTCGCCCTGGCCGCGGCCGCCGGGGAGTTTGTCGACGCCGATGGTATAGACCTTGCCGCCAGTCGTCAGCATCAGGAGCTTGTCGGTGGTCTCGCAATTGATTGCAAGTTTCAGGCGGTCGCCGGTCTTGAAACCCTTCTCGTCGGCCGGGGCATTGTGGCCCTTGGGCGCGCGGATCCAGCCTTTTTCCGAGAGGATGACGGTGACCGGCTCGCGCTCGATGAAGGCTTCGGTGATTTCGGCGGCATCGGCGGTCGGCGCGTCGAAATAGATGGTGCGACGGGCGCCAAGGGCGTGGGGAGTCGTGCCATCGGCTTCGAAAAGCGGATAGGCCTTTTTCAGCGCTTCGACTTGCTTGGCGATTTCGCCCCACTGCTTCTTTTCGGAGGCCAGCAGCGCTTCGAGCTTGCCCTTTTCGGCCGTAAGGTTCCTGTGCTCCTTGCGGAGTTCGATTTCCTCGAGCTTGCGGAGAGACCGCAGGCGCATGTTGAGGATAGCTTCAGCCTGATTGTCCGTCAGGTCGAAGGTCGCCATCAGACTCTTTTTGGCATCGTCCTCCTCGCGGATGATGCGGATCACCTCGTCGAGGTTGAGATAGGCGACGATGTAGCCTTCGAGCACTTCGAGGCGATTGGCGATCTGTTCGAGCCGGTGCTCGGAGCGCCGGACAAGAACGATCTTGCGGTGATCGAGCCAGGCGCGCAACGCATCGGCAAGGCTCATGACCTTGGGCGTCGTGCCCTTGTCGAGAACGTTGAGATTGAGCGGGAAGCGCAGTTCGAGCTCGGTGAGCTTGAAGAGCTGTTCCATGAGAATGACGGCATCGACCGTGCCGGCGCGTGGTTCGAGGACGAGACGGATGTCGTCGGCGCTCTCGTCTCGTACGTCTTTCAGCAGCGGCAGCTTCTTGGCAAGGAGCAGCTCGGCGATCTTTTCGACGAGGCGGGACTTTTGCACGCCATAGGGAATCTGGGTGACGACGATCTGATAGACACCCCTGCCCTTTTCTTCCTTGGACCAGACGGCACGATGGCGGAAGGCGCCGCGGCCGGTTTCGTAGGAAAGGACGATGGAGGAGCGGGATTCAACCAGGTGCCCGCCGGTCGGAAAATCGGGGCCACGGACGAGGTCGTCCATGCTGGGCGGGGCCGAAAGATCGGCGTGGATCAGCTCTTCGGTCGTTGCCGCGGGATTGTGGATGAGCTTGAGCGCGGCATTGCAGAGTTCGACGACGTTGTGCGGGGGGACCGAGGTCGCCATGCCGACGGCAATGCCGGTCGAGCCATTGGCGAGAAGATTGGGGAAGTTGGACGGGAGCACGACGGGCTCTTCGTCTTCGCCGTCATAGGTCGGACGGAAGTCGATGGCGTTCTCGGTGATGCCTTCGAGAAGGCGCATCGAGACTTCGGTCATGCGGGATTCGGTGTAGCGCATGGCCGCGGCGCTATCGCCGTCGATATTGCCGAAATTGCCTTGGCCGTCGACGAGCGGGTAGCGCAGCGCAAAATCCTGCGCGAGGCGCACGAGGGCATCGTAGATCGACTGGTCGCCGTGGGGGTGGAACTTACCGATGACGTCGCCGACGATACGGGCAGACTTCTTGTAGCCCTGGCCGGGGTCGAGGCGCAGCAGGCGCATGGCGTGAATGATGCGGCGATGGACCGGTTTAAGACCATCTCGCGCGTCCGGCAGGGCGCGCTGCGTGATCGTCGAGAGGGCGTAGCTCAGATACCGTTCTTCGAGCGCCTGCTTGAGATCGACGATGCGCTGATCATCGGGTGGTGGCAGGGTATCGGCGTCGGACATGCGGTGCTCAGGTTCATGGAGAACGAATCAGGAAGACAGTATAGCGGGCGCGCGGGAAAGGGACAGGAAAGGCGCGGATTTCTTGGGGATTTCTGCCATTGGTTGCTCTGCGGAGGATGGACACCCCTCACCCGGGAATTTCTTCTGAACGAAGAAATTCCTGTCCCTCTCCCACAAGGGGCGAGGGGTCACCGAATTCGCCATGGCGAATTCGGCGGGGTCAGTGGCTCTCCTGGCTTAGGAGATCGATCAAGGACGCGCGAATGGCCGGTTGCTCCATGTCTCGGGCGGACCAGACGTGGCGGTCGAGAAAATGGCCGGTTAGCCGGAACGCGTTGCGGAGGTCGTCGGGGGAGGCGTTGCCGCGGGCGTTGAGGAAGCTTGGAAGTGGCAGGAGGCGGTCGCGATAGGGTTCGGCGGCGGTGCGGGAGACGGCTCGGCCGGATTTGGGGGAGACATGAGTCAGGTCGGTGGTGGCGCCAGTCGAAGCGCAGCTGGAGAGATCGAGGCCGAAGCCGAGTTCTTCGAGCAGGTTGAGTTCGAACCGCGCCAGCGCCACGCCATCGGGCGGATGGTCGAGCAACGACAGGGCCTGGCCCAGCAATCGATCATGGGGATCGCGCTCGGGCAGAAGGCGCAGGTGCTCGCAGACCAGTTGGGCGAGATAGAGCCGGGTCCGGTCGGTCATGAGGTCGGCGGCGCGGCCGCGCATCAATTCTACGGTGAAGGTACCCAGGTGGTCTTCGAGCCGGGCGCGCCAGGTGAGTTGGATCGTGTTGCCGACCTGGAGGGTCGGGGCGAGCTTTGACGAGCGGCCGCCGCGCACAAGGCCGATATTTCGCCCGCGCCCGGCGACCATGGCCTCGATAATGAGGCTGGTCTCGCCGTGGCGGCGGACGCCTATGAGAAGGGCTTCACCGGTCCATTCCATATGGGCTCGCTACCGTGCCAAACGCCGGTCGAGGAGGACCATCAGGGCGCCGACCGCGAGATAGGCCACGGTGATGACAATCACCGTCATCGTGACCTGCGGGATGCCATACTTAACGTAGTCGATGAACGGATAGGCGAAGTGGCCTTGGGCCGCGCCGCGGATGAGGGCGTAAAGGAGGTAGGCGATCGGATAGATCGCCCAGACGAGCGGATCGCGCATGTCGAGCGCGCCGCGCCGGACGCAGAACAGCCAGAATATCGGGACCAAGACCGGGGTAACCATGTGCAGCAGCACGTTGGCGACGGCCGCGCCTGCCGTCAGTTCGACAAGGCCGTGCAGCAGCAGGGCATAGATGACGCCGACCAAGGCAATGTTTATGGTGACGAAACCGAGGAGGCGCGGCCCCACGCCACCCTTGCGGAGGGCGTGGAGCGTGAAGGCCAGGGCCACGATCAGATTGGTCGTAACGGTGAAATAGTCGGCCAGCACCCAGAGCCCGCCAAGGAGCGAGCCGCTCAGGCGCCATTGGGCTCCGATGTGAATGCCGAGACCCACCCAGGCTATGGCGGCAATCACCGAGGAAAATAGCCTTACAACCGTAGCTGTCCGCATGCTTTCCTCGCGTTCGCCTTACTTTTTCTCGTGGGGAAATTCGAGGCCCATTTCCTGATAGCGCTCGGGGTCGTCGGCCCACTTTTCGCGGACTTTGACGAAGAGGAAGAGGTGGATCGGCACCTCATACATTTCCATCAGTTCCTTGCGGGCCTCCGCGCCGATCGCCTTGATGGTCTGGCCGCCGGCGCCAAGGACGATCTTCTTGTGGCTTTCGCGGGCGAGGTAGACCACCTGGTCGATCTTGTAGGAGCCATCTTTCTGGATCTTGAAACTCTCGGTCTCGACGGTCGAGGTATAGGGGATCTCGTCGTGAACGCGAAGGAAGAGCTTTTCGCGGGTCACTTCGGCGGCGGTGATGGCCATGGTGAGATCGGTGAGGTGATCTTCCGGGAAATGCCAGGGGCCGGGCGGCACGTGCTTGACGCACCAATCGATGAAATCGGTGACACCATCACCTTTGAGCGCTGAGAGCATGAAGGTGGCTTCGAAACGGAGACGCTCGTTGAGGTCCTGCGAAAGTTGGAGGAGCTTTTCGCGCTTAACCTGATCGATCTTGTTGAGAATCAGGACTTTTGGGTGCGGGATGTTATCGAGCCCTTCGATCAGAAGCTCGATATCGGGCGTGAGGCCGCGGTCGGCGTCGATGAGGAAGGCGACGATATCGGCATCCCCTGCCCCGCCCCAGGCGCTATCGACCATGGCGCGATCGAGCCGACGCTTGGGTGTGAAGACGCCGGGGGTATCGACGAAGACGAGCTGGGTCTGATCGAGCGTCAGGACGCCACGGACCTGGCTGCGAGTGGTCTGCGCCTTGTGCGTGACGATCGAGACCTTAGTGCCGACCAGCGAATTGAGCAGCGTCGACTTGCCGGCATTTGGTGCACCGACCAGAGCAATGAATCCGCAGGCGGTGTTGGCGAGATCGACGGGCGCGATTGGGTCGGTCATGAACGGTCCTTCCAAACATTCTGGCGCTTGAGGAAATCTTCGGCGGCCTTGTGTTCGGCTATTTTCTTGGATGGGCCAGTCGCCGAAATCCGCTCGAAACCGGCGAGATCTATGGCGATGGTAAATTCGGGGGCGTGGTCGGGGCCGGTGCGTTCGACGAGCGCATAGGTTGGCGGCTCAAGGCCGCGGGCCTGGGCCCATTCCTGCAGCGTGGTCTTGGCGTCGGCGCGATGGGTCTGGCCTTCGCCGATAAATTCTTCGAAATGCTTGCGCACGAAGTCCGCGGCGGGATCGAGGCCACCGTCGAGAAAAATTGCGCCGATGATGGCTTCGGTGACGTCGCCAAGAATGGCTTCCTTTTCGGCGCCGCCAGTGCGGGCCTCGCTTTCGCCAAGGATCATTTCCGGCCCGAGATTGAGCTGGCGGGCAATGATGGCGCAGGTTTCCTTACGCACGAGCGTGTTGAGCGTGCGGCTCAGCTCGCCCTCATTGGCCTTGGGGAAGCGGGCATAGAGCATATCCGCCACGACGAGGCCGAGGACGCGATCGCCCAGGAACTCAAGCCGCTGATAGGAGCGCTCGACGCGCTTGCCCGGCGAGACGGCGCTCGAATGGGTCAAGGCGCGCGAGAGAAGGTCCGGATCGGCAAAGTTATAGCCGAGACGGTTTTGAAGCTGTTCGTGGCTCTTGTCGCGCCGGCTCACGGGGCAGCCGTCGTGTCATATGGCGGGTTGCCATAGACGGACTGGAACATGCGATCCCAACGGACATTGGCCGGCCACTGCCATATCTGCCACGGCGGCAGGTTGTCGCGGATCGAGAAGAAGCGCGCTTCAGCCTTGGCGATCAGATTGACGGCAGGGACATAACCGACCTGGGAAAGGACGCGGCTATCGGCCGAGCGGTCGCGATTGTCGCCCATCATGAAATAATGGCCCGCGGGCACGACATATTCAGGCGTGTTGTCGAGCGGCGCGTTGTCCGAGATTTCCTGGATGATGTGGGTCGTGCCTTCGGGGAAGGTCTCGCGATAGACCTGGACCTCGCGGGCATCGCCCGTGCTGTCGGTATCGGTCGTCGTGCCAACCAGTTCGCGCTCGACCATGACGTCGTTGATGTAGAGACGCCCTTCCTTCATCTGGATGCGATCGCCCGGCAGGCCCACGACTCGCTTGATATATTCCTGGGTCTGCGGGACCGGACGGAACACGGCGATGTCGCCGCGGTTCGGTTCGCGACCAAGGATGCGATTGGAAATCGGCAACTCGAAATCGAGAAGGCTGAAATCGCCATAGCGGCCAAGCGAGAAGGAATGCTTGCCGTAACCCCAGACGAACTTGTTGGCGACGAAATAATCGCCGATCATCAGCGTCTGCTGCATGGATGCCGTCGGGATCGAAAACGGCTGATAGAGGAAAAAGCGCAGCACGATGGCGATCAGCAGCGCTTCAACAATGACCACGAAAGTATCCCACCACTCGCTGGCGGCTGATTTGTTCACTGTCTTATTGGCGGGTTGGGTCATTGCAATTCCAGTATAGCGCTGACGAGAGCGTTAGACGCTTGCCCGCGACGGGTCAATCGGCAGCGCTTCGATGATGACGAAAGCCTGCGCGAGGCCTGCATCGTCGGTGATGGTAATATGGATATGGGGCTCGTGGCCTGGCGGGATAAGGCGCTCAAGAGCGCGCAGGGCGCCATTGGTCAGTTTCATCGTGGGCTTGCCCGATGGCAGGTTTACGACGCCCATGTCGCGCCAATAAACGCCAAAACTAAGGCCGGTGCCAAGCGCCTTCGAGCACGCCTCCTTGGCGGCGAAACGCTTGGCATAAGAGGCGGCGCGCTGGGCCCGACGATCGGACTTTTTCCGCTCGAGCTCGGTGAAGCAGCGGTTGGTGAACCGATCGCCATAGCGCTCGATGGTGTTGGCGATGCGATGGATCTGTATGAGGTCGGAGCCGAGGCCGATGATCATTCTTTTGGCCTTTCTTCCTTCTCCCCTTGAGGGAGAAGGTGCCCGAAGGGCGGATGAGGGGTCTGCGAGCGCATTACATGCTCCTCTGCGGAGGATAGATACCCCTCACCTTGGATTTTTGCTGGACGCAAAATCCTGTCCCTCTCCCTCAAGGGGCGAGGGAAGAGAGGCTCCCAGGCTTATTTCACACCCTGAATACCACGGCTGCCTGGCTTTACTGCCGGGATCGCCGCCAGTTCGGGGGGAAGTTGATCTGCCGGATAGGCCGGGACCTTGAATTCGATCAGCGACACGAGCGGCACGCCGACATCGGCTTCGCCGCCTGAGCGGTCGATGAGGCAGGCGGCGGCCACGACATTGGCGCCAATGGCGCGGAGGGCTGCGACGCATTCGCGGATGGAAAGGCCCGTCGAGACGATGTCTTCGACGACGATCACCTTGTCATCGGGCGAGATCTCGAAGCCGCGGCGGAGTTCGAACTGACCTTCGACGCGCTCGGTGTAGAGAGCGGGGAGACCAAGTTGGCGCGCGGTTTCATAGCCGGGAATGATGCCACCGATGGCCGGCGAAACGACCTTGGTCACGCCGGGGACTTCGGCCTTGATCTTTTCGGCCAGCGCCTTGCAGAGCTTTTCGGTCTCGGCGGCGTATTGGAAGACTTTTGCTTTTTGCAGGAACAGCGGCGAGCGGAGGCCGGAGGACAGGATGAAGTGGCCTTCGAGCAGGGCCCCACATTTGCGGAAAATATCCAGCACTTCATCTTTCGTCACGGCGCGCACTCCTGTCGACTTTGCCATCCCATTCGAGGGTCGAAATCATGCTCGCTTCCCGAATGCCAGCCCGCTGGACGGCGGAAAGGCCGGGGCTGCGCTTGAGCGTTGCCAGAACATCGGTCAATTGCGCAAGATCGCGGACTTCGATTTCGAAAATCATCTGGTGGAAGTCGGGCGAAATCATCCGCATGACGAGATTGTTGATGTTGGCATCGCAGGCAGCGATGGCCGAGGAGATTTGGGCGAGGGAGCCGGGCTTATTGACCGATTCCATAGACACCACCGTCGCGTAGAGCCTATCCTCGGTGGCAGCGACATCCCAGCGGACATCGACCCAGGCGAGATCGCCATCGTGCTTTTCGATCAAAGCTTCCGAATGGATCGGATAGACCATGAGCGGAGCCTGTGGCTCAAGGATGCCAACCAGGCGATCGCCGGGCACGACGCCTTCACCCGAGATGGTGACTGGCGTGTGGAAATCGAGCTGGGCCAAGGCGGTCTTGGCTGCGGGGCCGGCGTGCTGACCACCGGGAACGCGGAACTTGAACTGATCGGTGGCGCGGAGGGCAAACCAGCCATCGGCAGTGTCAGCGACAGGCAGATCGAGCTTGCGGCGACGCTTGCGGATGCCTTTTACCTTGGCGAGCGCATTGCCAAGGTCTTCGCTGCCGATCTTCCCTTCGCCCACGGCGATGAGGAATTCGCGCTTGCCGGACTGACCCATCTCGTCGGCGAGCGTCTTTGTTTCGGAATCGTCGAGCATGACGCCTTCACGCTCGAGCATCATGTTGAGCACATGTTCGCCAAGCGCTAGTGCGCGCTGCATCGAGGATTGACGGACGGCACGGCGAATGGCGGCGCGGGCCTTGCCGGTGGCGGCGATGCCGATCCAGTTCGACGGCGGACGATGGTTCTGATCCCTAAGGATTTCTACCTCGTCGCCCGAGCGGAGCTGGGTAACGAGCGGCAGGATCAGGCCATTGATCTTGGCGCCGACACAGGTATCGCCGATGTCGGTATGGAGCGCATAGGCGAAGTCGATCGGCGTCGCGCCGCGCGGCAAGGCGATGAGGCGGCCGCGCGGGGTGAAGCAGAAGACCTGATCCTGAAACAGCTCAAGCTTGGTGTATTCAAGGAAATCCTCGGCCGAAATGCCCGAGGTCAGGTGGCTGATCGACTGACGCAGCGAGCCATAGGCATGGGACTCGTTTTCGATGCGCGTCAGGTTGGCCGAAGCGCCATCCTTATAAAGCGCATGTGCCGCGATGCCGAATTCGGCGATACGGTCCATTTCCTCGGTGCGGATTTGCAGCTCGACGCGCTGGCGGCTGGGGCCAACGATCGTCGTATGAATGGAGCGATAATCATTGTGCTTGGGGACAGAGATATAGTCCTTGAACCGCCCCGGCACGACCTTCCAGGTGGTGTGGACGAGCCCCACGGTGCGGTAGCACTGCTCCACGGAATTGACGATGACGCGGAAGCCGATCATGTCAGAGAGCTGTTCGAGCGCGATCGACTTTCGCTGTATCTTGGCAAAGATGGAATAGGGCGACTTGACCCGCGCCTTGACGCGAGTCGCGATCCCCTCGGCAGCAAGGCGCTCGGTTAGCTCGCGCGTGATGGTGTCGATGGCTTCCTTGTTCTCGGCCTGCAGAAAATTGAGGCGCTCGATGATCGCCTTGTAGTGGTCGGGCTGGAGAATGCGGAAGCTGAGATCTTCGAGCTCATTGCGCATATCCTGCATACCCATGCGACCGGCAAGCGGGGCATAGATATCCATGGTTTCCTGCGCAATGCGCTGCTGCTTGTCGGCGCGCATATATTGCAGGGTGCGCATATTGTGCAGGCGGTCGGCAAGCTTGACCAGGAGAACGCGGACGTCCTGGCTTATGGCGAGCAGAAGCTTACGCAGGTTTTCGGCCTGCGCCTCTTCGCGGCTGACGAGATTAAGGCGCTCGATCTTGGTCAGGCCATCAACGATGGTCGCGATCTCACCGCCAAAGATCTGATCGATTTCGGCGCGCGTCGCATCGGTATCCTCGACCGTGTCGTGCAAAAGGCCAACAGCGATCGAGGCATCATCGAGCTTGAGTTCGGTGAGGATGGCCGCGACTTCGAGCGGATGGTTGAAATAGGGGTCGCCGGAGGCGCGCTTTTGCGAGCCATGCTTTTGCATGGCGTAAACATAGGCCTTATTCAACAACTGCTCGTCGGCGTTCGGGTTATAGGCCTGAACGCGTTCAACGAGCTCATACTGACGCATCATGGAAGTCGCCGCTCTCGGAACAATCCATACTTAGCGCGTTGAATGGAAATGGGAAGGGCGCGCGTGAAGTATGTGCGCGTGAAGGCGATAGACCCCCACCTAGCCTCCCCCTGGTAGGGGGAGGGATCGAAGGGCGGCCCCACAAACAACTGAGTCAAACGCGACCAAGTGAGAGCTCAGTGCCCGCTAAAACAAACACCCCCGGCTTTCGCCGAGGGTTCTTTAATTCTATGCGCTTGGCTCGGCCATTCGAGCATAGCTCTCATGGCCTTCTCGCCTTAAATTGCTCCACCGGAGCAATTTCCCCTGCGGTACGGCTCGAAGTTAGTCGTCGCGACGTTCTGGCGGCGCAAGGCTCTCGATGCCGCGGAGAAGTTCTTCTTCGCTGATCGTGTCGAAATTCATGGAGTCATCGTCGCCCGAGCCTTCGAGCAGCGGAGCGGCATGGCTTTCGGGTTCGTCGACTTCGACATACTTCTGCAGCGAGTGGATCAGGTCCTCGTGCAGGTCATCAGGAGAGATGGTGCCATCGCCGATTTCACGCAGCGCAACGACAGGATTCTTGTCGTTGTCGCGCGAGACGGTGATCTGAGCGCCGGAGGAAATCATGCGCGCACGATGAGCGGCCATGAGGACGAGGTCGAAGCGATTGTCGACCTTCTCGATGCAGTCTTCAACGGTGACGCGTGCCACGAACGTCTCCAAACTTGTGGGGATGAACCGTCCGCATACACCAGGTTAACGCTGCTGGCAAGGGTAACGGGCATGGCCCGCTTGCATTGTTTCTCACCGAAAAATATATGAGGCCGATAATTAAACCTGGATTACCCTGCGCTCTAGCCTAAAACAGCTGCTGCGCCGTCGTATTTTCAAGACCATGTATTTTTTAATTTGGGGACATTTCAAATCATGACCGTAGATCCGCGGGAGAAAATTGCGCTCTTCATTGACGGTGCCAATCTCTATGCGACGTCCAAGGCGATCGGCATCGATATTGACTACCGCAAGCTCCTTACGGAATTCGGCAGCAAGGCCTATATGCTGCGCGCCAACTATTATACGGCGCTTGTGGAAGATCAGGAATATTCCTCGATCCGGCCACTGATCGATTGGCTCGACTATAACGGATATACCGTTGTCACCAAGCCGGCAAAAGAGTTCACTGACGCTCTCGGCCGCCGCAAGATCAAGGGCAATATGGACATCGAACTTTGCGTCGATGCGCTCGAACTGTCCCCATTCTTCGACCACCTGATCCTCTTTTCAGGCGACGGCGATTTTACCGCTCTCGTGGCTGCCCTGCAGCGCAAGGGCAAGCGGGTAACGGTCGTCTCGACGCTGACTACGTCCACGCCGATGATCTCGGACGATCTGCGCCGGCAGGCCGACTTTTTCCTTGATGTCGCGGACCTGGCAAAGACCGTTGGCCGGCCGCAGGTGCAGAGGCCGGTTGAGGTTTGAGCCTCTCCACACGCAACAATTCTCTCTTCGCGCCTTAATGCTGATGGGCGTGCCCACCCCGTCACAAATTCATTCTGCGTAAGCGAGAATTCGATTTGAAACAGAGATCCCCGCTTTCGCGGGGATGACGGGTGTTTGACGATATGGGGGGCGACGGCAGCAGCCTAACCGCGTCCGCCCTCTTTCATGATGCGAGACCTGTCGCGATTCCAGTCGCGATTCCTCTCGGTTTCGCGCTTGTCGTAGTTCTTCTTGCCCTTGCCGATGCCAATCAAAAGCTTGGCGCGGCCCTGGTCATTGAAGAACAGCTTTAGCGGTACGATGGTGTTGCCAGCGCGCGAAACTTCGGTTTCGAGGTGTGCCAACTGCTTTTTGGAAACCAGCAGCTTACGCGGGCGCTTTTCAACGTGGTTGAAGCGGTTGGCCTGCAGATATTCGGGGATGTGGCAATTGATGAGCCACAGTTCACCCTTTTCCGGCGACGCATAAGACTCGGTGATCTGCGCCTTACCCAAGCGGAGCGACTTGACCTCTGTGCCGGTTAGCACGAGGCCCGCTTCCATGGTTTCACCAATGGCGTAATCGTAGCGCGAGCGGCGGTTTTCAGCCACAAGGCCGTGGCTGATCACACCGTTTTTCTTCTTGTCGTTCTTTGCCTGTACCATGAGGGCTTAGATAAGACCTGCATGGGCAATTGCAAAGTCCATCGCGTCCTGCGTTGGCTTGCTGATAGGAGTCAAAGGCAGGCGCATTTCATTGGCGCAGAGATTCAAGCGATTTGCGACATATTTGGCCGGAGCGGGATTGGGCTCCATGAAAAGGTCCTTGTGAAGATAGGACAGCTTTTCATTGATGGCGCGCGCAGCCTTGAAATCGCCGGCCAGCGAAAATTCCTGCATCTGAGAACAGAGGCGCGGCGCAACATTGGCGGTGACCGAAATGCAGCCATTGCCGCCATGGGCGTTAAAACCGAGCGCGGTGCTATCATCGCCCGAGAGGAGGATGAAATCCTCGCCGAGCTTGACGCGCTCCATCGTCGCCCGCTCCAGACTGCCCGTCGCATCTTTGACGCCGATAATGTTGGAATGCGCATCGCGCAGGCGGACTATGGTGTCGACCGTCAGGTCCACCACTGTGCGCCCCGGCACACTGTAGAGAATGACCGGGATGCCGATGGCTTTGGCCACAGCGGAAAAATGCTGGAAGAGGCCTTCCTGGTTGGGCTTATTATAATAAGGCACGACAGACAGCACGGCATCAGCGCCGCACTTTTCCGCAAAGCGGGCGAGATCGACCGCTTCCGCGGTCGAATTGGAGCCGGCGCCGGCAACGACCGGCACGCGCTTGTTAGCGACTTCGACGCAGATTTCGACGACACGACGATGTTCTTCATGGCTTACGGTCGGGCTTTCGCCCGTCGTGCCGACGGGAACGAGGCCATGCGTGCCTTCGGCAATCTGCCACTCGACAAAGCTGGCGAAGGCTTTCTCATCCACAACCCCATCACGGAGGGGAGTGATGAGCGCCGTAATCGAACCTCGCAGCATTTTGTCGGTATTCCTCAAATTGCCCGGCCAATCCGGGTCTATCGCAGAGAGAGGCGTGCAGTTACCCCTCAGGACGCGCACCATACTTTCTGTTTCGCCGTGTCACAAGGCGCATGGCGGCGGTGTTTTAGCCATCCTAAAAAGCTGCTGCGCAAATGCATCAGCGACTTGCACGAGCGGTGCGAGCGGGCGCAAATGCGCCAGGTGTCGAAGAGGAGGTTGCATTGGCAAGGAAACGAGTGATCCCGGCAGATCACAAGCCTTTTGCGGCATTTCCGGTTCGACTTATCGAGACTCGCGCGGCCGGCGTCCATGCGGCTGTCCATGTCAGTGGCTCGTTTTCGAACACCGCCATGCCGCTTGTCTGTCTGCCTGGCCTCCAGCGCAACATGAGCGACTTCACCGACTTTGCCAGCTATTTCAATCGCGCCTCTGACAATGCGCGTGCGCTCGTTTTGATCGATCTTCCGGGACGCGGTCGAGCAGACGATAGGGCAAAAGCCGATGATTACAGCACCTTGGCCGATGCCAGAGACGTGGCCGATATTCTCGCAGCGCTTGGAATTCCGCGGGCGATTTTTCTGGGTCAGGGGCAAGGTGGGCAGGTCGTTCTATCGCTGGCCGCTAAGCATCCGCTGCTGATCGGGGGCGTGGTGCTGCTCGATTCTGGGCCCATGGTCGATTCTCGCGGAATCGTTCGACTTCGAAACAATCTTGCGCATCTTTCTGCGCTGAAGGGTAGCCAGCGCGTGGCGTCTGGCTTTCGGCGGATGCTCGCGGGCGATTATCCCGAGCTTGCCGAGGATGCCCTCGACGCGCTCGCCCTGCGCAGCCATTTCATCGACAAGCGCGGTCGCGCTCGACCACTTTTCGACGAAAAGCTCATGTCGCCGCTTGATACCATCGGCGTCGATGACGTTCTGACGCCGCACTGGCCTTTGTTCGACGCGCTGGCTTCGGTGCCGATGATGTTTCTCCGGACGCAACTCACCGACCAGTTGCGGCGCGAAACCTATGACGAAATGGTTCGACGCCGTCCCGATGCGCTGGCGTTGACGATCGCCGGCCAGGGATCCCCTGCCCTGTTCGATCAGCACGAAGAAATCGAGGCAGTGCTGCGCTTCATCACTGATGTGACGGCCATCAAGAAGAAGCGCGCCGCCTGATCACTGCGGCTGGCGTACGGATACCACGATGCGCCGGTTTTGAGCTTTGCCGGCCTGAGTATCGTTATCGGCAACAGGCTGCGCGTCACCGTAGCCGATGGCGTAAAGCCGGCTCGGATCAACACCCAATGCAATCAGGGCATTGATGACGGCTTCGGCGCGCGAGACGGACAGCGCCAAATTAGCTGATGCCACACCGTCGGAGTCCGTATGGCCGGCTACGTCGAGCGCTGCGCTGGGACACTGGTTGGCGGCAGTGGCCATCGCTTGAAGGATGACGTCAGTTCCTTCAGCGAGCACAGCCGCACCGGATTTGAACAGGATGCCGTTTTGCGCGGACAATTGGCTGAGCGACGCGCTGCAAGCCGCTATGTCGTCTGCATTCGAGACGGGCGGCGTCGTTGGAGCGACTGAGGTTGCGACCTCAACTTCCGGGATCGCGGGGATTGGTTCAGCAGTTGCGGTTGGCGTACTCGCTTCGGCATCAGCGGGTACAGGCTGATCTGCCGGGGCATCCGAATCTTGCATTGCCACGCTGGATACTGCTGGAGCACTCACTTCTATGGCCCAGCCATCAAAGGCGGCCAATGCTTGTGTAATCTGCTGATCCGCTTCCGAGCTATCGCCTTCACCGACGATCGACCACTTGCCGATTTCGTAAGAAACCGTGCCCGCATTCAGCAATGTCAGTGCGTCAGCAGCCGCGAGCGCCTCGGTGATAAAACCGTCCGGTGCGTTGTCAGCGATGGAAGCTTTATCTTGGAGTTGATTTCCCAGACGGAGAGCGACGACGCGTTTGAAGGCTTCCGTGGGGACAGCACCTGTCATTGTGATTGCGCCAGTGTCGTTTTTCTCAAGCCGCCAGTTGAATGCAGGCGCTTGAGGCGCCGGGTCACTCAAGGCAAGGCTCCAGCCGCCTTCTGCCATGCGATCATCGGAGAAACTGGTTCGTATGGCATTTGCTTCGGCGGCGCTTTTGGGTGTGCCTGAGATAAGCCACGACCCGTTTTCGAGCTTCACCTCACCCGTTTGAAGCAGATCAAGGAGAGACAGCGCCTCATCGACAGCGCGTTCGAAGTTGACAGGCTCACCCGAGGCGAAGCGGAGGGTTGAACTGGAGCGTGGGCCCACTGCAGCAAGAACGCGCTGCTCGAAACTGGGCTGGGGCACGAAACCGGAGGCGACAACGGACCCATTTCCCTGCTTGCGCACGCTGAAGGTATAGTTTTTTTCAAGAGGAGCGGTGACTTCGGACTTCGCAAGGATGAAGCCTGACGGCGGCTTTGGCGCCTGCGGTCCTGTCAGACCCAAAAAGTCCGCTTGAGTGGCAGCAATGCCGCTGATGGTTACGACATCGTCGCGGAGGGCAAAGCGTCCCTCGCTCATACGCTCGAGTGCCGAGAGACCAAAGGCAACCGCGGCGTCGTAACTGGCTGGAGCACCGCTACCAAGTTTCAAGAATGACACATCGGCCGACGGAGTTTGAGCAAAATTGTTGCGGGCAGCGTCGCTTGGCGCATATCCATCGAACACCAGTATTCCGTTTGGCTGCCGGGAAATACTAACCCAATAGTCCTGAACGATCGGCGGAGGAACAGTCACGACCGAAGACTGCGCGACAACAGGCGCCGCAGCCACAGCAAGAGCAAAACCGAGCGCAAGGATGCTAGGCGCCGCGAGGTGACGGATTTTGCTCTTCATGACGATTCCAATGAGTGACGCAACTGCCTGACGCTAAATCAATTACCCGCCCGGAAAAAGGCAGCGATCGGCAAAAGCGCAGACTTTCAAAAGCAGAAAGGCCCGGCTTGCGCCGGGCCTTTCCAATTGGAAACCCAGACTTCGATTATTCGAAGGACTTGGCAGCCTTGAAAGTGACCTTGTAGGCCGATTCCGAGTTGACTTCGCCCTTGACGGACGAGGTGAAACCGCCGCCTGGAGCCCAAGCGAGTTCAGCCGAACCGTAGAACACGTTGTCGTTTGCGAAAGCTGCGTTGTCAGCGATCGAGTTACCGAAGTAACCACCGACTTCACCAGTGACCTTGATGGTTTCGGTAACGGCAGCAACGATCTGAGCAGCAACCTGGTAGGTGTCGAGGCTATTCAGGCCGTCACGGAAGTAACGAGCGCCAAGGTTGATATCAACACCTTCGGTGACGTTCACGCCGATCGAACCACCAAAACCGTAGTCGGTGTAGTCGCCAACAGCAGAGTTGGTCACGTTGGCGACTTCACCCGACGCTGCGATCTTGAACAGATCGAACGTACCTTCAACACTGACGAGAGCGTTCAGGACGTCAGCAGTCGTGAACTTGAAGTTATCCCAGTACGAAACCGCACCACGGACCTTGAACGCGTCAAAGGTGCCGGTTGCGCCAGCGTGGATCGCCCACGATTCAATGTTGCCGTCGAGGAAACCAAAGCCGAGGCCGGTGACGTGAGCGGTGATGCCTTCACCAGCATACGACAGGACACCGACGAGGGTGCCAGCGCGGGCAGGGTTAACCGCACCTGTGCCCACCAAACCAGCAACGTTACCCAGAACGCTAGTGTCCACAGCAGTGTGCGGAGTGTCGTCATTCAGATTTTCGAGACCAGCACCGACGCGAACGCCGTTGCCGAGATCCGAAACGACCTGGATCGAGTGACCACCAAGACCGGTGTAGTCGCCGTCAACACCAACACCCTTGCCGTCGATGGCGTCGGAGTTGAAGAGGCCGAGGAAGTTGAACGGAGCATCATCACCGAGTTCGGCAATCGAGCTCTTCTTACCAGCCATCAGAACGGTGGTGTCACCGACGGAAACGTAGGCTTCGTCGATGTAGAGACCAACGCGTTCGCCGTCGTTGTCGACGATCGGAGCAGCACCAGCGTTATTGCGGACGCGGGTCAGGTCGACTTCCTTGATCTTGATCACAGCCTTGGCAGGACCGAAATCAGAGTCGGCGGTACCGACAGCCTTGAGCCAGGCTTCAACCTTGGTTGCCCAGTCAGCATCGCCGTCATCAACGGAGATGTTACGATTGCCGTCGAACGTGCGAGCAACCGGAACTTCGGTGCGGTAGTCGCCCCAGTTGAATTCATAGGAAACGCCGCCCGAGAGCTGCAGGCAGTTGGTTTCGGACGAGATGGTCAGGCCCGAAAGACCGAGAGCGTCGCAGACGTCCAGCGAGGTGAGGACGCCCAGATCGGCGGCAAAGCCAGCGGTCGAGAGACCAGCGGCGGCAACAGAACCGAGGATAAGGCTCTTGAGTTTCATTAGTTGACCTCCAAAGTCAGTCATTTTGGTGCCGGTTACCCAGCGGTTTGTCGTAACGCGACCACACTATTCGTGGTGCAGTGTGTTGCCGTCGCGTTGCGACCGACAAACGATCCCATGCATGGATTCGCAAGACCCACTCTACGCATGCCGGAATTGGACGCAATCGAACAAAACGCCATTTTGGCCGCCACAATATGGTTGCGTTTCGGATGTTGCAGATTCAGCACACAGATCGAAACCTTCTGTTAAGATTTGTGAACCTGTCGTTAAAAACCCCGGACTCTCGGGGGTTTGCAGCAAGAAACCCGAAACTTCTTGTACCCCGGACCCATGATTTGACAGAGCGGCCTTAGTCCATGAGACATGGCATAACCATGGCCGCTATGTGGAGAAGAGCGCGATGAGCACGACAGGAATTGCATTGGTTACCGGGGGCACATCAGGAATCGGGCGGGCGGTCGCCTCAGGCTTGGTCACTGCAGGTTGGCAGGTCATCATCTGCGGGCGGCGCACCGAGCTCGTCGAAACAGCGATGTCGGAAATACGCGTTGACGGTTTTGTCTGCGACGTTACGGACCCGGACGCGGTCGCAAGCATGTTCGCGGAGATTCGTCAGCGGCACGGGCGGCTTGATCTGGTCTTTAACAATGCCGGCCGCTTCGCTCCAGCCAAGATTTTCGGGGATCTCGACGTCGCAACCTGGCGCGAGATGATCGACACCAATCTCAACGGCGCCTTTTACGTTGCGCGCGAGGCGTTCCGACTGATGCGGGAGCAAACACCGCAAGGGGGGCGTATCATCAATAACGGATCAATCTCCGCACATGCGCCGCGCCCACAGGCCGCGTCATATACTGCATCCAAGCATGCCATCACGGGGCTCACCAAGGCGATATCGCTCGATGGTCGGACATTCGACATTGCCTGCGGGCAAATCGATATCGGTAACGCGGCAACCGACATGACGAGCCAGATGAATTCCGGCTCCTTGCAGCCAAACGGCGAAATGATGCCGGAGCCCACATTCGACCTCCAGCATGTGGTCGACGCCATTACCTATATGGCAAGCCTGCCGCTTTCCGCGAACGTTCAGTTCATGACGGTGATGGCGACCAAGATGCCCTATATCGGGCGCGGCTGATCAAGCTTGAAACGCTTTTACGCCATTGATCCAGGTCGAGCGGATTGAACGCTCCTCAGAAAGGTGAACGAAACTGCCGACGGCGCCCTTCAGAAGAGTGCCATGGGCATCTGCAATGTTCATAGATTCTGCGGGATAGAGCGAGGCCATTCGGAGCGCTTCGCTTGGATCCAGGCCGATTGTGTCGATCATGAAATTGACGGCATCGATCATGTCGAGGTCTGCGCCCGCCAGGGTGCCGTCGGCCAAGCGAAGCGCACCATCCGAGCGGGTGATGGTTCGTCCGTTGAGTGTCAGTGTTTGTATGTCGGTCCCGGTTTGCGACATGGCGTCGGTGACGAGAAAAATGCGCCCGTCTCCTCGCTTCCCGCGCAGGGCAATACCGATGCTGCCGGCGTGAACATGGATGCCGTCAGCGATCAATCCAGCGAAGATGTCGGGACGATCAAGCACGGCACCGACAAGACCCGGCTCGCGGTTGCCGATCTGGCTCATGGCATTGAAGAGATGCGTGGCCATGGTTGCGCCCGCGTCGAACGCGGCGATGGCCTCATTGTAGCTTGCGTCCGAATGGCCAAGACTAACGACGGCGCCGGCGTCGACCAGTTCCTTGATTTGTTCGGCGGGGACGGTTTCAGCAGCAACAGTGCAGAGAAGGTTCGGCAAATCTGCTGCCGCAGACTTGAGCCGAGCAAGGTCGGCATCCGTCATTGCCCGGATGAGCGCGGGGTCATGGGTGCCTTTACGCGAAATCGCGAGGTGTGGCCCTTCTAGATGAAGCCCCAGAAATCCAGGCACATGTGCTTGAGCCGCCGCCTTGCCCGCCGCTATAGCGGCCTCGTTGACCTCGACGGTATCCGTAATCACGGTCGGCAAAAGGCCAGTCGTGCCGAATTGCGCGTGCGCGGCACATATCGTGCGGATGCCGTCAATCGATGGATCGTTGTTGAGCAGGATGCCGCCACCGCCATTGACCTGCAGGTCAATGAAGCCCGGGACGATCATGCCCCCATCAAGCCGAACACGCTCCGCATTGGTCGGAATATCGCTTGCACGCGCGATGCCAGAGATGTAGCCAAACTCGATCAGCAGCGCAGCATCGTCATGCCAATCTCGGCTATCGAAGATGCGGGCGCCAGAAATGGCGAGAAGATCGCTCATACCGTTTCGGTCACCTTCTTCAGCGCCGGCGGCACGTCAGGGTTGAGACCACGATGTCGAGACAGGGCCTCGACGAAGCCATAGAACGAAACTATCAGCGACAGCGGATCAGTGATCGGATGTCCTGTTGCTGCGAATGGCAGACCCTTGGCTGCACCGGGTCGATCGCTGGTGAGGAAGGACAAGGCGCCCTGCCCGGCCAGTTTGTGAGCCATGTCAGCCACCGACACTTCGGCCGCATCGCGGGCGGCAAGCCCGAGCACGGGATAGCCGGGGGTAACGATGGCCACTGGACCATGCATGACTTCGGCGGCGCTGTAGGATTCTGCCTGAATGTTGCAGGTTTCCTTGAACTTGAGCGCGGCCTCATTGGCGATGGCAAAGCCTGGCCCGCGCCCAAGGACGTAGAGCGCATTGTGCCCGTCGAGGGCGCCGATGAGCTCAGACCAATCGCAGGCGACTGCCTTGGCGAGACTTTCCGGCAATGCATCGATCGCGCGAGACAGTTCGGCATCGCCGCTCCAGCGCGACACAAGCGCAAGCCCAGCCACCACGGACGTCACGAAAGTCTTGGTGGCCGCCACGCTCTGCTCGAGCCCGGCATGGAGATCAACGGTAAAATCGCTCGCTTCGGCGAGAGGCGAACCGGCCGTGTTGGTGATCGCGATTGCAGTTGCACCGCTGCGGCGCGCTGACTGCGCCATGCCGACGATATCGGGGCTCTTGCCGGATTGGGAAATGGCGATTGCGGCCGCGCTCGGAAGGCGCAGATCCTTGCCATAGATGGAGGCAATAGATGGACCGATGGAGGCGACTGGCAAGCCGAGGGTCAGTTCGATGGCGTATTTCAAATATGAGCAGGCGTGATCGGAGGAGCCTCGGGCGACGGTCACGACGACTGCTGGGTTTTCTTCGCGAAGGCGTTTTGCTGCGGCGTCGAGGGTGCCGGACGACTGGCTGAGGAAATTCGAAACGACCTGCGGAATCTCGTTTACTTCACGGCGCATGTGGGTCTGGGTGTTCATGGCTTGCTTGCTCCGTTCGGTGTGCCGTCGCCGAGCCGCAGTTCGGCGACAAAGTCATAGGTGTCGCCCCGGTAAATGGAGCGGGTAAATTCGATGACGCGACCCGATGGCAGATAGGACGTGCGCTCGATATTGAGCCCAGCCGATCCGACCGGCACCTGCAAGAGGTGTGCATCGTCTTCGCCGAGATTGGCGGCGCGAATGCGCTGGATGGCGCGCGTGGGCCGATTTCCAGAGAGATCGAGGTGCTTATAAAGAGAATCGCCAATTGCGACCGGTTCGGGAAGTATCGTTCCGGAGAGGCTGGCGCGTTCGATGGCGAGGGGCGTTTCTCCGGTGAGGCGCAAACGCGCGATCCGCGCCACCTTTTCGCCGGAGGACAGGCCAAGAATCACCGTTTCTTCGGGGGACGGCACGTAGAGACCGCGATCGAGCCACTCGGCATGCACTTCCATGCCCCGGCGCGCCATATCTTCGGTGAATGAGGTGAGCTGAGAGAGGGACTGTTCCACGCGCTGCGTGGGCGGGGCGACAAACGTGCCGGAGCCGTGGCGTTGAACCAGAACGCCTTCTTGGACTAGCTGCGTCACGGCCTTACGGACTGTGACCCGGGACACATCGACTTTTAGCGCTAGGTCGCGTTCAGACGGTAGAGCGTCGCCGGGGTTGATGGCGCCATTTTTTATGGCATCCTCGATCCAACGCTTGAGCTGGAGATAGAGTGGACCAGTCTGCGAAAGCGCAATGGGGCGATCAGAGAAGAAGGCTTCATAGGCTTCAGTCATGCTCCCCCCGGAAATTAAATACCAATGAAATACCATTGACAGAAGCTAGGCGCCGATCAGGTCGCCCCAAAGGTCGGACGCTCCATGATTTTGCTGCACAAGTTAAGCTAACGAGCCTTTGGCGTTATGCCAAGTGGACCACAACTGGACAAGTGGTATTTTTTTGGCATTATCCCGGCATGGAGCAATCAATGTCATCACGCCGCACCGAAAATCGTCATGCCGCCGCCCCGGGGCTCGACACTCGACCGCCAGAAGAGGTCTTGGATCTCTTGGCAGACGGGCAAGCCGAGGCTGCGCTGAGCGTGCGTTCGGCTGTAGCAGATTTGGCGCGCGCCGCCATACTCGCGGCGGAAACGATCGAGGCAGGTGGGAGGCTCGTCTACGCGGCGGCAGGCAGTTCGGGCCTGATGGCTTTGGCCGATGCACTGGAACTGCCTGGCACGTATGGAATCAGGCGAGAGCAGATCGTTGTCTTATTGGCTGGTGGGGCCGATGCGCTTGTGAACATGACAGGCGGCCCGGAGGACGACGGCGACGCAGCGCGACAGGCCATTGAGACATTGCAGCTCGATAGCCGGGATTGCGTGATCGGCGTTACTGCTAGTGGCCAGACACCCTACCCCGTTGAGGCATTGCTTACGGCGAAGACAAGCGGCGCGAAGACGATCGGCTTTGCCAATAATGCCGGGACGCGCATTCTCGAAATCGCAGATGTGGGTATCTGCCTGCCAACGCCGCCGGAGGTGATTGCCGGATCGACCCGCATGGGCGCGGGCACTGCGCAGAAGATCGCGCTCAATATGCTGTCGACGATGATGGCCATCCACCTCGGCCACGTGCATGACGGCTACATGGTCAATGTGGTGGCCGACAATATCAAGCTGCGAGAAAGAGCGAAGGGTATTGTTGCGGCGATTTCCGGGGCCAGTGCTGAACGCGCTGCGGCGGCGTTGGAGACGAGCGAGGGAGCGGTGAAACTGGCGGTATTGCTGGCCGCTGGCGCGGCAGATCTCGGCGCGGCCGAAGCGATGTTAGCTGAGCACCAGGGACATTTGCGGCCGGCTCTGGCTGCAGTGCAAGGCTGAGCCACTGCGTCCATTCAAATGGTCAAGTAGCCCTCATCCTGAGGTGCTCGCCACAGGCGAGCTTCGAAGGACGAGGGCGTGCACCGATATTTAAGTGCCACGCCCTCGTGGTTCGAGGCTTCGCTACGCTGCGCACCTCACCATGAGGACTGCTGAGGGCTACCTCAATTGATTGGCACACCGGAAGACGGGCACGCTCGACAGCGTCTTTGCGTCCAGCTCTATGAGCGATCGAACCATAAAGACATGCCCCTGCCCCGGCAGTAGTGTGACCAGCATATCGTCGATTTCTGCGTCCGGATGAAGGCGATCCACAAAGAGGCAGATGTCCTTGAGGAAGCTCTCGGCCGCCACTGTCACTTTCCAGCTTTCGTCCGCGCGTTCGACCGTTAGGCTGAACTTTGGTTCGGGCAGCGCGAGGTCGATGTCCTCGGTAAAATAGTAGAAGGCCGTGCTGTCGTGCATTGTGGCGACAAGCAGTTCGTTGGATTTGTCGCTGGGCGTCGCAACATCGGCGGGGATCGGGAGTTCGGCCGCTGAAAGACGATCTGCGCATAGGCGCCAGTGGGTCCATTCTGCGAGGACCGTGCCGTCGAAGCGGAGGCGCTTGATGGTAACGGGACCGCGCCAGAAGAGCGTGCGTTCGTTGACGGCAATGACGCTGAAGCCCTCGCCGCGTGGTTGGATGGTCAGCAGGTGCGGATGGTAGACGGCGCGGAGCGCGTACCAGAGCGGTTTCAGGCGCCCATAGCCGTCAATCGCGGCCCAAGAATTGACGGGCCAGCAGTCGTTCAATTGCCAGACGATGGCGCCCATATTGCGGCCGCGATGGCTGCGCATGTGTTCGATGCCGAACGTGATGGCGCGGGCCTGATTGAGCTGCGTGGCGAAGTGCCAATCATCCATATTTTGCGGTTCGGGCAGGTGGCCCTTGAGACCACGCAAAAGCTTGTCGTTGCCGATGGTCGCCTTTTGGTGATGCCAAACGCCGGGCGACGTCGGAGTCAGCGGATTGTCGTGGACCGATTGGATCAGCGTTGCCCACGTCGGCGGAGCTTGCCAGCCAAATTCGGAGCAGAAGCGCGGGACAGAGTCGGCGTAATGCTCGTAGCCTATCTCGTTCCAGACATCCCAAAGGTGGGTGCAGCCGTGGGCGGGATCATTGGGGTGGATGTCCATCGAACCCGAATAGGGGCTGCCAGCCCAATAGGGTCGCGTCGGGTCGAGTTCGGCGACGAGGCGCGGCAAGAGGTCGAGATAGTAGCCGAGGCCCCACGTTCGGCCATCAAGCGCTTCCTGCCAGCCCCAATCGAACCAGCCCCAGATATTCTCATTGTTGCCGTTCCAAAGCACCAGCGAGGGATGCGGCATGAGGCGGACTATGTTGTCGCGCGCTTCGGCTTCGATTTCGGCGGGGAGATCGCCTTCTTCCGGATAGGCGGCGCAGGCGAACAGAAAGTCTTGCCAGACAAGCATGCCCTGACGGTCGCATTCCTCGTAGAAGGCGTCAGTTTCATAGATGCCGCCACCCCAGACACGGAGCATGTTGATGTTGGCGTCCTTCGCCTCGGCGATCCGGGCGGCATAGCGCTCAGGCGTGACGCGCGGCAAGAAGCAATCGTCGGGAATCCAATTGGCGCCGCAGATATAGACGGGCACATCGTTGATGACGAAGGTGAATGGAGTACCTTCGTCATCAGGCGTGGTGTCGAGGCGGAGGGAGCGGAAACCGATCTTTCGCTGCCAGGTGTCCAAGACGGTATCACCAGCGAGCAGCTCAATCGCCAGGTCATAGAGCGGTTGATTGCCGAGACCGGTGGGCCACCAAAGTTGAGGGCTGGGAATGGTTAGTTCCGCAAAGCCGGCCGGCAACGTGACCGTTTCGCCAGCGACTGAGACGCGCAGCATCAGGTCGGAAGTTTCGCCTTCGATCTCGGCGTCGATGCCAACGTGGCCGTCGGCGCCTTTGAGGGTGATTTCCGGACGGATCGCGCCGAGACGCGCTGTTGACCAGGACTGTAGCGTAACGCCCTTCCAAAGACCGGTCGTAACCAGAGTCGGGCCCCAGTCCCAACCGAAATTGCAGGCCATCTTTCGCATGAGATTAGCCGGACCGGGATAGTTGTTCGGCCGTGGCTCATAGATCTTGTCGAGCGCTTCGCCGCGTGTCCAGGCGGATTCGAAGGTGACCGCGAGGTGGTTTTCGCCAGCACGCAGATGATCGCGAACAGCGAAACGGTAGGTCCGGTTCATGTTGGCGGTTTCGCCAAGTGTGACGCCGTTCAGCACGACGGTCGCAAAGGTGTCGAGGCCTCCGAAGACGAGGTCGACGTTTTCGGAGCCGTCATCTGTCCAATTAAATGTCTTCTCGAAGCGCCAGTCGCATTTGCCCACCCAGTCGACGGCGATTTCGTTGAGATCGAGATAGGGATCAGGAATGAGGCGAGCGGCGAGAAGATCGGTGTGGACGGTGCCCGGCACGGTAGCGCGGATCGTGCCCGGGAGGCCCGGTGTGGCACCTGGACCGCCGAGACAGGATAGGGTCCAACCGCTGTTTAGCACTTGTTCGTTTCGCGCCATGTCCGGCTCCTCACCCATTCGACGGCGCTTCCATACAACAGAAGTTTGGCGGTCCGGACGAAATTTTCAGTTGGAAATGTCGAAGCACCTGTGGCCCTTTCGTCGCCAGGGCAGATCCAACCCAATAGAGGGCATCAAATGAGCAATGACACTATCGATACCGACCGCGACCTGGTTCTGGCCCGCCTGATCGACGCGCCGCCGGAAGCTGTCTATCGCTGCTGGACCGAGCCAGCGCTGATGACGCAGTGGTTTGCGCCAAAGCCTTGGTCGACGCCACGGGCGACCGTCGATCTGCGGGTGGGCGGCGGAAATGTGGTGGTAATGGCTGATGAGGCGGGCAACGAATATCCCAATCCCGGTCAGTATCTGGAAATCGTGCCGAACAAGAAGCTCGTTTTCACCGACGCCTATGTCGGGGACTGGAAGCCTTCGGCCAAGCCGTTCTTTACCTGCACGCTGACCTTCGAGAACGAAGGTGGCAAGACGAGGTATACGGCAGTCGCGCGGCACTGGAATAAGGAAGACAAGGAGGCCCACGAGAAGATGGGTTTTCACGAGGGTTGGGGTTTGGTTGCCGCGCAGCTTGAGGAAGTCGCTAAGGGGCTTTGAGAAGCCCCCTCATCCGGCCCTGCGGGCCACCTTCTCCCCGAGAGGGAGAAGAACAACTGGTGCGCACCATTCCTCTCCCACTTGGGGAGAGGGTGGATCGCGCATAGCGCGAGACGGGTGAGGGTTTTACCCAGCCGCCACCGCTGTGCGCGGCATTTCCGAGAAAATCTCCGCCTTCCCGTCACGAATGATGACGATCTCTTCGAGCCGCAGGCCGAACTGGCCTTGTAGATAGATGCCGGGTTCGATGGAAAAGACCATGCCTTCGTCGAGCACGGTTTCGCTGGTGCCGGTGATATAGGGGGCTTCGTGGACGTCGATGCCGAGGCCGTGGCCGGTGCGGTGAAGGAAATTGGGACCATAGCCGGCATTGGTGATGACGTCGCGAGCCGCCTTGTCGACTTCGCTGGCTTTGGCACCGGGAACGGCGGCTGCGATGGCGGCTTCGACGGCGCGGTCGATGATCGAATGAATCTGGCCATAGCCTTCCGGCGCCGACTGGAAATAGCCCATGCGGGTCATGTCGGATGGATAGCCATCTAGGCGGCAGCCGGTATCGATCAGCACGGCATCTCCGGATTTGAGTTGGGTCGCGCCGGTGTGATGATGTGGGAAGGCGCCGTTGGGACCGAAGCAGACCGAGCAGAATTCGGTTGTGGCGCCATTGGCTTTGTAGAAATCACCAATGAAGGCGGCGACGTCGAGTTCGGTCATGCCGGGCTTTAGGGCGGCAAAGGCGGCAGCGACGGTGCGGTCGTTGAGAAGATGCGCGGCCTTGAGCCGCTTATATTCGTCTTCGTCCTTGCGCGAGCGGAGATAGCCAACCGTGTCCTGGGTGAAGCGGCGCTTGGCGCCCGGGAGCGCATCGAGCAGCAGCAGCGAAAAATCGGTGCGCATGGTTTCGTCGAGCACGATCGAGGGACTGACCCGCGAAATGCCTGTGGCGTCGATCAGTTGTTCGAGTGCGGCGCTGGGACCATCGGCATCGGCCCAAGGGAAGAAGGGCAGATCGGTGTGCTGGCGGGAGCTATCGACGTTCAGCGCTGGCATCAGGAAGCCGGCATAAGTCTGGCTCACGAGCAGCATGACCGGGCGCTCATCGCCATGGGGCGAGAGATCAGCAAGCCAACGCATGTGGCTCGAGGGGCCGATGGCAACGAGATCGGTCGAGGTCTCGGCCATGCGGCGGCGGAGATTGGCCATGCGGGTGGTGAGCGTGGGATTCATGACGGGCTCGCGAAGTTGGAAAAGATGGGCGGAGCCGAGCGGGAGGAGGATGCCCGACTCCGCAGGCGGCGGGAGGAGGGACTTGTCGCCGCCAAGGATGGTCGCGGAGTTTGGGCTCCGCGACGCCGTTCGGATTAGTTCTTGGTCACGAGGCGATAGTAGACGAAGTCCGAGGTCGCGCCGTTGACATAGCCTTCCACATTGTTCGCCATGGCAATCGTGAGGGCGGCCTGGAACATGATGACGATCGGGCTTTCGGCCTGAACCTTCTTCTGCAGATCGACATAGAGCTCGTTGCGCTTGGCCTGATCGGGCTCGGCGAGAGCAGCATTGACCTCGTCGTTCATTTCCTGGGGTACGGCCCAAGCGTTACGCCAGGTCGTCGTCGCGGTGTAGTTGTCGTCCGCATTGTTCGAATTATAAGCGAAAGCCTTGGCGTTCGAATGCGGGTCCATGAAATCCGGGCCCCAATAGAGCAGCATGGCCTGGTGGGTACGCTCACGATACTTCGTGATCACCTGAGCACCAGTACCGGGCAGGATTTCGAAGTTGATGCCGGCTTCGGCAAAGCCAGCCTGCAGCGACTGGGCAATGTCGGTGAACGGGGTCGAGTTGATCACGTCGAGAGTGACATTGATCGGGGTTTCGACACCTGCATCAGCCAGGATTTGCTTGGCCTTTTCGACGTCGTAGGTGAACGGAGTTTCGTCATAGGAACCCGGGAAACCCTTGGGCCAAAAAGCCTGGTGCTTTTCCATCTGGCCCTTGAGGAAGGTCTCGGTCATCCCGTCATAGTCGACGAGGTAACGTGCGGCTTCCCAGACGGCTGGATTGGTCAGCGAGTCGGTCTTCTGGTTGAACGAGAGGAAGTGGACGGCGGCCTGCGGATAGGTCTCGACCTTGACGGTATCATCCGGCAAGCCCGAGATCTGGTCCGGGGTCAGGTTCTTGGCGATATCGACGTCGCCCGAGGTCAGCAGAAGCTGCTGGGTGGCGGCTTCGGCGACGTGACGGATGAGGATCTGCTTCATGGCGGGGACGCCACGGAAGTAGTTCTCGTTGGCTGTGAGACGTACGAGTTCAGCCGGGCGGTAATCGGTCATCACGAACGGACCCGAACCAGCCGAGTTGGTGTTGAGCCAGGCATTGCCCCAGTCTTCGCCTTCGACATGCTGGGAGACCAGCGCTTCGTCGACGATCGAGGCCGGGCGGGCAGCGAGAACGTTGAGCACGAAAGCCGAGGCGAAATCGCCATCCCACTTCACGGTGACGGTGTTGCCGTCGACGGTCACCATGTCGTCGATATTGTCGACAGTCCAGCCAAGCTGGGTCAGGATGAAAGCAGGCGTCAGGTTGAGCGTGATGACGCGCTTGAAGGAATAGAGCACGTCTTCTGCGCGGACCGGATTGCCCGAGGCAAACTTGGCATCGCGAATGGTGAAGGTGATCGACTTATTAGCGTCGTCAGCTTCCCAGCTTTCGGCAATGCCGCCGACGAGAGTGGACGTGTCTTCGGCTTCGTACTGAACGAGGCGATCGTAGACATTGGTGTTGATCTCGCCGGCCGAAAATTCATAGGCCTGGGCGGGATCGAGCGCGACGATATCGTCGATGTTCTGGGCGATGACCAGGGCATCGGCCGGGGTGGCGGCATAGACGGCGCCCGCTGCCAGCGGCAGGCTGAGCGCAGTCGCCAACAGGGCGGCGCGGAAAATCTTCATGTGCGTTTCTCCTTTGGAATGACTTTTTTGCGGACCGGCTTGTTGGCGCCGGTTTTGGGTTTCGCTGCCACCTGGCGCGCCGGGCGCGCGGTAGAGCGGAAAAGAGCGAGCGTGCCGGTCCATAAGAGCTTCGCCGGCCGATCGGTGTGATTGGACCAAGAATGGGGCCGGTTGCCACGGAAATGAAGGCTATCGCCGGCGTTCATCACCATTTCCTCGCCATCGAGGCGCTGGGTGATCGCGCCTTCTAGCACGTAGAGGATTTCTTCCCCCTCGTGGGCGACGGTTTCAGACCGATAGCCCGGCGGCACGCTCAGGACGAAGCTGGACAATTGATTGCCGGGAAATTCGGCGCCAAGGCGCTCATAGACGATGGAAGAGCCATCGATTGAGAAGCGATTGCGCTCCCCTGCCCGCGTCAGCGCATTGTGCGGCGCCGGAGTTGCGACAAAGTAGTCGATGGAAACACCGAGCGCCCGCGAAATCTGGGCGAGCGTGCCGAGCGAGGGCGTGGCATGATCGCGCTCGACCTGACTGAGATAACCGACCGAAACTTCGGCGGCGGCGCCAAGATCCATCAGCGTCATTTGCTGCTGGCGGCGACGGGCACGGATGAGCGCACCCACTTTCGGGTGCCCCTCATCCTCTTTTGCCAAAGCGTTTTGCGCCATGCGTCCCACCAAAATTTTTTTGATATAAGCAAAGTTTCTTGTATGGTGGAAGTGAAATGTGAAGGTTTTGCAATCTGCAGGAGAGTCAGCCTGCGGCAATAAAACCTTGTTATTGCGAGAGGATTTCGCATGACAACTGACCAGTCGGCGTTACCCTCGCCCGCGCCTCGAAATTTTACCAGCAAGCGTACAAAGCGACGCGCGCTGGCCATTGGCGGCTTTCTCGTTACGCTTTTCCTCACCTTTTTGGGGCTGCTCGCCATCACCTTCTTCATCGGCCGGGTGATCCCGATCGATCCGGTGCTCGCAGTGGTTGGCGACCGGGCAACGCAGGCGCAATATGATGCCGCCAAGATCGCCATGGGCCTCGATCGGCCGCTTTATGAGCAGTTTTTCACCTATGTGGTGAACGTCTTTTCGGGTGATCTCGGGCGGTCAGTTTCGACGGGCCGGGCAGTTGCGGACGATCTCAGCCGGTTCTTTCCAGCCACCTTTGAAATGGCGACGCTCGGCATTCTGATCGGTGTTGCTCTCGGCGTGCCACTCGGTGTCACTGCCGCCTCGCGTCAGGGCTCCTGGCTCGATCAGGCCATTCGTGTCGTGGGTCTTCTCGGCTATTCGGTGCCCGCCTTCTGGCTCGGGCTCGTAGGCCTTGCCCTCTTCTACGCACGCCTACGCTGGGTGGGTGGCCCCGGCCGTCTCGATATTTTCTTCGATGGCCTCGTGACGCCGATCACCGGCATGATCCTGATCGACAGCCTCATCCAGGGCGAGTTCGAGATCTTCATGAATGCGCTCTGGCACATTGTCCTGCCGGCGTCGGTGCTGGGCTTTTTCAGCCTCGCCTATATCGCCCGTATGACGCGTAGCTTCATGCTCGATCAGTTGAGCCAGGAGTTCGTGACCACCGCCCGCGTCAAAGGCGTGCCGGAGCGGATCGTCATCTGGCGGCACGCTTTCAATCCGATCCGCGTGCCGCTGATCACGGTTATCGGCCTCTCCTATGCGGGCCTCCTTGAAGGCTCGGTCATGATCGAGACAGTGTTCTCCTGGCCCGGCATTGGCAATTATCTGACGACGGCCCTGCTCAATGCCGACATGAACGCGGTGCTCGGCTCGACGCTGGTCATCGGCGCCGTCTTCATCGTCATAAATAAAGTTTCGGACGTGCTCTACCGCGTCCTCGATCCGAGGGCTCGCTGATGGCTTCCCGTGACTGGCTTCTCGCCGATTCTCCCACCTCGCGCTGGCAGGCCAATGCCGGCCGGACCTATCGTGTCTTTACCGCCCTTCTCCGCAATCCGCTTTCGGTGCTGGGCGGGGTGATCATCCTCGTCCTCCTGCTGACGGCTCTGTTTGCCCCGTGGATTGCTCCATTTTCGCCAACCGGACAAAACCTCAGCCAGCGCCTCCTGCCGCCATCCGCCGTCAACTGGATGGGCACGGACGAACTCGGTCGCGATATCTTCTCCCGCGTCGTCTGGGGTTCGCAGATTACCCTCACCATTGTCTTGCTGGTTGCGCTGATCTCGGCGCCGCTGGGGCTGCTGATCGGAGCCGTCTCGGGATACTTTGGCGGCTGGGTGGATCGCATCCTGATGGGCTTCACCGACATCTTCCTGTCGCTGCCCAAGCTGATCCTCGCGCTGGCTTTTGTCGCGGCGCTTGGGCCTGGCATCAACAATGCCATCATCGCCATCGCCATCACCTCGTGGCCGGCCTATGCCCGCATCGCCCGTGCTGAAACGCTGACCATCCGCAATGCGGAATATATCTCGGCCGTACAGTTGGCCGGTGGCGGGCCGATCCGCGTGATCGTGCAGCACATCCTGCCGCTCTGTACCTCTTCGATGATCGTGCGCGTGACGCTCGACATGGCTGGGGTCATCCTGACCGCAGCAGGCCTTGGTTTTATCGGCCTTGGCGCACAACCGCCGCTGCCCGAATGGGGTGCGATGATTTCGCGTGGCCGTACCTTCATTCTCGATCAGTGGTGGGTCGCGACCATGCCCGGCTTTGCCATCATCATCGTCTCGCTCGGTTTTTGTTTTCTTGGCGATGGGTTGAGGGATGTGCTCGACCCAAAGAGCGAGGGCAAGTCATGAGTGCTCCCTTGCTAGAAGTCGAAAATCTCCGGGTTTCGTTTCCGACCCATTCGGGCCGCGTCGAAGTGGTGAAGGGGCTTTCCTTCACCCTCGGCCGCGAACGGCTGGGTATTGTGGGCGAGAGCGGTTCGGGCAAGTCGATGACGGGTCGTTCGATCCTCAAACTCATCCGCAAGCCGGGTGAAGTGACTGCCGACAAGCTGCGTTTTGAGGGGATCGATATCCTCGATCAGAACGAGAAGCAGATGCGCGCCATTCGCGGCGCCCGCATTTCGATGGTCATGCAAGACCCAAAGTTCTCGCTCAATCCGGTGATGACCGTGGGCGAGCAGATCGCCGAGGCGCTGGTGACGCACCAGAAACTCGGGCGCAAGGAAGTGCAGCAGCGCATTCTCGACATGCTTGTTGCCGTGCGCATCAACGATCCCGAGCGCGTGGCAAAACTCTATCCGCATGAAGTTTCAGGCGGCATGGGCCAGCGCATCATGATCGCCATGATGTTGATCCCTGAGCCGGAACTGCTCATCGCCGACGAGCCGACTTCGGCGCTCGACGTTTCGGTGCAGGCGCAGGTGCTCGACATCATCGACGATCTCGTGACCCGCAAGGGCATGGGGCTGATCCTGATCAGCCACGATCTGGCGCTGGTGAGCCGCTATTGCGACCGGATTCTGGTGATGAATTCGGGCCAGGTGGTTGAGGAATGCGCGGCGGGGCAGTTGGACCAGGCGCAGCACCCTTATACGCGAGGCCTGCTGGCGGCCATGCCAGTGATTGACGAAACACGCGACGAATTGCCGGTGCTCGACCGGACACAATGGGCGGGCACATGAGCGCACTTACCCTCAAGAACCTCGACATTTCCTATGGCGACACCAAGGTCGTGCATGGGGTGAACCTCGAAGTGCCGGAAGGCGAAAGTTTTGCCCTGGTGGGCGAAAGCGGCTCGGGCAAGTCGACGATCCTCCGCGCCATTGCCGGGCTCGCCCCGGAATGGACCGGCGAGATTTCGGTGCTGGGCAAGCCTCGCACCCATGGCGTTGACCGCAATGTGTCGCGCCAGGTGCAGATGGTGTTCCAGGACCCCTATGGGTCGCTGCATCCACGAAAAACCATCGACTCCGCTCTCGCAGAGCCGCTCGCCATTCACGGCATTGGCAATCGCGGCGAGCGGGTGGAAGCCGTGCTCAAGCAGGTTGGCCTCGACCAGCGTTTCCGCTTCCGTTTCCCGCACCAGCTTTCCGGCGGCCAGCGCCAACGCGTGGCCATTGCCCGGGCGCTGATGCTTGAACCAAAAGTGCTGCTGCTCGACGAGCCGACTTCGGCGCTCGACGTTTCGGTGCAGGCTGAGATTCTCAATCTCCTCAAGCGCCTGCGCCGGGAACAGAACCTCACCTTCCTGATGGTGACGCACAACCTGCCCGTCGTGAGCTTCCTCTGCGACCGCCTCGCCGTGATGCGGCATGGCCGGATCGTCGAGATTGCCGACGTCGCCCAGCTCAAGCAGGGCGACCTCAAGGAGCCCTATTCGCGCGAATTGCTCGCCGCGACGGCCGCCTGATTTTTAGACCAAGGACTATTGAAATGACTGACCATTCCGCCGCCCTCGCCGCATTTGATTCAGCTATTGCCGAGGCCAAGGGTGTCGAGGCGGCGTTTGCCGCGCTGCAGACGCTGACCGAAGCGACCGTGGGCGTGAAGCTTTTCACCTATATGACCGTCGACATGGAAAACGAACTAGCTCGCCGCGCCTATACGAGCGATGCCGTCAGCTACCCGACTTCGGGCACCAAGCCGATCCACTACGATGCCTGGTTCGACATCGTGCACAAGCAGCACGCTTACTTCGTCGCCAACACCATCGAAGACATCGCCAAGGTGTTTCCGGACTATGAGCTGATCAATTCGCTCGGCTGCCAGTCGGTGGTGAACATGCCGGTGATCCTCGGCGGCGAACTTGTCGGCACCGTCAACATGCTGCACGAAACGGATTTTTATACGCCAGAGCGCGTGGCGGAGATCAAGGCAGTGCTGTCGATCCCGGCGAAGCTCGCCGCGGCAGCTGCTGCGCGCTGAGCTTAAAGTTCACGTAGAGATTCAAGAGGCCCGCGATTATCGCGGGCCTCTTTTTCATTAGCTCGCTGTAGCGATCAGCGTGGCGTTGCCGCCGGCTGCGGTGGTGTCGATGCAGACGTGGCGCTCGTGCTGGAGGCGGCCGATGTCGTCGGTGCTGGTTAGCAAGGGCAGGATAGCGCCATCGCGGCCGGCGAGCGTCTTGCGGATCCGTGCCAGGGTGGCATCGTCGCCGAACCAGGCTATGGCGTCGAAATTGGTCGCGTTGGCCAGTTGGAAATTGTCAAGCGCGGCGACCATAGGGATGCAGCGGGCCTGATCGGCCATGACCTTTTGCGCCGCGATATCGGCTTCGTTGGGGCCAAGGCAGAGAAGTGTGCCGCGCGGCAGGACGTGGAGGACGTTGCTTTCGCCTGTGGGGCCCGGCAGGGTTTCGGCGCTTACCTGGAGAGGCGCAGGGCTCTTGGTAAAGCGCGGAAGATAGTTCGGACCACCTGCCTTGGGGCCGGTGCCGGAAAGGCCCTCACCGCCGAACGGCTGCGAGCCGACCACCGCACCGATCTGATTGCGGTTGATGTAGATATTGCCGGCGTGGACCGCGGCCGAGACCTTTTTCACGCGGCTCGAAATGCGGGTTTGCATACCGAAGGTTAGGCCATAGCCGGAGGCATTGATGGCATCTATGACGCGGTCGATCTCTTCAGCCTTAAAGGTTGCGACGTGGAGGACGGGCCCAAAAATTTCTTCGGGAATGTCCTCGATGCCGCCGACGCGGATGACGGTGGGTGCGACGAATGTGCCGGTGGCGGGCGCCTTCATGGCGTGGATGACCTTGGCGGCATGCTGATCCACGTAAGACTGGATTTTCTTGCGCGCCGGTTCATCGATGATCGGGCCGATATCGGTGGCGAGATCCCATGGATTGCCGATGGTCAACTCTTCCATCGCGCCCTTGAGCATGTCGATCGTGCGTTCGGCGGCGTCTTCCTGAACGTAGAGGATGCGGAGCGCGGAGCAGCGCTGGCCGGCGGACTGGAAAGCCGAAGCAAGGATATCGCGAACGGCCTGCTCGGGAAGCGCCGTCGAATCGACGATCATGGCGTTGAGGCCGCCGGTTTCGGCGATCAGGGGCGCTTTCGCGTCGACATGGTCGGCCATCGCGCGGTCGATGCGATGGGCCGTCGGCAGCGAGCCGGTGAAGGCGACCCCGGCGATGCGCGCATCGGAAGTCAGCGCGGTGCCGACATCGGGGCCGCCCGGCATGAGCTGGACAGCGTCGGTCGGGATGCCGGCTTCGTGCATCAACTGCACGGCGCGGAAGGCGATGAGCGGGGTCTGTGGCGCGGGTTTGGCCACGACAGGATTGCCGGCGACGAGTGCCGCGGCGATCTGGCCGGAGAAGATTGCCAGCGGGAAATTCCACGGCGAGATGGCAATGAAAGGACCGCGGGCGGCGCCAAGCGGCTTGGCTTCTGCCTCGGCTGCGTAATAGCGGAGGAAGTCGACCGCTTCGCGGACTTCGGCCACCGCGTCTGCCGAGGACTTTCCGGCTTCGCGGGCGAGGAGTGCGAAGAGTTCGGCGCCGTTGGCCTCGTAGAGGTCGGCGGTCTTGCGCAGAAGTTCAGCGCGGGTACCGACTGCGGTCTGGGGCCAAGTGCTGGCAACGGCCGCCGAGATCGCCGCAGTGACGCCTGCCGTGGACGCTGAGATGACCTGGCCGACAATGTCAGTGGGGTCAGCCGGATTGACAACAAGGGTCGTTTCGTTGGCAGCGTCGGCGAGCGGCAGAGGCGTGGCGAGCCACTTTGTCTGGCGGAAAGCTTCGCGGGTAGCATGCACTTCGCCGAGGGCGACGGGATCGGTCAGGTCAAGGCCGGCCGAATTGCGACGCGCGCCGAAGATGGCATCGGGCAGCGGGATGTTGGGGTTTGCGAAGGTGTCGAGGGCGAGCAGCTTGGCGATCGGGTCTTCGGCGACCTTGGCGGCCGGGATGTCTTCGTCGGCGATCTGATAGACGAAGGAGCCGTTGGCGCCATTTTCGAGAAGGCGGCGCACGAGATAGGCGAGGAGGTCCTTGTGCGGACCGACCGGTGCATAGATGCGCGTGCGGGTGCCGTGATTGGTGCGCAGCACTTCGTGGAGGCGCTCACCCATGCCATGGAGGCGCTGGAACTCCAAGGTATCGTTCATGCGGCCGGCTTCCGCCGCCAGATACAGGACAGCAGCAGCCGTGTGGGCATTGTGCGAGGCGAACTGGGGATAGATGCGCGACTTGGCGAGGAGCTTTTTGGCCGCGGCGATATAGCTGACGTCGGTGATGGCCTTGCGGGTGTAAACCGGGAAACCCGGCAGACCGAGGACCTGGGCACGCTTGATTTCGGCGTCCCAATAGGCGCCCTTCACGAGACGCACCATGATCTTGCGATCGTACTTTTCTGCCGTTGCTTCAAGCCAGTCGATCAACGGCAGCACGCGCTTGCCATAGGCCTGGACGACGACGCCAAAGCCTTCCCAGCCAGCGAGCTCGGGTGTGGCCAGCACGGCTTCGATGATTTCCATCGAGAGATCGAGCCGGTCGGCTTCTTCGGCGTCGATGTTGAAGCCCATATTGGCTTGCCGGGCCGCGAGAGCCAGCTTGCGGGTGGCATCAACCAGTTCGATCAGCACGCGCTCGCGCTGGGCATATTCGTAGCGCGGGTGCAGCGCCGAGAGTTTTACCGAAATGCCGGGATTGTCGCGCACGGCGGGAGAGGTGCAATGCGGGGCGAGTGTGGCGATGGCGTCGGCATAGGCCTTGAAATAGCGCTTGGCGTCTTCCGAGGTGCGAGCGGCTTCGCCGAGCATGTCATAGGAATAGCGGTAGCCTAGGGCTTCGGGCTTTTTCGCATTAGTGACGGCTTCGTCGATGGTGCGGCCGAAGACGAACTGGCTGCCAAGGAGGCGCATGGCCTGACCGACGGCGGTGCGGATGACCGGCTCGCCAAGCCGCGCGATGGCGCGATGGAGGGCGTTCTTGGGGCCCACTTCGGGATCGCCGAGCACGTCTGCAGTGAGGTTGAGGGCCCAGGACGAGAAATTGACCAGCGGACTGGAAGAGCCGCCGAAATGGCTAGCCCAATCGGAGCCGCCGACCTTGTCGTGGATCAGCGCGTCGACGGTTTCGGCGTCGGGTACGCGCAGCAGCGCTTCGGCCAGCGACATCAGGGCCACGCCTTCGTCGGTCGCTAGGCCATATTCAGCGAGGAAGCTTTCCATAAGGCCGAGCTTGTTGCCCGAGCGCACCGATGTCACCAGCTTTTCGGCATGCGCTGAGATCGTTTTGCGCGTGGCATCGTCGAGGCCGGTGGCTTCGATCAGTTCCGGGACGAGGGTGTTTTCATCCGTATAGATGCGGGCGCGCATGGCATCGCGAACGGCAGTGGTGTCGGTCATGGGGTGCACTCAAAAGCGTTGCCTCAAAATGCCAGAAGCACGAAAGGCGTTTCGCCTATTTTTCTGGCCGCCTCGTGACTGCCATGATAATTCGTGAGCGCAAGACAGGCGAATGAACCATGAAGACCGTACTTCTCGAAACTTTGGACCAGATTGACCGCCGAATACTCGATGAACTGGCACGTGATGGTCGCCTGAGCGTTGCCGAGCTCAGCCGAAGGGTCAATCTGTCGAAGACGCCGTGCCAGGCGCGGATCAAGCGACTGGAGACCGAGGGTTATATTCTCGGCTATCGGGCGGTGATCGATCCCGAGCGTTTGGGACTGCCGCATGTCGCCTTTGTCGAGGTCAAACTTTCGGACACGCGAAAGGCCGCGCTGGCTGCATTCAACAAGGCCGTGCGTGCACTGCCCGAGGTCGAACAAGCGCATATGATCGCGTCGAGCTTCGATTACCTGCTCAAGGTGCGCACCAAGGACATCGCAGCCTATCGCGAGGTATTGGGCGAGAAGATTTCCGCCCTGCCGCATGTCGCTCATACGAGCACACATGTGTCAATGGAAGCCGTGAAGGACGATGCCGACTAAAGTTGTGTGCGAAGCGAACCCTAGCCTAAAAATTGGACTTGTGCGGACTGCGCCGCAAAAATAGGCTCGCATTGCAATCACTAGAAGCCAGGAGCCCCGCCTGGCAAGGAACAAGACATGTCACGCACGATCAAAGCCGCCCTGCTCCTGGGCCTCGCTTCAGCCAGCCTTGCTACGCCAGCCTTCGCTCAGGGCAAGACGCTCACTATTTCCTGGTGGGGTTTTAATGGCGAAAAGCTCGAAGAATTCGTTCTCGCGCCCTTCCGCGAACAGTGTGGCTGCGAAATCCAGTTCGAAACCGGCAACAATGGCGAGCGCCTCAACAAGCTGCAGATCCGCAATGGTGCCGGCGTCGACGTCGCCTATTTCTCCGACAGCTTTTCGCAGCAGGGCATCGAGCTCGGCCTGTTCCAGCAGCTCGATCGCAGCAAGCTGACGAACCTCGATGGTCTTTACGACCTCGCCAAGGATCCGCAGGGCGGCTATGGCCCGGCCTATACGATCGGCCGCGTTGGCATCGTTTATGACTCGGCCAAGGTAACGACGCCGATCACCTCATGGAACGACCTGTGGCGCGAAGATCTCGCCTCGTCGCTGTCGCTGCCGGGCATCACGACCACGGCCGGTCCGATGGTTGTGGTCAAGGCCGGTGAGCACCAGGGCGTCGATGCCTTCGCCGATGCCGATGGCGCCTTTGCCGGCATTGAAGCACTGAAGCCGAACGTGGTGAAGAACTACAACACCGGCTCCGAGATGATCAACCTCTTCTCGACCGGCGAAGTGACCGCCGCCGTGGCGCAGGACTTCACACTCGGCCAGATCCAGGCTGCCGTGCCGTCCGTCGTCTGGGCCGATCTCTCGGAAGGCTCGATCGCGACGCTCAACACCGTCAATATTCCGAAGGGCGCTGCCGAGCCGGAACTGGCCTACCAGTTCATCAACTTCATCCTCTCCCCGGAAATCCAGCAGAAGCTGGCCGAGGAGGGCGTTGACGCGCCGGTGGTGAAGTCGGTCGAACTGACGCCAGAACAGGCTTCGCTGTGGACCTATGGCGCGGACGTGATCGCCGGCCTCCAGAGCATCGACTCCGCCAAGCTCAATGCTGCCAAGGGCGGCTGGGTGGATCGCTGGAACGAAATCTTCGGCATGTAAGATTTTGAGGTGTCGGGGTGTGCAAAACGCCCCGACACCCACTCTTTCATTCCCGGCGCGTCCGGAATGCCCTATGCACTGCCAGATAGAGATTCCCGTCCTTTGGGAATGAGCCGGTGGTTGAGGGACCACCGCAGCAAAGGCCAAGGCCAATGAAACGCTTAGCAGGTTGGACGCTCGCGTCGCCCGCCACTCTCCTCGTGCTCCTTGGGCTGGTCGCCCCGGTAGCGGCGACAATTTATACGACGTTCGGTACGCCCGGCGGTCCCCTCGCCACCTATCAGGCATTCTTTGCCAGTGGTTTCCGCCGCACTGTTTTACTGCGCACAATCAATGTGTCGCTGATTGTCACCGTCATCGCGCTGGTGATCGGGTTCATCACCGCCTATGTCGTGTCGCGCGCGCCAGGCTGGCTCAAATCCATCCTGATCGTCGCGGCGGTGTTTCCGCTGTTGACCGGTGTGGTCGTGCGCTCGTTCGCCTGGCTGATTATTTTGGGCAAGAACGGCATTCTCAATTCGTCGCTGATCAATCTCGGGATCATCAGCGAGCCGCTGCAGATGCTTTACACGCAGGGCTCCGTGATCGTCGCGATGGTCTATCTCTTCGTGCCGCTGATGGTTCTTACCCTCGTTGGCGTGCTCGAAGCCATTCCCGATGACCTGATCCAGGCGTCGGCTTCGCTTGGCGCCAATTCCTGGGCGACATTCACCCAGGTCATCCTGCCGCTCGCCGTGCCGGGCCTGATCGTCGGCGCCGTGCTTGTCTTTACCGGTAGCTTTACCTCTTACGCCACACCGCAATTGCTGGGCGGTGAGCAGGTGATGATGATGGGCACGCTGATGTATCAGCAGGCCATGGTGACCTTTGATTGGGTCAGCGCCTCGACCATCGCCGCCATCATGGTGGTGATCACCATCGCCATCGTGGCCGCCATGAATGCCGCAGCGCGGCGCCTCAACCCGATGACTGTATGATGCCGACAAAACTCCACCCTGCCCTGATCGGCTTCACCGTCCTCGTCTTCATTTTCCTTGTGGGGCCGCTGGTCATCGTCGTTGGCTCGGCGCTGAGCGACACGACCTATCTCACCTTCCCGCCGCAGGGCCTGAGCCTGCGCTGGTTTCAGAATATCTTTGAAATCGACGCGTTTCGGCGCACCATCCTGACCAGTCTGCAAGTTGCAGTGATTTCGACCTTCGTCGCTCTAATCATCGGCATTCCGGCATCCTATGCGATGAGCCGCTATCGCATCCAACTGCCGCGCTGGCTGTCGACGCTGTTCATTTTGCCGGTGCTGGTGCCCGAATTGGTTCTGGGCTTCTCGCTGCTCAAAAACCTGGCCTTCCAGTTCAATGCGCCGATCTACCTATCGCTGATCATTGGGCACACGATCCTGATCCTGCCCTATGTGATCCGGGTGATTTCGGCCTCGCTGGCCTCGTTCGATTTCTCCATCGAGGAAGCTGCGATCAGCCTAGGTTCGCCGCCGCTGAAGACTTTCTTCACGGTGCTCTTGCCCAATGTGCGGTCTGGGGTCATCGCGGCGTTCATTCTGGCCTTCATCACTTCAGTCAACGATGTGTCGATCTCGATCTTCCTGACCGGACCGGGCATTTCGACCCTGCCTATTCAGCTCCTTGCGCATATGGAGCAGTTTTTCGATCCTACCGTCGCTTCGGTTTCGGTCATGCTCATGGTGCTCACCGTGGCCGTGATGGCCACTGTCGAGCGCACGCTGGGCCTCACCTTCCTTGCCAAATAGAGGTCTGCCGTGACCAAGCCACTGTCCATTCGCAATATCACCGCCCACTACGGCCAGACCAAGGTGCTTGAGGACCTATCGCTCGATATCGGCGAGGGTGAGCTCGTTTCGCTTCTCGGTGCTTCCGGTTGCGGCAAGACGACGACGCTGCGTCTTGTTGCAGGCTTCCTGCAACCGACCTCAGGCACGATTACGCTTGGCGGCAAAGACCTGACGCGACTCCCTGCGCATCAGCGTGATATCGGACTCGTGTTCCAGAACTATGCGCTGTTCCCGCATCTCAGTGTCGCCGACAATGTCGGCTTTGGCCTCAAGCAGCGCGGCGTTTCCGGTGCGGACAAGACCAAGCGGGTCAATGCCATGCTCGAGCGCGTCGGTCTTGCCCATCTTGCCGAGCGCCTACCCGGTGCATTGTCCGGTGGGCAGAAGCAGCGCGTGGCGCTGGCGCGTGCATTGGTCATCGAGCCGCCTCTGCTGATGTTCGACGAGCCACTTTCAAACCTCGACGCCAAGCTGCGCGTCGATATGCGTGTTGAGATCCGTCAGTTGCAGCGCGCCAATGGCACGACCTCGGTTTATGTGACACACGACCAGGAAGAGGCGTTTTCGATCTCGGATCGTGTGGCGATCATGCATGCGGGCAAGATTATGCAGCTCGATACGCCTGAAAACCTCTACCAGCGCCCGGCCAATGCTTTCGTGGCGCGGTTTGTCGGCTTTGAAAACCTTGTCCCGATGAAGGTCGTGGCGCGCGATGGGGCGCAGGTGACAGCCGAAGCGGCGGGTGGGGTGAAACTGACGCTGGGGCTCGAGCATTTTGGCGAGATCCCCGATGCGTTCGTGCTCGCCTGCCGTGCCGATGGGCTTTCAGTCACCGACAACATGGCCGTCGAAGGCATTCCGACGACGCTGGGGCTGCGGACTTATCTCGGCCGCGCCTATCAGTATCAGAGCGAAACGGCGGCCGGCACCTTGGTGGCCAATGGTCCGCTGTCACGGCCGCTGGAGCCGGGCTCGGCGGCGAAGCTCGTGCCGGTGCCTGATCAGTGCACGATTCTGGCCGTGGAATGACCATCCTTCTGACCCATGCCTTGGTTGTCACCATGGACGATGACCTGACCGTTCATGAGAACGGCTGGGTTGAGATCGAAGGGCCGCTGATCAAGGCGCTGGGCTCGGGAACGCCGCCCAACGTGGCGGGCGCCGAGATCGTCGATTGCGGCGGCGATATCGTTATGCCGGGCATGGTGAATGCCCATTGCCACATGGCGATGTCGGTGTTTCGGGGTCTTGGTGAGGATGTCGACGATCGGCTTTATCGCTACATCCTGCCGCTCGAACGCAAATTCGTGTCGCCGGAAATGGTGCGCGCCGGATCGGCGCTGTCGGCTCTGGAGATGATCCAAGGTGGCGTGACGACGGTCGCGGATATGTATTACTTCGAAACCGAAGTGGGCGATGTTTGCGCCGAGGCGGGATTGCGCGCCATTGTCGGACAAACGCTCGCGGACTTCGATCCGCCGGATCACAAGAACTTCGAAGAGGGTTTTGCGCGCGTCGAACAACTGGTTGATCGGTACAAGGATCATCCATTGGTGACACCATCGATCGCGCCGCATGCGCCCTATTCGACCGGGCTCAAGACCATGGCGCAGGTGGCTGACTGGTCGGCGGCCCATCCCGATGTGCCGGTGCAGATGCACCTTGCTGAAAGTACTCTCGAGGTGAAATGGGCGCTCGACAATCATGGCAAGTCGAGCGTGGCGGTGATCGCGGAATCTGGGCTCCTCAAGCCAAACCTGATTTGCGCGCACTGTCTACAGCTTGATGATGCGGATATCCTGCAGATGTCGATCGAGCAGGTCTGCGTCGTCACCAATCCGCGTTCGAATGGCAAGGCGGGACGCGGGATCGCGCCAGTCGAGAAGATGCGCAATGCGGGCCTGCCTGCCGGGATCGGCAGCGATGGCGCGATGAGCGGCAATACGCTCGATCTCTTCAGCCAGTTTGCGCCGGTCTCGATGTTTGCCAAGCTCCTGGCCGGATCGCGCAAGCCGCTTCCGGCTGTCGAAGTCATTCGGATGGCAACGATCGAAGGGGCGCGGGCGCTGAGCCTCAACCTCAAGACCGGATCGCTCGAAGTCGGCAAGCAGGCGGACCTGATCCGCATTAGCCTTGCGGCGCCGCGTCTGCATCCGATGTACGATCCCTATTCGGCGCTGGTCTTTGCGGCCATGCCATCGGACGTGACCGACACGATGGTCGCGGGCCGTTGGTTGATGCGTGACCGGCAGATCCAAACTATGGATAAGAATAAGGTCGTTGCCGATGCAAATCAGATTGCGCGGCAATTCAAAGCCGAGATGGAAAGGATCGACCGCCTGAACTAGCGCGCAAAGCGCGGTGCGGTGGTTAAATGGTGCGATCATGAAGAAGCGCGTTATCATCGACACCGATCCCGGCCTCGACGATGCCCTGGCCATTCTGTTCGCTTTGGGGTGCGGTCGCTTCGAGGTGCTTGGGCTGACCACGGTCGGCGGCAATATCGGACTTGATCGGACAACGCTGAATGCAGGCGGCCTGCTGGCCGTTATGGAGCGTGGTGATATCCCGGTTATCCGCGGTTCCGATGTGCCGCTGACGCGCGAGCAGCAGGACATCATCGCCATTGTACATGGCGCGGATGGGCTCAAGGGTATCACCCTGCCCGAGCCTTTGGCTCCCGCATCTGACGGCGCTTCGGCCTGGATTGCCTCGACCTTGGCCGTGGCAGAGCCCGGCAGCATCGACATTCTGGCGCTGGGACCGCTGACCAATATCGCGCATCTCGTGACCGAACATCCCGAGGTCGTCGGCTTGATTGGCGAGATCATCGTCATGGGCGGGACGCTGAATGAGCCAGGCAATTCGGGACCGAATTCCGAGTTCAATTTTGCGACCGATCCGGAGGCGGTGTCGGTGGTGCTTGGTAGCGGCGCCAAGGTGACGGTCGTGCCGCTCGACGTAACCCGAAAGGTTCGGGCGCAATTGGACTATGTCGAGGCGCTGCCGGACACGCCGCATGGTACATTGGCGCGCGAAGTCCTGGGACAATATATGCAGGATGGCCGGCAAAGTCGGGCCCTCCACGATCCTTGCGTGATGCTCCTAGCGCTTGAGCCCGGCATCTTCCGGCTGGAAAAGCTCGCTCTCGATGTCGATCTCGGCGAGCCACCGGATGCCGGCCGACTGCTTTTGGACAAGCGCGGATCGCTGGTCAACGTCGCGCTGTGCGTGGATGCAGAGCGCGCCCTGGCGCTGTTGCGGACCGGTTTCGTCTGATCAGGCCGGAAGTTCCTGCTCTACGAGCGTCGTCCAGAAGTGTGCGCCAGTTGGGATCGCGTCGTCGTTGAAATCATAGCGCGAATTGTGATGCAGCGCGCCATCGACAGCGGGGCCATTGCCGAGCCAGACATAGGCGCCGGGGACTTCGGCGCTGAAAAAAGCAAAATCATCGCCGGCCGTGGATGGCGGGAAGTCTGTGACGACGGGGCGGCCAGTTGCTGCCGCGGCGGCGCGAAGAGCGCGGTGTGTCGCGTCGGGGTGATTGACCACAGGCGGGATGCGGCGGAGAAAATTGTAGTCGGCTTCGATGCCGAAGGTAGCCGCAATGCCTTGAGCTACAATGCCGATTTCCTTTTCAAGCAGGTCGCGCACCTCTGGCGTATAGGCGCGCGCGGTGCCGCCGATGCGCACGGTGTCGGGGATGACGTTGAGAGCCTTGAAGTCACCGGCGTCGAGCGCGCAGGCGCTGATTACGGCGGGCTGGAGTGGGTCGACGACACGAGCGACAATGGTGTGGACGGCGGCGAGGAAATGTCCTGCGGCGGTTATGGCATCGCGGCCGAGATGGGGCTTGGCGCCGTGGGTGCCTATGCCTTTGAAGGTCACGGTCCAGCTGTCCGATGATGCCAATTGCGGGCCGGCGACGACCGCCATCTCATCTGTCGCAAGTCCAGGCATATTGTGGAGGCCATAGACAGCGTCCACGGGGAACAGTTGCAAAAAGCCTTGGTCCAGCAGGGCCTTGGCGCCGCCCCTGCCCTCCTCTGCAGGCTGAAAGATGAAGTGGACGGTGCCTGAAAAATTGCGTGTGCGAGCGAGATGGCGTGCCGCGGCGAGGAGCATGACGGTGTGGCCATCGTGGCCGCAGGCGTGCATGGTGTTGGGCGTTTCCGACTTATAGGGACGGTCGGCAAGCTCGGGCATGGCAAGCGCATCCATGTCCGCACGCAGGGCGATGCGGCGGGTGCCGGTGCCGATTTTGAGCGTGCCGACGACACCGGTTTTGCCGAGGCCGCGATGGACTTCGATGCCCGCTTCACTGAGCTTTTCCGCGACTACGGCACTGGTGCGGACCTCTTCGAAGCCGAGTTCGGGGTGAGCGTGGAGATCGCGACGCAGCGCGGTCATGGCTTCGAGTTCGAAGGGATCGTTGCTGCCCAATTGCATTGGCCTTACCGTCTTGCGATAGAGTTCTGGGACATAGCTTGCGGGTTACACACCGATGAATCAAGGACTTGGCGCGAGTTTTGAGCCGCATGAATTCTGGCAGGCCTTTTCGGCGCCAGGCAGTTTCGAACCGGAGCCGGTGGATGGTCATCTCGGCTTTTATCCCGCGAAGATGGCGGACGGGCGGCAGCTCTGCTTGCCGCTACGGGTGCTGCCGGGTGATGGCAAATCGGTCGTCTCTTCGCTGATCTTGAACCAGGCGAGTTTTACCGTTGAGGACGGTTTGGCAGCGGCCCTTGTCATGCTGCTGCGGGCGAAGGCGCCGGAATTTATCATTGGCGTGCCGACACTTGGCTTGCCACTGGCGTCCAATGTGGCGCGGCGGCTGGGGCATACGCGGATGGTGCCGCTCGGGACGTCGCGGAAATTTTGGTACCGCGATGACCTCTCGGAGCCAATGAAATCGATCACCAGCCCGACCGCGGCAAAGACGCTCTATATCGATCCCCGTATGCTGCCGCTTTTGCGGGGTAAACGGGTGGCGGTGGTGGATGATGTGATCAGCTCGGGCCAGTCGATGGGCGCGGTTTTGCGGCTTTTGGCGAAGGCGGAGATCGAGCCGGTGGCGATCGGCTGCGCGATGTTGCAGGGGCGGCATTGGGAGGAGCCGCTGGCGGCGTGGCTCGACCGGATTGTTGCGCCGTTGCGGTCGCCGCGGTTTGTGCTCAATGAAAAAGAGCGTTGGGTGCCAGAGGTTTAGCTCTATCGCGTGCCGGGGAGAGGCATGGCTTCGATCTCTCTGAGGACTTCGATCATGCCGGCGACATTTGCTTCGGCGATGATTTTCCCCTTCTCGGCGGTGGCGAGGGAAGCGTCGCCGACGGCGCCGGATGGGTTGATGTCGGAGGCGATCCAGGCATAGGTGTGGCCGAAGGCGCCTGTTGGCCTAAGATATTGAAATTGCTGCTCGTCTCGCGCTGCGACGGAGACGAAATTCTCCGCTTTCGACATGTCCACAAGGTACGGTTTGAAGTGGAGGATGAGCGAGGTTTCGGCGTCGCCGCCGTGAATGCCGTGGCGGCGTTCAAGGTCGCTCAAAACGCCCGGTGGGGTGAAACGCCAGCCGCTTTTGACGGCGAGCATGCCGGCGCGGACGCGGAGTTCGCGGGCGACGATGCCCATGATTTCTTCGTTGCCGCCATGAGAGTTGATGAAAATCAACTTCTTAACCCCGACGCGGGCGACTTCGAGACCGATCTGGGTCCAGGCATCGATAAGGTTGGTGGCCGTGTGGGTGATGGTGCCCTTGGCCCAGATATGTTCGTTGGATTTGCCGATCTGCTGCACTGGCAGGATGCGGATATCGAGGTCGTTCGGGCAACATTCCGTTAACATCGAAAGCATGGAAGCGTTGATTATGCTGTCCGTGCCGACCGGCAGGTGCGGACCATGCTGCTCGACCGCCGCGATGGGCAGGATGGCGATGGTCTTCATAGGGTCGAGCCCTTCGAATTCGCTCGCCGAGAAATCGGTCCACCAGATTTTGCGCATCATAGAATTCCTCAGGCTGGGCCGGCGGCGATGACTTCGATCTCGATGACGAATTCGGGCCGGGCGAAGCCGGAGACGATCATCAGAGTCGAGGCGGGATAGGGCGCAGCAAAGAGCGCATTGCGGACGCCCATATAGTCGGGGAGATGCTCGCGCCCGGTGACATAGGCATTGATGCGGATGATGTGTTCGAGGCCGAGGCCGGCTTCGCGGAGGATGGCCGCGATGTTGTCGAAGCAGAGCTTGGTCTGACCTGAGCAATCGGGCGGGACGGTCTTATCAGCGGCGATGCCCAATTGGCCGGAGCAGAAGACGAGACGCTGGCCGGGCGGGACGACGATGCCGTGGCTATAGGGCGCGAAAGGCGGATGGATATCGGTCGGGTCTAGGACGGTGGTCATGGTTATCCAAAGCTTGCGAGGCGAATGCTAAGCCAAAGGTAAAGCGCTTGACCAGCCCTTTCAGATATAAATTGCACGCATAGCAGGCATTCACTTAAGCTGCCTATTTTTTGGGTTTTCATCTGCAGCCAAGTGCGGAAGGGTGGGCGCAGGGTGAAGGAGATCGCCCAATCAATCAGCTCCGCAACGATCGGAGCAAGGGAACGCAGCAGATGCACGCAACACTCAAGACGACCATCCTGGCCGCCATGGCCTTTGCCGCCACGCAGGTTTCGGCCCAGGAATTGGACAAGGTCACTTTCGCAACCAATTGGCTGGCCCAGGCGGAACATGGTGGCTACTACCAGGCGATCGCAGACGGCACCTATGAAAAGTACGGTCTCGATGTGACCATCATGCAAGGCGGGCCGCAATCGCCGGGCCGGCCGATGCTGGTTTCGGGCCAGGTACAATTCTACATGGGCGGCGCGACGGGCGCGATCAACGCGGTCAAGGAAGGCATTCCGACGATTACGCTCGCGGCGATTTTCCAGAAAGATCCGCAGATCCTGATGTCGCATCCGGGCAAGTTCGCGAGCTTTCCGGAGCTTGCCGGCGCCTCAAAATATATCCTCAGCGCCGATGGCTTTAGCGGCTACTTCACCTGGATGAAGTCGCAATGGCCCGAATTCGTCGATGAAAAATATGAGCCCTACCAGTTCAATCCGGCTTCGTTTCTGGCCGACGATATGGCGATCCAGCAGGGTTACCTGACCTCGGAGCCGCTCGCCATCGAGCGCGAAGCCGGCTTTGCGCCCGATGTGTGGCTGCTCGCCGACAGTGGCTACGCCCCTTATTCGACCACGATCGAAGCGATGAAGCCTTGGGTCGATGAGCACCCGGATATTGCCAAGCGCTTTGTGGAAGCGACGATCATCGGCTGGTCCAACTATCTTTATGGCGACAACAAAGCCGCCAACGACCTGATCAAGTCCGACAATCCGGAAATGACGGATGACCAGATCGCCTATGGCATCGAGAAGATGAAGGAATATGGGATTGCCGTCTCCGGCGATGCAGAAACCAAGGGGATCGGCTGCATGACCGATGCCGGCTGGAAGACCTTCTACGACTCGATGGTCACCGCAGGCGTCTTCGAAGCCGGGATCGACATTACCCAGGCCTATACGACCGAATATGTCTGCCAGGGCCTTGGCGTCGACCTCTTCAAGTAATTGTTCCGACACCGGCGCGGACACGACGTCCGCGCCGCTCCGACCCTAGAGTGGGCGATTTACTTTGACCGATTTGACGATTTCCGCGCCGGCGACAGCGGCGCCACCGAGTACTTCCAAACTTGTCGTGTCGATGCGGCATGTCAGCAAGCTCTTTTCCAACGGCACTTTGGCGCTCAAGGACATGTCGCTCGATGTGCAGCGCGGCGAGTTTTTGAGCCTGCTCGGGCCTTCGGGTTGCGGCAAATCCACCGCCTTGCGCATTATTGCCGGGCTGGGTGCGCCAAGCTCGGGCACGATCGACTGGCCCTCCTCGCAGATCAGCAAGAAGGGATTGCCGGAGGGCGATGTCGGCTTCGTCTTTCAGGAACCGACGCTGATGCCCTGGCAGACGGTTTGGGGCAATGTCTATCTGCCGCTGCGGCTGCGCGGCGTCTCCAAGGCCGATGCCAATCCGGCAATCATGGAAGTTCTGGCCTCGGTTGGCCTTGCCGATTTCACCAAGTCCTATCCCCGCGAGCTTTCGGGCGGGATGAAGATGCGCGTGTCGATCGCGCGGGCGCTAGTGACCAAGCCAAAGCTTTTGTTGATGGATGAGCCCTTTGCGGCGCTCGACGAGATCACGCGGCAAAAACTCAACGACGATGTGCTGCGCCTCTGGCGCGAGACCGGGATCACAGTGATCTTCGTGACGCATTCGGTGTTCGAGAGCGCCTTTCTGAGCAATCGCATCGTCGTCATGCGCTCCCGGCCGGGACAGGTCTATGCCGACCTGCCGCTCGAGACCTCGGCGGTGCGAGACGAGAACTATCGCACTTCGGAAGAATATCGCGTGACGACCGACACGGTGTCGCGCGCGCTTCAGGAAGCCATCATGCGGGGAGCCCAGGCGAAATGAGCGACGCCGTTTCTTTTGACAAGGCTTCGACCGAAGCCGGCACCGACAGCCAGGTCGTCATTCCGATCAGCCGATCGAGCACTGCCGAGCGTGTGCTTTCGATCGTCGTGCCAGTGTTTATGGTGCTGTTGGCGATTGCCGCCTGGCAGGCGCATGTCGTGATCAACCAAGTGCCGCGCTATATCATGCCAGCGCCGCTCGATGTGGTGAATGCACTCTTTACCGATTGGGGGACGCTGGCGCCATCGCTGCTAGTGACCCTGCGCATTACCGTCATGGCGCTCGGGATTGCGCTGGTCGGTGGGGTTGGGCTTGCGATCATTCTGGTGCAGAGCCGCTGGATCGAGCTGGCGCTGTTTCCCTTTGCGGTGATCCTGCAGGTGACGCCGATGATTGCCATCGCGCCGCTGCTCATCATCTACATGCCCGATACCCAATCGGCGCTGCTGACCTGCGCCTTTGTCGTGGCGTTCTTTCCGATCCTTTCCAACATGGTCGCGGGGCTGAAAAGCGTCGACCACAACCTCCTCAATCTCTTCGAGCTTTATGGCGCGAGCCGCTGGCAGACGCTGATCCATCTGAAATTGCCATCGTCCCTGCCCTATTTCGCGGCGGGGCTGCGGATTGGCGGGGGCCTGTCGCTGATCGCGGCAGTGGTGGCGGAATTTGCGGCGGGTTCGGCGGGTAAGGGTTCGGGACTGGCGTTCCGACTGCTCGAATCCGGCTATCGGCTGAATTATCCGCGGCTTTATGCGGCGCTGGTGCTGCTGATGATGACGGGTGTCGCGATCTTTGCGCTCACCTCGCTGATCTCTTGGGCGATGCTGCATCGCTGGCACGAAAGTGCGCTGAAGCGGGAGAATTGAGATGGGGGTGCAGGCGATTTTTATGGGCTGGGGCGCAGCACTGCCGATCCCGCCGGGTATGGATTTGCCATTTGGTATGGGAGGCCAAGAAAGGCCCCCTCACCCGCCGCTTCGCGTCGACCTCTCCCCCAGAGGGAGAGGTGAAGCGTGGTTCACCATCGCTGGAGTGCTCAAAGCGATCGCGACGTCATTCCCGCGGAAGCGGGAATCCCTTCCGCGTCGCAGAGATTCCCGCTTTCGCGGGAATGACGCGGTGAGTGGGGAAGCACGCGCTGGGTTTGAAGAAGCGTCGGAGCAGACAAGGCGGTTAAGGGAATACTGCCTGCTGCGCGGGAGGGTTGGGTTGTGAGTGTTTCGGTTCCGGCGGATGGCCATTATGCCGTGGTCAATGCCAATGTGCCGGCTTCGGTGCTGGGTGAGCCTGCCTCGGGTGCATTGAAGACCGTCGATATCACGATTGCCAATGGGGCGATTGCGTCGATCGGGCCGGCGGGGTCGGCGACTTTGCCGCAGAAGATCGATATACGCGGCGATATCGTGTTGCCGGCTTTTGTCGATCTGCACACGCATCTCGACAAGGGGCATATCTGGGCGCGGAAAGAAAATCCGGACGGCACCTGGATGGGGGCGCTCAAGGCAGTGCTCGCCGATCGCGAGGCCAATTGGGCGGCGAGTGATGTCGAGCGGCGCATGGATTTTTCGCTGCGCTGCGCTTTTGCGCATGGCACGGCGGCGATCCGCACCCATCTCGACATGGCGCCACCGCAGCATGAAATCACCTGGGACGTTTTCTCGGCCATGCGCGAGCGCTGGGCCGGGCGGATCGAACTGCAGGGCGCCGGGCTGATGGGGCCGGACACGATCCTCGATGCGGAGAAGCTTCGGGCAGTTGCGACCTCGACCAAGGCGGCCGGTGGGATTTTGGGTGGATCGACCGCGGTGCATCCGGACAATCCGCTGATCATGCGGAAACTGGTGGAGATTGCGGGCGAGCTGGGGCTCGATATCGATCTGCATACCGACGAAAGCCCGGATCCTGCAGCCAATGCGCTGGAGTGTCTGGCGGATGCGGTGATCGCAAGTGGATTTAACGGGTCGGTAACGGCGGGGCATTGCTGTTCGCTGGCGGTGCAGGACAGCGAGACCGCCAAGCGCGTAATCGACAAGGTGTCGCGGGCGGGGATTGCCGTCGTGTCGCTGCCGATGTGCAATATGTATCTGCAGGACCGGGACAATAGCGACGGCGTGCGGACGCCGCGCTGGCGCGGGGTGACGCTGCTCAATGAATTGAAGGCGGCGGGCGTCAAGGTTGCCATTGCCTCGGACAATACGCGCGACCCGTTTTATGCCTATGGCGATCTCGACGGGTTCGAGGTGTTTCGCGAGGGCGCGCGGATCTTGCAGTTCGATCATCCGCAGGCCGAGGCTTTGGCCTGGGCGCGGGCAGTTTCGGCGGATCCCGCTGCAATTGCCGGATTTGGCTATACCGGTGAGCTGGCGGCCGGGGCGCCGGCTGATCTCGTGCTCTTCAAGGGGCGGAGCTGGACCGAACTGATGTCGCGGCCGCAGGCCGACCGAACCGTGATCCGTGCCGGACAGGCGATCGACACCACTCTCCCCGATTACCGTGAACTCGACGACTTGATGGGCCAAGCATGAGCATTGCAGCATTCCGCGCCGAACTGGGCGACATTCCGCAAGAAGACAATCCGCGCATCGTGCAGCAGCGCAGCCGCGACCATTATTGGTATTCGCCCGTGCTCAAGGCCAAGCTCGATCATGTGACGGCCGAGGTGGTGGTTTCGCCGCGTAGCAATGAGGAAGTGAAGACCGTCTTGCGCGCCGCGTATAGGCATGGCGTGGCGATCACGCCACGCGGGGCGGGAACGGGCAATTATGGGCAGGCCATGCCGCTTTCGGGCGGGGCGATGCTCAACCTGATGAACATGGACAAGGTGCTCGAGATCAAGAAGGACCGGGTGCGGGCGCAAGCCGGTGCGGTGCTCGAAAAGCTCGATCATGAGACGAAAGCGGCCGTGGGTGGCGAATTGCGGTTTCATCCATCGACCTATCGGATGGCCTCGCTCGGCGGGTTTATCGCTGGTGGCTCGGGCGGGGTCGGGTCGATCCGCTGGGGCGGGTTGCGGGCGCTTGGGTCTATTCTTGGGCTAAAAATCATCACCTGTGAGGCGGAGCCGCGGGAGCTGGACCTTGTGGGCGAGGATATCCTCAAGGTCGCGCATGCCTATGGGACCAATGGCATTATCGTCGAAGCGGAAATGCCGTTGACCGAGGCGCATGACTGGATCGATGTGATGGTCGGGTTCGACGATTTCATCGAGGCGGCAGCGTTTTCGGAAAAGCTCGCGAAGCAAGACGGCATCCTGCTCAAGGAGCTTTCGCCCTGCGCGGCGCCTATTCCGCAGGCCTATTTCAACCGGCACAAGCCCTATATCAAGGATGGGCAATCGGTCGTCTTGATCATGGTAGCGCCGGTTTCGGTCGAGGCGCTGGCCCTGTTCGTCGGGCACCATGGGGGCGAGATGCTCTATCGCTCGGACAAGGCGAGCGAGGAGGAACTGAAGCGCCTGCCGCCGATCTATGAACTGGCCTGGAACCACACGACGCTGCGGGCGCTCAAGGTCGACCCGACGATCACCTATCTGCAGACGCGCTATCCGACGATCGAGCATGTGAAGAAGATCGTTGGGCTGCTCGGCGACGAATTGCCGATGCATATCGAGATGACGCGGCAGGATGGGCTGGTAACTTACGCCGGGCTGCCGATGGTGCGGTATACGAGTGAGGAGCGGCTTGAAGAGATCATCCGCATTCACGAAGAGAATGGCTGCGACGTGTTCAACCCGCATCGGTTCACGCTCGAAGAAGGCGGGATGAAGCGGACGGACCAGAAGCAATTGGCGTTCAAGCGCGAGGCTGATCCCAAGGGCATTCTCAACCCGGGCAAGATGATCGCCTGGGAGAACCCGGATTTCGACTTTTCCTCGGGCAAGGCCTGGCTCTTTGATGGGCTCAACCCGGTGCACGCGGCCTGATGCGCGTTCATGTCATTCACGCGCATCCGGTCGAGACAAGTTTCAACCGGGCGCTTTACGGGGCGGCGATCGAGGGGCTGAAGAGCGCGGGGCATGAGGTCGATGCGCTCAATCTCTATGACGAGGGGTTTTCGCCGGTTCTGACGCGGGAAGAACGGCTGAATTATCATGATGTGCCGGGGAATTTGACGCCGGCGATAAAACCCTATGCGGATCGGTTGCAGGCAGCGGATGCATTGGTCGTGGTGCATCCGGTTTGGAATTATGGGTATCCGGCGATCCTTAAGGGATATTTCGACCGGGTGTTTGTGCCGGGCGTGTCCTTTATCATGGAGGGCGGCGGGGATCGCGGGCGGCTCGTGCCGTGCCTCACCAATATCAAGAAGGTCGCGTTTGTGACGACCTATGGCGGCAATCGCTGGCGGACGTTCGTGATGGGTGATCCGCCGCGGCGGATTGCGATGCGCTGGGGTTGGGCAACGTTTCGGACGCGGCCGAAATATCTGGCGCTTTATGACATGAACAATGTTTCGCCAGCCGGGCTCGAAGGGTTTCTGGGCACGGTGCGGAGCGAGCTGGCGCGGTTCTGAGCCACTAAAGTTGAGTGCACAACGGATGCTGTGCGCTTGCATTGAAACCGGTTCTTGCTCAGAGAATGAGCAGCAGGGAAGCCGGATGAAGTTTTCGACACGAGGGATGATATGACAGAGAAATTCGTTGCCGGACGGCGCGTGTTCGTTTCGGTGCTGGCAGCCGGCATGGCGTTGGCGATGAGCGGCGTGAGCTTTGCGCAGGACCTGACCAAGGTCGCCGCGATCTGGACCGTGCCGGTGGAGCAGCAGTGGGCGAGCCGGTTGCACAATGCGCTGACGGCAGCCGATGAGCGCGGCGAGATCGAATATGTCTATTCGGAAAATATCTCCAACACCGACTATGAGCGCGTGATGCGCGAATATGCCGAGCAGGGCGTGAGCCTGATCGTCGGCGAGGCCTTCGGTGTCGAGCAGCCGGCGCGCGCCGTGGCTTCGGAATATCCCGAGATTTCGTTCCTCATGGGGTCGAGCCTGCCACCGGCAGAGCCGAACTTTGCGACCTTCGACAACTTCATCCACGAGCCGAGCTACCTGACCGGTATCGTTGCGGGCATGAAGACCGAGAGCAACAAGATCGGCATGGTCGGTGGCTATGCCATTCCCGAAGTGAACCGGTTGATGAACGCCTTCAAGGCGGGCGCGCTGTCGGTCAATCCGGACGTGACCTTCTCGGTGAGCTTCATCAACTCCTGGTATGATCCGCCGAAGGCCAAGGAAGCTGCTTTCGCCATGGTCGATGCGGGTGCTGACATTCTCTATGCCGAACGTTTCGGCGTTTCGGACGCAGCCAAGGAACGTGGCATTCTGGCGATCGGTAATGTGATCGATACGGCGGCGGATTATCCGGGCACGATCCTTGCGAGCGCGCTCTGGCATGGTGAGCCGATGATCGACAAGGCCATCGCCGATGTGAAGGCCGGTTCGTTCACCGCTTCGGATTATGGCATTTATGCCTTCATGGAATATGGCGGTTCGAGCGTCGTGATCGACGAGGCGCTGGCTGGGCCGGAAGCTGTTGCGGCGGCAAAGGCCAAGGAAGAAGAGATTTTGGCCAAGACTTTTACGGTCGAGATCGACGATAGCGAGCCGACGTCTTCGCAGTGAGCTTTTAGGGGTTTTACCCCCACCTAGCCTCCCCCTGATAGGGGGAGGGATAGCATCGAGTTTTGAGGCGGGCCTGGGCTCGCCTCAGGCTTATCTAGACCAAATGCGGAGCACCCCGACCATGACTGATGCCCCTGTGCTCCTGTCGCTGCAAAATATCACCAAGCGGTTTGGCGCCTTGACGGCGAATGATGGGATTTCGCTTGATCTGCATCGCGGAGAAATCCTGGCGCTGCTGGGGGAGAATGGGGCGGGCAAGACGACGCTGATGAATATTCTCTTCGGGCACTATGTGCAGGACGAAGGGGATGTGCGGGTTTTGGGCGATGGCGGACTGACCGCCCTGCCCCCCGGGTCGCCCGGCGCGGCGCTGAAGGCCGGGATTGGCATGGTGCATCAGCATTTTACGCTGGCGGAAAACCTGTCGGGGCTGGCCAATATCCGGCTTGGTACCGAGCCGCTTTTGTCGTTCGGGCGCGAGGGTACGGCGCGGGCAAAGGTGCGGAAGATCATTGCCGAGAGTGGGCTTGATGTCGATCTCGACCGGCGCGTGGCCGATCTGACGGTGGGCGAAAAGCAGCGGATTGAGATTTTGAAGGCGCTTTATCGCGATGCGAAAGTACTCATTCTCGACGAGCCTACGGCCGTGTTGACGCCGCAGGAGGCCGATGGGCTGTTTGTGGTCTTGCGGCGGCTGGCGGCGAATGGGCTCGGGGTGATTTTCATTTCGCATAAGCTCGGCGAAGTCTTGGCCGTGTCGCATCGCATTCTGGTGCTGCGCGGGGGCAAGAAGGCGGGTGAGCTGGTGACGGCCAATGCCGATCGGCGGGCGATTGCCGATCTGATGGTGGGCAAGGCCGTGGCGGCGGTGGTGCGGACGCCGGCGAGCCCAGGCGAGGTTTTGTTTGCGCTCGAAAATGTCTCGCTGCATGGGGCCGGTGGCCGATCGCTGAGCGGGGTCGATCTCAAATTACGCGCGAGTGAGGTCGTTGGACTTGCGGGCGTTTCGGGCAATGGGCAATCGGGGATTGCGGCGCTGATTTCGGGGCTGGCGGTGCCGACGGGTGGGACGATGCGCCTCTATGGTGAGACGGTGACGCGGGCCGATCCGCGGGCGCTTGTTTCCCATGGTGTGGCGCGCATGCCGGAGGATCGTCAGCATGATGGCGTGGTGGGCACGATGAGCGTGGCCGACAATATCGCCATCGAAGAGGTGCGCAGCGCTGCTTTTTCCAAAATGGGTTTTCTTGATCGCAAGGCGATGCGCGATCGGGCGACTGCGGCGATTGCGGGCTATGACGTGCGCTGCCAGGGGCCGGATGCGGAAGCGCGGTTGCTATCGGGCGGCAATGTGCAGAAGCTGATCCTGGCGCGTGTGCTTGAACGTGGGCCGCGGGTGATCCTTGCCAATCAGCCGACACGCGGGCTCGATGTCGGCGCGCAGGCGGAGGTGCATCGGCGCATTCTCGCGGCGCGGGATCGTGGTGCGGCGGTGCTGGTGATTTCGGAAGATCTGGACGAGCTTTTTGCGCTCGCCGACCGGTTCGTCGTGGTGCATGCGGGCGAGCTGCACGATGCGGGGCCGAGCGAAGGGCTCGATCGCGGCACGATCGGGTTGATGATGGCGGGGCAGAGCCACGCGCGGGCGGAGATGGCGTCATGACTATTCGGCTTGAACCGCGCGAGGATGCCGGGCTGGGTCTGAAAATCGGGGTGTCGCTGGCAGCGGGCCTCGCAGCGCTGCTGCTGGTCGCCATTCCGGTGCTGTTTGCCGGCGGATCGCCGCTGACGGCCTATGGCTTGATGATCCACGGCGCGTTCGGCTCGATGTTCGCGTTCAGCGAGACACTGAACCGGGCGACGCCGCTGATTTTGACGGGACTCGCCTGTGCCGTTGCGTTTCGCGCCAAACTTTGGAATATCGGTGCCGAGGGGCAGCTTTATATCGGAGCACTGGCAGCGGTGTGCGTCGGCAGTGGGCTCCTGCAATTGCCCCCTGCCCTGATGATCCCGACGGTGATGATCGCCGGATTTTTGGCCGGTGGGCTGATGATGGTCATTCCGACCGTGATCAAGCAGCGGTTTGGGGCCGACGAAGTGGTCATCACGCTGCTGCTCAACTTCGTCGTCATTCTCTTCATTCAGATGCTGGTCGAGGGGCCGCTCAAAGATCCGCTCTCGATGGGCTGGCCGCAATCGGTGCCGCTGATTGCCGAGGCGAAGCTGCCCAAGCTCTTGCCGCGGCTGCGGATGCATTGGGGGCTGATCGTGGGGCTCGTGGCGGCGCTGGTGCTCTGGCTTATGGTGCGCAAGACCGTGCTCGGCTTTGAAATCCGCGCGGTCGGCGAGAACAAGGCGGCGGCGAGGTTTGCCGGCATTCCGGTCGATGCGACCATGCTGAAAGTGGCGCTGATTTCTGGCGGGCTGGCGGGGCTGGCGGGCGTCGGTGAGGTGGCCGGGGTGAAGGGCTACCTTTCATCCGATCTGTCGCCGGGCTTTGGCTATTCGGGGATTGTGGTCGCCATGCTGGCGGGGCTTTCGCCGATCGGGACGGTGATCGCGGCGCTGTTCGTGGCCGCCGTTTTCGTGGGGGCGGATTCGATGAGCCGGGCGACGGGGATTTCGAGCTATATCGCCGATCTCGTGGTGGCGCTGTCGCTGCTCTGCGTGCTGGTTGGCAGCTTTTTCCTGCGGTTCCGCGTGAAGTGGGAACGCCAGAGCTTGGTGGCCTGAGATGGACGTTTTGTTCGACATTCTGGGCTCGGCCAATTTCTGGGCAGCCGCCATCCGCATCGCGACGCCGCTGATCTTCGGCGTGTTGGGCGCACTGATCTGCGAGCGCGCCGGGGTGCTCAACCTCGGGATCGAGGGGATTTTCGTTGCCGGGGCCATGGCGGGTTGGCTGGCGGTTTATCTCGGCGCGGGGCTATGGGGCGGCGTGCTGATCGCTGCGCTTGCCGGAGCGTTGTTTGGGCTGCTGCATGCGTTTCTGACGGTCATCTTGGGGCTGTCGCAGCATGTGTCCGGGATCGGGATTACGCTTCTCGCGACTAGCGTGAGCTATTTCACCTATCGCACTGCCCTGCCCGATGTGAGTTCGCCGCCGCGGATTGCGGCCTTCCAGCCGGTGTCGATACCGGGGCTGTCGGACCTGCCGTTTATCGGGCCGGCGCTATTTCAGCAGACGCCTCTTACTTTTTTGGCGCTGGTGTTTGTCGCGATGGTAGCACTCGTGCTGTATCGGACGCCGCTGGGGCTCGCCATTCGGGCGGTTGGGGACAATCCGGCTTCGGTCGAGGCGCAGGGGCTTTCGGTGGTCGGGTTGCGGGTTGGTGCCGTGGTTGTCGGGTCGGCGCTGATGGCGCTGGGCGGGGCATTTCTCACCATGTCGGCGTTCGATGCCTTCTTCTTTGGCATGGTCAATGGGCGCGGATGGATCTGTATTGCGCTCGTGGTGTTTGCCTCCTGGCAGCCGGGCAAGGCGCTGTTGGGGGCACTTCTCTTTGGGGCCTTCGATGCATTCCAGATCCGGTTGCAGGCGCAGATTGGGCAGGTGGTGCCGGGTCAGGTCTTCCTGATGATGCCGTATTTGCTCTCGATCGTGGCGCTGATCCTGGTGGCGAGACGTGCGGATTATCCGAGGGCGCTATTGCAGCCTTGGACCAAGGGGCAGCGCCATTAGGGCTAGGGGCGCTCGCTTGAGTTGGCGACTGCCCATTGACTGTCATCCCGGCCCTGAGCCGGGATCCACCTCAGATCTCAGGATGGGCCCCGGCCTACGCCGGGGTGACAATAGAATTTTTGGAGGCGCTTGAGCACAACCTCCGCACGCGACAAGGACCAAAAAATGTTCGAGCTGAAGATCACCAATGCGACGCTGACGGATGGGCGGAAGGGTGTCGATATCGGCGTTAGGAATGGACGGGTCGCGGCGATCGAGGCCAATTTGGGCGGTGAGGCTGGCGAGGTGATCGATGCGGATGGGCAATTGGTGTCGCCGCCGTTTGTCGATTGCCATTTTCATATGGATGCGACGCTGTCGCTGGGACAGCCGCGGTTCAATGAGAGCGGTCGGCTGCTGGAAGGCATTCAGATCTGGGGCGAGTTGAAGCCGCTTCTTACTCATGAAGCCGTGGTGGAGCGAGCGCTGGCTTATTGCGATCTGGCGGCGGCGCAGGGGCTGCTGGCGATCCGCACGCATGTCGATATTTGCGATGATCGGCTGCTGGGCGTCGAGGCTTTGCTCGAGGTCAGGAAGCGCGTGGCGCCCTATATCGATCTGCAGCTCGTGGCGTTTCCGCAGGATGGGTACTATCGCTCGCCGGGCGCGGTGGCATTGCTCGACCGGGCGCTCGATCTGGGCGTCGATGTGGTTGGCGGCATTCCGCATTTCGAGCGGACCATGGCGGACGGCGCGGCGAGCGTGAAGGCCCTCTGCGAGATTGCCGAGAAGCGCGGGCTTTTGGTCGATCTTCACTGCGACGAGACGGACGATCCGCTGAGCCGTCATATCGAGACGCTGACCTATGAGACACAGCGGCTAGGGCTGCAGGGGCGGGTCAATGGCTCGCACCTGACCTCGATGCATTCGATGGACAACTATTATGTCTCGAAGCTTCTGCCGCTGATGGCGGAGGCGGATGTTTCGGCGACGGCGAACCCCAATATCAATATCGGTATCCAGGGGCGGCACGACACTTATCCCAAGCGCCGCGGAATGACGCGGATTCCGGAAATGCTGACCTATGGGATCACCTGCGCCTTTGGGCAGGATTGCATGATGGACCCCTGGTATTCGCTCGGACAGGCAGACATGCTCGATGTTGCCTCTATGGGGCTGCATGTGGCGCAGATGACGAGCCGCGAGGCGATGCGGCAGTGTTTCGACGCGGTAACGACCGGACCGGCGAAAGTCATGCATCTCGAAGGCTATGGCGTCGAGGTGGGCAAGAAGGCCGATATGGTACTACTGCAGGCAACGGACACGATCGAAGCCATTCGGCTGCGGGCGACACGGATTGCGGTGATCAAGGGCGGGCGGGTGATCGCGCGGACGGCGCCGCGGCAGACGGCGTTGGCGCTGCCCGATCGGCCAACTCGGCTTGATCCCGCGCGGGTTGGGCCTAGCGCGAATTAAGCGGATTTAACCCCGGCAGAAAAAAGTTTGGGGCAGGCAAACTTTTTTTCGGAACCATGCTGCGGGATCTGCGTTTTGGTGATGCACAGACCTGTCCCCGGCTCGTGTATAAAGGCCTCGATCGTTCGCCCGATCGGGGCCTTTCCTTTACGCATGATGCCAGCGGCTTTAGTAGACCGGCTCCGGATCGTTTCTCGACGCGATTTCGTCGGGCTCTGGGGCTTTGCCGGCGAGGTAGCAGGCTTCGACTTCGGCGCGGCTGAGGGGAACGAGACCCCATGCCAGTTCGGGGCCGGCGCCGCCGAAGAAATTGGCCTTGCCCGGATTCTCATCGGCTGCGCGGCGCTTGAAGCGGCCGGGATCAAAAATTCCAAAGAAGTTCACCATGTCGTCCTCCATAGGGTTCTAGGGCTGAAAACAGGTGCGGCCGGCTTTGGAGCCGGCCGCTGGAGCGATGTTACTGAGTTGGGCCAGTGTAGATCTGATCGAACACGCCGCCGTCACCGAAGTACTTTGGCTGGGCTTCGCGCCAGCCGCCGAAATCGGCGATGGTCACGAGGTTGACGTCGCCGAAGCGGGCGATGTCTTCGGCGGCTGCCGCTTCCGGGCGGAAGGGGCGGTAGTAGTGCTTGGCAGCGATCGCCTGGCCCTCATCGGAATAGAGATATTCAAGATAGGCTTGGGCGAGATCGGTATTGCCCTTCTTCTCGGCATTGCCGGGGACAAGCGCGACCGGAGGTTCGGCGAGGATCGAGACCGAGGGGGTCACGATGTCGAAAGCGTCGGGGCCGAGTTCTTCTAGGGCGAGGTAGGCTTCGTTTTCCCAGGCGAGGAGAACGTCGCCGATGCCGCGCTGGACGAAAGTGGTCGTCGCGCCACGGGCGCCGGTATCGAGCACGGGGACGTGCTTGAAGAGGTTGGTCACATATTCCTGCGCCTTGGCGTCATCGCCACCATTGGCCTGACGGGCCCAAGCCCAGGCGGCGAGGAAATTCCAGCGGGCGCCGCCCGAGGTTTTGGGGTTTGGAGTGATGACTTCGACGCCATCACCGACGAGATCGCCCCAGTCCTTGATGTTCTTCGGATTGCCCTTGCGGACGAGGAAGACGATGGTCGAGGTATAGGGCGCGTTGTTGTTTTCGAGCGTGCCGCGCCAATCTTCTGGGATCAGGCCGGCATCGGCGATGGCGTTGATGTCGCTTTCAAGCGCGAGGGTGACGACGTCGGCTTCGAGCCCATCGATAACGGTGCGGGCCTGGGAGCCGGAGCCGCCATGGGTCACCTGCACGGCGACGGTCTCGCCCTTGGTTTCCTGCCAGTGCTTGATGAAGGCTTCGTTGTAATCGCGATAGAGTTCGCGGGTGGGGTCATAGGACACGTTGATCAACGTGCGGTCCTGCGCCTGGACGGTCGCGGCAAAGCCGAGGACCAAAGAGGCCGCTAGGGCGGTATAGGCAAAAAGCCTGGCAGTTCGGTTCATCGAAGGCTCCCTCATGAGACTGAACAAACCCTATCAACTCGGTAGTGATTGGGAAGGCGCGGGCTTGCTGGGGAGCTTAACGAATTAGAAAATATTTCTGAGGGCGGATGCCATCGCGCAAGGAAGCGCAAATCTATGCTGGCGACGGTCAGGCGATGAGGTGCGTGGGACGCTGGCTCTTACCACCTTCGGTCGTCAGGAGATCGGTCATCGCTTCGGGCGTCAGCGGGCGGGAATAGAGATAGCCCTGAAGATAGGTGCAGCCCATTTCAGTCATGGCGTCGCTCTGGAGCGTGTCCTCGACGCCTTCCGCCGTGACTTTCATGCCGAGCGCTGACGCCGTGCCGACGATGAGACGGACGATGTGGCCAATGGCGGGTTCGGCATCGATGCGCTGGACATAGGACTTGTCGATCTTGAGCTTATCGACGGCATAGCTGCGCAAATAGCTGATGGACGCATAGCCCGTGCCGAAATCGTCGAGCGCGACACTGATGCCGGCGCTGCGGAGTTCGCCGAGCGCAGCCTGCACTTCCTCAGAATTTTGAAGCAAGGTGCCTTCGGTAATTTCGACTTCAAGACGTTCTGGCGGGAGGCCCTCTTCGGCGAGGACCGCGAGGATGGTGGCCGGGAGCTTGGGATTGCGGAACTGGATGGGCGAGAAGTTGACGGCGACCTGCGGCAGGCCAGCCTCGAGCGCAAAACGGCAGGCGTGGCGAAGCACCCACTCACCCAACTGATCGATGATGCCGGTTTCCTCGGCAAGGGCGATGAACGCATCGGGAGTAAGGCGACCGTGGCGGGGATTATCCCAACGCACCAAGGCCTCGGCGCCTGCGATGGTCTTGCTCTTCGCGTCGTAGACGGGCTGGTAGGCGAGGTGCAGGCCTTCATTGGTGATGAGCGCGTTGCGCAGCTCAACCTCAAGGGCGCGGCGTTCGCGGCGGGTCCGGTCCATTTCCTCGTTATAGAGCGAGAAGCCGTCGCGGCCATCCTGCTTGGTGACGTAGAGAGCCACGTCGGCGCGGCGGAGCATTTCCTCGCCGCTCATTTCCTCGGCCTTTTCGAGCGCAGCACCGATGCTGAGCGTGATGGTGATGCGTTCGTTGCCGAGGACGATCGGGCTTTTGGTGCACTGGACAAGGCGCTGGCAGATCCAGCGGGCCTGGCCTTCGCTGATGATGCCAGGATGGATGACGGCGAATTCGTCGCCGCCGAGACGCGCGACAGTCGCGTCTTCCGGCATTTCGAGGGTTAGGCGGCGAGAGACTTCCTTGAGAATGATGTCGCCGGCAGCATGACCGAGCGTATCGTTGATCGATTTGAAATGATCGACGTCGACCGAGATGAGCAGCACCTTGGTCTCGGCAAGGAACTGATATTCCTTGGCCTCTCGCAGGCGGCGCTCGAACAGGGCGCGATTGGCGGTACCGGTCAGGGTATCGTGGAGCGAGAGATAGGTGGCTTGGGCGCGGCTGGCTTCGAGAACCAGGGTCGTTTTGTAGAGCCAGAGCAGAATGGCAATGAACATGCCGGCGCAGAAAGCAGCAAGCGTGATGAGCGCGGGGGCGGTTTCGCGCAGCAGGGCCTGGGCTGGCCGCGACGGCGTCCAGGTCAAATTGGCGACGGTCTTGCCGCTTGAATCCCGCAGGACGATCAGCGGGCTCGACGTCGGATCGGTGGTGCGATGGAGGTTGGCGACCTTGAGATCGGTGCCGAGCTTTTTGATGACGGCCTGATCGATCAGCTTGATCGAGACGAGAAGCAGTGAACTGCCGGGCTCGCTGCTGGGGCGATCAATGGGGCGAATGCTGATGAAACCCTGGTCGCCGTTCGAGAAGCCAACGGTTTCAAGGGCGGTTAGGCCAGTAGCATTGCCGCGCATCAGGCTCGGATCGTCGAATTGCATACGGGCCAATTTGAGCCGCAGCTCATCGATGATGGGTTTGAGGACGAAGGCGTCCGACATGAGAAGCGTGCGGCCCGCGAAGTGACCATCGACGGAGGCGCGCAGAATGCGGCCGCGAGGACCGATGATGTAAGCGCGATTGTGGCCGGCAACGGTCGTCAGACGGCGGTCGATATAGCCATTGCCGTCAAAGCCGATATCGCCATCAACGATGATTGCGGTGTTCTGATCTGTCGCAAGCTGGGTACGGATCTGAAAGATGCCGGTTTCAATCGCCGTGCGTTCTTCGTTGAGCCAGCGGCCATCGATGCTCTGGACGGCCCACCAGCCTGCAACCATGGCGACGGCGGCCATGCACAAGGCGAGAATGGCCGAGGTCCACACGATCTGTGCGGACGCGCCCCGATCAACGAAGGAAGATGAAACCGCCATGTTGCTGCCTCTGATCAGAGAGGTTGTAGGGCCATGCAAATGAGGAATTGGTTTAATTCGGAGAGAAAGAATGCAAAGCGCAGAGTTATTTGATCAAGAAAGTTGTCTCGGCGCTTTGCATCTGTTGCGCAAGTTAAGGCTGAACCTTAACCCACATCACTAGAGATGATGGCACCGTGCGATGTGGCCCGGGCCGACCGCGACGGGCGCCGGCATGTTCTCCTTGCAGATTGCAGTGGCGCGCGGACAGCGCGACACGAAGGGACAGCCGCGGCTATCGCGCGTCCATAATGGAATATCGGCAGCGCGGCGCTTGTTGCCTGTCGTGACTTTTCGCATCGGGTTGGGCACGGACTCGATGAGGAGCTGTGTGTAAGGATGCGAGGGGTTGTCGGTGATCGATGTGCTGGGCCCCTGCTCTACCACATGCCCGGCATACATGACGGCGGCGTCCTCGGAGAAGTAACGCGCCGTGGCAATGTCGTGCGTGATGTAGAGCGCGGCGAGATTGCGCTCTCGTTTCAATTCTTCGAGCAGATTGAGAATGCCGAGACGCACCGAGACGTCGAGCATGGAGGTGGGTTCGTCGGCGAGGAGGACTTGCGGGCGAACGGAAAGCGCGCGGGCGATGGCGACGCGCTGACGCTGCCCGCCGGAGAGTTCGTGGGGACGGCGGGTCAGATAATCAGCAGCGGGACGGAGACCGACGCCTTCGAGGAGGTGGAGCATTTCAGCCTTGATCGCCGCCTTGCCCTTGAGGTCGGGGCGGTGGAGGCGGATCGGGCGCTCCAGGTGATAGCCGATGCTTTGGGTGGGGTTGAGCGAGCCGAAGGGGTCCTGGAAAACCATCTGCACCTGCGAGCGATATTGCTGCATTCGGTCGCCGTGGAAGCTGGTTATGTCCTCGCCGTGGAAGCGGATGGAGCCGTTGGTGGGTTCATAGACGCGCGCGAGCATGCGGGCGCAGGTGGATTTGCCGGAGCCGGATTCACCGACCAGCGCCAAGGCGCGGCCGCGAGTCAGACGGAGCGAAACGCCGGAGAGCGCTTTCAAAAACGTCTGGTTGAGGAAGGCGCCGCCGAGGACGAATTCCTTATCAACATTGTCCATCTCGATGATGGCGGGCTCGGCGAGAGCGGATGTAGGGCTGGCCGTTTCTAGTTCAGCAAGTGACATGCAGCTTGGCTCCTGTGCTCGGGATAGAGACGCAGTTCGGGATTTTCGACGCGGCAAATGTCCATGGCGTGCGGGCAGCGCGGCGCGAACCGGCAGCCTTGCGGCAATGAGCGCAAATCGGGCGGGGAGCCTGGAATGCCCTCCATACGGAGTCGCGGGCCGGTCAGCGGCGGGAAGCTGTTGCCCAAGGCGCGCGTATAGGGATGGAGCGCATTGGTGAGGATGGCTTCGGACGGCGCGACTTCGACCAGCTCGCCCGAATACATGATGCCGATGCGATCGCAGAATTCGATCATCAGGCCGAGATCATGGGTGATGAAGAGCACTGAAAAGCCGAGCTTGGCCTTGAGATCGACGATCTGCTCGATGATGTCGCGCTGGACGACGACATCGAGGGCGGTGGTAGGCTCATCCATGATGATGAGGCGCGGATTGAGCGCGAGGGCAATGGCGATGCAGATGCGCTGGCGCATACCACCCGAGAACTGATGGGAGAAATCGCCGAGGCGGGCCGGCGGAATACCGACGAGCTCGAAGAGTTCTTCGGCGCGGGCTCGGGCGCCATCGGCGCCGAGGGCGGGATTGTGGGTTTCGATGACGTCGGTGATCTGCTCGGCGACGGGAATGACCGGATTGAGCGCGTTCATCGCCGACTGGAAAACAAAGCTGACTTCATTCCAGCGATACGCTTTGAGCCGCGCCTTATCGAATTTGAGGACATTTTCGCCATTCAGGCGGACTTCGCCGCCGGAGACGAGGCCGGGGAGACGGGTCAGCCGAGCCAAAGCAAAGGCGACGGTGGATTTGCCGCAACCGCTTTCGCCGGCGAGACCAAAGGCCTCGCCCTCGCGGATATCGAAGTCGATGCCATTGACGGCGCGGGCGATGGAATGTTCGCCGACATAGTCGACGGTGAGGTTTCGCACCTCGAGCAAAGCACGATCAGAAGACATCGGCGCTTCTCCCCCGGCTGCGCAGGAACCGCTTGATGCGGCCTATGCCGCGCGAGGCCTTGAGCTGCGGATTGGTGATTTCGTCTACGGCAAAATTGATCATCACAAGCGCGGCGCCCGTGAGCATGATGGCAACGGCAGGTGGCCAGATCTCCCACCAGGCGCCGGTCTGGAGCGCCATGTTGTTTTGGGCCCAATAGAGCATGGTGCCCCAGGTGACGGCATTGGGATCGCCGAGACCGATGAAGCTCAGGGCGGCTTCGGCCAGGATGGCCGAAATGGTGCCGAGCACGAGCCCGCCCATGAAGAAGCTCAGCATATTGGGGAAGATTTCCTTGAAGATGATCCGCCACTTTTTCTCACCCATGAGTTCGGCGGAGAGCACGAATTCGCGGGTGCGCAGCGAGAGGGTCTGCGTGCGGATGGTGCGGGCGGGCCAGCCCCAGCCTGTGAGGGCGAGGACAATGCCGATGACAAGGGGCCCTGCACTATCCACGAGACTGGCTATGACGATGATGAGGGGGAGGCCCGGCAGGACCAACACGACATTGACGAAGAAGGTGAGGATGTCGTCGACGCGGCCGCCGAAATAGCCGGCGGAAATGCCGATGGCGAGACCAATGACCGCGGCGGCGATGCCGGCACCGAAGCCGACGGCGAGGCTGATGCGGCCGCCATAGGCAACCTGGGTATATACGTCCTTGCCCATACGGGTGGTGCCGAGGACATGCTCATAGCCCGGCGCGACATGGGGTTTGCCGGCGCGGCGGTGCGGATTGTACTCGCTGAACATGGGCGCGAGGATCGAGAACAGGATCATGGCGAGGAGAATGATGACGCCAGCCATGCCCTTCTTGTTGGTAACGAAGGCGGCGACGGAGGGGGAGAGGCGGCTGGTCCAGCCTGGCTTTTGCTTGATGCGGAGTTCGCGCATCAGTTCGACCTGGCTGGGGGCGACGCTGGCAAGCGCGGCGTCGTCGAGGCGATCGAGCAAGGAACTGGAGGCGGTTTGGGTAATGTCGGCCATGGGTCAGCCCTTTCTCAAGCGCGGATCGAGAACGACGTTGGCAATGTCGGAGAGGAAATTGGCGACCAGCACCGACATGGTGAGCAGCAGCAACTGGGCCTGGATGAAGGAATAGTCGCGGCTTTCGATGGCGGTGACGGTGAACTTGCCGAGGCCGGGATAATTGAACACCTGTTCGGTGACGAGCGCGCCGCCGAGGAGGAAGCCGACCGAGAGAGCCAATGATGTGATCTGCGGCAGGATGGCGTTTCGGGCGACGTAGCGGTAGCGGACCCGGCGGTCGCTCAGGCCCTTGGCGCGGGCGAGGATGACAAAATCCTCGTTGAGGAGATTGATCATCACGTTACGCATGCCGAGGTGCCAGCCGCCGAAGCTGACGATGAGGATGGAAAGAACCGGCAAGGTCGCATGATAGAGGACGTTGCCGATGAACTCAAAACTCCAATTGGGCGAAAGGCCAGTCGAGTGGGCGCGGCCGAGGGGGAACCACTGGAGTTGGAGGGAGAAGGCATAAAAGAGGAGGAGCGCGACGACGGCGGGCGTGAAGGCATTGAGCATCACGTTGATTGGCGTGAAGACGCTGTCGAAAAAGCCGCCGCGGTTCCAGGCGGCGTGGATGCCCATCATCGTGCCGATAAGGAAGGCAAAGGTGATGGCAATGCCGACCAGAACCAGCGTCCAAGTGGCGCCATAGAACAGGAGCGACGAGGTCGGCTCGGGGAACTGAACGGTCGAGATGCCGAAATCCATCCGCATGACCTGACCGACATAGCCGAGATATTGCTCCCACATGGAGCCCGTGGTGCCATAGGAGGCGCGGATGGCTTCGATCTGCGCTTCGTTGAGGCGTCCCTGGAAGGACGCGATGATGCGCGCCGAAGGGTCGCCCGGCATGATGCGCGGGATAAAGAAGTTGAGCGTCACCGCCACAAAGAACGCGGCAAGGTAAAAGGCGACGCGCCGCAAGATGTAAAGCATCTGTCCAATCCTCGAAGGAGCCGGGCGGGACCGGGAGTGAACCCCGCCTCGGCCTGGGCAGCGTTCGCGCGGGACTTTATGGGTCTCGCGAGAACGCGCCTGTCGGGTCTGGTTCCTGCGGCGAGGCCGCAGGAGCGCAGGCTACTTGGCGATCGGCTTTAGTGAGAGAGCGTGGATGACGCGCTCACGGGTGCCTTCGAAGACGACGGGACGGACATAGGGATTTTCCTCGGTCACCCAGCCTTCGAAATTGCGGGTCGAATATTCGTACCAGGTCGGATTGGCGAAGAGGCCGATGACGGGCAGATTTTCGGCCACGGCGACGTGGATGTTCTTCATCTGCGTCATCTGCTCGGCGGGGTCAGCCGTGCTTCGGAAGGCGTCGAGCGCGGCTTCGACTTCGGGCAGGCGCATCTGGTGCATGGCCTGATAATCGACGCGGCCCTTTTCCATGTTCCGCGGATTGAACATGGGATTATAGGTGTTGTAGGGCGTCGGGCCGCCATTGGTCCACATGATGTAACTGTCGAAATCGCCCGTGCGAGCCTTATCGTTCCAGGCACCCTGATCCATAGTGCGGACGACGGCATTGACGCCGACATCCTGCAGGTTTTCCGAAATGGTCTGTCCGGTGTTGATCCAGTCGGTCCAGCCATTGGGGATGTTGATCTCAAAGGAGATCGGTGTGCCATCGGGATTGTCGCGGAAACCGTCACCATCGGTATCGACGAAGCCAGCGGCATCGAGCAGTTCGATCGCCTTGTCGGGATCGTATTGCATCAGCCAGGTATAGGGCTCGAGGGCGGCTTCATCGAACCAATTGGCATAGGTCTCGCCAGTGCCGACGGGGAAGCGTGTATGGGTCGTGAGGCCAAAGGTCGAGATATCGACGATGGTGTCGCGGTCGATGGCGACGGAAATGGCTTTGCGGAATTCGAGATCGTTGAAAGGCGCCTTGGTGGTGTTGATCTGTAGGTTCACATCGCCGCCGGGCGGGAGCCAATAATTGTTGAACTCGCTCTGGGGCGTGAAGGTGATCTCGGGATCGGTAAGGCCCGTGCCGAGCCAATCGACTTCGCCGGCCGACATGGCGGCGATGATCTGCTCATTGCCGTTGAGCTGCAGGAAGCGCAGGCAATCGATGGCGTTTTCTGCGCTGTAGCGGCTGGTCTCGTTGCGGCAGAGCTCGACCGAGGAGCGCGAGAAATTGGTGACTTCGGTCCAGGGCCCCGTGCCGACCGGCTTGGTATTGGCGTAGTTCTTGGGGTCTTCGATATCGGCCCAGATGTGCTGAGGCAGTGTATAGATGGCGCCGAGCGCGAACTTGGCGAGGGAGTCCGGTTCCTTGAGATTGAACTTGACAGTGAAGTCGTCGATTTTTTCGGCACTGACTACGGAGCCGGTATCGGTGTCCTCGACATAGACGTCGATGCCCATCGGGTAATCTTGATGAGCCTTGGCATAGTCGAAGGTAAAGACCACGTCGTCGGCGTTGAAATCCTCGCCGTCGCTCCACTTGACGCCTTCGCGCAGCTTGTAGGTGATCGACATCAGATCGTCGGCGATCTCGTAGGAGGTCGCGAGCGCGGGGTAATCCTTGTCCGGACTCCAGATATTGTCGATCCAGAGGGGCTCATAAGCGAAGTCGCGGACCATCTGCTGCGGGCCGGTGGGATTGTTGGGATTGAAATTTTCGACCAGGGCGTCGCTATCGATGGGGTGCAGGGTGAGCACGACCCTATCCTGAGCGAACGTTGGCATTGAAAGGGCCAAAGTGGCCGCGCCTGCGCCTAGAAGTGCCAGGGCTTTGATGGACTTCAGATTTTTAACCGCCAATTGATTCTCCTCCTCGTTGGCAGATATTCTGGGATCGATCCCACATTTGTCGGGCTAAGCCGGCTTCCTCCAAGTTGCCGGGCAGTCAGACGGTTACGCGACCTCCTTGATCGGTTGGACAGGCGCAACGCTAGTGCGGATGACGAGACTGGTCTCGACGCTGGCACTGAGAGGGCCAGAGGTCGGATCATCCATGAGGCGCAGCAAAAGGTTGGCCGCCTGCTGACCCAGTGCATCCACCTGCTGGCGGACGGTGCTGAGCGGTGGCGTCAGGTATTTGGCGAAGAACGCGTCATCGAACCCCATGACGGAGACATCGCCTGGAACGGAGCGGCCGAATTCACGCAGCGCCTCATAGACGCCGGCAGCGATATCGTCGTCGCCGGCGAAGATGGCGGTGAAGGCCCTGCCCTCTTCGATCAGCGTTCTGGTGGCGCCATAGCCGAACCGCTCGAGGAACATGCCGAAGACGACGTGAATGTTGTCCAAAGTCAGGTCGAAGGCTGCGAGCGCATCGGTGACGCCGCGCAGGCGCTCCTGGCTATCGCCGAGTGTAAGATTAGCAGAGAGATAGACGATGTCGCGGTGACCCTGCTCCAGCAGATGCGTCATTGCATCCCGGGCGCCCTGATAGTTCTCGAGCACGACATTGCCACGCGAGAGTGGACAATGATCCTTGCCGATGGAGACGACGGGGATGCGCGCCGCCCGCAGGATCTCGACCACATTGGGACGCATGGGATGCTCGAGATAGAGCACGATGCCATCGCAGGAGCGATCGATGAGTTCGAGGATGGCGCGGGATTCCTGGTCCTCGTCGGCATAGCCAGACGACACCATGAGCGACTTGCCGGAAGGACGGACGGCGCGCTGCACGCCAAAAATGATGCTGGCGAAATAGGGCGTTCCGATATCGACGACGACGGCGCCGATGACATTGGATCGATTGGACCGCAGCGCGCGGGCATGGGTGTTGGGCCGATAGCCCAAATCGGCGATGGCCTGCTCGATGGCCTTGCGCTTGGATTCGGAAACGTAGCCATTGCCGGCGACGACGCGCGACACGGTGGAACGGGAGACACCGGCGCGTCTCGATACGTCGTCAATCGTTGCCATGCTCTCCCTCCCTTCCACTGCCGAACCTCTATGGGACCGATCCCACCTATGGGATATCGATTTAAATTTCCTGTCAAGGCAGCGAGATAGAGGTGTGAACAAGGTCGCTGACTTTGGGGAAATACCGATGGCCTCGGCTTCATCGCCGTGTTTAGTCTCACTTCACACCGGTGTTTTGCTGTTTTTTATTCCGCGGCCAAGTCGGATCGGCCCTAGCGATGACGGCAATAGGCCAACGCCATCTGGAGTGGACCGCAGATGCATATCGATTAATTTCGATGATTAGAAAAAACTGCTGTTTCTCGGCACAGCGTCTTCACTCGTGAAGTCGTCGTCCTGTTGTTCTAAACCAGCAACTATCTGAAATACCACTATAAATTTCCGCTTCGGAAAGGGAGATGCGCCGTTCACTATTCGGGACGTACGTACCTCATGCCCTCTTGCGGACGAGGCGTTCTGCTCGTAGTCTCTTCTCGCTGGCTTGGGAGGGCCGGAGCGCAACGTCGCCGCGTTGAGATGACCAATCATCATCGTTCAAGTCGTCACCCGTAGGGCCCCGCGCCTCATGGGTCCGACTCGTCAGCAGCTTGGCCGCGACCTCCACCAGCATTGAAAACAGGGAGTGAAGACATGAACTTTTTGAAGTCTCTCGCAGCGACCGTCATGGTCAGCGCGCTTGCGCTGGGTGTGACCGCCGCCTCTGCGCAGGACAAGGGCACGATCGGTATCGCCATGCCGGAGCAGACGACGCTCCGGTGGAACTCGGACGGCGCCGAACTGAAGGCCGCGCTTGAAGCCAAGGGCTACACCGTCGACCTGCAATATGCCGGTGACGATATCCCCAACCAGCTCGCCCAGATCGAAAACATGATCACCAAGGGCTCCAAGGCCCTGATCATCGCCGCGCTCGACGGCACGACGCTCAGCGCTGCGCTCGAACAGGCTGGCGCTGCCGGCATCAAGGTCATCGCCTATGACCGCCTGATCCGCGACACGCCAAATGTCGACTACTACACCACTTTCGACAATTTCCAGGTCGGCGTGCTCCAGGCCAATTCGATCCTCAAGGGTCTCGGCTATCCGGAAAAGAAGGGTCCGTTCAATATCGAACTGTTCGGCGGTTCGCCGGACGATAACAACGCCTTCTTCTTCTACGATGGCGCCATGAGCGTGCTGCAGCCCCTGGTCGACAAGGGTGACCTGGTCATCAAGTCGGGCCAGAAGGGCATGGATCAGGTTGGTACGCTCCGTTGGGACGGTGCCACCGCACAGGCTCGCATGGATAACCTTCTTTCGGCCTACTATTCGGACGGCAGCCATGTCGACGCCGTTCTCGCACCGAACGACGGCGTTGCTCGCGGCATTCTCTCCTCGCTCAAGGGCATCGGCTATGGTTCCGCCGATCTCCCCTACCCGATCATTTCTGGCCAGGACGCCGAAGTCCCCTCGATCAAAGCGATCATTGCCGGCGAACAGTATTCGACCGTCTACAAGGACACCCGTGAACTGGCTCGCGTGACTGCCGACCTCGTCGACAACGTGCTCAATGGCCAGGAACCGGCTGATCTCGACACCACGACATACAACAACGGCGTCAAGGTTGTCCCCTCGCTGCTGCTGACCCCGTATGAAGTCGACAAGACCAATTACAAGGAACTGGTCGTCGACTCGGGCTACATCAAGGAATCCGATCTCCAGTAATTTCTGGAAATGCGAAATGGGGCTCCGCGTGCGCGCGGAGCCTTTTTTGTTTTTAGGGCTAGGTCGTTTTGCCGGGGGCAGCCGGCTTAGCGGCTCAAGCGCATCGAGCTTCGGCGCGATACCAGCCGTGGCGTGACGACGAAATGCTCTGCCTCTTGCCGCCCCTTGATCCGCTCGATCAGCAAGCGCGCGGACTGCAAGCCCAAGAGCTCACCAGACTGATCGATACTCGACAGACCATTCTGCGCCAGATCGCAATACATGGTATTGTCATAGCCAACGATGCCGACATCGCCGGGAATAGAGAGGCCCATTTCGGTCGCGACGCTGATCACTTCGAGCGCGATGAAATCGGTCCAGCAGAAGATCGCATCTGGCCGGTTTGGCCCTTCCAGCAAATGGCGGGCGGCGAGTTGAACGTCGCGCAGCGATTGGGATGACTGGATGATGTTGATGTTCTTGGCAATTCCAGCCTCGAGCATGGCGCGGCGATAGCCAAGTTCGCGCTCGGCCAGAATGGTCGAGGTGCCGCTGAAGAGGCTGAGCATGGCGATGTTCTTGTAGCCATTGGCCGCCAGGTGTCGCACCGCCAGCATGGCGCCCTGCTGATCGTTATTGTTGACCGTGTCGAAATGATCCGCTTGCGGGTCATGGTGTCCGATTGTCACCAAAGGCTTGAGGGCGGCGATCTTATCGTGATTGGCGCGATCCTCGGTCGAGCCAATGAGGATGATGCCATCCATCTGGCGATCGAGCATGGACTCGACGAGCGCCATTTCGGTGCGCACCGAGTTTTCGCTGATGCCCATCAGCGCACGATATTGCGTGCGCTCAAGGGCCTGGTTCACGCCCACCATGATATCGGCAAAGAACGGGTTGCGCAGATCGGGGATGATGAGCCCTAGCGTATAGGTCTGGCCGCGCATGCCTCGGGCGGCTGCGAGCGGCCGATAGCCCAGCCGATCCATCGAGACGCGCACCTTGGCGCGGAGAGTATCGGACACACCATAGGCATCGCGGAGCACCTTAGAGACGGCAGCTACGGAAACGCCTGCATCCTCAGCCACTTCGCGAATGGTGACGCGGCCCGTTTTTCGATCGCCATCGCTCGTCTTCATCGTGCTGTGACCCTTGGTTTTCGCCGCAACAGGATGATCTTCAGGCGCGGAAATCTATGCCCGACACTATCTGAAAAAAGTGGATTGCCAAAAAATGAAATCTGTAGAACGATACACGTAGAACATTCTACAAGACCGCATAGGCGGCAGATATATGGGAGGACAGGCGTGAACCACGCATCGGCACTTCGTACCCAGGATTCCGCACCGTTTAGCCGGGTGTGGACCGCTGACATCATCCGCCCCCTCGCCGATCAGGGACAAGGAACGCCTGCCAGTTTTGTAGCCAAGACTTTCTCGATCGATCAGGTTGGTGGCGGCGAGGTTTTGCATATCAGCGCTCTTGGCCTCTATCGTGCATTCATCAATGGGCAGCGCGTGGGCGACGATCTGCTGACGCCAGGTTGGACCGTCTATGACAAGCGGCTGTCATTCCAGAGCTACGAGGTCAGCGACCTCTTGAAGTCAGGTGAAAACCGGATCGAGATCTGGCTCGCGGACGGCTGGCTGCGCTCGCAGATGATGTGGGGCGAAGCGCCACTTTTCGATACCTGGGGCAAGCATATCGCTGCGATTGCCGAGCTGGTGGCGACGCCGGGCGATGACGCGCCGCTGCTTGTTACCGACAACACCTGGGAAAGCGGCGAGCTACCGATCCGCAAGTCCGGCATTTATTTCGGCGAAATTTTCGATGCGCGCGTCACCCAGAAGGTGACGGCGGGAACCGAAGTGTTGGCGTTCGATACGGCGGTGTTGATCCCGCATGAAACGACGCCCGTGCGAATGCTCGAGCCGCTCACGATGCAGAACTCCTGGACCGATGCCGAGGGTCGGACGGTTTATGATTTTGGCCAGAATGCGGGCGGCAATGTCGCCTTCACCGTGAAGGGTGAGGCGGGTGCCAAGGTCAGTGTCGAGCATGGCGAGGTGCTTGATAAGGATAAGCAGTTTTATAACGGCAATTACCGCACGGCGGCAGCACGGCTCGAATACATCCTCGCGGGCTCGGGCGAAGAGCATTACCGTCCGGTCTTTACCTTCCAAGGCTATCGCTATGTGAGGGTGACAATCGAGGGCGCAGCTAAGCTGCTCGACATCGTATCCGAACCGATCAGCTCGGTGACCGAGATCAAAGCCAGTTTTTCATCGGCCAATCCGCTGGTCGACCGGTTGTTCCTCAACACAGTCTGGTCGCAGCGCGCTAATTTCATCGAAGTGCCGACGGACTGTCCGCAGCGCGACGAGCGGCTGGGTTGGACAGGCGATGCGCAGGTCTTTGCGGGAACCGCGGCCTATCTTGGCGACGTGCACAGCTTCTTCCAGAAATGGACGCGCGATCTGATGGCGGATCAGCGCGAGGATGGGGCAGTGCCGCACGTCTGTCCTGATCCGACGCGCATGCAGCCGGAGCATTATCCGGGCTTTTATGGCTCGACCGGCTGGGGCGATGCGATCTACCAGATCCCTTGGCAGATGTATCTCCACTATGGCGATACGGCGCTGTTGCGCGAAGCCCTGCCCAATATGGTCAAGTGGGTCGACTTCGTCTGGTCGATCAGCGACGGTCCGATCGTCTCGCCGCCGCGCGAATGGGGCGCACGGGGTTTCTCGTTTGGTGACTGGCTGCAGCCCAAGGGTCCAAGCGCCAAGCCGCTGCCGACCATTGGCGACGATGCTGCAGCGACGATTTATCTTCATATCGCGGCCAGCCGCGTTGCAGAGATCGCCAGGATTGTTGGCGACACCGAAATCGCAACGCGTCTCGACACCATGGCCGAGGCGGTCAAGGCGGCTTTTGCCGGCGAGTTCATCACGGCTTCTGGCCGTCTCGCCTATGACGACCAGACATCTTATGCCCTCGCGATCGTCCATGACCTGATCCCGGCGGACAAGTTTGAGGCAGCCAATGGCTATTTCAAAAACACGATCGATCGCGCGGCGCGGCGGATCGGCACGGGCTTTATCGGCACACCAGCTCTGTTGCCGGCCCTGATCAAAATCGGCGAATGGGGTTTGGCCAGCGAAGTCTTCCTGCAGGAAGAGGTGCCGGGCTGGCTCTATCAGGTCAAGATGGGCGCAACGACGATCTGGGAGCGCTGGGACGCGATCCAGCCCGATGGCTCGATCTACAATCCGCAGATGAATTCCTACAATCACTATGCCTATGGCGCTGTGTGCCAATGGCTGCTCGAGGGCGTTGCCGGCTTCCGTCCCGACGAGAAGGATCCGGCCTTCAAGACGATCATCTTCGAACCGATCATTTTGCCCCAGCTCTCGCCGGTGAAGGCCGATCACGATAGCCCTGCAGGCAAGATCGCTGCAGCCTGGACGATCAACGGCGAGGCCGTGCGCTACGATATCGAAGTGCCAGCGCAAAGCCGGGGCGTGCTGCGTCTCGCCTCAGTCTACCGCGATGCGACGCTCGATGGCCAAGCCATCGGCCACGAGGACATCGCGCTGAGCCCCGGCAAACATACGATCACGTTCAATTACACCGCACCCAAGGCCGCCAAGCTCGAAAAGTCGCGGGTAAACGCCAACACGCCCTAAGGCGGTTTCGGCACATTCAACCGGGCCTCAAAAACAGGCCCATCAGGGAGGTAGACGCATGACCAAGACCAAATTATTTGCGCTGATGGGCGCCAGCACGATCGGCCTGCTGATGACGGCCAATGCCGTCAACGCGCAGCAATCGGGCAATCTGTCATTTCTGATCGACAATGGCCCGCAATCGGTAGCCGTTGCCGAAGCCTGGGTGGCTGCGTATACCGAGAAGAATCCTGATGTCACGATCGACATCGAAGTGCGCCCCGGCGGCGGCGAAGGCGACAATATCGTCAAGACGCGCCTTGCGACCGGCGCAATGTCCGATGTGTTCTTCTACAACTCGGGCTCGCTGTTCCAGGCGATCAATCCGGTGCAGAACCTCCTGCCGCTGACCAATGAGCCATTCCAGGCCAATGTGCAGGACAGTTTCAAATCGGTGGTTTCGGCCGGCGGCGAAGTCTATGGCGCGCCATTTGCGCCAGCAATGGGCGGCGGCATTTTCTACAACAAGCCGATCTATGAAGAACTGGGCCTTGAAATTCCCAAGACCTGGGACGAGTTCATGGCCAATAACGAAAAGATCAAGGCGGCGGGCAAGACGGCCGTGATCCAGACCTATGGGGACACCTGGAGCAGCCAGCTTTTCGTTCTCGCCGATTTCTACAATGTGCTGACCGAAGTGCCAGATTTCGCCGAGAAGTACACCGCGGGCGAAGCCAAATTCGCGACGACTCCGGCCGCTCTCCGTGGCTTCGAGAAACTGCAGGAAACGCACGACGCCGGCTTCTTCAATGCCGATTTCGGCGCGGCGACCTATCCCGATGGCCTGCGTATGGTCGCAACGGGTGAAGGCGCGCACTATCCCATGCTGACATTCGGGATCGGCGCCATTGCCGAAACCGTGCCTGACCATATCCAGGACGTCGGTTTCTTCGCCCAGCCTGGTGACAGCGCCGAGACCAATGGCCTGACGACCTGGATGCCTGACTCGATTTATGTCGCCAAGAGCACGGCCAACCCTGACCTTGCCAAGGACTTCGTCGCTTTCGTCGCTTCGCCCGAAGGCTGCGATGTTCGCAACGAAGCCGTCGGCGCCACCGGTCCCTATATGATCGCCGGCTGTGAGCTTCCTGCCGACGTGCCGCCCGCCGTTGCCGACATGCTGCCCTACTTCCAGGAAGGCGGCCACAATGGCCCGGCGCTCGAATTCCTCTCGCCGATCAAGGGCCCTGCTCTCGAGCAGATCACCGTCGAAGTCGGCTCGGGTATTCGTCCGGCAGCGGAAGGCGCCGCACTTTACGACGAAGACGTGCGCAAGCAGGCTCAACAGCTTGGCCTTGCCGGCTGGTAATCGTTTCTGACTTGCCGCGGCTCCGGAAGGCGAAAACCTTTCGGAGCCGCGAGGCATTTGCGAGGTTTCCATGACAGCATCGGCTGTTGCCACGCTCAAGACGCAGCGTCGGTCTCTTTATCCCGGCTGGTTCTACGCGCCGGCGGCAGTGGTTTATTCCGTGCTGTTTCTGGCGCCGACCTTTGCGTCGCTCTATTTCAGCCTGACGCGCTGGACGCTCTTTGACGCGACCTTTATCGGTTTCGATAATTTCGCGCAGTTTTTTCGCGAGCCATTTCTTATTCAGGGGCTCGTCAACACCGTCATCTATGCCGTGATTACCTCGGGCCTCAAGGTGGTGATCGGCATGCTGCTCGCGGTGATGCTGACCAGCCAGATCATGGCGCGCGGCTATCTGCGTTCGGTGATCTTCTTTCCGGTGCTGGTCTCGACCATTGGCGTCGGCATGACTTTTACGGTGCTGATGCACCCGACCATGGGCATGATCAACCAGACCCTTGCCATGATCGGCATCAAGGGGCCGGGCTGGCTCGTAGATCCGAAGCTCGCGCTGTTCTCCGTCGCGCTTGTCGATGTGTGGAAGGGTGTCGGCCTAGCGACGGTCATCTATATCGCCGGCCTCGTTGCCATTCCGAAGGACTATTACGAGGCAGCGCGGATCGATGGCGCGACCAAATTACAGAACTTTTTCTATGTGACGCTGCCGCTCAGCCGTCCGGCAACCGCGACAGTCATTACGCTCTCCTTCATCGGCGGGCTGCGCACCTTCGACCTCATCTGGGCCATGACCAAGGGCGGTCCCGGCTTTGCCTCCGACACGGTCGCCTCCGTGATCTACAAGCAATATCAGGCCGGGTTCTACGGGCTTTCGACCGCGGGCAATGTGGTGCTTTTCATCCTCATCGCGGTGCTGGTCGTGCCGCTGACCATGGTCCTCAATCGTAAGCAGGGTCACGAATGAAGACGTCGCGCGCTTCTCTTTTTGGCGGTTTTGCCGCCATCGCGGCCACGTTCGTGGTCTTCGTCATCCCGTTCCTGTTCATCATCCTGATGGCCTTCAAGGACAAACAGCAGTCTGCCCTGCGCGACTTCTCCTGGCCCAACGGCTTTCACCTCTTTGAAAACGTCTATGAAGTGGTCAAGACCCGCAACTGGATGATGATCACGGCCTTCATCAACTCGACGCTGATTACCGTCATCAGCGTCACGCTGCTGATTGTTCTTGCGGCGATGGTCGGGTTTGTCCTCGCGCGCCGCAAGACGCGCTGGAATGGGCTGATCGAGTTTTTGATCCTCGCGGGGCTCATGATCCCGCCGGCCGTCGTCCCTACGATCTGGCTGTTGCAGGGGCTCAAACTGTTCGGCACGCTCCATGGCATGATCCTGATCCAGGTGGCCTATAACCTGCCCTTCTCGATCATTCTTTATCGGGCCTTTATCGCCACCATTCCGCGCGAACTCGACGAAGCCGCGGTGATCGATGGCGCGCGCCCGCTCGATGTGTTTTTCCGCATCATCCTGCCTTTGCTCTGGCCGGTGACGGTGACCAATATCGTCGTGCAGTCGGTTGGTATTTTCAACGATTTCACCAACCCGCTCTATTATCTGCCGGGCAATCAGAATGCGACGGTGCAGCTGACGCTCTACAATTTCCAGAGCCAGTTCAGCACCGCCTACAACCTCCTTTTCACCAATATCCTGCTCATCACCATCCCGCCGCTCATCGTCTTCATGTTCTTCAACCGGCAGATCGTTGCCGGCATGACGGCCGGCGCGGTCAAGGGCTGACCCATGCGCATCTCAACGACATTTTTACGCGAGGAACTCTGACCATGGCCGGTTTGGAACTCAAAAATATCCAGAAGACCTATGGCCAGGTCGAGGTCATCAAGGGCGTCAATCTCAAGGTTGAGGACGGGGAATTCGTCGTCTTCGTTGGCCCCTCGGGCTGTGGCAAGTCCACGCTTCTCCGCATGATTGCAGGGCTCGAGGACATTACCGGAGGTGAGCTCTATATCGGGGACAAGCTCTGCAATGATGTTGAGCCGCGCGACCGATCCATCGCCATGGTGTTCCAGTCCTATGCGCTCTATCCGCACATGACCGTCTACGACAATGTCGGCTTTGGTCTGAAACTGGCGAAGACGCCGAAGGATGTGCGCGACCAGAAGATCCGCGAAGCGGCACGCATTCTCAAGATGGAGCACCTGCTCGATCGCAAGCCTGGCCAGCTTTCGGGCGGTCAACGCCAGCGCGTCGCTATCGGCCGCGCCATCGTGCGTCAGCCCGAAGTTTTTCTTTTCGACGAGCCGCTCTCTAACCTCGACGCCGCGCTGCGCGTCGACACGCGGATGGAAATTGCCAAGCTCCATGCCGACCTTGGCGCGACGATGATCTACGTAACCCACGATCAGGTTGAGGCGATGACGCTGGCCGACAAGATCGTCGTGCTCGATGCTGGCGTCGTGCAACAGGTCGGCTCCCCAATCGAGCTCTACCAGCGACCGGCGAACCTCTTTGTCGCTGGCTTCATCGGTTCGCCAAAGATGAATTTTGCGCCGGTCAAAGTCGATGCCATCGATGCCGATGGCGTAACGGTATCAGGCCAGGATGTGATCAACCTGCGGCTGCCGATCCAAACCAGCGGCGTCAACGTGGGTGATGCTTTGACCCTCGGCGTGCGGCCGCATGATCTTGCGATCGCCGCATCAGGCACGATCATCGGACGCGTGACGCTGACCGAGCGGCTCGGCAATGAGACCATCGTCAATGTCGAACTGCCCTCGGGCGCGTCATGGCTGGCGGTGCTCGCGGGCGACCATATTCTCAACCGCGGCGAGAGCCTGAGTTTTCATGCGGAGACGTCGAAGGCCGTTGTCTTCGACAAGAATGGTCAGTCGCTGGTTTCTTAAGACGAGACGAAAGGTGGCAGCGGACCCAATGGAACCGATCGCCCAACCGGCGGGTTGGAGTGGCTCAAACAAGGAGCCTTGATCATGGACCATACCAATCACGTCCGTCTGTCCACCGCCGAACTGACGCCATCGAACCTCGAAGGCGCCACGATTTATGGCGCTGACGACCACAAGGTCGGCAAGGTCGACCACGTTCATGGCCTCGATACCGTGATCATCGATGTCGGCGGCTTTCTCGGTCTAGGCGCCAAGCCGGTTGCCGTGCCGGTGAGCGATCTTGAATTCATGCGCGACGAAGATGGCGACATTCACGCCGTGACCTCGTGGACAAAGGATCAGCTCAAGCAGATGCCTGAGCACCACCACTAAGAAAAGAGCCCGGCCTAGCGCCGGGCTTCTTTTTTGCTCCGATAGAGTCCAATCGCGGTCTCTTTTCAGCAATAGGCGGCTCAGGAAATCGGCAAAAGAAGAACATGCCGACGGCCAAAGCCTCCAAACGAAAAACATCCATCCAAGCAATTGAAAGCCGCCTGGAAGATGGGCAAATTCCGCTGCAATTGCGGCCCGGACTGCGGGCTTGCGGACAGGAGAAATCGATGAAGTTTTCCAAAGTGCTCGTCGCCGTTGGTCTGTTGGCGCTTTCCACCCCGGCCTTCGCACAGACAGCGCTGGACCAGGTGAAGGAAGCCGGTGTGCTCAAGATCGGCACCGAAGGCACCTATGCTCCGTTCACCTTCCACGACGCTTCGGGAGCGCTGGTGGGCTTTGACGTCGAGATCGGCCAGGCTGTTGCCGAGCATCTGGGCGTGAAGGCCGAATTCGTCGAAGGTCCGTGGGATGGCCTGATCGCGGGTATCGACGCCAATCGCTATGACGTCGTGATCAACCAGGTCGGCATCAATGCGGACCGACAGGCGAAGTACGATTTCTCCGAGCCTTACATCGCTTCGAAGGCTGCTCTCGTCGTCAAGGAAGACAACACCGACATCACGAGCTTTGAAACGCTTAAGGGCAAGAAGTCGGCCCAGAGCCTGACCAGCAATTTTGGCAAGCTGGCCGAAAGTTTTGGTGCTGAACTCGTCGGCACCGAAGGCTTTGACCAGTCGATCGCCCTCGTCATTCAGGGCCGTGCCGATGCGACGATCAATGACAGCTTGTCGTTCTTCGATTTCAAGAAGCAGCAGCCGGACGCACCGGTGAAGGTTGTCGCCACCGCCGCTGACGCCGATTTCTCCGGCATCATCCTTGCCAAGGGCAAGCCGGAACTGCTGGCCGCGATCAATGAAGCGCTCGACGCCATCAAGGCCGACGGCACTTATGCGGAAATCTCGCAGAAGTACTTCGGCGAGGACGTCTCCCAGTAGTCTCAGACGCTTCGAATGTTTAGAAGGGATCGGTCGAGGATCGACCGGTCCCTTTTCATTGGCAGGATGATGCATGCCCCATTGGCTGAACCTGATGATCGAGTCCCTGCCCTCTTTGCTGTGGGCCTGTATCTCGTTCACCGTCCCCCTGACGCTGCTTTCCTTCGTGCTTGGGCTCAGTCTTGGTTTGCTCGCGGCCATCACGCGGCTCTTCGGGCCAAAGCCACTTGGGCTTGTGGTGCGGTTTTATGTCTGGATCATTCGCGGCACGCCGCTTCTGGTGCAGCTCTTCCTGATCTTCTATGGCTTGCCGAGCGTCGGGATCGTGCTGGATGCGTTTCCAGCCGCGCTCATCGGTTTCACGCTCAATATCGGCGCCTATACCTCGGAAATCATCCGGGCTGTGCTATTGGCCGTGCCCAAGGGACAGTGGGAGGCGGCCTATTCCGTTGGCATGACATGGGCGCAGGCGATGCGCCGCACCATCCTGCCGCAAGCGACGCGCATTGCCGTGCCGCCGCTTTCCAACACGTTCATTTCGCTCGTGAAGGATACTTCGCTAGCTGCCGCCATCACGGTGCCCGAGCTATTCCGAGCCGGGCAACGGATTGTCGCGACGAGTTATGAGCCGCTTATTCTTTATGTCGAAGTGGCGCTGATTTATCTCGTCGTCAGCTCGGCCCTTTCCAGTTTGCAGGGGTGGCTGGAAAAGCGCCTCTCCCGCTATGGCGGTTCTATCGAGGCTGCATCATGATCGCGCTGGACAGGATCGAAAAAAGCTTCGGCGACAACCACGTTCTCAAGGGCGTCAGCGTGGACGTGCCCGAGGGTCATGTCACCGCGCTGATCGGCGCTTCGGGAAGCGGCAAGAGCACGCTGCTTCGTTGCGTCAATCTGCTCGAAGTGCCGCAATCGGGCGAAGTGCGGATCGACGATACCTCTATCCGGTTCACACCCAACGGCAAGCCCGACCGCGCGACCATCCTTGCGCTGCGGCGCAAGACGGGGATGGTGTTCCAGAATTTCCAGCTTTTCCCGCACCAGAGCGTGGTGGAAAATGTGATGGAGGCGCTGGTCACCGTGCTGAAATGGCCAAAGGACCGCGCTCGGGCTCGCGCCATGGAACTGCTCGAAAAGGTTGGCATGACCTTCAAGGCCGATGCCTGGCCATCGAGCCTATCGGGCGGCCAGCAACAGCGTGTGGCGATTGCCCGGGCGCTCGCGCCGGCGCCCCGCGTGCTCCTTTGCGACGAGCCGACATCGGCGCTCGACCCGCAGCTTGCCATTGAGGTGGTGGAGGTGCTGGCGCAATTGGCGCGGGAGGGCACGACCATGCTGATCGCTACGCATGACCTCCGGCTGGCTGCCAGCATTGCCAGCAATGTCGTCTATCTTGATGCTGGGCAGGTGGTTGAGGCAGGGTCGTCCGCGGACGTTTTCGGCTCTCCCAAGGATGACCGGACGAAGCGGTTCATTTCGACCCTCAGTGGGCAGGCGGCGATTGAGTAAGCCTGCGCGAGCCGAGTGAGAGGCAATTCCGCGATGTCCCTGCCAAGCACGATCGATGATTTTGTGGCGCTGCGCCGTCGGCTTCATGCCGCTCCGGAGCTAGGGCGTGCGGAGGTCGCGACCAGCAAACTCGTGGCTGAGCTGCTCGAAGGCTGGGGCTATGAGGTGGCGACTGGGCTTGGCGTGACTGGTGTTGTCGGGACATTGCGGAACGGCGCCGGCGAGCGGGTGATCGGGCTACGCGCCGACATGGATGCCTTGCCGATTACCGAGGCAACCGGAGCGGATTATGCCAGCCAGACGCCGGGGGTGATGCATGCCTGCGGACATGATGGGCACACGACCATTCTGCTCGCCGCGGCGAAGGAGTTGGCGGCGCGGCGGAATTTTTCGGGCACCGTAAGGCTGATCTTCCAGCCAGCGGAAGAGACGGGCGGTGCGGTGCAGATGATCGAGGACGGTCTCTTCGAGCGCTTTCCGGTCGACGCTATTTTCGGGCTGCATAATTGGCCCGGCGTGCCAGCGGGCGAATTTCGTTTCATCGAGGGTCCGGCCATGGCATCGGTCGATCTCGTCATCATCACCATCAGAGGAAAGGGTGGGCACGGCGCCCTGCCCCACGAGACTGTCGACCCGATCGTCGCGGCATCGTCCCTGGTGATGGCGCTGCAATCGATCGTGTCGCGCAATGTCGACCCATTGGAAACCGCCGTAATCACTGTTGGCATGATGCATGGTGGCTCCATGCCCAATGTCATACCGGACAGTGTCGAACTGCAGATTACCGTACGCTCCTTTACCGACGTGGTGCGCGACCGCATCCGCGAGCGGATCAAGACATTGGCGGAGGCGCAAGCTGCGAGCTATGGGGCGGTCGCGGAGGTTTTCCATCCGCCCGGTTTTCCGGCTCTTCACAACGATGCCGAGGAAACCGCGTTCGCTCGGCAGGTAGCCATTCGCCATTTCGGCGACGCACAGGTCGGCACGCTCGCCCCGCTCCTGGTCAGCGAGGATTTTGCCTTCATGCTCGAAAAGCAGCGGGGCAGCTATCTCTTTATCGGCAATGGACCAAGCGCGGACCTCCATAGCCCTCGCTATGATTTCAATGACGCCATCATCGCGCCGGCAGCGCGCTATTGGGTGGCGCTGGTCGAGGATTTCCTCGCCGCCAACCGGCCGGCTTAGGTCAGGCCGAAGCGCCGAGACGACCCGACGCAATAATCCGCTCGAGGAATTTCTGCGTGCGCGGGTTTTCCGGGCTGGAGAACAGGCGCTGGGGGTGGGCCTCTTCGATGATGCGGCCGGCGTCGAGGAAGCAGACGCGATCGGCGACATCGCGGGCGAAGGCCATTTCGTGCGTGACGATGACCATGGTCATGCCTTGGGTCTTGAGATCGCGGATGATCTTCAAAACTTCGCCGATCAGTTCGGGATCGAGCGCTGCGGTCACTTCATCGAGCAGCAAAACTTCGGGATCGGTGGCGAGTGAGCGGATGACCGCGACGCGCTGCTGTTGCCCGCCGGAAAGCTGCTCGGGATAGGACTTGGCGTACTGGCCGAGACCAAAGAGATCGAGCAGCTTTCGTGCCGCATCCTCCGCTTCGGCGCGCTGGCGGCCATGAACTCGCACCGGGGCAAGGGTGATGTTGTCGAGAACCGTCAGGTGCGGGAAGAGATTGTAGGCCTGGAAGACAATGCCGATGCGCTTGTAAAGGCCGGTGCGGCCGAAGCTTTCGTCATAGATATCCATGCCATCGAGCCGGACGGCGCCCTCGTCGAACTCGGTCAGGCCGTTGATACAGCGGAGGAGGGTCGACTTGCCGGAGCCTGAGGCGCCGATGAGGCAGACGACCTCGTGGTGCGCAACAGAGAGGTCTATCCCATCCAGCACCAGACGCTCGCCATAGAACTTGGTGAGCTTGTCGATCTCGATACGGTTCATACAAGAGCGCTTTCAGAAAAAGTGCGAAGCGGTTTTTCGGTTCGAAAGCGCGACAAAACGAACATACTACAAGGCACTCTGGAGACGGCGTTGTCGATCGCGGCGGGCGACATAGTCGGTCAGCCGAGCCATCGGAATAGTGGCGAGGAGGAAGAGGATCGCGGCGACGACGAGGGATGAATAATTGAAGGTGCGCGCCGTATAAATCTGCGCCTCGCGGACCGCATCGCGAACGCCGAGGACGGAGAGCAGCGCGACGTCTTTTTGCAGAGCGACGACGAGATTGAGCATGGCCGGAACGACGTTGCGCAGCGCTTGCGGCAGGATGGCATAGCGCAGCGTCTGCCACTGTGTCAGCCCCAAGGCCTTGGCGGCCATGCCCTGCCCTTCGTGGACGGCTTCGATGCCGGAGCGATAAACCTCGGTGGCATAGGCAGAATAGCTCAGCACCAGCGCGACGCCGCCCCAGAAGAGACCATTATTGGGCAGGCCCGGCAGGTTGAGCGCTGGAATGCCGAAGCCGAACAGCAGCACGAGGAGCAAGGCGGGCAAACCGCGAAAAAGGTCGACATAAAGAATGGCGAAGATGCGCAGCGGGGCAAAATAGGGTCCGCCCATGGCGCGGAAAATCGCGAGGATCAGGGCCCAGATGCCAATGCAGATGAGACTGATGATCCAGATCTGGAGGCTGACCAAAAACCCGCGGGCCACGCTTGGCGCGGCTTCGAGCATTGCTTCGATGCTGAAAAACTGGCTCTGGATGCGCGGCCATTGTTCGGCAGAGCCGACGAAATAGGCGATGGCGCCGAAGACGATGATGACGCTGACCAAACTAATAAGGACCGGCGTGAGCCGATCCTTGAGAGCGATCGTCCGGCGTCCCTTGCCGGGTCGTCGTGTCATTCGTTGATCACCGGAATATTGGGATCGGCAACGAGATATTTCTGGACGAGTTCGTCGATCTTGCCGCTATCGCGGATGGCAGCAAGGCCTTCGTTGATCCAGGGTACAATCGGATTGCCTGAGGCGAAGAGGAGCGCGAGACCTTCATCCTTCGGGTCCTTGGGCAGGAGCGCCGTGATTTTCGCTTCCGGCACCTGGACGGCCGTGGCGTAGAGCGCAGTCGGCAAAGCGGCGATGGTCGCGTCGATCTGACCACCCTGCAGGGCCTGGAAGACGCCGGCCTGATCGTCATAGACGGCAGCATTGTCGATGCCGAGGACGTTGGTCACGTAGTCGAAATCGGTGGTGCCGACGGCAACGCCCCAGCGCGCCTGCTTAAGATCGGCGAAGGATTTTGCGCTGGCGACGGTCGAATCCGGCAGCGCGATGACGGCCTTGTCCGACTGATAATAGACGTCGGAGAAGGTCGCGACCTTGGCGCGATCGGGGGTGACCGAAATCTGCTGGATCGAGAAATCGTAGTTCTTGGGACCGGGCGCAATGGCGCCGTCGAAGGTCACATCGACCCAGACGACATCGTCGCGCTTGAAGCCAAGCTGCTCGGCGAGGGCATAGACGAGCGCCGCTTCAAAGCCTTCACCGGCTTCCGGATTGTTATCGAGCACCCAAGGCGGATAGCTCGGCTCGGAGGTGCTGACGGTCAGCTTGCCTGGCGTGAACAGGCGCGGATCGTTGGGCGTATTTTCCTGCGCCACGGCAGGCATCACCAGCGCGATCGCTGCCAGGAGGCCGGCCACGATCACATTATGCTTCTGAGCCATTCTGTACTCTCATCGAGTGGTGTTTTGCCCGGCAGTACGGACTTTCGCCCATTTTCGCCACCAAGCCCCGCGTTGAAATTTAACGACAAACGCCGATTGCGCCAGCCAGATAATTGCAAATTTGTGAACCCACGAGGTTGTTCATTGCACCTAGTGGCTTTCGCGTAAAAAAGCGATGGTTTTGCAAGACGATGGCGATTGTCGCATGTCCGGCCTCGACTAGTCGAATAGCGGCTGCAAAACCATCTCCGGCACTTTGACCAGACCCTTGTCGGTGATGCGGATTTCAGGGATCACCGAGAGAGGGATCAGGTTAAAGCCCATATAGGGAATGGTGCAGCCGACCTGCGCCCAGGCAGATTTGAGAAGCTGGTTTTCTGCGGCAACCTCGTGCACGCGCTTGTCGGACATAAGACCGGCGACTGGCAGGGCGACGAAGGCGAGCACTTTGCCCTCCTGCACCACAACCACGCCGCCGTTTGATGCTTCGATGGTGTCGAGGGCAAGTTGCATGTCGGCTTCATTGGTGCCGGCGAGAATGATGTTGTGGCTGTCGTGGCCGACGCTCGAGCCGACCGCGCCATTCTTGATGCCGAAATCGTGGAGGAGACCGTGGGCAATGCCGCCATTAGATTTGCCGTGGCGCTCGATGACGGTGACGAAGCTGAGATTGTCACGCTCGAGGATTGTCGCCCAATCGTTGGCCGGGGCGATTTCGACCTTGCGGTGCGGCAGGACGATGCCCGGCATTTCAATGCCGATGGCATTGGCGGTGACGCCGGCCGAGGGCAGCTCTGGCGTGAGCTTCAGGTTTTTGGGCAGGTGGACGGTGTTGTAGGCCGCCTCGGGATAGCGGTAGCGCTGGTTGAGGGTTTCTTCGAGCAAAGGCGTGATCTTGCGGTCCTCGACCATGAGTTCGCCGCCATACCAGGTATTGACCGGCTTTAGCTCATCGTCGAGCAAGACGAGATCAGCGCGGCGACCGCCGCCGAGGCCGCCGATGTCGTCGCCTAGGCCGAAGCGGGTGGCGCCGTGGAGCGAGCCCATAGACCAAGCTTGTTCGGGACTGACGCCGCAGCGGATGGCTTCGCGGACGACCCAATCGAGGCCGAAACTCAGGAGATCGTCGGCGTCGCGATCATCGGTGCAGACGCAGAAGCGCTTGTGGCTGGCGCCGAGTTCGGTGATCGGCTTGATGGCTTCGACGATGGAATTCCAGGGCGTTGCGGGATTGCCGCCGCGCAGGAAAACCCAGATGCCGGCTTCGACGAAATCTTCGGCGATGTCACGATCGATGGCTTCGTGCGTATCGGTGACCCCGGAGGCCGCATAGGGCGCGACGAAATCACGGCCATAGATGTGGCCCGAGACCGGGCGGCCGCGTTTGAGGGCTTCGGCGATGATGGCGTGGCTGCGCGGATCGCCCATGGCGACGGGCACGAAATCCATCTTTTCGCCGAGCGCGACGGCTTCCGGCCATTTGTCGAAGAGCGTGCCGATCTTTTCAGGCGTCAGGTCGCCACCGGCGGTTTCGAGTTCGGGCGAGGTGGCAGGAACGGTCGAGGGGACGGTGAGAAAGATCGAGAGCGGGGCGAGGCGCGCGTCCTCCAGCATGTCTTCGACCCCGGCGACGTCCATAACATTGCCGATCTCGTGGCTGTCGCAGAAGATCGTGGTCGTGCCGTTGAGCAGCGCCGCTTCGGCATAGGCGCAGGCGGTGACCATCGAGCTTTCGATGTGAATGTGCGGGTCGACGAGGCCGGGGGCGATGATGCCGCCCTTGGCGTAATAAAGCTTTTTGGGCGCGGGGCCGGATTTGTGCGCACCGGCCGGTTTGACGGCGGCGATGCGGCCGCCGGAGAGCCAGATTTCCTTATCGGCCAGAATGCGTTCGGAATAGGTCGAGAGCACGCGGGCGCCGGTGATGACGAGATCGGCTGGGGCGCGGCCACCTGCGACGGCGGCGAGCGTCGTGATTTGGCTATGGAGCGGGCTTACTGAAAAGCGGGTGATCGCCATGGGTCAGGCCTCAGAAAATGCGTGAAGGATGCGCACCCAGGAGCGGATGCCTTTGTGAAAGCTCGACAGGTCGTATTTCTCGTTGGGACTGTGGATGCGATTGTCGAAGCGGGCAAAGCCGATGAGGAGGCTGTCCATGCCCAAACGAACCTTGAATTCGCCGAGGATCGGAATGGAGCCGCCGGTGCCGGCGAGTGCGGTTTCGCGCTGCCACTCCTCGGTGAGAGCGTCCTTGGCTTTGGTCAGCAATTTGCTATCGAGCGGCATGGATTGGGCCGCGGCGGTGCCATAAGCCTTGAAGGTGACGCTGCAATCGGCCGGGATCATGGCGCGAACGAAGGTGCGGAAAAGCTCGCGGATACGGTGGGGGTCCTGCCCGGCGACGAGGCGGAAGGAAATTTTGGCGCCGGCTTTGGCGGGGATGACGGTTTTGAAACCGTCGCCGGAATAGCCGCCCCAGACGCCGTGGACTTCGGCGGTCGGGCGGGCCCAGACCTGTTCGAGAACGGAGCGACCAGCTTCGCCAGCGGGAATGGAGAGGCCGATATCGCCGAGGAATTTTTCGGCGTCGAAGGGTAGGCGTTCCCATTCGGCTTTGTTGGCGGCGGGGAGTTCCATCGCGCCATCATAAAAACCGGGGATGGCGACGCTGCCGTCTTCGTTGCGGAGGGCGCCGATGATGGTGCCGAGGAGCTGGACGGCGTTTCGGGCGGCGCTGCCGAACATGCCGGAATGAAGATCGCGATCGGCGGTCGTGACCTCGAACTCTTCGGAGACGAAGCCGCGCCACATGGTGGTGATGGCGGGGGTTTCGCGGTCCCACATATCGGTGTCGCAAACAAGGATCGTGTCAGCCTTGAGGTCTTCTGCATTGGCTTCGAGGAAGGGCCCGAGGGAGGGCGAACCGGCCTCTTCCTCGCCTTCGAAGAGCATCGAAACCTGGATCGGCAGACTGCCGGTGACGGTCTTCCAAGCGCGACAGGCTTCGATGAAGGTCAGCAACTGGCCTTTGTCGTCCGAGGCGCCGCGGCCGGTGATGAAGGTTTCGCCATCGGGCTGGGGGACGAGGGTGGGCTCGAATGGCGGTGTGTTCCAGAGGACCAGCGGATCGACCGGCTGGACGTCGTAGTGGCCATAAAAGAGCACGTGGGGACCGGCGACCTTGGGGCCGTGGCCGACGACCATTGGGTGGCCTGCCGTGTCGCGGACGCTGGCGTCGAAATCGAGGCTTGCCAGCTCATCGCGGAGCCATTCTGCAGCGCGTCGGCAATCGCCGGCATATTGGGGCTCGGTCGAAACCGATGGAATGCGGATGAACCCAAAGAGCCGTTCGAGGCTTTGGTCGAACTGGCTTTCGGCTTTGGCGAGTACGGTATCGAGATCGGTCATAGAAAAGGGAATCAACCTTGGAGCACCCACCGACACTGCGGCATCTTGGTGCAAAAGGTAAGGTTGATGACCTTTGCCAGTGTCGAGTACTGATAGCGGATTGCTAGGTCACGCTCTCCGCATGCTTTTCGAGAAGCGTTGCGAGAGCCCGTTCGACATCCTCGTACTGATAGGGCTTGCTCAGAAATAGACCGCCGGCCGGTAGATCGGCTTGTTGCAGCGGCTGTTTGCCGGAGGTGATGAGTATCCCGATATCAGGCAGGCGATCGCGGACGTCTTTGGCGAAGGCCAGACCGTCGGTGTCTCCCGGCATATGAATATCGGTGAAAATGAGCGCGATATCCGGCCGCGTTTCGAGCGCTGCCCAGGCATCGACTGCGGTCGCCGCCTCAAGCACCTCATATCCAGCCTCTTCCAATTGATCGATGAGCGCCATGCGGACGAGAAACTCGTCTTCGACAAGAAGGATTGGCAAGCGAGACATCGGTCATCTCCGTATTCGTCTTGGCTGGCGAAGTGACGTTCGCCGGCAGGCATGACATTTGAACGCGGGTATGCCGCAAACGATCCTCAGGGACGCTGTGAAGTCAACAGACCTGGAGCAGACCCTGAGGCTTGGTGCAGACTAATTTTGGGGGTCCAAGCAAGCCACAATGTTGGCGCCCTACTCCGTCTGCTCAGCCATTGGGAGATCATTGGCTTTCCAGGCTTCGATGCCACCGCGATACCAATAGGCTTTCCAGCCGAGATTGCCGGCACGCAAGGCGGCGTTGTAGGCCGAGCGATCCTGCATGCCGGATCCAAAGAAAATCACCGGCACGGATTTGTCGCCGCTGGTTTCTTCGGTCAGCCAGTCCTCGACGAGCTTTTGGAAACTGTCGGTCAGGCTGCCATCGCGCCCCGCATCAGCGACTGCGAAAGCGCCGGGCAAGGTTTCGGCGCCACCGCTCGTATCGACCAGAAGCCAATTGTCATTGGCGGTCACGAGGTCGACAACAGCCTTGGTGGTCAGCGTTTCAGCCCGAGTATGGGCGGCAGGCGTGGGACCGCGATAAGGCGCAGGGAACAGAACATTGGTGGCCGGGACACCATAATCGGCCAGCTCGTTCAGCGTGCCGGGCGCGACGGCCATGTCCGCATCGTCCATTGCCGCGCTCGATGCCTGCGGCGTTTCCGCGGGCGGCTCGGCGCCTGTGTCGCCGAGTTCGACATCGGCGATCATCACCACGAGGTGCTCGATCAGGTCGTAGCACATGGTGATAGTGCCCTCGTCGGGGCTGTACCATGCGTTCAGCTCGTCGCAATTGCGATAATTGACCGCAATGTCGCGCGGCAGGGCATAGGTCTTGCCCATATCGACGGCGAAACCACGGAGGGTATCGCCAAAGGTCTCGACGAGAAACTTGCTGATCGGCGTGGTCGGCTCTTCAAAGTTGACGGTGATCGCCGCCCCTGGTGCATCGGCGGCGAGCTGGCCATCTGGATGCCATTCACCGAGGCGGGTGTGAGGCGCAAGGATGGTGCGCCAAGCACGGTTCTGGCGGTTGAACTCCTCTTCGCAGCGATAAAGCGTGCGCTCTTCGAGCCCTACCTGCTCGGCGATATCGCCATAGAGACCGGGATTGCCGCCATAGATGACGCAGAATGTATTGCGGAAGCGGCGGAGATCGCCGGTATGCTCATCCTGCCAAGGAAGATCCTGACCGCTCTCGGCATTGATCATGCCGCCGTAATACCAAGGCAAAACGGAATAGAGCGCGACCTCACGGCCGATGAGATCGATGCCTTCATCGCCCGACGGATACATGGTCGGCTCGACGACGCGCAGCGCCGAGAAAATATCGACGGCGTCTTCCTCGGGGCCGGTCGAGGGGACCTGCAGCTCACCAATCAGCGCATGGCCGAACTCGTGCATGAAGATGCCGTTGGTGACCCCAAGATAGGCGCCGATGAGGCGCGATTCATGGCTGTTGATGAAGGGGATTTCTTCGCTTGCAGTACCATTTCCAGCGGCAGCGTCGTCGGCCGCTGCCGGCGTCGAGCCTTTGCTTTTGCCGCCGGCGGGAGCACCAGCAGGTGCGCCGGTGACCGAGACGGCGAAATCGCGGAAATAGAAATCGCCGCGCTCATAGGCGAGCACGCCGACATCGCCGCCGAGCACAGGATGATCTTCAAGCGTGGCGATGGCTTCGCCATTGAGGAAAAATGCAGCAATTCCGGGCTGCTCAACCCATTCGAGGAGATCGCTGCCATCGAGCTTGGCAGCGCCGGTCAGGCGACCCATTTCCTGCGATTTGCCATCTGCACCAAAGCAGAGGACCAGGCCATCTCCGCCGAGCGTAATCTCGCCAAGGCAGGAGTCATCGCCATTCTCGACGACAAGACCTGCAGCGGACAGCTTGAAATCTTGCGCTGTTTGGCCTTCCGGTGGCCTTACGCCGACATTGACGCGGGTGATGCGTTCGCCCGACTGCACCGGTCCGCCCATAGGCATGGTGAAGAAGTTTTCAGTGGAGGCGGCGGTCTGATTGACGAGGACGATCCAATCATCCTCAAAAAATAGATCCCAGCCTTCGAGCTTGTCCGCGTCCATGATGGAATCGGTCAGCGGGCCCATGATCGCCGCCATGCGGGTGGCAACGTCGGACGTCTCGGCGCCGGGGGCTTCTGCAGAGGTATCAACTTCGGTGTTTGTGGTCGCGCCACCGCGCGGCGGCAGACCGGAGCCCTGCTGCTGGGGCGCAGCATTGGTGTTGGTCGCGGGCAAGTCACTGATGGTAAAATCGGCCAGCCCGAACGTGCCGCGTTCATAGGCCATGACGCCCAGATCGGCCCCTAGCGCCTCCGTCGCAGAAATTTCGCCGAGCACTTCGCCATTGACGAGGAATGTCGCGCGCCCCGGCACTTCGATCATCTCAATGACGTCGCTGCCATCCAGTTTAGCCGCCTTGGGGAGCGTGGCGATGGACTCGAATTTTTCGTTGATTACGCAGAACAAATTGGCTTCGGCAGCAGCGGTGACCTCGGCAATGCAGGTGCCGTTCTGGGCGCTGTTGTTGGCAACAATACCGATTGCCGCCTTTGGCTGATCGGACTTAAGCGTAACGTTGACCGATACGTGGCGTCCGTTTTGGCTTGGGGGTCCGGCCGGGATGGTCAGCGTCTGTTCGGCGCCCTCGAGGCTGTCATTGCGCAGCACAAACCAGCCATCCTGCTCGCCGCCCTGCCACCCCTGCAGCAATTGCTGGTCGACCACACCATCGAGCGCACCAAGCACGGATTGGCCCAAGGCAGGCTGCAAAAGGGCTATGGTGGAGACGCAAAGCGAAACGACAAAACCAGATTTTTTCATGAACTGTCTGAACCTTACGATGGCAATGGCAGGCCCCCATGCCCACCGCCGCTCCTTCTAGGACGCCCTTCCCCATCAAATCCTTGGGTCGATCGCAAGATTTTTTGTGCGCGGCGCAAAAATAAGGTCAACCTAAGTTGATATCGTTGCACAAAATCCACGCTAAAAAGGCGCCACCCTTTGCGGAGTGGCGCCTGAATGTAGCGAGGTTCCGGTAAAGCGGAGCCGCAGATTTAGTAGTTCACGCCGCCGACGATTTCGCGCAGCTCAAGGACGATTTTCGGCACGCCATTGTCGATGTGAAGTTGCAGGAACTCACCAGCAAGAACCGAAGCCGCTTTCAAGTCCGCCGCTTCGAGAACGGCATAACCACCAAGGACTTCCTTGGCTTCGGCATAGGGACCGTCGGTCGGTGTGCCCGTGCCGTTCTCGCCCGATAGCCGGACGCCTTCAGCCTGCGGCTTGAGGCCAGCAGTCGAAACCAGGGAGCCATCGGCGAGGCACTTTTCCATCCAGGGGCCCATGGCGTCCATGAGCTGCTGCGGCACGTCCTCCGGCTTGAGGTCGGCAGGGGGAATGATGCTCATGAAATAGCGCATGTGATGTCTCCGAGTAACGCGGCTCGAACCGAACCTTACAGCGACACGACGAGCGGGCAGCGGCAGATTCGACAAGGCGGCGTCACTTTTCTGGAGAATTTTGCGGGGGCGCTTGGTCTGCCGCGGCTTTTTCGATCAGCCGAGCGCCGATTGTTCGCGGCAGATGCGGTCGACGAGCGCATCGAAATCACCACGGTCCGGGCGCTTGGTCGCGAGACGCTGCTTGAGGTGGCGGATTGGTTCTTCGAGAATAGTCTCGAGATCGGGGGCGCAGGTGAAGTCACCGGCGACTTTCTTGACCTTGGAATTGTCGAAGATCGCGCTCCAGGCCTTATCCCCGGTCAGCGGACCAACCCAATCAGGAATGTAGCGGACGAGCGTATCGGTCGGCACATGGACGATTTTGGCCTCTACCCCAAGGGCTCGGCCGATAGCCATCTGGATATCGTCCCAGATGTGGGCGCGATCATTGGTGATGTGGAAGATCTCGCCAAGGCTCGCCGCTTTGCCAAAGAGGCCGACGAATGGGACGGCGAAATCGGACGAGCGGGTCAAGGTCCATGGCGTATGGCCGTCGCCGGCGACGATCGTCGGTTCGCCATCGAGCATACGCCGCGCCATCACATCGGCGTCGCCGATCATGATGGGCAAGCCAGTGCGAACGGTGTGGCTGGGACGGACAATGGTCCAGTTTAGACCCTCAGCGCCTTTGAGCAGATTTTCGCAAGCGATCTTGTCCTGGCTGTAGCGCCAGTATGGATTGATAGCGGGTGTCTCCTCGGTGATAACATAGTGCCGAGCGGGCTTTTCGTAGACCGAGGCCGAGGAGATGAAGATATATTGGCCGCAATGGCCGCGGAAGGTGTCGATGTCCCGCTGCACCTGGTCGGGCGTGAAGGCGATGAACTGGGCAACGACGTCGAAGTTTTGTTTGGCGAGATCGGCATATTCCGTGCCATTGAAATCGCCTTGGACCGAGGTCACGCCGGCGGGCAAGGTGTCGACGCGTTTACCGCGATTGAACACCGTTACCTGATGGCCCTGGGCCACGGCACGTTCTACACAAGGGTAGGAAATCTGGCCGGTTCCACCGACGAACAACACGCGCAAAGACATTTCAACTCCTCAATTGCCCCTCAAGCCATTGGACGCGCTTGAGAGCGCGAGCGCAAGGCGTTGGAGGCAGATCTCGGACAGCGATGCTTTGTCGTTTGGTTATTTGACGTCAGAAGCCGCATTGGTTTCATCGGCGACTGGCTCGCCTTCTGCCGCGTAGGGGACGCGCGCAAGAAGGACACGGCCTTCGTCTTCGATGACGAATTCACCGCGCACCGGTTCATCGGCGAGAGCGACAGCGCCCTTGGCTGCAAACGCAGCTTCTTCAATAGCTTCATTGAGGGAGTTAAGTTTAAGGCCCTCGATATCAATCTCGTTCTTGTCGTCGGGCGTGAGATGATTGAAAAAAAACCGTGGCATTTGGGCGCTCCATGTATTTGCGTGGCGTATCTTGGCCAGCAAACGGCGCTTGCTGCGACGGAGTTCCCCACCCTCATGCTCAACTTTGCCATGCGCTGAGCGGGGGAATTGGCAGATAGGTCAGAGGTCTGATTTCGCGCGCAACCTTGACCATTGCCGCACGTTGCGGGAAGGTTCTGCCCGAGATAACGGCGAAGTCATTCGCTGGCGCGCGGATGTATTCCGGAGACACCACTATGCTCATCTTCCTCACGGCCCTCCTTCTTGCCCTTATGGGGTTAGCGCTGGGGGGACTGGGCGGATGGCTCGTCGTCCTTGGCGGCAGTTGGTATTATCTGATCACCGGCATCGGCTTTCTGATCACTGGATATCTCCTCTCCCGCCGCAAGGCCGAGGCGCTTTGGGTCTATTCGGCCATCCTCGTGGGGTCGATCATCTGGGCGATCTGGGAAGTCGGGTTCGACTGGTGGCAGTTGGGCGCGCGAGGCGGCATCATCGTGGTGCTCGGCATCTGGCTGTGGATGCCCTGGATAGGGAAGCGGCTCGAGGGCGGACGGCGCGGTGCTTCACTGATCCTTGCGGTGAGCAATGTGCTCGCCGTTGTCGTCGCTGTTTATTCGATGACGCAGGATCCGCAGGATATCTCGGGTACACTCAACACCGAACAGGTGGCCGCCAATCCCAATCTCGGCGGCGATTTCGAAGACGGCGATTGGCAGCAATATGGGCGCACCAATTATGGCCAGCGCTATTCGCCGCTCGACCAGATCACGACCCAAAATGTCGCGAGTCTCGTGCCAGCATGGACCTATCAGACGGGTGACGTGAAGCTGCCGCAAGATGTGGGCGAGACCACCTATCAGGTCACCCCGATCAAGATCGGCGACACGCTCTATATCTGCACGCCGCATAATCTTGCGATCGCGCTTGATGCTCAGACGGGCACGGAGAAGTGGCGGTTCGATGCGAATTCCGGGCTTAATCCGGACCGGCAGCACCAGACATGCCGCGGGGTGACCTATTGGGCCGACCCTGCAGCGGCTCCTGACGCTGCCTGTGCGGCACGCGTCTACCTGCCGACCGCCGATGCGCGATTGATTGCGCTCGATGCGGCCAATGGGCAGGTGTGTACGACATTTGCAGACGGCGGCACGCTACGACTCGAAGCTGGCATGAAGTATTCGCCGGCTGGATATTACTATTCCACGTCTCCGCCGGTTGCTGTCGACGGGAAGCTGATCATCGGCGGCGCCGTCAACGACAACTATTCGACCCAGTCGCAATCGGGCGTCATCCGTGCCTTCGATGCGCTCACGGGCGCGCTGATCTGGAATTGGGACTCGGGCAATCCGACGCAGACGGCGCCGATCGATATTGCAGGTGGCGAGACCTATACGACGAACTCGCCCAATAGCTGGTCGGTGTTCTCGGTCGATCCTGCCCTGGGTCTCGTCTATGTGCCGCTTGGCAACCAGGTGCCCGATCAGATTGGCATCGGGCGCAGCGAAAGCGTCGAGAAATACTCGTCGTCGATCGTGGCTCTCGATGTCGCGACGGGCCAAGATCGCTGGGTACAGCAGTTTGTGCACCACGATCTCTGGGACATGGACGTGCCGGCGCAGCCGGTACTGCTCGACCTGACAGGAGCCGATGGCCAGACCGTGCCGGCGCTCGTGGGACCAACGAAGCAGGGCGATATTTATGTGCTGAACCGGCAGACCGGCACGCCGATCCTGCCGATCACCGAGGAGCCAGCGCCGCAGGGAACGATCGAGGGCGATTTCGCCTCGCCGACCCAACCCACATCTGCCCTCAGCTTCAAGCCTGCATCGCTGCAGGAGAAGGACATGTGGGGCATCACCATGTTCGATCAGCTGATGTGCCGCATCTCGCTGCATCAGCATCGCTACGAGGGCCGTTACACGCCGCCATCGCTCAAGGGCACGATCGTCTATCCGGGCAATTTCGGGACGTTCAATTGGGGTTCGGTTGCGGTCGATCCGGAACGGCAAGTGATGTTCGGGATGCCGACCTATCTGGCCTTCGCCTCGCGCCTCGTGCCCGCTGACGAAATCCCGCCCAAGGGCGAGGACGAAAAGGCGAGCGAGCAAGGCCTGAACCGCAATGAGGGCGCGCCCTATGGTGTCTTCATGGGCCCGTTCCTCAGCCCACTTGGCGTTCCATGCCAGGCTCCAGGCTGGGGCTTTGTGGCCGGTGCCGATCTGCGGACCGGCGAAATCGCCTATAAGCATCGCAACGGAACAGTGCGCGACATGACGCCCCTGCCCTTGCCATTCAAGGTGGGCGTCCCCGGGATCGGCGGTCCGATCATCACCAAGGGCGGCGTAGCGTTCCTTGGAGCAGCGGTCGACGACTTCTTCCGCGCTTATGATCTGACGACTGGTCAGCAACTGTGGGAAGCCCGTTTGCCCGCCGGCGGCCAATCGACCCCGATGACTTATACCGTCGATGGGAAGCAATATGTGGTGATCGTGGCCGGCGGGCACGGGTCGATTGGCACGAAAGCCGGCGACTATGTTCTGGCCTATATGCTGCCCTAGGGCGGGCTCAAAAGGGGACGTCTGCGTTGCCCGCCAATGCAGACGTACGTGATGGCGAGTACCGGCCGTAGGGGTCAGGCGGCTTCCGAGCCGCACTCAAGGTCTGTGGGTAAATCGCCAGGCTTGCCGAAGAGAAAGCCTTGCACAATATCGCAGTCGATCGCTGCGAGGAGGGCCAGCTCCTCCTCTGTTTCCACGCCCTCAACGATCGTTTGGAGGCCAAGCGAAGCGCCTAGGGACGCGATCGATTTGATCACCTGGCCACCTTTGGGCGTCGCCATTTGACGGGCGAAGGATTGGTCGATCTTGAGCTTGTCCACCGGCAGCGTCGCGAGATAACTGAGCGACGAGTGACCGGTGCCGAAATCGTCGATCGCGATGGACACGCCCAATTCGCGAAGATGCTGCAGTGTCTCGACGATGGACAAATGACCATCGGCGACAAGGCTTTCCGTAATCTCCACATCCAGGCGATCTGCAGGAAATCCACTTCGCTGCAACGCCGATTGAATCATGACGAAAACATCGGACCCAGCGAACTGCACCGGCGCCACATTGATCGATAGCCGGCCCATCCAGCCGCTCTCGATCGCACGTCGGCACGCTTCGTGAGCCACCCAGTTGCCGAGCTGGATGATGGTACCGTTTTCCTCAGCGAGAGGAATGAATTCGGCTGGCGAAACTGGGCCCAGCGCCGCCGAGTGCCAGCGCAGGAGCGCCTCGACACCAAGGGTCTGCCTCGTTCTGCCATCGACCTGCCGCTGGAAAACTAAACTCAGTTCGCCCTTCTCCACCGCGGTGCGCAGCGCAATATCGATTTGACGGCGTCGTTCGAACTGCGCTTCGAAATCGGGCGCGTAGACACATCCGGTGAGACGCGTTCGACGCGCCATGGCGAGAGCCGTCCGAGCTTCCTGCAACAGGACCTCAGAGGATTTTCCGGCGCCCGGAGCGCTCCGTCCCCAAAGCAATTTCAGCTCGATCCGATGCCCTTCGACATCGTAGGGCAGTTCCAGTTTTTCGATCAGCCTCTGGAGGGCAGTGTCGCTCAAGCCAGCGTCTAGACCAATGGCGAAGACCTGACTTTCGATGCGGGCGACCGGACCTCCGACAGACAAAGAGAGGCGGTCATGAAACTGCCGGATCACTTGATCGGCAACATGAAAACCAAGGCTGGCGCCGGCGCTCTCGGCCTGTTCAACGCGGAGGAGAAGAGCACCGGCGGTCTCAGATTCGTTACTCGCATCAAGTGCATCGCACCAGGCGCGCTCCGACAAGGCTCCGGTGTCATCATCATGTGTTGCGAGGAAGACCAGCCTCTTATGCTGTTCGCGCAATTGGCGGCGGCGGAGGATGCGGTCCTCGACAAGTTGAACCACGAGTGCTCCGGCAGCCAGCGCATGGAAACCAACGGTGTCGAATTGGAGCGCTGCTAGCGCATAAGCAACGAAGGCGGCGGCTTCAAAGACCATCATCGCGGTCAAAGCGACAGCGATTGCGAGGCCCAAGCGGCGCCTTGGAAGAAGTGCGCTTCCGAGGAGGAAAAGCGCGCCCCATATCAAAGCCGGCCATGTACCGACCTCAGTGAGAGCGCGGTTGAGCTTGAGTGTTTCGGCCGCAGCAATCTGGACAATTGCACCCGGGACAACGCCGAAACGCGGCACCATGATCAGGTCATGCAGCTCTATGGCACTTGCCCCAACAACAACCTGCTTATTTTCGAGAAGTGCGGGATCAACTGTTCCATCGAGCACGGAGACGGCGGGCACGCGCACGATCTGACCAAGATCAATGGCGTAATCCATGCGCAGGGTCGGCGGGATCGGTTGGCCAGGGCTGAACTGGACAGGGATGGATTTAATGCCGGTATCGGCATCCTTGCCCGGTAGCGACCAGATCAGGCCCGCTTTAAGCCCGTCGATATTGACGAGGGCTTCTTCCGCGTGGGCTGCGAACTCCGGAAGGGGGCGGCTCCAAATTTCATCGCCGGATGCGGCCCGTTGGCGAAATGCGGCGAGATAAGCGTATCCGCCGGCCGCTTCGAGGCTTTTCGCGAAGACCGCGTCTTCCGACGGGTTGGAGCGGGTGCTGAAGTCGATATCGAACGCTATCTCATAGGCACCCATGGCCAGCAAGCGATCGAGCAACCCAGCGTGCAGCGACCGCGGCCACGGCCAGGTGCCGATTTCAGCAAGACTTGCGGCATCGATATCGACGAAGACAATGTCTCCGCTCGGTGCACGATCGGCGGCAGCAAATCGGATATCCCACAATTTGGCGTCGGCGGGCGCCCAAATGCCAAGGGTTGCCGTCGCTGCAAGAAACGACAACAGGCAGATCGTAACGACGATACGCACCGCCTTCGGCATGGCCGCTCCTTTAGTCGGCTGAACGCAGCGGACTAATTGTTCTTGCCATTGCCATTGCCGTTTCCGTTGCCGTTCCCGTTTCCGTTGCCATTGTTACCGTTATTGCCATTGCCGCCCCCCTCGCCGCTTTTGCCGTTGTTGTCGCCCTTGCCGCTATTTTCCTGGCTTCCGTTGCCGTTATTTCCGTTGTTGCCGTTTCCGTTGCCGTTATTTCCGTTGTTCCCGTTGCTGGTACCGTTGTTTACGCCGTCGTCGCTGCCTTTGTTGCCGTTGCCATTCCCGTTTCCATTGTTCCCGTTGTTACCATTTCCGTTGCCGTTATTGCCGTTATTGCCGCCCTCGCCATTTCCGTTGCCGTTGTTGCCATTGCCGTTACCCCCGCCATTGCCTTTCCCCGAATTTCCCGACCCGTCGCCGCCGTTATTTCCCTTACCATTGCCATTGCCATTGCCGTCATTGCCGGTTCCAGGCCCATTGCCGCGGCCGTTATTGCCATTTTCGCCGGATTGCTTGGTAACAGGAGGCTGGCCGCTTCCATCTGCCGAGGCATCAGTGGCCGGTTTTGTTTCCCTGTTTCCGCTGCTGCTGACGAGGACGCCGTCCGAGGTGTAGATCGCGGCCGCACCCATGCCTTCGACCTGAAGCGGAGCTTCGGCGGTGACCGCAGCTTCCTGTCCCGGCCTGACGTCGGCCACGAGATCATTTGAGCTGTCCTGCACCTGGACGACCCCTCGATCGACATCGACAAAAGATCCGCTACCATCGGAGGTGACGGTGAATTTGGTGCCTTTGACGACGGCGGCGAGAAAGGGCGTTTGTACCGAAAAGTGCTGCACGTTGCGCCGCTCAACATCCACAGAGACGACGCCTGCGGCCTGGATGACGGAGGTCATCAGATCGGGGCCGGCGTCTCTGATTTGGACGACGGTGTTGGACCCAAGCGAAAAATGATCGTTGCCCCGGCTGAAGTCCACACGCGCATTGGCGCCGGTCTTGAGACTTGAGCCATCACCGATCTCGAGGCCCCTCGTCACCGGCTGCCAACTGCCATCTGCCTCGACCAAAACCTCGCCTCTTACCCGGTCGGCGGTCCAGGCAGCTGCCATGGCGGCAGACGAAAGCGAAAACAGCAGAGCTGCAACAAGCATGCGAAACATTAGAGGCCTCCAGATCAGGCACTCTCTCACATGCTGAACATCGTGGAGTTACTTAGGTTAAACCCACAGATCACAGCTATCGAACTGGTGAACCAAAGCTTTCGCCAAACAGGGCGTCGACGAGCTGCATGCGCTGCTAGGCAATTTGGCAAATGAGGGAAAGTGGCGGAGAGGAAGGGATTCGAACCCTCGAGACCGTTCCCGATCTGCACCCTTAGCAGGGGTGTGCCTTCGACCACTCGGCCACCTCTCCGGCGGGGTTGGGTCTAGCGAGCGGCGGGGGGGATGGCAAGCGGTTTTTGGACCGGTGCCGGCGAAAGGCTGGGATGGCAGGGTTTCTGTCCATGGCGATTGGCGAGAAGCGCGGCGGGGTCTAGCTTTGACCTCATAATCGAATCGAGAAGGTGGGATGGCGCATGATGATGCGTGGACGGGTCACGGCCATTCTTCGGCTGAGTGCGATTCTCACCGGGCTGTCGGTCGGAGCGGCCGTGTCGCAGGAAATACCTTTGTCGCCAATTGAGGGTGTTTGGCGGGCCGAGCCGCAATCAGAGATCACCATTGCGCCCTGTGAGCTCGGATTTTGCGGCTATCTTAGCAAGATAGTGGTGCCCGAGGATATCTTGAGTGCCGAGGAAGCGGAAGCTGCGGCGAAGATGAGCCCGGAGCAGTTTTTCGACAAGCGCAATGAGGACCCTGCCCTGCGCAATCGGCCGATGCTGGGCCTCCATATGCTGACACTGCGACCGGGCGAGCGGCCGACAGTGTTCGATGGCGAGGTCTATAATCCGCAGGATGGAAAGACCTATTCGGGTTATGTCGAACTGCTCGGGCCCGATGCGCTGCGCCTCAATGGCTGCGTGCTTTATAACGTGATCTGCCGGGGCGAGGATTGGGTGCGGGTGCCGCAGGGGGAGCTCGATGCGCGGGCGGCGGCGGAAGCGCAGTAAGGCGCCTCATCACAACTGGGGAGTTGGGAAGGCCGATGGCCTTCCCGAGTGTTCAGCGGGCGCGCTGGTTGAAGAGGATCTTTTGCGCTTCCTTGTCATCAGCGAGGCTTTTGCCCTGGACGTCCTTGCCCCAGTTGAGGCCGCTCTGGACAGCAGGACGACCACCGACGCGGTCGATCCAGGCGAGCGCATTGGGGAATTCGTCGCGCGTAATTCCATAGCGCTCCCACGACTGGGCCCAGCCGATGGAAGCGATATCGGCGATGGAATAATCACCGGCGATATAATCCTGGCCTTCGAGCTGCTTGTTGAGGACGCCGAAGAGACGGTGGGTCTCGTCGCTATAGCGCTTGATGGCGTAGGGGATTTTTTCGGGGGCATAGACCGAGAAGTGATTGTTCTGGCCGAGCATCGGGCCAAAGCCTCCGACCTGCCAAAAGAGCCACTCGTCGACCTTGACCTGAGCGCGAGTGTCGGTCGGGTAGAACTGGCCGAATTTCAGGCCGAGATATTTCAGGATCGCGCCGGATTCAAAGATCGAGATCGGTTCGCCGCCCGGGCCTTCGGGATCGATGATGGCGGGGATCTTGTTGTTGGGCGAGATGGCCAGGAATTCGGGCGTGAACTGCTCACCCTTGCCGATATCGATGCGGTGATAGTTCCACGGCACGCCCAGCTCTTCGAGCATGATGTGGACCTTCTGCCCGTTCGGCGTGGGCAGGGAGAATGCTTCGATCGGCTTGGTCTGGGTGGTCATAAGGCACCGTCCTGTTTCTGGATGCGATAGGTATATCGGTGTTTTACGATGGTGAGCAATGGGCGGCGGGGAGAGGATCACCCGCCGCACCGGGCCGCCACAGAATACTATTCTCGCATCAGGCGCATTTGGGGCGCACCACTGCCGCGAAGGGCTGGCGAGACGCCGTGGATATCGACCGTGGCCGTGACACGCTGCCGGGTGGCGGCGAACATGAAGTGCGGCGTGACGTTGACTGGTTCATCGAACTGGATGGTCACCTTGTGGTGCTGCATGTCGCTCGAGAGTTGGAGGCCGATGAGGAGGCCACGGAACGGCTGCTCGAGATAATAGCCCTTGACGCGCATGCCGACCTGGAAGGGGACGGCGACGCGATCGGGCAGGCTGGCGCGGGCGGTGTTCCAATCACGGAAGCCATGGGTGCGGGCGATCTCTTCGAGCGCGGCGCCATGCGTGATCGGCTGATTGGCCCGAGCACGCTCTTCGCGCAGGTTCTTGGCTTCGGATTTGAGGGTTTGGGCGGATGGGGTATCGAGGGAAAAAGCCATCGGGTCATCTCCTTGAGGAGGCGACTGGTCCATGGGGGCTCGCTTTGCCATGATGCGCCTCGGAGGAACCGAAGGGTCGTCAGGTCTTCTCAGGCTGGGCTTCACCATGGACATGTGTCCGCGAGCGGCGGGCGCCAGCAACCGGATGCGTCAATGCGCCTTGGCGATGCGGAAGTCAAGACGCGCGGATCACTAGCCGTGATAGAGCGGATCAGACAATTGCGTTGGGCGAATGTCGGCGTTCGGTCTAGGAACAGGTGTTTCCCCTTCGCGGAATTGTCATGACCGAACTTCTGCTTTTCATCGCCGGCCTTTTGGGTGGCGCCGTCAATTCGCTGGCTGGCGGGGGCTCGTTCATCGTTTTTCCGGCTCTGCTGGTTGCAGGCGTGCCGCCAGTTCTCGCCAATGCGTCGAACACATATGCCGCCCTGCCCGGCTATGTCAGCGGCGCGGCAGGCTATTGGAAGTCGGTGGCGCCCTATAAGGACCGGTTGCTGATCTATGGGATCATCGCGGCCGTGTTTGGCTTTGTCGGCGCGGAACTGCTGCTGGTGGTTTCGGACGCGCAGTTTTCGCTGGTCGTGCCCTGGCTGATGGCTTTTGCGGTCGCGCTGTTCATTTTCGGCAATCGGATCAACGGGGCGCTACGCTCGCGCGGTGGCAGACGGTCGGGGATGAAGGCGCTGGGGGCGGTGCTGATCCTCGTGCTGCTCGCCGGGGTGTCGGTCTATGGCGGGTTCTTCAATGCTGGGCTCGGCATTCTGCTCCTGGCATTCCTGGCGCTGGCAGGGATGAGCGACATGCATGCGATGAACGGGCTGAAGCTCTTCATCTCCTCGACCATCGCGCTGGTGGCAGTGGTGCGGTTTGTCTTCAACGGCACGATCGACTGGTATCACGGCTCGATCGCGCTTGTTGGGGTAACGATCGGCGGCTATGTCGCGGCGCGACTGGCGCAGCATATTCCGACGCAGTGGATCCGTGTTGGGGTCATCGTTTATGGGATCGCGATGACAGGGTATTTTTTCTGGCGGGCTTATGGGCAGGGGTGAGCGCCGGACGGCGGTGAGCCTCCGGATATGCGTGGACGGGCTCCCGAGGCTCTCACGCCCCTAGAGTGTGTGAAAAAAGTGAGGCGTGTAAGCCTCGGGAGCGCCTTTTTTCGGACAGGTCTCACAGCGCCTCTTTGATCGCTCGTCGCGAGGCGGCCAGTCCCGAACGCGTCTGGGAGACGAAACCCGACGAAGGCCCTCCCCGCTCCTGTCGTCTGCAGACCGTCCGTGCGGGGATGGATGGGCAGAGGATAGCGGAGGTTTTGGGGCCGGGGATAAGGGGCATAAGATTGGTGCTGGTACTGCCAGACGCGCGATGTAACCCCGGCGGAGGCCGGGGGCCATCCTGAGTTGGCTGGGCGCTATCAATTTATCTGGGCTCACCCATGTCCGGCGATGGGCCCCGGCATTCGCCGGGGTGACAGCAGGTGGCTCAGTAAGATGGTACCAAACATCTGGCCCAATGGCGCTAGTCGGACTTCCTAATCCACACCGCTGCGTCGTGGAACGGTACGCCGCCAAATGGAGGGGCGGGTTGGGCGGAGGTGAGCATGTTGATACCCTGCCCGCCGCGATGGGCCTTATTGCGGTGGAGGCCTTCGGCGATGAGGGTGCCGGTGGGGAGGCCCGGGAAGATGCGGGCTGTCAGGTGAACTTCGCCGCGCTGATTGCCGAGGGTGACGGCGTCTCCATCGGATATCGTCAGGCGGGCGGCGTCTTCAGGATGGATGAAGACGGAGGGTTCACCCTCGCGCTTGAGGCTGCCGGCGGTCTGGTTGAAGGACGAATTGAGGAAGGCACGGGCCGGGCTAGTCGCGAGCTTGAACGGATGCTCGGCATCGGTCTTTTCGGTAATGTCCCAATGATCGGCGAAGCGGGGCATGATCGATGGATCGCAGACCCAGCGATAACCTTTCCGGCGCGCGACTTCATCCCAATCGGGCTTGAACCGATAGCGGCCATCGGCCCAGCCAAAGCCCTTGGCAAAGCGAGCGACGTCGTCGGGGCGCTCCTTGTCGATGAAACCGGTTTTTTCGACTTCTTCGAGCGTCGGCAGACCTGAGCGGGCAAAGGTATCCGCGACGACTTCGCGATCGGTGGTTGTGAAGGTCGGGTCGGTATTGCCGAGGCGGAGAGCCAGGGCGTTGATGACCTCGTGGTTGGAACGCGCCTCGCCGGGCGCCTCGACGACTGCGGGGCCGTAGAGAATGCGAGTGTGGCCGCCGCGGGTGTAATAATCGTTGTGTTCGAGGAACATGGTGGCGGGCAGGACGATATCGGCCAGTTCCGCCGTTTCGGTCATGAACTGCTCGTGGACGACGAGGAAGAGATCGTCGCGCATCAGACCCTGGCGCACCAAAGCCTGATCGGGAGCGACGCAGGCGGGATTGGTGTTTTGGACGATAATGGCATGGACCGGCGCACCATTCTGGAGCGCGGCGGCATTGCCCGTGAGGATCGGGCCAATCTCGGACATGTCGAGGACGCGGGGCGTGCCCTTTTGCAGGTGCGTGCCTTCAAGGCGCGATTTGTCGAGATTCCAGGTGCCGGAATTGGAATGGAACGCGCCGCCGCCGCGATGCTGCCAAGAGCCGAGCATGGCGGGGAGCGACAGCGCCGCGTGCATGGCCGTGGCGCCATTGGTCTGGCGGGAGAAGCCATAGCCAAGTCGGAAGAAGGTTTTTGGCGTTTTGCCGATGAGGTGGGCAAATTCCTCGATTTCGGCGACGGTGAGGCCGGTGATCTCGGCGGCCCATTCGGGCGTGCGGGTCGCGAGATGGGCTTCGAATTCGGGCGAGAAATCGGTGAACTCGGCCATATAAGCGCGGTCGGCGAGGCCATCGCGCAAGAGGACGTGCATCGTCGCGACAGCGAGGGCGCCATCGGTGCCGGGGCGAAGGACGATGCCGAGATCGGCCTGTTCCATGGTGGCATTGCGATAGATATCGACGACCACGATTTTTGCCGCGCGGGTTTTGCGGGCGCGCATGGCGTGGGTCATGACGTTGACCTGGGTATGCACCGCATTGGTGCCCCAGATGACGACGCAGTCGCTCTCAGCCATCTGCTCGGGATTTACCCCGCCGAGAAGGCCGGTGCCGGCAATATAGCCGGGCCAGGCGAGGCCGGTGCAGATGGTGTCGTATTGATGCGAATAGCCGCGGACGGCGCGGAGGCGCTCGATGCCATCGCGATGCACATGGCCCATGGTGCCGGCATAAAAATAGGGCCAGATGGCTTCTGGGCCGTGCTGCGCTTCGATGTCTAGGAAGCGGGCGGCGATTTCGTCCAGCGCTTCATCCCAGGAAATGCGCTGCCACTGCCCTGCCCCCTTGGGACCGGTGCGGCGCATGGGGTGGGTCAGGCGCTCGGGATGATGGATGCGCTCGGCATAGCGGGCGACTTTTTCGCAGATGACGCCGGCCGTGTAGGGATCGTCCTTGGCGCCGCGGACGCGGCCGACCGTGCCATCGGCGAGGATATCGACATCGAGGGCGCAGACCGACGGGCAGTCATGCGGGCAAACGGAGCGGATGGTGCGCGGGGGGATCTGGGCGTTCATGACGCCAAGGTATTAGAGGCCGCGCGCCTCGACAATCGCATTGTGGTTATGGGTGTGATTTGTGAGCGTGATGGCGCCCCCACCTAGCATCTCTTGGCTAGGTACTTGGCACGCATCTGGCCAACCCACCTGGCTTCCCTCGGGCCTGACCCGAGGGTCACTCGCCCACGCCTAGGCGCTTGTGGCTCTAGCACAGGCCCTCGGGTCAAGCCCGAGGGAAAGCGCGGTGGGTGGTATAGAAGGAGAGGAGGACAAAATGTCCTCACACTTCAACGGTCCAGATTGATCAGTCCGCTAGCAGGCGGCGGGAACCGTTGATGGCTCAGGCAGCGAAAGCCTTGGTGGCGGTTTCGGCGTTGCGCATGGCCCGGGTCGCGGCGTGCTTGGCGAGCTGGGAGGCGCCGCCATGGAACTGGGAGAAGGTGATGCGGCCAGTGGTGCCGGTGATGGTGATGCCGCGCCAGTTGGGGCGGACCGAATGGACCTCGGACCAGTCGAGGCTGGTTTCGCGACCCATGGCGGTACGATGGGTGACCTGACGGTTGTCCCAGCGGGTGTTGGTAAAGAGGCCAACCATGCCGATGCCGGCGGCGCCTGCACCGAGGAGAAGGACGGCGATATAGGTGGCGATGAGCTGGGTCGTGTCGGCAGCGCTGCTCATGAAGATCACGGCGAAAAGCAGAACGGCGGCGAGCGCGGCGGCGCCGTAGCAGGCAAAGTACTCGACGAGCGAGGGACGGAGTTCGGCCCAGCCGCCCTCAATGGTAATGCCATCTTCAGGCTGCACCAGACGGAGCGCGAGAAACGCAGCATAGCCGAAGGCCACAACACCAGCGGCGCGCGACAGCGGTAGATGCGCTGTGAGCGGCAGGTATTTCAGAGCAATGAGCACGGTAATCACGAACAGTGGCAAAGCCACTTCCTGCCAACGCAAGGGCACGCTTGTTTCTCCAGATGTCCGGGGCCGGCGACGCTATTTCGGCGAGTGATATCGTGAAGAGTACAGGGATAAAGTGATTTGACCATTCACAAATCCGCAAGGAGCGGCCGCGCTGCAATGGCCGGTAGCGAGTGTTGCTAAAGCGCCACCTCGTCTATTTGAAGAAGCGGCTCCAGCAGTGATTCAACGGCATGCAGAGTTGCATCCGCATGCCGTCCTAAGTCTTTCAGATATCTGCACTTATTGGCCTCGCGGACCAATTTCCGCCGTTTAGCGGGCAGCCAGAGCCGGGGCGCCCACCATGGCGGCGGTTGCGGCTTCCTCCGCTTCGATTTCGGCGGCGGGCGCCTGACGAAGTGTGTTGGCGAGAGGCCGTTCTTCGAGGAGCCAAGCGAGCGCGAAGGCGAGGATGGCGGCACCCGCAGCGGTGTAGAACACCGGATGCAGCGCGCTGGCGAAGGCTTCGAGCACACGCTCACGAACTTCCGGCGGGAGGGCCGCAACGGCGCTGGCGCTGAAGCTTGTGCCGCTACCTTCGGGCATGACATCGCCGAGGCGCGCGGCAAGGCCGCTCGAGAAGATGGCGCCGAAGACCGACACACCGATCGAACCGCCGATCTGCCGGAAGAGTGTGACACCCGCTGTGGCGGCACCGACGATGTCGCGGGAAACCGCGTTCTGGGTTGCCGTAACGCTGACGTTGTTGACGGGGCCAATGCCGGCGCCGACGAGGAACATATAGGCCGCGATCTGCACCGAGGGCGTATCGAGCTGCATATTGGCGAGGGCAAGGAGGCCGATCACCAGAACGAAAGTCGAGGCCAGCGGCAGCATCTTATAGCGGCCCGTGCGGGTCATGATGAAGCCCGAGGCCGTCGAGGCGCCGATGAGGCCGATCATCATGGGCACGAGCTGCAGGGCGGAATCGGTCGGCGAGACGCCCTTGGCGAGCTGGAGATACATGGGCAGGAAGGTGATCGAGCCGAACATGGCCATGCCGACGAGGAAGCCGACGGCGCTCGTCACCGCGAAGGTATTGTTGCGGAAAAGATCGAGCGGCAGGACCGGTTCGGCGGCCCGGCTTTCAACCCAGACAAAGGCGCCGAGGAAGACCAGAGCGCCGACGACGAGGCCGATGATCTGGAGCGAGAACCAGCCGAAGGTGTTACCGCCGAGCGAGGTGGCAAGCACGAATGCAGTCAGGCCGCCCGAGAGCAGGACGAAGCCGGCATAGTCGATCGAATGCTTGACGCGTTCGGCGCGGGGCTTGAGAGCCACGGCGATGACGGCGAGCGCAAGTACCCCGACCGGCAAGTTGATGAGGAAAATCCACTGCCAGGAGAGGTGTTCGACGATAAAGCCGCCGAGCAGCGGGCCGACGACCGTGGCGACGCCGAAGACGGCGCCGAAAAGGCCCTGGACCTTGCCGCGCTGACGCGGGGGAATGATGTCCGCCACGACAGTCATGGCGACGACCATGAGGCCACCGCCGCCGAGACCCTGAATGGCGCGGGCAGCAATCAGGAAGGTCATGGAGGTCGCCATGGCCGAGAGCACGGCGCCGCCGAGGAAGATGACGATGGCGGCTTGCAACACGATCTTGCGGCCGAAGAGATCGCCCAACTTGCCGTAGATGGGGGCAACCACGGTCGAGCTCAGGAGATAGGCGATGACCACCCAGGTGAGGTGATCGAGGCCACCGAGCTGGCCAACAATGGAGGGCAAAGCGGTCGAGACGATGGTCTGGCCAAGCGAGGCGAGGAGAAGGGTGACGGCGACGGCCCCGATGACCAGCTTGGTCGATGGGTCCTGCATCGCATCGTCCAGTTGAATGGGGTCCGGCATTGAGGCAATCCTTAAAACAAGCGGGGCCGGGATTGAGCCGGCCCTTGCGAAACGATATTTGAAAGCATACATGTGCCTCAAGCAATTACATGTCAATAGCATGCAATTGACTTAAGCATGCGATTTTATGGAAGCTGCCATGCCTCTGAGCGCCAAGACCGAATTGAACGCCCTGCTGCTAAAGGCCGGCATCGCCCATGACACCGCGGAGGCGGTTATGGATATCGACGCATTGATGCAGAAATGGCGGCGCCGCGCGATGAAGCGCGAACTGGGGAACCGAGCCCTTGTGGATCTGCGGATCGGCATCGACCTGGCGCAACTCGACGTGCTGTTTGCCATCGACGGCCCCTCCTCCGAGTTCGATAACGAGGCGTCGGGTGAGACGATGGTCGCGACTGTGGCCGAGCGGCTCAATATCGATCCGTCGCGGGCGAGCCGGCTTGTCGGCGATATGGTGGACGAGAGATTTGCCCGGCGGGCGGTCAGCCAAGCGGATGCGCGGCGGACGATCATCGAACTGACGCCGAAGGGCAAGGCCGTGGTCGATGCGGTGCGCGCCTACAAATATCTAATCATGGGCGACTTTTTGGGGAGCTGGGAGAAGGCGGAGGTGGATGCCTTCGTGCCGCTGCTCAAGCGGTTCGGCAGCTGGATGGACAGGATCGAGCCCGCAACCGAAAAGCATAGCGCAGAGATTGCGGCGATTGCCGAGACAATCGCTGAAGATGTCACGCAATCCGAAAATGTGTAATGGGCTTCATGAAAACGATTTAATGGACGTTTTCGGCTAGCCACGTTACGTCTTTCCCTTCTCGGGGGAGGATGAGATGGCGGGGACTTCGCATGTGCCGGTGACGGCATTGCTTGGATTGAACATGTTCTTTTCAGGCGTGACCTATGCCGCGACCATGCCCTATGCGTCGCTGGTTGGCGTCGACACGCTGGGGCTGACGCCGGGCTGGTTCGCCTCAATCATGAGCCTCGGCGCGGTGCTCGGGACGTTTGTTTCGCTCGGGCTCGGCTTTCTCTCGGACAAATTGCGCGATCGAAGGCTGCTGGTTTTGATCACCGCAGCGGCAGGCGTTTTGGCGCATGGATTGATCTACGCGTTTCCAGCGCAGTGGAGCTTTGCCGTTGCCATGGGCCTGATCATGCCTCTGGCGGGCGCCTGTTATGGGCAGTGCTTTGGCTATATCCGCGTCTTCTACGTGACGCGCGATCCGAAGCGGGCGGACTTTATGGTCACGGCGCTGCGGACGGTGTTCACGCTGGCCTGGATCGTGGTGCCGCCAGTGGCCGGTTGGGTCGCCGGCCAATTCAGCATTTTCTACGTCTATCTCGCCTCGTCACTGAGCTACGGGGCGATTGCGCTGATCTTTGCGGCGCTGATGACCAATGAGGCGACAGCGGTTCAGATCAATGCGCCGAAGCGCGCCGAGGGTGCATCACTGCTCTCGACCTTTGCTCTGCCGTTTGGAACGCTTGCCGGCCTTGTCGGGCTGATCGTGATGACGGCGGCCATGCGCATTCTGACGTTTACGATTGCACTTTTCATCGTCAGCGATCTCGGCGGATCGGTGGGCGACGTCGGGTTTTATGCCGGGATAACCGCGGCAGTCGAGGCGCCGTGCATGTTGCTGCTGGCCTATCTCACGACCCAGCTGACCAAGGAAACGCTGCTCGCCTTGGCGGGCGTGGTGATGGCGGTGTTTATCGGCATGGTCAGTATTTTGACCGAGATTTCAGCGCTCTATTGGCTATTGATCCTCAACGGCCTCGGGACCGCGGCCCTGATGAGCGTCAATATCGCCTATGTCCAAGACGCGATCAAAGGCCGGGTGGGGCTATCGACGTCGCTGATGGATGTCGTGGCTATCGCAGCCAATCTGCTCGGCGCGACGGCATTTGGCCTTCTCACAACCGGGGGAGACTATCGCTTCGCGCTGATGGTGGGGGCAATCGTGTCGCTACTGGGTGCTGCGATCATGGCTTTCGGCAATTTGTCCCGGCTTGGCACGCCAAGACCAGTTGAAGCCGCATAGGCTGTTTTTGACTGAAAGAATAAATCCCCGCCCGGAGGCGGGGATAGATAGGCGATGGGCTTGAGGGTTAGTCCTGAGCGCGGACCTTTTTGTGGTCCTTGACCTTGGGGCGCTTGGGCGGCTGGGCGTCGCCTTCGAGCGTGGGCTTGGACCACTTTGGCTTGCCCTTGTTCTTGTCGAAGGGCTTGGCTTCCTTGGGCTTGCGCGGCTTTGGGGCGCTTTCCGTGGCCGGGGCAAAATCGTCGGCGCGGAGGTTGGACGAGCCGTAACGCTGCTTGCGGTCGGCTTTTTCCGGGCGGGGAGCGGCGGGATCGTAGGCAACCGGTGGGCCGGGCGGGCGGCGCTTGGATTGCGGGCGTTCCGAACGTTCGCCGGGGCCATCGACCGCCGAGATATAGACACCCTTTTCGCCGGTGCCGTTCTTTCCGACGCTCTTGATGAAGCTATCGACCTTATCGGCGGCGACTTCGAAAATGGTTTCGGTATCGAAGATACGGATCGAGCCCACGGCCGACTTGGTGACGCCACCGGCCTTGCAGATCATGGGCAGGAGCCAACGTGGCTCGGCGCGCTGCTTGCGGCCGACCGTGACCTTGAACCAGCTACCGCCGGCGAAAGATTCGCGCGTGCGCGGCTCGCGCTTGTCGAAATCGGTGACGGGGATAGATGAGACGTCTTCGGGGATCGGACGGGCGGCCAACTGCATGCGGAGATAGGCTGCAGCCAGGGCTTCCGGCGCCCATTTCGTTAACAATCCGGTAACACTGACCTGCTCGTCTTCGGTGATCGGGTCACTGAGGAGCGTGTTGGTCAGGATCGACTCGCGATAGCGCGCATCGATGGACTCGGCGGTCGGCGGTGCGGTGAGTTCAGCCTCGATTTTCGCGGTGCGGAGGATCGATTGCGCGACCCGCTTGCGATGGGCGGGAGAAATGACGACGCAGGTGCCTTGGCGCCCTGCCCGGCCGGTGCGGCCCGAACGGTGCAACAGGGTTTCGGCATTCATCGGCAGTTCGGCATGGATGACGAGATCGAGATTAGGGAGATCGATGCCGCGCGCGGCAACGTCGGTCGCAACGCAAATGCGGGCGCGGCCATCGCGCATGGCCTGGAGCGCGTTGGTGCGCTCGGCCTGGGTCAGTTCGCCGGAGAGCGTCACGACATCGAAGCCGCGATTGTGGAGGCGGGCCGAGAGGTGCTTCACTGCTTCGCGGGTCGAAGCGAAGACGATCGTGTTGGTGCTTTCGTACCAAAGGAGCGTGTTGATGACGGCGTTTTCGCGCTCGTCGGCCGGTACGACCATGAGCTTGTAGTCGATATCGGCATGCTGCTCGCCGGACGAGGTGGCGGTGATCCGCAGAGCATTGCGCTGGAAGGTTTCGGCCAGCTTGGCGATGGGCTTGGCGACCGTCGCCGAGAACAGCAGCGTGCGGCGTTCTTCGGGGGCGGCGGCGAGAATGAATTCGAGGTCTTCGCGGAAGCCGAGGTCAAGCATTTCGTCGGCTTCGTCGAGAACGACGGCGCGGAGCGAGGACATATCGAGGGCGCCGCGGGTGATGTGATCGCGAAGACGGCCCGGCGTGCCGACGACGATGTGGGCGCCATGCTGAAGCGCGCGACGCTCAGTGCGGGCATCCATGCCGCCGACACAGGAGACGATGCGGGCCCCCATCTGGGCATAGAGCCATTCAAGCTCGCGTTGCACCTGCATGGCCAGTTCGCGCGTCGGGGCGATGACGAGGCCACGGGGCAGTTCGGCGCGCGGGAGGACTTCGGCGCCATCGAGAAGGGTCGGCGCGATCGCCATGCCGAAGGCAACGGTTTTGCCCGAGCCGGTCTGGGCGGAAACCAGGAGATCGCGGCCTTCGGCCTCGTCTTCGATGACGGCGGACTGGACGGGGGTGAGGTTCTCATAGCCCTTGGCCGCAAGGGTTGCGGCGATCGGGGCGAAAATCGTTTCAGGCAGGGCCATCTTTGGCTTTCAAGACAAGCAGCCAAAGAGCGGTCGTTCCTCAAGTGCAAGTGGAACATTCCCGTTCGAAACGGCTGACAATTTTTGGGTTCCCGCTTTGGCGGGAGCGGAACCGTGGCGCGAGGTGGATCGCATCACGGAATAGGAAAAGGCCGCCTCGCGAGACGGCCTCGATAATGGGCTTTTAGAGATTGGGCCTCGGAAGCGCAAGGCTAGCCGGTGCATGAGGGGCACCGGCCGATCGCATGGCTTGGGGCGAGACCCCCTCACCGACCCGGCTGCGCCGGGCCACCTCTCCCCGAGAGGGAGAGGTGAAAGGAAGAGGCGGCAACCAGCCCTTCGCGGGGCTCAGGGCGTAAGTTGCTCAAATCGCTCCACCGGAGCGATTGGCCGGCTGGCTAAAGCCAGCCGTCGCAACTTACCCAACCAGCTCTTCGTCCTTGAAGAAGTACTTGATTTCTTCGGCAGCGGTTTCCGGAGCGTCGGAGCCGTGGACCGAGTTTTCGCCGACGGAAAGAGCGAATTCCTTGCGGATGGTGCCTTCAGCAGCGTTGGCTGGGTTGGTTGCGCCCATGATTTCGCGGTTCTTGAGAATGGCGCCTTCGCCTTCGAGGACCTGAACGACGACTGGCGAAGCAATCATCTGCTCGACGAGTTCGCCGAAGAAGGGGCGTTCCTTGTGGACCGCGTAGAAGCCTTCGGCCTGAGCGCGCGTCATGTGGATCTTCTTGAATGCGATCGGGCGGAGACCGGCTTCTTCGAACTTGGTCACGATCTTGCCGATGAGGTTACGACGGACGGCATCGGGCTTGATGATGGAGAAGGTGCGTTCAATCGCCATGGCGGAGAAGATCCTGCATTTGCGTGGGAAAGGTCGCGCCTTTTAGCGGGAGAGTTTGACGGAGGCAAGACGGGGCATTTGTCGCCTTGCTATGGTGCCGGGAGGATTAACGATGTCACCCCGGCGGAGGCCGGGGCCCATCCTGAGATCCCAAGATGGATCCCGGCTCAAGGCCGGGATGACGGCCGGTGGCGGGCGTGAAAAGAGTTCAGTCGTGGTCGACGTCTGTTGTGCCGGTGGCGATGACGGAGCCATCGGGGGCGGTCAGGGTGACGTCGATGCGTGAGATGATGTTTTCGGCCTGGATGGTCTGTTCGACTTCGATTTCCTGGATCTGCTGGGTGCAAACTTCGGCGGTCGAGATCGTCGGGAAGGTCACGGCGAGCGTGCCATCGAAGAGGTCGCCGATTTCGGCGGGGCCGACCTGTTCGCAGGCGCTGCCATCATAGTCGAAATCAATGGTGATCTGATTTGGATTGATGCGAGTGGCATCAAGATCGTCGAGGGTCTTGCCGGTCTGTTGCGCAAAAGCTGGGGCGGCAAGGCCGATGGATGCAACAAGGGCGAGGGCGATACGGGCGTCTAACATGGGGCGTCCTTTCTGGCTCGAAGTGATGCAGGAATGTCCTAAAGCGCGATAAGATGCATGAAATGTGCCGACAGAATGTCGCGGCGGGACGCAAGCCGGTTGCGTTGGCCGGATCGGGACTTTATCCAGCAGCCAGATACTTTGCTGCCGTCCCCTGCCCTATCCTGGGGTCTGGCCTGCGCCTTTTCCAATTTCGGATCGATATCTCCCCGCCATGCTGAACATCACCAATATTACCTATCGCATCGAGGGCCGGGAGCTGTTCGAGGACGCATCGGTGGTCATTCCGACGGGCTCGAAGACCGGCTTTGTGGGCAAGAATGGCACCGGCAAGACGACGCTGTTTCACCTGATCCAGGGCCATATCAATCTTGATGCCGGTAGTATCGAACTGAACAAGAAGGCGCGGATCGGCGGGGTGGCGCAGGAAGCGCCGGCCGGGGACGAGAGCGTGCTCGACGTGGTGCTGGCGGCCGACAAGGAGCGCACGGCGCTGCTCGCGGAAGCGGAAACCGCGACGGACCCGGACCGGATCGCGGAAGTCTATACGCGGCTGGCCGATATCGATGCCTATTCGGCCGATGCGCGGGCTTCATCCATTCTGAAGGGGCTCGGGTTCGAGCAGGATCGGCAAAACGGGCCGACGCGGGAGCTTTCGGGCGGGTGGCGCATGCGTGTGGCGCTGGCAGCGGTGTTGTTCAGCCAGCCCGACCTGTTGCTGCTCGACGAACCGACCAACTACCTCGATCTCGAGGGTACGTTATGGCTCGAAAAGTACCTTGCCACCTATCCCTATACCGTCTTCATGATCAGCCACGATCGTGACCTTCTCAACAAGTCGGTCAATTCGATCGTGCATCTCGAGCATCGGAAACTGACCTTCTACAAGGGCAATTACGACACGTTCGAGAGCACGCGCCGGATGCAGATGGAGCTCCATAACAAGAGCCGCGACAAGGCGCTGGACCAAGTGGCGCATCTGCAAAAGTTCGTCGATCGCTTCAAGGCGAAGGCCACCAAGGCCAAGCAGGCGCAATCGCGCATGAAGATGATCGAAAAGCTCAAGCCACCGGCGGCTTTGTTCGATGAATTCTCGGCGCCGTTCAAATTCCAGCAGCCCAAAGCCGAGGCGGCGACGCCGATGTTGACGCTCGATGGCGTTTCGGCCGGCTATGGCGACAAGACCATTTTGCGCAATATCAATATGCGCATCGATCCCGATGACCGGATCGCGCTGATCGGCGTCAATGGCAACGGCAAATCGACTTTTGCCAAACTTTTGGCCGGCGATATCGAGCCGATGGCTGGACAATTGCGGAAGGGCAAGAAGCTCGAAATCGCGCACTTTGCGCAGCACCAGATGGATAAGCTCAGGCCCGAATGGACGCCCTTCGAGCATGTGGTCGACATGATGCCGACCGACACCGAAGCCAAGCGCCGGAGCCGGTTGAGCCAAATGGGGCTAACCAAATCGCGCATGGACACCAAGGCGAAGAACCTTTCGGGTGGCGAGCGCGCGCGTCTCCTCATGGGTCTCATCACTTTTGGCGGGCCGGGGATGATGATCCTCGACGAACCGACCAACCACCTCGACATCGATAGCCGCGATGCGCTGGTGCATGCGCTCAATGATTATGAGGGCGCTGTGCTGATCATCAGCCACGATCGCCATTTGATCGAGGCGACCTGCGATACGCTCTGGATTGCCGAAGGCGGCACGATCAAGGAGCTGGACGAAGACCTCGACAGCTACCAGCGCAGCATTACCTCGGGCAAGGAAGGCAAATCCTCAGGCCCGGGCGGCACGGGGGCGCGAAAGCTATCCAAGCAGGAGGCTGCAGCACGTCGCGCGGAACTGGCGCCGCTCAAATCCTCGATTAAGGATGCGGAAACCAAGATTTCCCGTTTGAAGGTGGAAATTGCCAAAATCGAGAGCCAACTCGCCGACCCCAAAGTTTACAACGGGGCGGCCGATCGCGTGATCGCGCTCGGCAAGGACAAGGCGCGCTTTGGCGCTGATCTCGAAACCACCGAAGAGCAATGGCTGGCGCTCAGCGCCGAGCTGGAGGACGCGGAGCGCGCATGAGCAAGCTGACGGCGCAGGATGTCATCTTTACGCTCGAGATGGAGCGGCACCCCGAAGGCGGCTGGTATGCCCAGACTTTTGTCGATGTGGGCGGTGAAAGCGGCCGTGCGCAATCGACGGCGATCTATTATCTGCTCGAAGCTGGCGACCGCTCGCATTGGCACAAGGTCGACGCGATCGAGGTGTGGCATTATTACGCCGGAGCTGCACTCGAATTGCAGCTTTCCGACGGGGTGACGACCGATCCGCATGTGTTGGGATCGGACCTCGCAGCGGGGCAAAGGCCTCAGGTCGTGGTGCCGCGCGATGTGTGGCAAGCGGCCAAAACGCTGGGGGATTGGACACTGGTGGGCTGCACCGTCGCGCCCGGCTTTGAGTTTTCCGGGTTCGAACTGGCGCTGCCCGACTGGCATCCGGGTCGTTAACCTGGGACCACCCAATGCGTTGACAGGTCTGCCCGATTGGCATCTGCTGGCGCCGATTTCACTGGATCTGCAGGCAGTTCATGCGGCGTTTTGCGGTTGCTGTTTCCCTCGTCCTGTCACTCCTCGCGCCGCCTGCCATGGCGCAGGATCTGACGGGGATTACCAAGCAGCAGCGCAACGATATGATTGGCTTTGCCGCCAATAACAGCCTCTTTGTGCTCTATCATGAGGTGGGGCATCTGCTGATCGACCAGCTCAGCCTGCCGGTGCTGGGGCGCGAGGAAGACGCGGCAGACAATATGGCGACCTGGACGCTGCTCAACGAGCACACCCCTGAGGCCAACAAAGCGCTGGAGGACGCGGCCGAGGGATGGCTGCTGACGGGGGCGGCCTATAATAGCGGCAAATATGAAGAGGATTTTGCGGCAGCGCATAGCCTTGATAAGCAGCGTGCCTATCAGATCGTCTGCATGATGGTGGGGAGTGACGATACCTCCTTCCGGCCCATTGCCAATCAATATGCCATCGGCCGCGACCGGCAGGACAGTTGCTTTTGGGATTTCGACCTTGTTGATCGGAGCCTGAGGAGCGTGCTCTCCGAGCATGTGGCGGAAAATGACGAGGGCACCACGGTCAACGTGACCTATCACGATGCCGGGGGGAAGCTGCGGCTGGCGGCCGACGCGTTCCGCTCGAGTGGGGTGTTCGATAAGGTCGCGGCTAACCTGCGCAAGAGCTACAACATCCGCCGGCCGGTGCGCTTCAATGCCAAGCGCTGTGGCGAGGCCAACGCGTTTTACGATCCGGACACGACCGAAATCATCTTCTGCTACGAGCTGATGAAGGATTTCATGGAGCTTTATGCGGCGGAACTGCCGGAGCCGGACGGGCCGCCAAAATCGGGCGCCGGGAAGGTCAAGAGCGGGGATTGAAGAGCGTAGTATCGCGCTTTCGACTGAGTTGACCTCGCGCGTCATCCCCGCGCAGGCGGGGATCCATCTTGGGGTCTCAGGATGGGCCCCGGCCTTCGCCGGGGTGACATTCGGTGGCGATGATGTCTTTCAGTCTAACTAAAACCCACATAGCGACCGGGCTTGTGGTTGAGGGCAATGATGAGGTTGAGGACCAGCGCGCCCAGGACGGAATAGAGCACGCTCTCCAAAGGCAGGATGAAGAAGGCGGCGAGGAGGATGCAGGCGTCGACGCCGAGCTGGAAATAACCGGCGCGGATACCGAAATTATCCTGCAGATAGAGGGCGAGAATATTGATGCCGCCCACGCTCGCCTTATGTCGGAAGAGCGAGAGAATGCCGAGGCCGATGAGGCCACCGCCGACGAGCGCGGCAAAGAGCGGATGGATCTGGTCGATGCCGATCCAGCCCGGAATTTGGCTCGTGAACAAGGACACTAGCGCCACGCAAAGGATCGTCTTGACGGCGAAGGGCCAGCCCATACGCAGGAACGCGAGGACATAGAACGGCAGGTTGATGCAGAAGAACAGCACGCCAAAGGGAATGCCGGTGACATATTGGATGAGCAGCGCGAGGCCGGCGCTGCTGCCTGTGGTCAGTTGGACTTCGGAATAAAAGGCGATGCCGAGCGAGACCAGCATGGTGCCGATCAGCATGGCGAAGAGGTCTTCGGGCAGCGTGTGGCGGCTGGGGGTCGCAAGGTCCGGCGTCATGCCTTTTTCACCCAGCGGCCGTCGGCTTCCTGCTGCCAATAGGTGACCTCGTTGCCGTTCCGGAGCGTGCGCCAGGCGTTGCGGGCTTCGGCGACGGCGTCGGGATCGTGGCCGGAGAACATATAGACGATGCGTTTGTAGCCATCGGCGGATTGCGGCACGGCGCGATCGACGAAGAAGCGGACCACAGCCTCATTGGGATTGGCGGCGGGATCGTCTGTCAGAAGGATGGGTTGATGGGCGTCAGTTTCTTCGCCGCCAAGGCCATGGGGCAGGAAAGAATCGTCGCGATAGATCCAGAGCATGGCATCGAGCGCTTCGGCGCGGTCGCGGCTGCCGGTTTCGACCACGGCGCGCCAGCCGCGCTCGAGCGTCTTTTCGAGAAGCTGCGGCAGCACGGATTCGAGGGGGCGGACTTCGAGATGATAGAAGAGGACTTCGGCCATGTTTTCACCCTAGCTGGCCGATGGCCGAAGCGCTAGGAGCGGCAAGCGGGCAACAGGTTTGCAAGAACAAGGCTTTGCGCGCGCAGAGCAATTGCGACGAATCCAGCTTTGCACCATGGTGCGAAAAGCTCTTTGTTTTAGCGCATGTCTTTGTCCCGAAACCGGTACTCACTTTCGGGAGACATGCTTTGGGTCGCCGGCCATGGTTGCGACGCAGAAGGATGACAGCCTGACGGCATGAGACGCCTGACGACCTATCTCGCCCGCCTCTTTGCGACGGACGCGCTGATTCTGACGGGAATCGTGTGCCTCCTGCTTTGGCTGGTCAATTGCCTCAGGCAGTTTGAGCTGGTTTCCATCAAGGGCCAGGGCTTTGGCACGCTTGCCGTGCAGGCGCTTTATACGATGCCGCCGCTGCTGCTGGCCTTCTTCTATATCTGCGTCGGGATCGGGATGATCCGGGCGCTCAATGCCATCGGGCTCAGCCGGGAACTCCACATTATCCACGCAACGCGCGGTACCAGCGGGATCTGGCGCGCGGCGGTGTTGGTAATGGGCGGTGCGGTGGCGGTGGTACTGCTACTGGCCCATGTTATCGAGCCGATGGCGAACCGGAAATTTGCCGATTTGACGGCGGAAGTCGCGGCCGATCTCGTGAGTTCGACGCTGCGGCCGGGACGGTTTACGCAGGTGACGCCGGGCGTGATCCTGCTTATTGGCGGGCGACAGCCGGGCGGGGAAATCGTCGACTTCTTTGCCGATGATCGCCGGACGCCGGAATCGCGCCGGACCTATATCGCCGAGAGCGCGCGGGTTTCGAGCGATGGGCAGAACTACGTGCTCGAATTGCGCAATGGCGTGCTGCAATATCTAGAGGATGACGGGCGCTATTCCGAAGTGCGGTTCAGCCGCTATGACGTGAGCGTCGATAGCCTCGCCCAACCGATCGCGGGCGGAGACAATCTCGGTGAACGCGACAGTTTTGATCTTCTAAGCCAAGCGATGGGAAATGGGTTTGCCGAGCCCGAGGTCGTGCAGCGATTGCTGGATCGCTCGGCCGAAGCCCTGCGGGTGATTGCGCTGGGGCTGTTCACGCTGGCGCTGGGTGCATTTCCGAGTGGAAAGCGCGCACGCATTCCGCTGCCGCTCGAGGCTATCGTCTTGCTGGTCGGCTTTGCCGAGCGTGGGGTTGGGACGTACAGCCCGCTCGGCATCGGTACGGGATCGGTGCTGCTTATCCTCCTCTCCGCCGCCGTACTAACAGTCCGGCTCTGGCCGCGCCGACCGATTCCCATGGTGAACGCATGACGCGGATCGATTGGCTGGTGCTCAAGCGGCTGGGGAGCCGCATCGGCGCGACGGTTTTCATTTTCTATGGGCTGATCGCGCTCGTCGAATCGCTCGATGCGTGGCGGTTCACCGTGGTTTCCGAGCAGGCCGGGACATTCATGGCCATGGTCATGGTGGCGATGAGCGCGGTGCGCTGGACCATCAAGACCTTGCCAGTGACGGTCTTGATGGGTGCCATCCTCGGGCTCGCCGATCTCAAGGCGCGGCATGAGCTGACGGTCATCAAGGCGAGCGGCATTTCGATCTGGCGCGCGGTGCGGGCGCCGACGATTGCCATGGTGCTGATCAGCTTTGTCATTGCGCTTGGGGCAGAAACGGCGAGCACAGAGATCAATCGTGGCCTCTACCCGACCCCGCCGGGCCAAGCCGCGCTCCTGACGCCGCCGGGGGAAATCTGGATCGAACAGGAAGGCGATGGGCAGCGCTATGTGCTTTTGGCGCGATCAATGTCGCCGGGCGGCACGGAACTGACCGATGTGACCCTGTTCCGTTCGGGCGATGGCATTCCGCGGCTCGAAGCGCCGACAGCGATTCTCGAGAGCGGACACTGGCGCATGCCGCAGGCGACGGCCAGAACGCCGGAAGCGCCGCCGCGCGTGCTCTATGATTATCAGGTGCCGACCGATTCCACGCCGCAGGAAATCAGCCTCAAGCTGGCATCAACGGAAGACATGACTTTTTTCGATCTGGCCGAGCTTTTGCAGACCGGCGTGGCCGATCCCTTGGTGCGGGCGGCGGCGACAATGCGGCTCTTCAAGCTGCTCTCGCTGCCACTTGTGCTTTGCGGTTCGCTGTTCATTGCCTTTGCGTTTACCGCAGGTTATCGAAGGGACACTAGTCTAGGTCCAGCGGTCCTTTATGGCATCGTGCTCGGATTTGTTGTGTTCGTGATTACCGAGATGGCCGACCGCGCTGGTTCGACAGGCGTTCTCGACCCCACGTTCGCAGCAGTCGGCCCGGCTCTGGTCGCCATCGTGATTGGTGTAACAGTGCTGCTGCACAAGGAAGACGGACGAACGTGAAGCAGAACGGGGGACAGAGCGCGGGTTTTATGCGTGCCGTTTTGCTCGGCGCGTCGCTTTGCGTTTTCACCCTGCCCGCGCTGGCGCAGAATCTCGTACCGACAGATTTCTTCAACGCTCCGGTCGATCCGGCGGCACCGACGGGCGTCGAGGCCGCGACGCTGACATTTGATATCGCCAAAAACACCGTCACCGCTTCGGGCAATGTGATCCTGAAATCGAGCGGCTATATCGTCACCGGCGACACCCTTACCTATGACCGCGGCACCAACAAGGTGATCATGCTGGGCGCAGTGACGGTGACCGATCCATCCGGAAACGTGATGGAGACGACCGATCTCGACATTACTGGCGGGCTGCGAGCGGAATTTTTGAATGCGCTGACAATCACCTCCTATGACGGATCGCGCATTACGGCTGACAGCGCCGACTATAATTCGGCCGTCGAAACGATCCTGACCAATGCCGCTTATGCACCCTGCGGGGAGTGTATCGACGACAAGGGCCGCCGGATCGGCTGGTCGGTCAAGGCCACGCGGATCGTTCAGAACGCCGAAGACAATTCGGTGACGCTGGAGCAACCGAGCCTAGCGCTGCTGGGCGTTCCGGTTTTGTGGCTGCCGTACCTCTGGCTGCCGGATCTGAGCGGCACAGTTCTCGACAATGCACCGAAGCCGGTTTTCAGTTTTGATGACCAGACAGGGTTTGGGATCGGCGTCGATGTGACGGCCTATTCCAGCAAGTGGACCGATGTGATCCTCAGCCCGCGCTACTTTTCGCGGCAGGGCCTGTTGCTGGGCGCCGAATGGGTGCAGCGGTTCGACAATGGCTCGTTCCAGATCAAGGCCACGGGTCTGCGCCAGGGTGATCCAGGCGCTTATGCCGGCGAAGTCGGCAATATCGAGTGGCGCGGTGCCGTGCAGACGTCGGGGGTTTTTACCCCGATCGAGGAATGGGAAGCGGGCTGGTCCTATACGGCCTTTACTGATGCCAATTATCTCAGCGACTATGCGCTGACTGCGGCCAAGTCTTCGGTGAACCAGGTCTATGCGACGCATGTGAACCGGGACACCTATTTCGATATTCGCGCGCAGCAGTTCAACCAGCTCGGCAATGTGACCCAAGCGAGCCAGGATCAGCAGGGCGCGAACCTGCCGGTGGCGCGGTTTGAAAAGACAATCGACCTGGCCGACGATATGGGTCGCGTCACCGTCGAAGGGCATTTGCGCAATGTCACGCGGCAGGCGGATTCGCCGCTCGCGGCGGTCGGCGCACGATATGGCTATCAGGGCGCAAAGACCCATGCCATGGTGCAAGCGAGCTGGCAGAAGCAGTTCATCGGGGCCGGCGGGCTGGTCTTCACGCCCTATTTCGGCGGGCGAACCGATTTTTCCTATTATGATGGGCGCAGCGCGCTCTTGCCGGGCGAGACGAGCCTTTTCAGCGCGACGCCGATCGCGGCCATGGATGTGCGCTATCCGCTGATTGCGCGGCAGGCGGAAGTGACGCATATCGTCGAGCCAATTGCGCAATTGGTCTATCGCGGCTCGGACACGACGCGGGTCGGCATCACCAATGACGATGCGCAGAGCTTCGTTTTCGACGACACCAACCTCTTCAGCTACAATCGCTTCTCGGGATATGACCGGCAGGAAACGGGGCTGCGGCTCAATGTCGGCGGGCGATATCAGGCCAATTTCGATGGCGGCAGCTATCTCGAACTCGTCGGTGGACAGTCTTTCCATCTGGCTGGGGTGAACGCGTTTACCGCGCCTGATCAGGCGAACACTGCGGTCGGCAGCGGGCTCGATACGGCGGCCTCTTATGGCGTGCTCGGAGCCTATGGCTCTTTCATGCCGGGGCTGGTCGTGGGCGGCAAGGCGCAGGTCGATACCAGCGCCTGGACCTTGGCGCGGGCGAGCCTTGGCGCGAGTTACAGCAATGAAGGCTATGGCGCGACGCTCGACTATCGTTTCATCGAAGCCAATCTGGGTCTCGGGCAAGTGCGCGACCAGCACGAAATCGTCGGCTCTCTGACAGTGCCGGTGGCCGATTACTGGAGCATCCGGAGTGGCGCGGCCTGGGATATCGGCGCCAATAGCTGGCTGCAGGTGAGCGGCGGCGTGGTCTATGACGATGGTTACCTGACCTTTGGCGCCAATGCGGCGCGCAACGGGCCGACCCATACATCGCCCAATTCGACCAGCGTACTGGCGACCTTTGCCATCAAGGCGCCGGCGGGGCTCAACCTTGGTTACAGCGGCGCGGTGCCCGTCCCGTCGTTCTGATCTTTTCCGCCCGGATTTTGGCCGCAATTTTTGGTCAATTGACAGGGCAAGTTTAGGGTCGCATTGATGCGGCTCAATTTAAACGCGGACCTGACGATGACCTTTGCATTTCTGCGACGCGCCACCGGCGCCCTGTTTCTTGGCCTCGCGGTGACCGCGGCATCGGTCATGCCCAGCTTTGCGGCGACCGTCGTGACCGTCAATGGCATCACCATTACCGACGTGCAGGTCGACCAGCGTTCTCGGCTTTTCCGCATGGAAGGCAATCAGGGCGGGCGCAAGGGCGCAACCGATCAGCTCATTACCGAAGCCATCCAGATGAGCGAAGCGAAAAAGCTCGGCATCGACGTGTCGAATGCGCAGATCGACGAGGCTTTCCTCCAGATTGCGCGTAACCTTAAGATGAGCCAGGACAAGCTGAACCAGGTGCTGGCGCAGGGTGGCGTCAGCCAGGAAACGCTGCGCGATCGTCTGCGCGCTTCGATCGCCTGGAACGCTGTGGGTCAGCAGGCCGTGGTGCCGAATGTACAGATTTCGGATCTGGAGCTCGACCAACGCGCGGCATCGCAGGTCGCGGACTACCAGAAGTTCGACTATATCCTCAAAGAGATCATCTTTGTCGGTCAGGGCGCCAGCGGGCGCACGGCGCAGGCGAACAAGTTCCGTTCGAGTTTTGCCGGCTGCGATAGCGCCGTTCAGCTTTCGCTCGGCTATACCGATGCAGCCGTGGTCGATATCGGCCGCCGCCATGCGACGCAAATGCCCGAAGCCATGGCCAAGGAACTGGCTGGCATGAATGTCGGCGGGATCACCAAGCCACGCGTGGTCGAAACGGGCGTGTCGATGCTGGCGATCTGCGAAAAGAGCCAGGCCGAAGACCTGACCTTCGTCAAGGACGAGCTGCGCAACGAAGTTGGCGGCGAGACCATGCAGAAGGAAGCCGACGCCTATCTCGCGCGCCTCCGCCAGGAAGCCAAGATCATCTATAACTGAGTTTTCAGGCGCGGCGTTTGCCGCAGTGACAACCACTTTGCGGAGCCGCATCCTTACCGATGCGCCTCCGTTTTGCTTTGGGGGCAAGCATGGCACCGCTAGCGATCAGCATGGGTGAACCCGCCGGGATCGGGCCCGATATCATCTTGACGCTTTATGCGCAGCGGGAGGCGCTGGGACTGAAGCCGTTTGTGGTTTTCGGGCATACGGAGTTTCTCAAGGCGCGGGCGCGGCGGCTGGGGCTTGAGGTCGAGGTTGTTGCTGCGACGCCAGGTGACGCAGAGGATGTGTTTGCGACTGCGCTCCCTGTGACGGATATCCTCGGCGATGTGCCGGACCAGCCGGGCAAGCCGCATGGCGCCGCGGCGCCTGTGGTGATTGCAGCGATCGAGCAGGCGGTGGCGGCGGTCAAAGTGGCAGCCTGCAGCGGAATTGTGACGGCGCCAATTCACAAAGGCGCGCTTTATGAGGCGGGGTTCCGGCATCCGGGGCATACCGAATTCTTGGCGGCGCTTTGTGCGGAAAATGGCGTCGAGCCGCTGCCGGTGATGATGCTGGCGCATGAGGATTTGCGGACGGTGCCGCTGACCATTCACGTGCCGATCAAGGATGTGCCGGGGCTGATCTCGGTCGAGTTGATCCTTGAGACGCTACGCGTGATGGATCGGGACCTTCGGGCACGGTTCGGGATTGCGCGGCCACGGGTTGCTGTGTCGGGGCTCAATCCGCATGCGGGCGAAGGCGGGGCGATTGGGCGCGAGGAAATCGAGACGATCATTCCGGCGCTGGACGCCGCTCGGGGGGAAGGCCTTGATGTCGTAGGTCCCCTGCCCGGCGATACGCTGTTTTTCCCAAGGCACTGGCGGCAATATGATGCCGTGCTCGCCATGTATCATGATCAGGCACTGATCCCGATCAAGACCGTGGCGTTCGATGCCGGGGTCAATGTGACGCTGGGCCTGCCGATCGTGCGGACATCCCCCGACCATGGCACGGCATTCGACCTCGCCGGGACCGGAAAGGCCTCGACATCAAGCTTTTTGGCGGCCATAGCCATGGCGGAACACATGACGACCAGGACCCGATGAGCCAGATCGACAATCTTCCGCCGCTGCGCGACGTCATTGCCACCCATGGCCTGCGCGCCAAGAAAGAGTTGGGGCAGAACTTTTTGTTCGACCTCAACCTGACGGCGCGCATTGCCCGCGTAGGTGGTTCGCTCGAGGGCGTGCGTGTGATCGAGGTTGGGCCGGGACCTGGCGGGCTGACACGGGCGCTGCTGGCCGAAGGTGCGCGCGAAGTGATCGCCATCGAGCGGGATGCGCGGGCGCTGCCAGCGTTGGCGGAAATTTCGGAGGCTTATCCCGGCCGGCTGACGGTGATCGCGGGCGATGCGATGGAAATCGACTATCGCACGCTGGCCGATGGGCCGACGCGGATCATCGCCAACCTGCCCTATAATATCGGCACGCAGCTTCTTACTGGCTGGCTGACCATGGAGCCGTGGCCGCCGTTCTTCGAGAGCATGACGCTGATGTTTCAGCGGGAAGTCGCGGAACGCATCTGCGCCAAGCCGAGTGAAGATCCCTATGGCAGGCTCGGGGTTTTGGCCGGGTGGCGGAGCGAGGCGCGGATCGCGTTTAATGTCGGGAAGCAGGCCTTCGTGCCGCCGCCGAATGTTACATCGGCTGTGGTGCATCTGATGCCAAAGCCCGTCGAAGAAGGCTTGCCAGTTCGCCATGTCGAGCAGGTGACCAAGGCGGCGTTCGGACAGCGGCGGAAGATGGTGCGGCAATCGCTGAAGTCGCTGGGCGTGCCGGTGGAGGGGCTGCTGGCGGCGGCTGAGCTCAAGGGCGATGAGCGGGCCGAGGATTTGCCGATCAGTGCATTTTTGGCCATGGCGCGTGCTTTGCCGGGGCTGAGAAGCTAGGCACACGATCACGTTAGACTATCCCGTAAGACAGCATTAACCATGTTCGTTCAGATTTCCCTCACCATATTTGAGGGTAGTTTGAATGAATCGTCACACCGCAGCTTTTGCAGCAGCCCTGTTCGCTGCTGGCAGTTCGTCGTTCGCCCTCGCGGCCGATTTCGTCACCGAAATGCCGATACCGGATGTAAATTACGGTCTTCAGGTCGGGAACTGGGACGGCCCATTTGTCGGTGTCTTCGGCGGATATGAACGCGGCACTGTCACCTCGCCGACTACGTTCGATCTCAACGGTGCGCTTTTGGGCGTTAATGCCGGTACCAATTTCACGCTCGAGAATGGCGTCGTGATCGGCGTCGTCGGCGATATCGCCTGGTCAAATGCTACCGATCCGGACTTTTTCGCCCCACCCAGCGCGTTCGACCTGAACTGGTTTGGCAGCGTCCGCGGTAAGGTTGGCTATGATGCGGGCGCCTTCATGCCTTACGTGACGGGCGGTCTGGCGATTGCTGGTGGCAAGCTGACGGCAATCACGGGCGATGTCGTTGCCTCGAACGCGCACTATGGCTGGACCGTGGGCGCGGGCGTCGAGGTCAAGGCGACCGACACTATCGGGATCGATCTTTCCTATCGCTATTCCGACTATGCGGCGCGCACCTATGGCCTCACCGATTGGAAATTTGCGACCCATCAGGTGACTGCCGGCGTGAACTGGCACTTCTGAGCGTTTTTCGCTCCGACAGTACAAAACGCCTGCCCTTCGCTTGGGTGGGCGTTTCGCTTTTGGGGCTTACTGCGCCAAAGGCGCTTGCGCCGGTTGTTCTGGTTCTAGGAGCGGCGGGATGAAGGCGAGCCGGATGGCGACGAGCAAAGCCAGGACGGTTGCCGTGCCGCAGACGAGGAGGACGCCGGGCCAGTTCCAGGCGGTCCAGGCGTAGCCGCCGAGCGTGCCAAGCGATGAGGCACCGAGATAATAAGCGACGAGATAGAGGGCGGAGGCTTGAGCCTTGCCGGTGCGGGCGCGGCGGGTGACCCAGGCGCTAGCGACGCCATGGGCGGCAAAGAAGCCCATGGTGGCGATGGCGAGACCCAGGATTGTGATGACGGTGCTGTCGAAGGCTGTGAGCGCCATGCCAGAGCCCATCAGTGTAACGAGCGCCCAGAAGACCTTGCGACGGCCGAGGCGCTGGGAGAGGCCACCGGCCCAGGTGGAACTGAGACTGCCCAACAAATAGACGAGAAAAATGGCAGCGATGGCCGAATGGCTAAGGAGGAAGGGCGGCAGGGCCAGACGAAAGCCGGCATAGTTATAGAGCGTGACGAAGGCGCCCATGAGGAGGAAAGAGCTGGCGAAAAGCCAGGGAAGCGCGGCGTCAGAAAAGCTGGCGCGGCAGCGGCGCCAGAGTTCGGGCAGGCGGATGGGGTCACGGACGGAGCGGCGGGGCTGTGGCAACAGGATGATTACGGCGAGGACCGCGGCCATAATGAGGGCGGCGAGGATGCCGGTGCCGAGGCGCCAGCCGAGAAGATCGGACAGGATGCCGGAGATGACGCGGCCGGCCATGCCGCCTATGGCGGTGCCGCCGATGTAGAGCCCCATAGAGAAGCCGAGGCCGTCGGCGTCCATTTCCTCAGACAGGTAGACCATGGCGACGGCTGGGATACCGGCGAGGGAGAGGCCCATGGCGGTGCGGAGGGCGATGAGCTGCCACCAGGTCTGCGCGAGGGGCAGTAGCAGTCCGAGAAGTGCTGTGACGGTCAGGGCGCCGACCATGAGGCGACGGCGGCCGAGGCGATCCGAGAGGAAGCTTGCGGGGATGAGCGCCACGGCCATGGTGGCCGTGGTGACCGAGAGGGCGAGCGAGGCAGTGCCGGCGTCACGGACCCAATATTGGGCGAACATGGGCAGCAGAGGCTGCACCGAATAGAGCGAGGCGAAAACGGAGAAGGCCGAGAGGAAGAAGGCGATATTGGCGCGGAGGAATTCGGGCGTGCCGCGACGAATGCCGGGCACGGGCGGCATGATCAGGCCGGGCCGATCTGGTTTTGCAGATCGCGCACGAAACTATCGAGATCGCTCTGACGCTTGCGATCGAGACGGGCCGACGCGAGGATGGCGCGGACGCGGGCGACGGAAAGTTCGAGGTCTTCATTGACGAGGACGTAGTCGTACTCGTTGTAATGATCCATCTCACGGCGCGCGTTCTTGAGGCGCTTGTCGATGGTGCCGACGCTGTCCTGCGCGCGGCGTTCGAGGCGGGCGCGCAATTCCTTGATCGAGGGCGGCAGGATGAAGACCGTCACCATATCGGCGCGGCACTTTTCATAGAGCTGCAGCGTGCCCTGATAGTCGATATCGAAGAGGATATCGTTGCCGGCGGAGAGCTGTTCTTCGACGCGGGCGCGCGGAGTGCCGTAGAAATTGCCGTGGACTTCGGCGGATTCGAGGAGGCCATCATCGCGGCGCATCTGCTCGAAGGTCGGCACATCGATGAAGTGGTAGTGCTTGCCGTCGATCTCGTCCGTGCGGCGGGCGCGGGTCGTGACCGAGACCGAGAGCTTGATATTGGGATCGGCGCCAAAGAGGGCGCGGGAGATCGATGACTTTCCGGCGCCTGAAGGCGAGGCGAGGACAAGCATGACGCCGCGGCGCTGAAAATCCATGACAGGCACTCTATTCGATGTTTTGGACTTGCTCGCGTAGTTGATCGATCGCCGCCTTGAGGTCAAGGCCGATGGCGGTCAGTTCCACGGCGTTCGATTTCGAACAAAGGGTATTGGCCTCGCGGTTGAATTCCTGAGCGAGGAAATCGAGGCGGCGGCCGACCGCACCAGCGGTCGCAAGCAGCGCCCGGGCGCCAGCGATGTGAGCGCGAAGACGGTCGATCTCTTCCTGGATATCGGCCTTGGTGGCGAGGACGAGAGCTTCCTGAGCGAGACGCTCGGGCGAAATGTCCGCCTCCTGGCGGAGCGACTGGACCTGCTGGCTGAGGCGAGCAGCGATGACGTCACGCGAGCGGGCGGGATGAGCATCGGCCTGATCGACCAGCGCGGCGATGGCATCGACCTGGGCAACAAGGATTTGGGCGATGCGCGCGCCTTCGTCGAGGCGGGATTTGATGAGGCCGGCAATCGCTTCGCGGACAGCCGCCATGAGGACGGGCTCAAGCCCCTCTTCGTCGAGGCCCCTGCTCTCTTCGACGGCGAGTACGCCGGGCAGCGACAGGATGCCATCGAGAGTTGGGCGCTGGGCATCGACGCGATGGGCGAGACTGTCTATGGCAGCAAGAACGGTTTCAAGCGCAGCCTGATTGACGGAGACGGCGCCCGACGTGCCCTGGCGATCAAAGCTTATGGCGAGATTGACGGAGCCGCGGGACAAGGACTGGCTGAGGAGTTGGCGTAGCGGAATATCGAACGCGTCGAGACCGGGCGCGAGGCGCGAGCGGATATCGAGACCGCGTCCATTGACGGATTTGAGTTCGACGCGGAGCCGCGTGGAGCCGAATGCGGCCTCGGACCGGGCATAGCCGGTCATGCTCGCAAGGCGCGAAGTCACTGACTTGCGCCCTCAGCAGCAGGCGTTTCCGGGGCTTGTTCGGCTTCCTCAGCCTCCAAAGCCTTGCGGGCGGCTTCCGCATCGCGATCGGCGGCAGCCTCGATCTCGCGATAACGGGCGACGTTTTGCTGATGCTCGGCATAGGTTTCGGCAAAAACGTGACCATCGCGCGGCGAAGCGCCCTTGGCGACGAAGTAGAGGTAATTGTGGTCGTCGGGGTGAGCGACAGCCTCAAGGGCCTCGATGCCGGGATTGGCGATCGGCGTCGGTGGGAGGCCATCGATCTGATAGGTATTATAGGGCGTTGCCTTATCGATTTCCGAGCGGCGCAGACCGCGATCGAGCGTCGATTGGCCGAGGGTGATGCCGTAGATGATGGTCGGATCGGACTGCAGGCGCATGCCTTCGCGCAAGCGATTGACGAAGACGGCGGCAACCTGCGGGCGCTCCTCGGCGACGCCGGTTTCGCGTTCGACGATGGAGGCAAGAATCAGCATCTGCGCGGGCGATTCGAGCGGTAGATCCGGTTCGCGCGCTTCCCAGACTTCGTTGAGCGCCTTGGTCATGGCCGCCTGCATGCGATCAACGACCGACTGACGCGTGTCGCCGGGGAGGTAATCGTAGCTGCCGGGGAGGATCGAGCCTTCGGGCGGCAGGGTATCAATGGTACCGGTGAGGCGATCATCGGCATTGACGCGCTGCACGACCTGCCAGGAGGTCCAGCCTTCGGGAATGGTGACGGCGTAGCGGATCGGCGTGCCGGTCGTCAGTTCGTTCAGAATATCGGACATGCTGGCGCGCGCGGGAATGGTGAAATCGCCGGCCTTGACCGTCGTCTTATCGGCAACCCGGCTGCCGAACTGGCTGAAAATCAGCGAATTGGAGATAAAGCCCTGCTCTTCGAGACGGCTGGCCGTGGTCGAGAGCGCATTGCCGGTTTCGACGCGGAAGACGCGATCTTCAGGCAGGGGACCATCGCCATAATATTGCGAGGCAACGAAGAGGAAACCGCCACCAACGACGACGAGGCCGATGACAAGCAAGGTCAGGAGCGCGTTGAGCACATCGACAAGACCATTGGACGAGCGGCGGCGGCGTTTACGTCGTTCGTTCATCGTCGGGAATCACCTTTCGGCCAGTGGGCAAATCATCGTGTCGCCACACCGTGGCGAAGCGGCGGCATTGTTTGCAATGGATTTGAATAAAAACAAGGGGGGCACGTTGCCTGCTCTGGCAACGTGCCCCCCTTGCATGCGAAAAAATCAGGCGACCTTGCGCATCACCAGCGTGGCATTGGTGCCGCCAAAGCCGAAGCTGTTGGAGAGCGCCACGTTGATTTCCTTCTTGAGCGCCACCTTGGGAACAAGGTTGATCGGCGTTTCGACGGAAGGATTATCGAGGTTGAGGGTCGGCGGTGCGATGCCATCGCGCATGGCGAGAAGGCAGAAAATGGCTTCGACCGAGCCTGCGGCACCCAGGAGGTGCCCGATGGCCGACTTGGTCGAGCTCATGACGCGACCTTCGGCAGCGTCGCCGAGAACGCGGGTAACGGCGCCGAGTTCGATTTCGTCGCCGAGTGGCGTCGAGGTGCCGTGGGCGTTGATATAGTCGATCTCGGAGGCCGAGATACCGGCGCGCTTGACGGCAGCGCTCATGGCGCGGAAGCCACCATCGCCATCCGGCGCGGGCGCCGTGATGTGGTAGGCATCGCCGGAAAGGCCATAACCGATGATTTCGCCATAGATCTTGGCGCCGCGAGCCTTGGCGCGCTCATAGTCTTCGAGCACGACGATGCCGGCGCCTTCGCCCATGACGAAGCCATCACGATCCCGATCATAGGGGCGCGACGCAGCGGTTGGATTGTCGTTAAAGCCGGTCGAGAGCGCGCGGGCTGCAGCGAAGCCGGCGAGCGACAAACGATTGACGCAGCTTTCCGCGCCACCTGCCACCATCACATCGGCATCGCCGAACGCGATCAGGCGGGCCGCATCGCCGATGGCATGCGCACCGGTCGAGCAGGCGGTAACGACGGAATGGTTCGGACCCTTGAGGCCGAAACGGATCGAGACATGGCCCGAGGCCAGGTTGATCAGACGGCCGGGAATGAAGAAGGGGCTGATGCGGCGCGGGCCCTTTTCGTGCAGCGTAACGGAGGCATCATAGATGCCACCGATGCCGCCGATACCCGAGCCGATCAGGACGCCGGAGCGCTCCTGCTCTTCCTGGGTCTTGGGTTCCACACCCGCATCCTGGATGGCCTGGGTGGCAGCGGCCATGGCGTAGACGATGAAATCGTCGACCTTGCGCTGTTCCTTGGTTTCCATCCACTCGTCGGGATTGTATTTGCCCTCGGCATAATCCCCGAGGGGCAGCCGATGGGCGATTTGGCAGGCGATATCATCGACCTGGAAGTCGTCGATACGCTTGGCTCCACTCTTGCCTGCGATAATATTGGCCCAGGTGGCCTCAACTCCGCAACCAAGGGGCGTGACAAGCCCCATTCCGGTGACGACGACTCGACGCAGTTCCATGTCTAACCCTGCCCGGCCAGCTTAGCTGGTGGCCTTGGTCAGGAAGGAGACAGCGTCGCCGAAGGTCTGGATCGACTCAGCAGCGTCATCCGGGATCTCGACCGAGAATTCTTCTTCGAAAGCCATCACCAGCTCGACCTGATCGAGCGAGTCAGCGCCCAGATCGTCGATGAAGCTGGCCTTTTCAACGACCTTCTCGGCGTCCACATTGAGGTGTTCCACAACGATCTTGCGGACCCGATCAGCGACATCGCTCATATTTGACTTCCCTTTTTAGAAATCGACGTTTCGTTTCGCTTCTTATTGGCGCTAGGCCAATTCAGCAAGCTCGGTTTTGACTTGCCGGGGCTCAGTGTAAGCGGCCTTTCAGGCGCTCGCAAGGGAACCGGCAAGAGTTAACGCGGCGGCGAGTAACACGTTTCATTTCGCTTTGCCAGCCGCGTGAACCTTGGTTTCCAAGGGTTTTGGCCCCTTGAAACCAGGATTTAGATCATCGCCATGCCGCCGTTGACGTTCAGCGTGTGACCCGTGATGTAGCCGGCAGCGTCGCTGGCAAGAAATACCGCGCAAGCGGCAACTTCCTGGGCGCTGCCCAGGCGATTGGCCGGAATGGTCGACAAAATCGTCTCGCGCTGCTTGTCGTTGAGCTCATCGGTCATGGCCGATGAGATGAAGCCAGGGGCGATGGAATTGACCGTGATATTGCGGCTGGCGACTTCGTGGGCGAGCGCCTTGTTCATGCCGATGAGGCCAGCTTTTGAGGCAGCGTAGTTCCCCTGCCCCGGATTGCCCATGACGCCGACGACGGAGGAAACGCCGATGATGCGGCCCCAGCGCTGCTTCATCATTCCGCGTAGGACCGCGCGATTGAGGTGGAAGGCGGCGGTGAGATTGACTGCGATCACCTCGTCCCACTCTTCATCCTTCATGCGCATGAAGAGATTGTCGCGCGTCATGCCGGCATTGTTGACGAGGATATCGAGGCCACCCATGGCCGCTTCCGCGGCGGGGACGAGCTTATCGACGTCGTCGAGCTTGGAGAGATTGCAGGGCAGTATCGGGCATTCCTTGCCGATTTCCTTGGCAGTATCTTCAAGGGCGCCCACACGGGTGCCCGAGAGGGCCACAGTGGCGCCTGCTGCTGCCAGCGCCTTGGCGATCTCGCGGCCAATGCCGCCACTGGCGCCAGTGACAAGAGCGCGCTTACCGGTCAAATCGAACATTTTTATTCCTCAGGTCCAGCGGTCTCGGGTTCAAACGGTGACGGCAGTCAGGAAGGCGTCGATATCGGCGGCCCCGGAGATCGACTGGGTCGCAACATCGGGCGCGATGCGCTTGGCAAGGCCCGAAAGAACCTTGCCGGTGCCGAGTTCGACCAGCTGGGTGACACCACCCTCGCCGGCAAGCCAGGTGACGGTTTCGGTCCAGCGGACGACGCCGGTGACCTGCTCAACGAGGCGCTGGCGGATTTCGGCGGGGTCGGAAATGGGAGCGGCGAGCACATTGGCAACAAGCGGCACGACCGGCGTCTTCATCTCGACTTCGGCGAGCGCAGCGGCCATGGCATCGGCAGCGGGCTGCATGAGCGAGCAATGGAAGGGGGCGCTGACGGGCAGCAGCAGAGCGCGCTTGGCGCCTTTGCCCTTGGCAATCTCCAAAGCGCGTTCCACTGCGGAGACGGCGCCGGAGACGACGACCTGGCCCGGTGCATTGTCATTGGCAACCTGGCAGACTTCACCCTGCGCGGCTTCTTCGGCAACGGCGCGGGCGGCGTCGAGATCAAGCCCGAGAAGCGCAGCCATGGCGCCGTGACCGACGGGAACGGCCTTCTGCATGGCCTGGCCGCGTGTGCGCAGCAGTCGGGCTGTATCGGAGAGCGAGAATGTGCCGGCGGCGCATAGGGCAGAATACTCGCCGAGCGAATGGCCAGCGACGAATTTTGCGGTCTTGGCCAAGCTGAGGCCGCGCGTTTCGAGAACGCGGAGGACAGCAATGCTCGACGCCATCAATGCCGGCTGAGCGTTTTCGGTCAGACGCAGAACATCCTCGGGACCTTCGAACATGATCTGGGACAGCTTTTCACCCAGAGCGGCGTCCACCTCGTCAAAGACGGCACGGGCTTCGGGAAAGGTCTCGGCCAATTCCTTGCCCATGCCTACGGCCTGGCTACCCTGGCCGGGGAAGGTGAAAGCGATGCTGGACATGTTGTCTCCGGGGTTGCGGAACAGTGCGTGGCGTTTGCCGAGTGTATTTAGCTGAGTCAAGCAATCTCTCTTAAGGACTTTTGCGGGAGAATTGCGGCCAAGCGTGATCTCTGTGCCATTTAGCGGATCAGGATCCGCACGTATTCGTTCTGTCGCGTTTCTCAAATTTATGGCTGCTAGGAATTCCGCGCAGCTTTTGTGGAATGCGAGAATCTGGAGGCGCCATGGACAATTCTACCGCAGTGGGATCGACCAAGCGCCTATCCCCCAAGCAGATCATTCTCGGCTTGATGGTCGCCGGCAGCACGCTTTTATGGTGCGTCGCAGGGCTGCAACTTCAGGCCGTGGCGCCCGATGTCGGCATTTGGCCGGCGAACGCGATATTGCTGGGGATATTGGCTGCCAACCGCCGCGCCAATACGCCGGTGACCTGGATCCTCTCGGCACTGGCCTATGTGCTGGCCGCCCTGCTGATGGGGCGCAGCCTTGGGCAGGCCGTGCTGTTCATGATCGAAAATGCGAGCGGCATTTTCGTGGGTCTGCTGCTCATTCATCGCTATTCCGCGCGACTGACGCCGATCACGGACCCGGCCGGGCTTGTGACCATGTTCGGCATCTTGCTAGCCGCATCGCTAACCCACGGGCTCGTGGGCGATCTGATCGCGCCTTCGGGCTTTGACATCGCCCTGCTCGAAGGCTTTTTCCTGCGCAGTGTTACGGAATTCCTGAACCTGACGATCTTCCTGCCGCTGGTGGCGGCGCAGCGGATGATCCGCGGACCGCTCAAGCAAAAAGCAGGACCGGGTCGCCGCAGGTTCGTGCTCCACAGCGTTTCGCTGGTCTGCCTGGTTGCCGCTTTTGCCGGCATGGCCATCATCGGCGGGCCGGGAGCGCCGGCGTTTTATCTGCCGGGCTTGATCTGGTGCGTAACGCGCGTCCGGTCGCTGGTCGGCTTTATACTTGCGGCTATCGGCGCCGTTTGGACGTTGGTGTCGGTGCAAACCGGGATTGTGTCGCTCTATGCCGAGCATCTCCATGTCGAAACGCAGCTCGACCTTGCGTCCTTCCGGCTGGGTGTTGCGTCCATTACGCTCAGCGCCCTCGCCGTCGTGGCGCTCAACGCCTTCTGGCGACGGTCAGCGCAGGAAGACAAGCAACGCGCCGACCATGACGCGCTGACGGGATTGCTGACGCGAAAACAGTTTTACGAGAGTGCCAACTATTCACTTGGTCAGCTCAAGCCAGAGACCAACAGCATTGCCATTGCCATCGAGATCGACCGGTTCCGATCCATCAGCCACGGGCGCGGGCAGGACACGGGCGACCAGGTGGTGCTGACCGTGTCGGAGCTTTTGACGGCCAATATCCGCCGGGGCGACATTCTCGGGCGGCTTGGCGGCGAGGAATTTGCGATTCTCTTGCCCGGAGCAGGCCTCGAAGAGGGCAATCGGGTTGCCGAACGCATGCGCGCTTCGATTGCCGCCGAACCGTTCCGGCATGACGGGTCGGATTTTAGTACCAGCGTCAGTATCGGGCTCGTCGAATTCAAGACCCCTGCCAATTTCTCGCGCATGCTGAGCCTTGCCGACGAAGCGCTTTATGAGGCCAAGAGCGCCGGGCGCAATCGCGTCGTCGCCTATCGCAATGACGGGTCGGACGAAAACGCCGCCTGAGGCGCGAAGGGGCAATTTGCTTGCATTGAGGGCGCGTTGCTCTTATAGGGCACCCAGCAATTCGTTTGGCCGGGGGCTGAACGGAGGGTTTTTCCTTTGCAAGGCTATCTAGGCTTTGCGTCGGGAAAGATAGGATCGTCAGACGTCCGGCCTCCCGTGTTCCCGCTCTTTGCAAGACTGCTTTGACGCCTTTCCCGGCTTCGAAGGGGCTCCGCGCCAACGGACTGTATGACAACTGAAAGGAAGGCGCACTTCATGGCCCTTTACGAACACATCTTCCTGGCGCGCCAGGACGTTTCCCAGCAGCAGGTTGAAGAACTGACCGCTGCGCTGACCGAGATCCTGTCCCAGGGTGGCGGCAAGGTTACCAAGAACGAATATTGGGGCCTCAAGGGTCTCTCCTACCGCATCCGCAAGAACCGCAAGGCTCACTACACGCTGCTCAACATCGACGCTTCGGCTCCTGCCGTTGCCGAAATGGAACGCCAGATGCGCATCAATGAAGACGTTCTCCGCTTCATGACCGTGCGCGTCGACGAGCTGGAAGAAGGCCCGTCCGCGATGATGCAGAAGCGCGATCGCGACGATCGTGATGGTGGTGGCCGTGGCGATCGTGGTGGCCCGTCGGGCGACCGTCGTCCGCGCCGCTTCTAAGATAAGGAACGCATAGCCATGGCTATTAAAGACCTCACCACTTCCCAGGCCCGTCGTCCGTTCCAGCGCCGCCGCAAGACCTGCCCGTTCTCGGGTGAAGGCGCGCCAAAGATCGACTACAAGGACGTCCGCCTGCTCTCGCGCTACGTTTCCGAGCGCGGCAAGATCGTCCCAAGCCGCATCACCGCCGTTTCTGCCAAGAAGCAGCGTGAACTGGCTCGCGCGATCAAGCGTGCCCGCTTCATCGGCATCATGCCGTATGCCGTCAAGTAAGCTCGCTGGGCAGGCGATCTAGCGGCGGTCCGCTGCGCTTCCGGTGCTCACGTACTTAGGTACGCTCCGCTCCGGTTCTCGCGGATCACCACTATCTCATCCCCCCAACGGCTTCCTTTGGCATACCAGTGCCAAACCAAAATACCCGCTGGGGTTGCGGATGGTCTGCAACTCCTAACCGTCTTAACGACGGGACAGCCAAAGGAATAAAAGAATGAAAGTCATTCTCCTCGAGCGTATCGGTCGCACCGGCACCATCGGCGACGAAGTCACTGTGAAGGACGGCTTTGCCCGTAACTTCCTCCTGCCCCAGGGCAAGGCTCTGCGCGCCACCGAAGCCAACCGCAAGCGTTTCGAAAACGACCGCGCGCACATCGAACAGCGCAACGAAGAGCGCCGCAACGCTGCTGCCGGTATCGCCGAAGGCCTCAATGGCCGCACCGTGGTGATCATCCGTCAGGCTGGCGAAACCGGCCAGCTCTATGGTTCGGTTGCTGCTCGCGACGTCGTGGAAGCCCTGGCCAACGATGGTTTCATCGTCCAGCGAAACCAGGTCGACCTTGCCGATCCGATCAAGTCGGTCGGCGTGCACACCGTGCCGCTCAACCTCCACGCTGAAGTTGCTGTGACGATCACTGTGAACGTTGCTCGTTCGGCTGACGAAGCCGAGCGCCAGTCCTCGGGTGAAGACGTTACCGTCCACACCTTCGAAGACGACGAAAACAGCGACTTCGCCGCTGGCCAGAAGGACGCTGCTTCGGACGACCGTTTCGAAGAGTAGTTTTTTCAACGCTGCACTTTTCGAAAGGCCGGGCTCACGCTCGGCCTTTTGCTTTGGCGTAGTAAAGGCCTGATGCGTCACGTTTCGGTCACAGGCCACGGCTCTAGTCAAATCCGACCAGATCGGAGAAAGACCAGATGCGCTTGACCGCCTGCCTGACTTTGACCGCCCTTCTCGTGGCCGCGTCCCCTGCCCTCGCGCAGAAAACCAAAACCGTCAGCTTCATCGATAGTCTCAACCAGGCAACGGCGACCGAAGCGGTCGAGAGCTTTGTCGATGCGATGGAAGCGCAGGATTTCTTCTCGGCCTATTATTACCTTTCGCCCGAAGCCAAGGACGGGACCTATCAGACGCTGGCGTCGCTGCAGTTCGGCAAACTCTTGCCGGGAACAGACCCGTTCAAAATGGAAGGCTCGGTGATCGGCGACCGCACACTGCCGGCGGTGCTGCAGGAGGACCTGACCGAAGGCGCGCAGATTTTCGACGATCTCATGCAAGGGGCACTGGTCTCGGGCCATGCGCCATTCACCTTCGAAGATGCCGAGGTGATGTCGATTACCGAAGGCGACGCCGAGGGAATGGCAGAAGTTGCCGTGAGCAAGGGGCCAAGCCCGCTCAAACTATCGCTTGAAAAGACCGAATGGGGCGATTGGCGGGTGGACGAGATCACCTGGGAGGGTTCGGCTGAAGGCAAACCATGGGACGCAGGCGAGAGTGCGCCGGTCGAAGGGGCGACACGGGCCGAGGGTCCACGGACCATCCTCGACACCCTGACGACCGAAACGCCTGAAGACGTGGCGGAAGCGTTCGTCAATGCTTTCGCTGCAGGAGATTACTATCAGGCGCATCTGCTCATGAGCCCGGCCGCGAAACGCGCGCTGCTCGATCCGATGCGGCCCATCATGATGATGCAGTTCCTGCCCGGGCTCGACGAGGCCGATTTGCCGGGAACGGGGCTATTTCGCCAAGTCCAGCGGGCGGACGCCTTGGCATTCGACACGATGCGCGATCCGGCAGTGGTGATGCACCGGTTGCTGACCGCAGCGGAGAGGCAGGGCGTCATGCCATTCAGTCTCGATGGTGCTGAGATCGAAGGCGTTGGTCACGTCACAGAGCCAAGTGAGCCTGACACGGGCATAGTGGCCGAGACGATTGCAACGGTGAAGACATCAGGCGATCCAGACAGAATCACGCTTCATCTGGTGCAATTGCCCAACGACCAATGGCGTGTGGATCGACTTTCCTGGGTGGGATCGCTGGACAAGCTGCGACCATGGGGTGTGCCGATTTAAGCGGCGGCCACCAAAATTGGTGGTATCGGCAGGTGCGCGCGTTTTAGCTTTGGCGCGCAAGCACTTGGCCCTATAATGCCATGACTTCTGGGGGACAGAACCATGCGATTTGCTGCAGCCGCGCTGACAGCGCTAGTCTTGTGCGTGCCGGCCATGGCGCAAGAAGGCCGGACTTTCGTCGACCGCTTACCGATGGACACGCCGCAGAGAACGGCCAAAGCCTTTATCGACGCGTTCAACGCCAAGGACTTCGTGACCGCTTATTACATGCTGTCGCCCGAAGCCAAGCGCACCTTTGTCGATAGCTATTATGCCTATACGGCCGGCCGCTATTTCACCGTCGGCGAGACCGGCTTGGTCGAGGGCTCACTGCTGTCCGATGCGACGCTTTCGGACGATGAGCTGGCCGAGGTCGGCGACGACACCGCGTTGATCTTCGACAATCTCGTGTTTCACGCCGATGCCAATGGCGAGATGCCATTTAGCCTTGCAAATGCCGAGCCGGCACTGGTTGAGCCTACGGGTGAAAAGACGGCCCTCATCACAGTCGAAGGAGGGCAGCCGGCGACGATCCTGATGGATGCTGAGCTGCTCTATAATGGCGATTGGCGGATCGATCGAATCCACTGGGCCGGATCCGATGCCGCGCTGAAGCCATGGGGCCTCACCACCGGCAAGGTGAAGAAGCATGAGACAGCCCCGGAAGCGGAAGACGCGCCTGCCCCGACTCAGCCATGATCGTGTGCAACACTGGAGATCTCTACAATCCCCGTTGTTCACAGTCTTCACAGCCTGCGGAGTTTATTAAGCCTTAGCCTCGTAGGTGATGTGAGACTCTAGCTGCGCTTGCGTGGTTAGAAAGGTTAACACACCCGAGGACACCAATGGCTGAGATCGCGCGGCTGCACCCGGCCGAAGACAAGTCGTTTCGCTTAGCGCCCCACAATGTGGAGGCCGAGCAGGCGCTGTTGGGCGCTATCCTCATCAACAACGAAGCCTTTTATCGCGTCTCGGATTTTCTCGAGCCGGAGCATTTTTACGAGCCGGTTCACCGCGATATCTATGACATCACCAGCAAGGTAATCCGCGCCGGCAAGTCGGCTGATCCGACGACCATCAAGACCCACCTGCCCGATCAGCTTCTGCCCGAAATGACGATGTCGCAATATCTGGCGCGTCTGGCGGCGGAAGCGACCACGGTCATCAATGCGGGCGACTATGGCCAGGCGATCTACGACCTCGCGATCCGCCGCAACCTGATCCTCGTCGGCGAGGAAATGGTTTCGGTCGCCTATGAGTCGGAAGTCGAAATGACGCCGACCAAGCAGATCGAAAAAGTCGAAGGCGAGCTGTTCCAGCTTGCGGAAAAGGGCCGCTACGATGGCGGCTTCCAGGCTTTTGGCGCCGCGCTCAGCGCCTCCATCCGCATGGCAGGCGAAGCCTTTCAGCGCGATGGCGGACTTTCGGGCGTCGCAACGGCACTGCACGATCTCGACCGGCAGATGGGTGGTTTGCAGCGCTCGGACTTGATCATCATCGCTGGCCGCCCCGCCATGGGCAAGACGTCGCTCGTGACCAATATCGCCTATAACGTCGCCAAGGCCTGGCGCGGAGAAGTGACGCCCGAAGGCCACAACAAGACCGTCGATGGCGGCGTCGTGGGCTTCTTCAGCCTCGAAATGAGTTCGGAACAGCTCGCGACGCGTATTCTCGCCGAACAGGCAGAGATTTCATCGTCGGACATTCGCCGCGGCCGCATCCACGACAGCCAATTTTCCAAGCTGGTCGATGTGTCCAATATGATGAGCAAGGTGCCGCTCTATATCGACGACACGGGCGGCATTTCGGTGGCGCAGCTTGCGGCGCGCGCGCGACGACTGAAGCGGCAGAAGGGGCTCGACCTCCTGATCGTCGACTATCTCCAGCTGCTTTCGGGCTCATCGAAGGCATCGAGCCAGAACCGCGTGCAGGAACTGACCGAAATCACGACGACGCTGAAGGCGCTGGCCAAGGAACTGGAAGTGCCCGTCATCGCGCTCTCCCAGCTTTCCCGTCAGGTCGAAGCGCGCGACGATAAACATCCTCAGCTAGCAGATTTGCGCGAATCGGGTTCTATCGAGCAGGACGCCGACGTGGTGATGTTCGTTTACCGCGAAGAGTACTATCTGAAGAACAAGGAACCCAAAGAGGGCACGCCAGAGCACATCACCTGGCAAGGGGAAATGGAGCAGGTGCACGGCAAGGCGGAAGTCATCATTGCCAAGCAGCGCCACGGCCCCACCGGCACTGTGCAATTGAGCTTTGAAGCCCAGTTCACCCGCTTTGGAAATCTCGCAAGGGCAGACTACCTGCCCGAACGCATGGAATAGGCATGAAGCTGACGTCTGGCCTTGGAGGCCAATTGACTGTCGACCTGGGGGCACTCGCCCGAAACTGGCGCGCACTCGACAAGGTGAGCCAGGGCGCGCTGACGGCTGCCGTGGTAAAGGCCGATGCCTATGGTACCGGGATTGAAATGGCCGCAACGGCGCTTTATGCGGCCGGCGCGCGGTTCTTCTTTGTCGCGACACCGGACGAAGGCGCTGCGGTGCGCACATCCCTCCCCGAAGCGCATATTTTTGTGCTGGACGGGCTCTATCCCGGCGCGGCGAACTTTTATATCCGACAGAACCTGATGCCGGTCATTTCCTCGATGGAGATGCTCGAAGAGTGGCTCGCCAAATGCGTCGAGCGGAACGAGGGCTATCCGAGCGCCTTCCACTTCGACACCGGCATGAACCGGCTGGGTTTCCGGCTCAACGAGTCGGTCGCGGTGCGTGAACGCATTTCGCGGCTTGGCTATGCGCCGCAGATGGTCATGAGCCACCTCGCCTGCGCCGATGTGCCCAACCACGAGAAAAACCGCACGCAACTCGCGCTGTTCAGTTCGGTGCTCAACCAGTTTCCGGGGATCCCCGCCTCGCTCGCCAATTCGGCAGGGCTGATGACGGGGCGCGATTATCATTTCCAGATGGTCCGACCCGGGATTGCGCTCTATGGCGGCCGCGCCGTCATCGGGCGCAAAAACCCGATGGCCAATGTGGTCACGCTGCATGCGCCAATCCTGCAGGTACGCGAAGCGCGGACGGGCGAGACCGTCGGCTATGGCGCTGCCTATTCCCTCTCGCGCGACAGCCGCTTGGCTGTGATCGGCCATGGCTACGCCGATGGATTTCAGCGCAGTCTCTCGTCCAACAATACGCGGCCGGGCGGCAAGGTGTTCGTACGCGGCAAACTCTGCCCGATCCTCGGCAAGATTTCGATGGACCTGACCATCGTCGATATCACCGAGCTTGGGCCCGATATTCCCAAGCCCGGCGAGGGCGTCGAAATATTCGGCCCCAATATCAGCGTAGACGATCAGGCAGATGTTGCAGGCACGATCGGCTATGAAATGTTGACCTCGCTCAAGGGGCGATATTCGCGCAATTATGTGGGCAATGGTTATCTGCAGGAATAGCGTTCAGTTCTCTATTTGTTCTTGTCGTGCTTGATATCGCTTGCTAGTGTCGCGGCAGCGAGCGGCGGGCGAGATGGCTGGACAGACAAGGACTTTGGCAATTCTTCTGCGAGCCATCGGGCCGGTAACGCATAAGCTCATGTCCATGACCCAATGGCGCGCGGCGTCGGAGGCTGCCGGATTCCTTGCGCCGGAAACGCTGGTCAATACTGGCAATATGCTGGCGGAGTTTGACGGCTCCGATGTGGCGGCTGTCGAAAAGATGACGGCTGTGCTGCGCGGGTTTGGGCTTAGCGAAAACGTGGTGCCGATCGTGCGGCGGCCGGAACTGCTCAATGCGTTGATGGCGGCCAATCCTATCGAAGCAGCGGCGGAGCGGGCGGATCAGACCGGGGTCTATTTATTTGCAGCAGACGAGCCGCATCTCGGCTGGCTCGAAGGCCATGACGGGCCGGAGAAGATCCACGTGCTCCAGCGGCATCTCGTCATCGATTTTGGGCCTAGTGTCGCGCAATCGGCGCGGCTGATGCGGCTCATCGACAAGCGTTGCGGGACCAATACCGTGCGCAACTGGAACAGCGTCCGACGCATCGCGGAGCGGTGCCGTCTACGAGAGAAAGTCTAGCCTTGGCCAAACTCAAATCCAATTTCGTCTGCCAGGCCTGTGGCGCGGTCTCGACCCGTTGGCAGGGGCGGTGCGATGCCTGCGGCGAGTGGAACACCATTGTCGAGGAGCTGATCGACAGCGGGATTGGCGCGGGGCCGAAGGCAGCGAAATCGGGCGGGCGGCCAACGAACCTGCTGCCCCTCGCCGGCGAAACCGAAGGCGCGGCGCGGGTCGTCACCGGCATCTCGGAGCTCGACCGCGTGACCGGCGGGGGCTTTGTCAAAGGCTCGGCCCTCTTGGTGGGCGGCGACCCGGGTATCGGGAAGTCGACGCTGCTGCTGCAATCGGCAGCAGCTTTGGCCAATCGCGGCAAGCGCGTCATCTATGTTTCGGGCGAAGAGGCGATTGCGCAGGTGCGTTTGCGCGCGCAGCGGCTGGGATTGGGCGAGGCCAGCGTGCTGCTCGCGGCCGAGACCAATGTCGAGATCATTCTGGCGACGCTCGAAAACGGACCGCCACCGGATCTCGTCATCATCGATTCCATCCAGACGCTTTGGACCGATCGGGTCGAAAGCGCCCCGGGGACGGTAACGCAGGTGCGGACCTCCGCCCAGGCGTTGACGCGGCTGGCGAAGAAGACTGGCGCGGCCGTCGTTTTGGTGGGTCACGTGACCAAGGACGGGCAGATCGCAGGGCCGCGCGTCGTCGAGCATATGGTCGATGCCGTGCTCTATTTCGAAGGGGATTCGAGCCACACCTTCCGTATTTTGCGCGGCGTAAAAAACCGTTATGGCGCGACGGACGAGATCGGCGTTTTTGCCATGACCGAGCGCGGGCTCGAGCAGGTGGCCAATCCTTCGGCGCTGTTTCTCGATCAGCGCGATCAGGACGCGGCGGGCTCGGCGGTGTTCGCCGGCATGGAGGGAACGCGCCCGATCCTCATCGAAATTCAGGCGCTGGTGGCCCCTTCCCCGCTTGGTACGCCGCGACGTGCTGTGGTCGGATGGGATTCGTCACGGCTGTCGATGGTGCTGGCCGTGCTCGAGACGCGCTGTGGTGTTCGCATCGGGGCGAACGATATTTATCTCAATGTCGCGGGCGGGCTAAAAATCAATGAGCCGGCCGCAGATCTGGCCGTGGCGGCGGCGCTGATTTCCTCGCTGACTGGATCGCCCTTGCCCAAGGAGGCCGTCTATTTTGGGGAAATTTCGCTCGCCGGCGGCGTGCGGCCAGTGGTGCATGCGGGGCTGAGACTACGCGAAGCACAGAAGCTGGGCTTCCAGTCGGTGATGACCGGACGAATGAACACCGTCGATCGCGCCGGAGATTTTGCGGTCAACGAATTTACCCAGCTATCGGAAATGGTCAGCCGGATTGCGGCGAACGGGAAGAAGCCGGTGGCTGAGCCAGAGGGCTGGTGAGCGGAGAACAGCGCTGTCTAGTACTCGGTGAAGTGCTCAGCTGCGCAAGATGCCCGCCTTAAACACCGAAGAAGTCGTATGACTTTGCAGCGAAGGTCGGAGCGAGTTGACTATAGAACTCAAGATCACAGATTTTTGAACGACTTTGGGTGGCGGGGAGGCATCTATAGCGCTTTGGAAATCTGGGAATTTCGAACCGCCAATTATCCCTGTTTATTAGTTCAGACAAACCTAGGTTATTGTTGCGCACGGTCTGACTCCAGACCATAAGCGGAGGCCCCAAATTCTATGTGCCCGAGTAGCTTCGGGCCAAAAGCTAGGCCTACCAATGTTCATGATGATCCTGCTTGTCGATCGCATCCGGCAGAGCGAGGACAAGGCGGCGCTCCTCGCCAATTTCCAGCTTTCGATGGCGGAGCTGGGCTTTAACTGGTCCAATCTTTCCATCGCCATGAACATGGCAGAGGTTGGCTACGAGGTTCTCGTCAGCAATTGGCCGGAAACGGTGCGGCTGAAATTTCACGAGAAGACGAGGGTGGATAGCGGGTTTGCCGCGCAGCTTCCGCCCGCCGGCATGAGTTTCACCTGGAACGATGTGACCCTTGCGGGTCACCGGGAAGATAGCTTCATCTCGGTGCTGCTGGCGCATGGCATCAAGACGGGTGCGTTTGCCTCGCTGACGGATTTTAACGGACAGCCCTACAAACTGGTGGTTGGCGCCGAATCCGGGCATCCGCTGGTCGAGGACTTGGTCGCGCAAGTCATTATTCTCGCGACCATAACCCTGTTGCGGCTTGATAGTCTGGCCTATGCAGAGGCGGCGGCTGATCCCGGACCGGCGGCAGCGACGCTCAATCTCTCCGAGACGCAGCACGAGATCCTAAAATGGGCGGCGGCGGGCAAGTCGAATAGCGATATCGCGGCAATTCTCGAACTCAGTACGTCGGCGGTGTCCTATCATCTGGCGCGGATTTACAAGATCCTAGGCGTTGCGACGAAACTGCAGGCTGTGGCGCTTCTTACCGACGCGGGCGCTCGCGGCGGCTGAACGGGCGCCTCTAGATCTTTTGGAAAGTGGCCGTCGCGACCTGGCGCACGGCTTCGCATTTGCCGGCCATCGGCTCTGAATGTCCGAGGAGGAGATAGCCGCCGGGGCGCAGGTGGGACACGAGCTTGTCGATGACCTTGGCCTGGTCGTCCTTGCTGAAGTAAATGAGGACATTGCGCAGGAAGATGACGTCGACGTCCCGATCGACCGGGTAGTGCTGGTCCATCAGGTTGAGATAATTGAAATTGGTGTGGCGTCGCAGTTCGGGGACGATGCGAACCTCGGACGGCTGGGCCTCGCGGCGCGACCAGAGCAGATATTTGAACTGCATGTCTTGCGGGACAGGCGCGATCTGCTGGGTCGGGTAGATGCCGATGCGGGCTTGCTGGAGCACTTCGGTCGAGACATCGGTGCCAAGGATCGAATAGCGGAAAGCGCCAGTCTTTTCGGCCATGTTGGCAAGCACCATGGCGGTCGTGTAGGCTTCAGCGCCAGTCGAACAGGCCGCGCTCCAGACCTTGATGGTGGGTAGCCGCTCCATTCGACGCGAGGCCAGAAGGTCTTTGACGATCGTTGAGCGGAGCAGGTCGAAGTGTTGCGGCTCGCGGAAGAAGTCGGTCTTGTTGGTGGTCAGGACGTTGACGAGATGCGGCAGTTCCGTTTCGAGCCCTGCGCGGCGAAAGAGAAGATCGCTATATTCGGCAAAGCTCGTCATTTGCAAATCGCGCAGCCTCCGGCGCAGACGCGCTTCGACCATGGATTGTTTGGTGGAATGCAGCCGCACGCCGATTTCGGCGCCAATGAGATCGACTATGCGGGTGAAGTCCCGGTGTGAAAGCTGGTCGACGGTCGCTTGCGGGCTGAAACTCGTTGGTTGAGCGAACTGCACTTGAGATCTCCGGGGCGGTTCGCCTCCCCCAGACGCGAACCACGGACTAGCTTTGCATGTGGGCGACGGCGCCCCGGATCGAGGCGCCGTCGTTTAGGTTACGCCGCACCGCGGCGCATGAAATCGCCGTCGAGACTGTCATTGCCGTCATCAAGGTCGAGGTCAAAACCGCCCGACAGTGGCCTCGACTTGCCTGGTTTTGAAAAGTGCGGCGCAGAGGCCATGACGGCGGAGCGGAGATCACGCTTCATCGGCGTTTCGGCCGCGACACGTAGCGCCGGGGCGGCGTCACCATCGACGCGGAAGTAGCTGATGGCCGCCTGGAGTTGCTCGGCCTGGCTCGCGAGCTCTTCGGCAGTTGAAGACATTTCCTCGGCTGCCGAGGTGTTCTGTTGGGTGACCTTGTCGAGCTGCTGAATGGCGGTGTTGATCTGGGATGCGCCGGCATTCTGCTCGCGGCTGCCAGCAGAGATTTCTTCCACCAGTTCGGCGGTGCGCTGGATATCGGGGACGAGCTTTTCGAGCATGTCGCCGGCGGAGCGGGCCGCTTTGACGGTGGTCGCAGAGAGCGTCGAGATTTCGGCGGCAGCGGATTGTGAGCGTTCGGCGAGCTTGCGCACTTCGGAGGCGACTACGGCAAAGCCGCGACCATGTTCGCCGGCACGAGCGGCTTCGACGGCGGCGTTCAGCGCGAGAAGGTCGGTTTGCCGGGCGATTTCCTGCACGACCATGATCTTCTCCGCGATCGTCTGCATGGCGGAAACCGCGTTGTTGACCGCCTGACCCGACAGAAGGGCATCGGCGGCGGACTGGCGGGCGATGCGTTCGGTTTGCGTCGCGTTGTCGGCCGACTGCTTGATGGTCGCCGTCATTTCTTCCATCGATGCCGAGGCTTCCTCGGTCGACGAGGCCTGCTCGGTCGCGCCCTGGCTCAACTGCTCGGCCGTGGCCGACATTTCCTGGCTGCCGGAAGCTACGTTGCGGGTTGCGGCCGTCACTTCCGAGACGACGTCGCGTAGCTTGCCGGTCATGGCGTTGAGCACTTTTACGAGGTCGCTGAGTTCATCATCGCCCTTGGTAGCGGCAGACGCATTGAGATCGCCGCCTGCAACATCATTGGCAAGCTGGACCACGGTATTCAAAGATCGCGAGATCGATGTGACGATGAGGGTCGCGGCAAGAGCGGCAATAATTGACGAGCCAGCGAGGATGGCGAGCAGCAACAGGCGGCCTTGCTCGTAGAGCGTCGTTGCCGCGGCATTTTGCTCGGCGAGGTTTTCGACGCTGGCGGCGACGATGGCGTCCACGAGTTTGGTGATCTCCGCACGCAGGGGAGCGGCCTGCTTTGAGGCAATTTCGGTCGCTTGATAGGTGCCGCGCTGGAGCGAAATGTCATTGACGGTCTGCATGCTAGCGAAGAACGCTTGCATTTCCGAGGCGATGGCGTTGGCGTCCCTTGCTTCGGCGGAGGATAGTACACGAGTTAGCCGATCGGCTTCGGCGCCGGCCTTTGCGGTCGTTTCGGTAAAGTCGGCCTGATATTTGTCCTGCTCGGTCGGGTTCTCGTCGGACAAGAGCAGGTTGCGGTGTTGACGGTAGGCCTTGGATACCAAGGCCTCAAGCTGCGTGACGCCGATGTAGGCGTCCGTCGCAGAGGGATCTCCCGCCATCAGACGGCGGCGAGCCGCATCGGACAGGGCGCTCAGCTTTTCCTCGAGGCTCCGGTTGGCTTCGGTGATGACGCCGGTTGTCATCTCATAGGCCCGAGCATTGCTGTTCTTGCTGGCCTCGTCAGCAACGTCGGCAGTCGCAGAGCGGTAAGATCCAAGAAGATTGGAGATCTGTTCGATGCTTTCGTTGTTGGCCGCAACGGAGAACGTGCCCTTGAGCTGATCGGCCGTGACGCTTGCCCCCGCCAGCATCTCGCTGACCGAACGCGCCATCGCAGCAATCTCGGCATCGTCGCTCGAGATGATCATCTGCCGCATGTTGGACGCCGCGGTCGCGAGATCGGCCTGGATCTTGCGCACGGAAAGCGAACGCTCGACGGGGCCGGTGACGATGGTGTCAATCTTGTCGTTGAGGGTGCCAAGGTTTTGGATGGCGTAGAACATGCCGCCGGCGGAAAGCACCATGACCGCGGTGAAAGTCGCGGCCAGCTTTGCCTTGATCGTCAATCTCATTGTGCAGGCTCTTTTTCTGATGCTGCTGCAGGCGGCTCCTGCCGCCGGCATTTGAAAAAACATGCGTTTGCGGCGCGACCGGATTTGAACCGCAGATATCGGCGCGCTCAAAATTCCCAGTGACCTACGAGGGGACTGCAGGGTCACTGGGGATCTTTTTGAGGCGCAGCAGGCAGAGGGGCGCTTCAAACCACCCTGCCCTTGCGCATTCCGCCCATGACAAATGCGAGAAAAGGGGAGGCAAGCAAACCAACCAGGTAACTAGTTGCTAAGACCTATGTGATTGGGTGAATTGGCAGCACTACATCCTCGATTCCGCCGCCAAGCGGCCAGCACCGCCTTTGTCTCCAGGCCGATGGATGCGGCGCTTACGGTCGCTGCAATCGTGCCGCTTTTTTAGGTCAGACAGTGCGCGCGGTGTTGACGAGCGATGATTTGAACCTGACGCATCAGCACAGATGTTAAGAAACTCTGAAAGATCACGTGCTTGCGCCCCTGTTGGCCTTGGCACGGGAGCACAAAGCCGCTAATGGTCCCGCAACAGGCCAAGGCGGCAACTGGAGACAGGCAAAACATATGCTGACAGCGTTCGACGTTGGTGTGGGTGTCTTGGTTTTGATCTCGGCGATCCTGGCGACCGCCCGAGGCCTGACGCGCGAAGTGCTTTCGCTGGCAACGTGGGCCGGCTCTGCCGCCATTGCCATCTATATGTATCTCTACCATCCCGATATCGCGCAGCAGTATATCGCTGAAGAGATCGTGGCCAATATTGCAACCGTGGTGGTGAGCTTCATCGTCTCGCTCATCGTGCTGCACCTGCTTACTATGCGCATCGCCGATTTCGTGGTCGATAGCCGCATTGGGCCGATCGACCGGACCCTCGGCTTTGTGTTCGGCGTGCTGCGCGGCATTCTGATTGCCATCGTCATCACCATTTTCGGTACGTGGCTCCTCGGCACCAACCTGCCGGAATGGGCGCGTAATTCGCAGTCGCTGCCGCAGCTCCAGAATATGGGCACGACGCTGATCTCGATGCTGCCTGAAGGGCTTGAGCAGCAGGTCAATGATGTCATCAAGGGTGGCGGCGCCGATCTGACCGCCGATCCTGAAGCCCAGACCACGCCGCAGGAAACCGTTCCTGTCGATCCGACCATCGACGGCACCGTCGACCCGACCGACGCTCCGGTTGCCGGCGAAACCCAGACTTGATCTGAAGCGGGCGTCTTCGTCCACATCAGGCCCAACCCCCAAATCTGTCATTGGTGGTGGGCAGGCAAATGCGCTATTGGCGTGAACCAGAAACCATCACTGTCCGCAGGCCAGCGGAGGGTGAGCCTAAAGTTCATGGAGAAGTTCGGTGACCCACCCGAGCGACGACGATTTCGATCTTGAAAGCGACACGCTGCATGAAGAGTGCGGCGTGTTTGGCATTTTGGGGCATAGCGATGCTTCGACGCTGACGGCGCTGGGGCTTCACGCCCTGCAGCACCGCGGCCAGGAAGCGGCGGGGATCGTCAGCTTCGACGGGCGCCAGTTCTACCAGGAAAAGCGCATGGGTCTGGTGGGCGACCACTACACCGACCCGGCCGTGCTCGCCAAACTGCCTGGCACGATGTCCATCGGCCATACGCGCTATTCGACGACCGGCGAAGTGGCGCTGCGCAATGTGCAGCCGCTGTTTGCCGAGCTGGAAGTCGGCGGCATTGCGATTGCGCATAATGGCAATTTCACAAATGGCCTGACGCTGCGCAAGCAGATCATTGCGACCGGTGCCATCTGCCAATCGACCTCGGACACCGAAGTCGTGTTGCACCTGATCGCCCGCTCGCGGCACTCTTCGACCACCGACCGCTTCATCGACGCCATCCGGCAGATGGAAGGCGGCTATGCCATGGTGGCGCTGACGCGCACCAAGTTGATCGCGGCGCGCGACCCGGTGGGTATCCGTCCGCTGGTGATGGGCGAACTCGACGGCAAGCCGATCTTCTGCTCGGAAACCTGCGCCCTCGACATCATCGGCGCGAAATATATCCGCGACGTTGAAAATGGTGAAGTGATCATCTGCGAGATCCAACCAGACGGTTCGATCAGCATCGAAGAGCGGAAGCCAGCACGCAATACACCCGAGCGTCCCTGCCTCTTTGAATATGTGTACTTTGCCCGTCCTGACTCGGTTGTTTCGGGCCGCAGCGTCTATACGGCGCGCAAGCGCGCGGGCATGAACCTTGCTAAGGAAGCGCCTGTCGAGGCCGATGTGGTGGTGCCGGTGCCCGATGGCGGCACGCCGGCGGCAATCGGCTTTGCGCAGCAGAGCGGCATTCCGTTCGAGCTCGGGATTATCCGCAACCACTATGTGGGCCGCACCTTCATCGAGCCGACGCAGCAGATCCGCGCCTTTGGCGTGCGCCTGAAGCACTCGGCCAATCGTGCCGAGATTGCCGGCAAGCGCGTGGTGCTGATCGACGATTCCATCGTGCGCGGCACGACCTCGATCAAGATCGTGCAGATGATCCGTGATGCCGGCGCGACGGAAGTGCATATCCGCGTCGCGAGCCCGATGATTTTCCACTCCGACTATTACGGGATCGATACGCCGGACCCGGAAAAGCTGCTGGCCAACCAGTATCATGACATCGACGCCATGTGCCGGTACATCGGCGCGGATTCGCTGGCTTTTCTCACCATCGACGGCCTCTATGAAGCCGTGGGCGGGGAAAAGCGCAATGCGCAGGCGCCGCAATTTACCGATCATTATTTCACGGGCGATTACCCCACTATCCTGACCGATCTGCACGGTCATTCGTCGAACAATCCCAAGCAGGTCTCACTGCTCAAGGAAGCGGGTTAATGACTGAAAATACCGAACTGACCGGCAAGGTCGTGCTGGTCACCGGCGCTTCGCGTGGCATCGGCTACGCGGCAGCGCTCGAAGCGGCCAAGCGCGGCGCGCATGTGATCGCCGTTGCCCGCACCGTGGGCGGGCTCGAAGAACTCGACGATGCCATCCAGGAAGTCGGCGGCTCTTCGACCTTGGTGCCATTCGACCTGCGGGATGGTGACGCGATCGACCGCCTCGGCGCGGCAATATTCGAGCGCTGGGGGCATCTCGATGGGCTCATTGCCAATGCTGGCATGCTTGGGACACTGAGCCCGGTTGCGCATCTGAAGCCTGACGAATTCGAAAAGGTGATGGCGCTGAACGTCACCTCGAACTTCCGCCTGTTGCGCTCGCTCGACCTGCTTTTGCGCCAGGCGACGGCTGGGCGCGCGGTATTCGTCTCGTCGAGCGCGGCGCGGTCTGCCCGCCCCTTCTGGGGCCTCTATGCCGCGAGCAAGGCGGCACTCGACGCCATGGTCAAATCCTATGCCGGCGAGTTGAGCAATACCGAGGTCAAGACCAACATTTTCTATCCCGGCGCGGTGCGCACAGCGATGCGGGCCAAGGCGATGCCGGGAGAAGATCCCGAAACGCTGCCGCAGCCTGCAGACATCGCGCCAAAGCTGATCGACCTCTTGAGCGATCGCGTCACGGAGAATGGACGCGTGTTCAATGTCGCGACGGATATGTTCGAGGACCTTTGAGGCCGATAGGTCCAGTAAAACAAAAAGGCCCCGGATCGCTCCGGGGCCTTTGTTTTTAGGCAGCTTCGACATCTGCCAATTTTGAGATCAGAACCTTATCGATGCGGCGACCATCGAGGTCGATGACCTCAAAATGCCAGCCATCGCGATCGAATGTCTCGCCCGTCGCGGGAAGATGGTTGAGGCAGGCAAGGATATAGCCGGCCACGGTTTCGTAGCGCGCATCCTTTGGGACGGTGATCTTGAACCGCTCCGAGAAGTCGTCGACCGGCATCCAGCCAGCGACCAACCACGAGCCATCCTGACGCTGCAAAATGGCGGGATCGTCGCCTGGCTCTTCGTTGTAGACGCCGGTGATCACTTCGAGCACATCGCCAAAGGTGACGATGCCTTCGAAGTGGCCGTATTCGTCGACAACCAGAACCATTTTCACCGGCGCCTGGCGGATCGCCTCGACCACGTCGAGAGCGTCGGCATGCTCCATAATCACTGGCAGCGATTTAACGAGCTTGCGCAGGTCCGGCTGCTGACCAGTAGCGAGAGCGGGAAGCAGATCTGCAAGCGCGAGAACGCCGAGGATGGAATCGGCATTGCCTTCCTGAACCAAGACCTGGGAATGCGAGGTGTTGAGGATGATCTTGAGGTTTTCCTCAAAGCTGTCCTCGACATCGATCGAAACGACGTCCAGACGCGGGGTCATCAGGCCGCGCGCCGAGCGATCGGCAAGCCGCATGACGCCCGAGAGCATCGAGTGCTCTTCGGTTTCGAAAACGCCCGCACTGGTGGCTTCAGCGAGGATCGTCCGGACTTCTTCCTCGGTGACCTGCTCTTCGTTTTGGCCACTCTGGCCGAGAAGACGCAGAACCAGCTTGCCCGAGACATCAAGCAGCCAGACGATGGGCGAGCCGACGAGAGCGACGATCGCCATCGGCTGGGCCACATAGGAGGCCACATTTTCGGGGTTACGCAAGGCGATTTGCTTTGGCACCAATTCGCCGAGAATCAGCGAACCATAGGTGATCAGGACGACGACGAGACCGACGCCGCCGACATCGGCGATATTGGCCGGCAAGCCGATTTCAGCTAGCCAGACGCTGAGGCGCGAGCCGAGCGTGGCACCCGAAAAGGCACCTGACAAAATACCAACGAGGGTAATGCCGATCTGCACGGATGAAAGGAATTTGCCCGGATCTTCGGCAAGCCTGATGGCGGTGGCTGCACCTTTGTTTCCTTGATCGGCAAGGACTTTTAGACGCGCGGGACGGGAAGAGACGACGGCCAGTTCTGACATGGCCAAGGCGCCGTTCACGAGAATCAGAACGACGACGATGAGGATTTCTGTAAGCAACAAAGTGCAATGTTGACACGCCGCGACCAATGGCGGGGTGCTACGACCCGTCCACTATAGGGCAAGCCCCGGCAATGTGAATAGGCCAATGGACGCATTTGCTGGGGAGGAATGTCTCCCCAGCGTGCGTGGGAGTGAGCCACGCAAAGCAAGAGGCGCGGTAAACCGGCGCCTCAGTCCTTATTGGCGTATGGGTTCTTGCCGCCGCGGAGCCAGAGGCGGATCGGGGTTCCGGGCATATCAAAGGACTGGCGCAGACCATTGATCAGATAGCGCTGGTAGGACATCGGCACGACATCGGGGCGCGACGCGAAGACGATGAAGCTCGGAGGCCTGGTTTTCGCCTGCGTCATGTAGCGCATTTTGAGCCGGCGACCCGAGACGGCCGGAGGCGGATGGCTCTCGGTCATGGCGATGAGCCAGCGATTGAGCTTGGCGGTCGAAACGTGCGCATTCCAGGTGCGCTCGACATCGAAGACCGCCTGCATCAGCTTATCGATGTTGCGCCCGGTGAGGCCGGAGAGCGTCACAAGCGGAATACCGCGAAGCTGCGGCAGCAGACGTTCGCATTCCGCGCGGAGCTCCGCGAGCTTGGCGTTCTTGTCCTCGATCAGGTCCCACTTGTTGAGGGCAATGACCATGGAACGGCCTTCGCGCTCGACGAGATCGGCGAGCGCCAGATCCTGCTTTTCGAACGGAATGGTCGCGTCGAGCAGCAGGACGACGACTTCGGCATATTGGATGGAGCGAAGGCTATCGCCCACCGCCAACTTTTCGAGCTTTTCGGTGACGCGGGCACGGCGGCGAATACCGGCGGTATCAACGAGGTTGATGGCGCGGCCTTCCCACTCCCAAGGCACGAGAATGGAATCGCGCGTGATGCCAGCCTCGGGACCAACGAGGACGCGATCTTCCCCAACCATCCGGTTGACGAGGGTCGACTTCCCCGCGTTCGGCCGGCCGACAATGGCGACGTTGAGATAGCGGCGTGGATTCCAGCGGAGGGTCGCTTCTTCGCCTTCGCCTTCCAGCATATCGGGCGTGATATCGACATCGACTTCGGGCAGTTCGTCGAGATCGCCGTCGAACTCACTCGCAGCTTCCGCGGCCTTCTTTTCCGCAGCTGTGTCGATGGCGGCCGAAACGATGGAATAGAGTTCGGACAGCCCGAGGCCATGCTCGGCCGACAGGGCGATCGGTTCGCCGAAGCCGAGCTTGAAAGCTTCGACCAAGCCATGCTCGGCAGATTTGCTTTCGGCCTTGTTGCCGACGAGGTGCACGTCCTTGCCGGCCTTGCGCAGAACCTGGGCAAAGCGCTCGTCGAGCGGCACAACGCCAGCGCGCGCGTCGATCATGAACAGGATGACGTCTGCGTCGCGGATGGCGAGCTCGGTCTGCTGGCGCATGCGGTCTTCGAGCGAGCCGTCCTTGACGTCCTCATAGCCTGCCGTATCAAGGACCTTGAATGTCAGGTCGGCGATATGGCCCTCGGCTTCGCGACGGTCGCGGGTCACGCCGGGCGTGTCATCGACCAGCGCGATCTTGCGGCCGACCAGGCGATTGAACAGGGTCGACTTGCCGACATTGGGGCGGCCGACAATGGCTACGGTGACCGTCATGGCCGCTCCTCGATTGGTTCAGTTTACTGCGTTGCCGGCGGAGTTGTCGTACCGGCAGCAGGCGCTGCAGGCTCAGCGGCCGGCGTTTCGGCAGCGGGTGTGGTCGTCGTCGCTGGCGCGTCAGGGGTCGTGGTTTCCGCAGGCGTGGTTGCTTCGGCTGGAGCAGCATCGGAAGCTGGTGCCGCGACTTCGTCGCCCTGGATGATCGAATCGACCGCATCGGCTGCGGTGCTCGCGTCGGCAGGCGCCTCTGGTGCAATCGCGCCATTGGAGGTCATGGCTGCGAGATAGTAGGCAACGCGGTTGCGGATGCCGTCCTGGGCCAGCGGGTCGTTCAGCACGGCTTCAAAGCTGGCCTTGGCCGCTTCGTTGTCGCCGGCCTTGAACTGGGCGAGCCCGATCAGCTCGCGCGCAACGCGGCGCATCGGATTGTCGTCAGTTGCGATGGAGCCAACGCGGGTTTCGACATCGGCGAGCGTGCCGGTATCGACGAGGATGCTGGCCGCCTGAAGCAATGCCAGTTCGCGCAGGCGCACATTGGACTGATCATTGGCGAGCGTATCGTAAGCGGCCACCGCGCCAGCGCTATCGCCGCTCTTGGCGAGAAGCGAGGCTTTGGCAAATTCGGCCAGCACCGGATAGCCACCGCTGCCATTGGCAGCGAGCGTATCGAGCTCGGCTTGGGCCGCAGGCAGGTCATCCTTGTTGGCGCTGTCGAGCGCTGCGTAAAGCTCCTGGGACGACTGGGCGGACTTGCTGTTGCTGTACCAAGCCCAACCTTCGTTTACCGCCACAATGGCCACAATGGCCACGGCCGCGCCGATGACGAAAGGCGCAATGCGACGCCAAAGCGCGCGCATGCGATCGGAGCGGAGCTCCTCGTCAACTTCACGGAAAATATTGTCCTCGGCCATGGCGGTCTCTGGGTCTCACGCAATTTCGCGCGTGTTTAGCACGCTACCCCCGGAATGCAAATTGGATGGGCGTTTGACAGGCGGAAATCGGCGGATGAAGGCCACTTCTCATGTGCAATTAGGAGGATATAGGGTGCGGCGGGTCGGAGGGGACGGCGTTCATGGCTTTGGCACAAGCCCAAAAGGCGGATTTCAGTTTGCCGGCATTGGTCTTTGCGCAGGCACTGAGCACCTTCAACCACAGCCTACTCCGCTCCGCGATGCTGGCGCTCCTAACGTTTCGCGGGCTGACTGCGTTTGGCCTCGGCAATGAGGCGCTGATTGCCATCAGCACAGTCGTGATCGTCTTGCCCTATGTGCTGTTGTCGCTTCCGGCCGGACGGTTGGCCGACCGGTACTCCAAGACTGCCCTGGTGCGGGCGATGATGGGTTTGGATGTGCTGATCGTTTCTGCTGGGGCGATCGGGTTTGCGACCGGGAACACCCTGCTGATTCTCGTTGTTTTACTGTTTGCCGGAATCCAGGCGGCACTTCTGGGTCCGGCCAAGTTTGCCATATTGCCCGAATTGGCCGGTGAAGACCGGCTGCTTAACGCGAATGGGTGGATGAGCGCGACCGGAACAGTGGCCGTCATGTTGGGCCTGACGCTCGGTAGTTTTCTGGCTCTCGATAGTGCCGGGTTTTGGTCGATGCTTTTCGGTGCGCCAGCGCTGGCCGCACTAGGTTGGTTTGCCAGTCAAAGAATTGAGGAGGTCGGACCCAAGGCCCCTGCCCTTTCGCTCGCCACTGCGGCATTTGCGGGAGACTTCGTCGACAGCTTCAGGAAATTGAGCGCATCGACGTATCTCACTTGGCCGCTGATCGGGTCGTGCTGGTTTTGGTTTCAGGGAACAGCGCTGACAGCACTCTTGCCGATTTACGTGTCGGAGACAGGCGGGCCGGATCAAACGGCCTCGCTACTCTTCCTCGTTACGACCGTCGGTGTCGCCGTTGGGGCGCTGACGGCAAGCCAATTGATCCGTCGGTTCAATCCGACTGTTCTGATCGCCGGGATGCTGGCGGTGATTATTTTGCCGATGCTCGACCTGGCACTGTTGCCGCATGGCTGGGACTTATGGGGCATTGCGCGGGTATCGAACGATTTGACGCTGACATCTGCAGGAGCCGGATTTTTCCTTGTGCCGCTGACGGCGGCAATCCAGCGCCTGACGCAAGCAGAAGAACGGGCACGATTTGTGGGCATCAGCCACACACTGAGCGGCTTTGCCATGTGCCTCGGCGGCGTCACCATTTTCGTCTTTCCGATGACCGGACTAGCGGCGGGGCAGATGTTTGTGGTTTTGTCGGTACCGACTGGATTGATCGGTGCGCTATCCTTGAGCGCCACCCCGATGCGTCGGGACCGGCACGTCTTTAGCGGTTGAAGGCGCGCTCGCAGGCGGCATCGATGATAGCGAGTTTTGCGGCCTGGTAGCTGATGACCTCGTCGACAAATCCGGCTGAAACCCACATGGGCGACCCGCCCCGCTTGCCGCTCCAGCCCATGCTTCCCATAGTCTCGGCTTCGCGCAACTTGCGGGTGAGATGAGTGCGCGAGATGTGAATCCAATCAGCGATCTCGGAAATCGAGGTTATGGACGTGATATAGGTCTGCTGGTCCGTGGATTGACCCGTGATGCAGGTGATCAACCAATCCATGACGATCCCGCCATTGTTGAACCAGGTGAAAAGCGAGACGGCGCCCTCCGGCTCCCGCATGCCTATGGCGGTCATGAAACTGGACGCCACCTCGATCTCAATCGCAGCGAAGGCCATGGGAACCGTTTTGAGGCTTTCCAACCGTAGGCCGTGATCGATGGCATCAAGCGTGGTGAGGTGCGTCGAAAGCCAGCGATGCAACATGTCGAGGGGCGCAGGCGAGACGATAAGCGGCTTTTCGCGCCGGTCATCGGGATTTTCGATGGCCATCGCATAGTGATAGTGCATCATCTCCTTGATGAAGGCGTCGGCAGTGTTGCGACTGGCGATGCCATATCGCTCCACTTCATCGAGAAACCGGGAAAGCGTCAGCCGAGGTGACGTTGCGCCGCCTTGCCTGAAGGCCAGAGCCATGGCGGCATGCGCGAGCAGCCATCTTTGCTGCGTAGCAAAGACCGAACTAATGCGCGGATTAAGATGAAAAGCACTAATCAGGGCACCTGACTGGCGCTGAATAAGCAGCAAAACTTCCGGGTGGCCAATTATGTCAGAAGAAGTCAGCGCCAACGCATTCACCCTCCTCCGACTTTCCAACGAAAGAAACGGTAAAGCACCGCGAGCGCTCGAATTTATGGCCGCTCCGGCGCCGACGTAATAATACTATTTAGTTCTTGCCGTACAGTATTACCCCCAAACAAAGTCAGCTTAGCTGACTATCTCAATCCAGAAATCTCCGGCAGCATTCGCGCACCAGTCATCCGGCTGCATGTATGGACAGCAAGCAGGTTTCAAATGATAGGGTTTGCCACGGATAGTATTGCCCCCGAGCATCGCTTTGAGCACTGGCGCGAATTGCGCGCCAAACATGTGCTGGGCGTGACGCTCGAATTGCCAATCGAGCGGAGGCGCGCCTTTCAGGGTCGCTTTCGCTCCAGAACCGTAGGCAGTGCCACGGTGACATCCATTCGCGCCTCGGCCTATGTGGTCAAGCGCACCGAAAGCGACATTGCCCGTCTTGCGGGGAACAGCATCTGTATCGGTCACCAGATCGAGGGACCCGGGCATCTCGAGACCGCCGGGGGCGTCGAAAAGATCAATACGGGCGACATGACCATCGGGTTCAGCGATGCTCCATTTGTCGCAACGCCCACTGGCGACAAGGCTTTTCACTACAGGATGACCCGCATTCCGCCGACGGCGGGATTGGCCATGGGCGCCGCCATCGACGACATGCAATCGGCGCGAGTGGACACCTCGTCCACGGCCGTTCGGCCTCTGCAGGCTCTGTTCAAAGCCATTCATGGAAGCGCCTTGGCGTCAAACATGGAGGATGCCGCGGGGACCGATCTCGGTCGACTTGCGCTGGCGGTCAGGGGCTTGCTGCCCATCGGCATCCCGGAAATTCGCAGGGCGATGCGGCATGGGCTTTATCATGCGGCGCTCGACATCATGGATGCCAACAAGAGCGAGCCTGGCCTGACGCCCGACAAGGTCGCAGGAAGCATCGGCATTTCACGGCGGCAACTGTTCACCGTCTTTGAAGAGGCGGAAACGAGCTTTGCCAAAACGCTTTCAGTCATGCGCATTCGCGCGGCGCGGCAGTGGCTTCTCGAGAGGCCAACGGCGCCGGTGATCGACATCGCCTTCGGCTGCGGCTTTGAAAGTGTCGCGACCTTTTATCGGGTGTTCAGCAAAGCCTATGGCATGTCGCCCAATGACCTGCGCCATAGCGAGCACATTGACTAACCCTAACTGGGTGTACCCAATAATGGTCGGGACATTGCCCGCCGCCTGCACGCAATGAGAAGACTTACCGCATCGATCGCCTGATTATGACAGCCAACACCACCGTGCTTATGGGAATGCACGGTGGTGGACAGCGTCATTGGAGGTTGCATTGGGCCAGGGACAGGGCACCGAGACCGCCGAACAACGGACCGCCGCGGAGAGGCGGGTTCGGCAAGATAGCGAACTTTTCGGATCATATGGCAAACGGCCGCGCTTCTTCGGAAGACCGGGCATGCCGCCAAAAAAGGAAACGGATATCGACCAACCTGCGTTCGGGCGGCGGGTGCAGCCGCCGAAGTCGCAGATTTCATTACAGAAAGAGCGGCTTCGCGGCCTCTATGCCGAGCTGTGGATGGTCTTTTCCGATCCAGCCTATCCCCAGAATGGGGTGCCCATCCAATATCAGGATGGTGAGACGCCGGTCATAAGGCTCGGCGATCAGGCGGTCATTTCGGTCGATGCGCAGACAGGTGCGTTCGTCTTCCGCAATGAAGACGGCACGGGATCGAGCGACACGATCACGACCTCGGATGTCGACCGGCTGATGGATTTTCTCGTCGCGCATCTGACGCGGATAGAAGGCACGCCGCAAGGCGGGCTCGCCCATGTCGAAAAGAGCGTGGGGCGCTCGATTGAAGATGTCGAGCGCGTCTTGATCCTCTCGACGCTTCGCCACTGCCAGGGCAATCGCACCATGACGGCGCGCATGCTGGGTATTTCGCTGCGCACTCTGCGAAACAAGCTGCACGCCTATTGGGCAAGCCTGATCGCCGAGGGTCAGCGGGCGCCAGATGCCCTGACCTGAGCTTTTGCACGCAACGAGAAGACGGTGTCACCTTCGCGTGGCACCGTCAGTTCCATTACATGGCACAATCCGGGGGATGACATGGCCTGGTTTTACATCAAGCTGCCGCGCGGAACCCTGAAGGTGAAACCGCGATCGCAAATGCGCACGCTCGAACTGGCGCGGCACGTGCCGGTGCTCGACCTTGGCTTCTTCGTGATGAGTTGGTGGAGCGACGCGATGATGCGGGAAGATGATCGCCATCGACCAGCGATAGAAAAAAGGGGCCGATAGCGGCCCCTTTTTATTGAACTTGAACGTGCAGCGGCTAGCCGACGTCATTCCCACTCGATCGTGCCGGGCGGTTTGCTCGTGACGTCATAGACGACACGGTTGATGCCGCGGACTTCGTTGATGATGCGGGTGGCGGTACGCCCAAGGAAGTTCATGTCGAACTGATAGAAATCAGCGGTCATGCCGTCGACCGAGGTCACCGCGCGGAGGGCGCAGACGAATTCATAGGTGCGGCCATCGCCCATAACGCCGACGGTCTGGACCGGAAGCAGCACGGCAAAGGCCTGCCAGATCTTGTCGTATTGGCCGGACTTGCGAATTTCGTCGAGATAGATGGCGTCGGCCTGGCGGAGGATATCAAGCTTTTCGGGCGTGATACCGCCGGGGCAACGGATGGCAAGGCCCGGACCGGGGAATGGATGGCGGCCGATGAAGTTATCCGGAATGCCGAGTTCGCGGCCGAGAACGCGGACTTCGTCCTTGAACAGCTCGCGCAGGGGCTCGACGAGCTGCATGTTCATGCGCTCGGGGAGACCGCCGACGTTGTGGTGGCTCTTGATGGTGACCGAGGGACCGCCGGTGAAAGAGACGCTCTCGATAACGTCGGGATAAAGCGTGCCCTGGGCGAGGAATTGCGCGCCGCCGAGCTTCTTGGCTTCGGCTTCGAATACCTCGATGAAGAGGCGGCCGATGATCTTGCGCTTGGTTTCCGGGTCGGACTGGCCGTCGAGTTCTTCGAGGAAGACCTTTGAGGCATCCACGTGGACCAGGGGGATATTGTACTGGTCGCGGAACATGGTGAGGACCTGTTCCGTCTCGTTCAACCGCATCAGGCCGTGATCGACATAGATGCAGGTGAGCTGATCGCCGATGGCTTCATGGATCAACACGGCTGCAACGGAGGAATCGACGCCGCCGGAGAGGCCGCAGATGACCTTGCCCGTGCCGACCTGAGCGCGGATCTTTTCGACCATTTTCTGGCGATAGGCGGACATGGTCCAGGTCGACTGGATGCCGCAGATCTTGTGGACGAAATTGGCGTAAAGCTTGCCGCCATCGGGGGTATGAACCACTTCAGGGTGGAACTGCACGGCCCAGATGCGGCGCGCTTCGTTGGCGATCATGGCGAAGGGCGCGTTGGGCGAGGTGCCGACGACCTCGAAGCCTTCGGGAATCTGCGTGACGCGATCGCCGTGGCTCATCCAGACCTGGTGGTCTGTGCCGAGATCCCAGACGCCGGCATAGAGTTCGCTCGGCTTTTCGATGGTGACCTGAGCGCGGCCGAATTCGCGATGGTGACCGGCTTCAACCTTGCCGCCCAGAGCCATGCAGAGCGCCTGCTGGCCATAGCAGATGCCGAAGATCGGCACATTCGCATCGAAAATCGCCGGATCGATGGTCGGAGCGTTTTCATCCAGCGTCGAAGCGGGGCCGCCGGAGAGCACGATACCCTTCGGTTTCAGCGCTGCGACGGCGGCGGCTGCGGCCTGAAAGGGATGAATTTCGCAATAGACGCCGGTTTCACGAATACGGCGTGCGATGAGCTGGGTCACCTGAGAGCCGAAGTCGACGATCAGGATGGAATCTTGAGCGGAAGCGGGATCTGGGAGCTGCATGGCGAGGCTTTAGCCGCAGCGCGCGGTTTTCGCAAGCGCTGCCACTGCAAGGCCGGAATGTTGCATCACAAAGGCACGATCTGCCATTTGGTGCGTTGGGACGAGGAATCGCGTGGGTAAGCACACATGAACCAAGACAACCGCCTGCTGGGCGCCGACTTTTTGCGCGCAACGGCCTGCATGGGCGTGCTGCTGCATCATCTCGCGTTCCGCATGGACATGAACTCCGTGCCCGAAGCGATCCAGCCGGTGCTGCGGTTTCTGGTCTATGGCAGCTTTGGTGTGTCGGTGTTCTTTGTCCTTAGCGGCTTTCTGCTGGCGCGGCCATTTTGGCTGGCGCTCGACGGGGGAAAGCCCATGCCATCGATGCGGACCTATGCGCTGCGCCGGCTGGCGCGGATCGTGCCTGGGTTTTGGCTGGCGCTCATCGTCAGCCTTTGCCTCGACCTGATGCTGGGCGGCAAAGTTTTGGATGGCGAGCGGATCATTCGGTTTGTCGCGGGTCTCTTGCTGGTCAGCGATTGGCATTGGGTGACGCTCTTTCCAGTCGACAATAATGGGCCGCTTTGGTCCATCGGCTTCGAAGTGACGGCCTATCTGCTTCTGCCGCTCGGAATGGCGGCTCTGTTTGCAGCAAAGGCGCGGGATTGGCCGGCGCGGCTGCTTTGGATTGGCGTGATTGCCGTCGTGCTGCTCGTTCATTGGATGGCGGTGCAATGGGCGCCGATCGACGAGGTGGAACGCGGCTGGAATCATGGCCTCGTCGGTGGCGCCAAGGCCTGGATGCCGCGCTTCAATCCGATTGGGTTTTTTGCGATTTTCGCGCTGGGTGGGCTCGCTGCGGGCGTGCAAGTGCTGGTGCAGCGTCATAGGGGTGTCGCCATGGATGTTATCGGCGGGCTCGCCGTATTGTCGACGGCGGTCATTCTCGCGCTCAATATTGGTGGACTATCCGAGGGGTTCGGCTGGCTTGGGATTCCCTATGCCTTTCCGATCATGCCGATGGCGGTTGGGGTAGCTCTGATCGCCCTGCCCTCTTCGGTCTATCTCGGGCGGTGGCTCGACATTGCACCTCTGCGCTTCATCGCCAAGATTTCCTTCGGCATCTATGTCTGGCATTTCCTGATCATGTGGCTGATCGAAAAGCTGGTGCCGGGCGCGTTCGACACGTCGGGGGACACTGGCTGGGAGACATGGCTGCAGACGAGTGGCGTCGTCATTGCGGTGACCTTTGTCGTGGCGACGCTGAGCTTTTATCTGCTGGAGCAGCCAGCGGTGCGTTGGGCGCGGAAGCTGGAGCAACCCGGCAGGCGAGGTGAGGCGCCGGCCGGGATCAAGACGGCTAGTTGAGAATGCCGATCGAGAGATTGAGGAGGCTCGCAAAGCTCACCCAAGCCAGATAGGGCAGGAACAGCGAGGCGGCGAGACGATCGCGCTTCCAAGTGATGAGGATGAAGCCGACGATCGTGAGCCAAAGCAGCACGATGATGGCGAAGGCCGGCCAGATCATCTGGCCGATGAACCAGACCGGCGACCAGGCCCAGTTGAGCGCCATCTGGGCGTACCAGAGCTTCATCGGCGTGCCGGTCGGGTTGTCCATGAACATGCGCCAGCCGGAAATGGCGATCAGCACATAGAGGGTGAACCACACCGGCCCAAAGATCCAGTTGGGTGGATTGAAAGGCGGCTTGGTGAGGGATTCGTACCAGGTGCCGGGTATGGACTGGGTGCCGATCAGCGCGCCGACGCCTATGACGACGAGAAGGAAGGCGCCGAGGACAAGCCATGACCGCGGCGTTTGGTGGTGGGTGGTGGTGGCTGACATGAGCCTGCCCCTTGTTCGTGGATGACTGATCCTAGAACGTAGGGAAGTTCGCCGTGGTTCACTTCACGCCTTGCGTAGCAGGTGGCAATAAAAGCCATCCGTGCCGGTACGATGCGGAGTGAGAAGGACGCCGCCAGCGGGGGTCGCAAGACCAGACGGGATATCGGTGATGAAGACGCTGCGCCATGCGGCAGCAATGTCGACCGATTTGAGTTCTGGATGCGCGGAGAGAAGCGCTGCGACCTGATCGTCGTTCTCTTCGGGGAGGATCGAGCAGGTGATGTAGACGAGCGTGCCGCCGGGCTTGAGGTAGCGCGTAGCCTCTTCAAGGATCGCGGCCTGGTCAGCCTGGCGCTGGGCGAGAAGTTCGGGCGTCAGCTTCCATTTTGTGTCCGGGCGGCGGCGCCAGGTGCCCGTGCCGGTGCAAGGAGCATCGACGACGACGCGGTCCATTTTGCCAGCGAGATCATCGAGTGCGCCTTGCTCCGGGGCACGGACCTGAGCATTGCGCACGCCATTGCGCTTGAGGCGATCATAAATGGGCGCGAGGCGATTGCGATCGCTGTCATAGGCAAAGATCTGGCCCTTATTGCCCATGGCCGAAGCGAGTGCGAGGGTCTTGCCCCCTGCCCCGGCACAGAGATCGAGCACCTGATCGCCGGGCTGGGCGCCGGCAAGGGCCGACACCATCTGGCTACCCTGATCCTGTACTTCGAACCAGCCTTTTTGGTAGCCCTCGTCGGTCGTGACATTTGGTGTGCGCGCATCACCAGGGCCAGCCGGCATGGTGAGGCCAAGAAGCGCGTATTGGGTTTGCTGGGGCGAAAAGCGAGCGAGCGACTTGGCGACCTTTTCCGGCGTCGCTTTGAGGGCATTGACGCGAAGGTCGAGCGACGGTCGGCCGGCCATCGCCTGGCCCTCGGCGGCAAGGTCTGTGCCGAAAGCGCGCTTGAGGGACGAGGCAAGCCATTCGGGAAAATCGGCCTGGACGATATCCGGCGCGGCTTCGACCTCGGCATGTGCGCCGGCTTGTTCGAGCGGGGTCAGCGGCGCTGGGGCGTGGCTGTCGTCGGCGAACATTGCGGCGAGGGTTTCGGGCGTTTCGCCCCAATGGCGGAGGACAGCCGCGAGAACCAGCGCGCGCGGCTCGTGGCTGCCCATCGCGAAAGCATACGAGGCGCGGCGCCGCAACGCGTCATAGACGAGATTGCCGATAGCGGCACGATCGCCGGCGCCGGCAAAGCGATTGTTGAGGCCCCAGGCTTTCAGCGCCTCCGAGACGGGACGCTTGCGGGTTTCGACATCGGAAAGGACATCGATGGCGGCGGCGATACGGCCGGGAAGGCGCATGGGTCAGATACTCGGGGCGAGAAGAATTTTACCCACGAGCCATAGCCAGAAGAGCACCAGCACCGCAAGACCGGCCGAATAGACCATGAAGCGATGGAGCACATGATTGCTGGTGATGTGGATGGCGGCATGAACATAGCGCAGGACGACGAAAGCCCAGGCAAAGAGCACTTCAACCCAGCCAACGAAGCCGATCTGTAGCGCGAGAAGCGCGGCGACGAAGAAGAGAATGGGGAGCTGGAACTGATTGTCGAAATTGTTCGACAGCAGCCTGGCGCGCAGCGGATAGGCCGAACGCTCGACGGCAATGTCGGCCATCGGGATTTCGCCGCTTATCACGCGTGGCACGCGCTCGCGACCCATCATGACGAGGATGGCGACCGCAAGGAGAACCTGGGCGGCCATGGCGAGGACGAGGAGTTTTTCGGTAAGGGGCATGGCAGGGTCCGGTCGATTGCGCTGAGGCAGTAACGGGGCGGAACGCAAAATGGTTTGGCGGGGAACGCAGATGGGGGTGACCGCCGTTGCCTTGGCAAACGAGGAGCAAGGCCATGGCCCAGGACGATCACGAGGATATCTACAAGCAGTTTTCCGAGGCGGTGAACATGACGCCGGCCAAAATCGACAAGTGGCTTGAGACTGAGGAGAGCAAGGAAGTCGGTTGGCCGAAGGACGGCGACAAGGAGTCCGTAGGGCACCATTCAGGACGGCGGATTGTCGAGATCAAGCACAAGAAAAAGGCCGACCTGACCGACGCGGACTATGCGCATATGAAGAAGGTGGTCGGCTATGTGCATCGGCATCTGGCGCAGAAGCCCAAGGGCGACATCAAGGAAACCCCTTGGCGCTATTCGCTGATGAATTGGGGGCATGACCCGCTGACCGACTGACCAGCGGGCCGAAACGGTCAGCGACCGCTACGATAGTTCGGGGCTTCGCGGGTGATGGTCACGTCGTGGACGTGACTTTCGCTGAGCGCGGCACCGGAGATTTTGACGAAGGTGGCGTTCTCGCGGAAGTCCTTGAGCGTGTGCGCGCCGGTATAGCCCATCGAGGCGCGGAGGCCACCGGCGAGCTGATGGAGCACGGCGCCGACTGGGCCCTTATAGGGTACCTGGCCTTCGATGCCCTCGGGCACGAGCTTCATTTGATCGCGCACATCCTGCTGGAAATAGCGATCGGCAGAACCTGCACCCATGGCGCCGACCGAGCCCATGCCGCGATAGGATTTGTAGGAGCGGCCCTGGTAAAGGAACACTTCGCCCGGCGCTTCATCGGTGCCGGCGAGCAGCGAGCCGACCATGACGCAGGAGGCGCCACCGGCAAGGGCCTTCGCCATATCGCCCGAGAACTTGATGCCGCCATCGGCGATGACCGGAATGCCCTGCTTGTGGCCCTCCTCGGCGCAGCCCATGACGGCGGCGAGCTGAGGCACGCCGACGCCGGCGACGACGCGGGTGGTGCAGATCGAGCCCGGGCCGATACCGACCTTGACCGCGTCTGCGCCGGCATCGATCAGCGCCTTGGTGGCTTCGGAAGTGGCGACATTGCCAGCGACGATGCGGGTGGAGTTGCTCTCGCGCTTGACACGTTCGACGGCTTCGGCGACGCGCACCGAGTGGCCGTGCGCGGTGTCGATGACGAGGAGATCAACGCCGGCATCGATCAGCGCGAGGGAGCGCTCAAAGCCATTGTCACCCACGGTTGAGGCAGCAGCGACGCGCAGGCGCCCCTGTGCGTCTTTGACGGCGTTCGGGTGAAGCTGGGCCTTTTCGATGTCCTTGACGGTGATGAGGCCAATGCAGCGATAGTCTTCGTCGACGACCAAGAGCTTTTCGATGCGGTGACGATGGAGGAGAACCTTTGCCTCTTCCTTTGAAACACCCTCGCGAACCGTGATGAGGTTCTGGTGCGTCATCAGTTCGGAGATCGGCTGGGCCGGGCTCGAGGCGAAGCGCACGTCGCGGTTGGTGAGGATACCGACGAGCTTGCCGATGGCGCGACCGCCGGAGCCGCCATTTTCGACGACCGGAATGCCGGAAATGCGGCTCTTCTGCATCAGGGCCAACGCATCGGCGAGGGTCGCATTGGGGCCGATGGTGATGGGATTGACCACCATGCCGCTTTCAAAGCTCTTGACCATGCGGACCTGCTCGGCCTGTTCGGTCGCCGTCAGGTTCTTATGGATGACGCCGAGCCCGCCGGCCTGCGCCATGGCGATGGCCATATTGGCTTCTGTGACCGTATCCATGGCCGAGGAAATGATCGGTAGGTTGAGCGCTATGTCCTTGGTGACATAGGTCGCAATATCGGTTTCGGTCGGCAGGATATCGGAGCGCGCGGGCTGGAGCAGCACGTCGTCGAATGTCAGCGCATATTCGCCGGTAATGGTGGTAATAATCTTCGCCAAGGCCAGACCCTTCCTGCCTTCTGAACTCATTCAGAGATGATGGAATATGAACCGGCGGAGCAAAGCTGCGGGTTCAGGTTGGCGAGGGTCAATAGCATCGGGGCCTCGGCTTGCATAGGGCCGCGCGGGACGGGAGGAATGCGTTTGGGCACCTAGCTCAAGAGGGTCCCAAGTGCTATCAGGAAAAGGTTTGGGGCATTGAAAGCGCTGACGCTTTGCCAAAAGCCTCTCTGGCGACACGAAAATCCTGCCCTGAAATGCCACTATTGACTGGCGCCGCCCGTTTCATCGGCTCATAGTCTCCAGGTCGCATTCGCGGCATTTTCCGATTCATAGGGATTGGTCCCTTGATCCGCGTTACACCGCTCATTCTGGCGGTCGCCCTGTTCATGGAACAGATGGACTCGACCGTCATCGCCACGTCTCTGCCCGCCATCGCCGCCGATATCGGTAGCGATCCGATTGCGCTGAAACTGGCATTGACCGCCTATTTCGTAGCGTTGGCGATCTTTATCCCCTTAAGCGGATGGATGGCGGACCGGTTCGGCGCCAAGAACATTTTCCGGCTCGCGATCTTCATCTTCATGCTCGGCTCGCTCGCCTGCTCTTTTGCGTTTTCGCTCGAGAGTTTCGTGATCTCGCGGTTTTTCCAGGGGATCGGCTCATCGATGATGACGCCGGTCGGGCGCTTGCTGCTGGTGCGTTCGACGCCGCGCAATGAACTGGTTTCGGCCATGGCCTGGCTGACGGTGCCTGCGCTGATCGCGCCGGTGACCGGCCCGCTCATCGGCGGATTTTTGACGACCTATCTCTCGTGGCACTGGATTTTCTGGATCAATATTCCGATCGGAATTGCTGGGATCATCCTTGCTGGAATTTTCCTCCAGGTGCCGGATGAGCGAACGCCGCGGCCGGTCGATCTCATCGGTTTCTTTATTGCCTCAGTGGCGTTTTCGGGCACCGTGTTTGGGCTCTCGGTGATCAGCCTTCCCGCGCTGCCAATCATCTACGGTTATCTGACGATCGCGGTGGGCGTCACGGCGGGCATCTTCTATTTCCTCCACGCCAAGCGGACGCCCTATCCGCTGCTCGACCCAAAGCTTCTTCGCCACCGCTATTTTCGATCCTCGATCACGGGAGGCTCGTTCTTCCGCGTCGGGGTTGGCGCCATTCCGTTTCTGTTGCCGCTCATGTTGCAACTTGGTTTTGGGCTCACCCCGTTTCAATCGGGTGCCATTACGTTCGTGTCCGCCATCGGCGCGATCGTAAGTAAATTTCTCACCGAATGGCTCTACGCCCGGTTCGGCTTTCCGCGCGTCCTGGGCCTAGCCGCGATCTTCGGCGGACTGTTGATCGCGGCGCAGGGCATGTTCACGGCCACGACGCCCGTGCCGATCATGATGGCTGTTTTGGTCGGTGGCGGTGTCTTGCGATCGGTCTTCTTCACCGGCTCGAATGCGCTCGGCTATGCCGACGTGTCGGACGAGGAAGCCAGCCAGGCGACCGCGATCGTCGCGGTGTGCCAGCAGCTATCGGTCGCTTTCGGCGTCGCCGTGGCCGGCGGAATTCTGGAAGTGTCGAGCCGCTTCACCGGCGGGCATCTCTCGGTACTCAATTTCCAGATCGCCTTCTTTACGGTGGGCGCCCTCAGCGCCCTCGCCAGCGTCGTTTATCTCACCCTACCCAAGAACGCCGGCGCCGATGTTTCGGGCCACCGCCGCTATATCAAGGAGTAGCGGCGGCTCAGCCGGCGCCTGATCTCTCGTGAACCGTAGTACACCCCTGATCCTCGCCACGGCCCTGTTCATGGAAAACATGGACTCGACCGTCATCGCGACCTCGCTCGCCGCCATCGCAGCCGATATCGGCACCGATCCGATCTCGCTGAAACTAGCGCTAACGGCCTATCTCGTCGCGCTCGCCATCTTCATCCCCATTTCGAGCTGGATGGCCGACCGCTTTGGCGCGCGCCGCGTGTTTCGCATCGCCATGCTGGTCTTTATGATCGGTTCGATCTGCTGCGCCTTTTCCGGCTCCCTCGCCCAGTTTGTCGGCGCTCGCTTCATCCAGGGGATGGGCGGGGCGATGATGGGTCCGGTGGCGCGACTGGTTCTGGTGCGCGCCACGCCGCGGCATCAATTGGTCGACGCCATGGCCTGGCTGACCATTCCGGCGCTGATCGGCCCGATCGTCGGGCCGCCCTTTGGCGGATTTCTGACGACCTATTTCTCGTGGCACTGGATTTTCATCATCAACGTGCCGATCGGAATTTTGGGCATCGTGCTGGTCGGCTTCGCGCTGCCCAACGAACATCGTAACAAGCCCCGCAATATCGATGGACCGGGCTTCGTGCTGGCAGGTCTCGCCTTTGCGCTCTTTGCCTTCGGCTGCTCCGTCGTCAGCCTGCCTGCCCTGCCCCCGATCTATGGTGTCATCTCAGCCATTGCCGGCATGGTGCTCGGGGTCTTCTACACGCGCCACGCGCTGCGGACGGAATTTCCGCTGCTCGATCTGCGGCTGTTGCGGGTGCGAACCTTCCGCATCGCCATCGTCGCCGGCACTTTCTTCCGCCTCGGGCAGGGCGCGACGCCGTTTCTCTTTCCGCTGATGCTGCAATTGACGTTCGGCTTCTCGCCCTTTCAAAGTGGTATGGTGACCTTTGTCGGCGCGATTGGCGCGCTGGTCGCCAAATTCGCCGCCAATTGGATGTTTGCCCATTGGGGTTTCAAATATCCGCTCGTTTGGTCGACCGCGATTTCAGCAGCTGGCATCTACGCGATGGGGCTCTATACACCCGAGACGCCCATCCCGCTGATCCTGGCGCTGCTGACCTTTATCGGGTTCTGGCAATCGACCTTCTGGACCGGCTCCAACGCCTTCACCTTCGCTGATATCGAAGACAAGGACGCCGGCCAGGCCAATGTGATCAGTCAGGTCTGGGGCCAGTTGATGTTTGCCATGGGCGTTGCTGTGGGCGGGGGAACCTTGGAACTCGTACACCGGATGCGCGGCGGCGGCGAACTGGCGCTGATCGACTTCCACATTGCGTTCTATGTGGTCGGGACCGTGGGGCTGCTGGCGACAGTGCTGTTCCTGTCGCTGCCCAAGAATGCCGGGCATCAATTGCTCAAAAACCCACGCCCGCACTGACTCGAGTGTGACCCTCAAGACTTTGTGCTGAGGTGTGCAGCAAAGCGCATCTGGATGAGGGCCAATGACAAAGACGCGTCATTCGCCTTCGGTCTCACCCCGCCATTCGGGCATAGCCCTCATGGCCTCGTCGCCTGAAATCACTCCACTGGAGTGATTTCGCCTTCGGCCGGCGCCGAGCCCTTAAAGCCCTTTGCGACCAGATAAGCTTCAGCCGACTCGCTGCGGCTCGATGGTGGCTTGACGTGCATGGTGGTCTTGAAGTGGCGCTTGAGCATATGCAGCAGCTCATGCTCGGTGCCACCCTGAAAGACCTTGGCAACGAAAGAGCCGCCGGGATTGAGCACCTGGATCGCGAAATCGGCAGCGATCTCGATCAGATGGACGATGCGCAAGTGGTCCGTCGGGCGATGACCAGTCGTCGGCCAGGCCATGTCGCTGATAACCGCGTCGGCCTTGTGACCGCCGAGAGCGGCAAACAGCATTTCGGGCGCGTCGTCCTCGGTGAAATCCTTCTGGAGAAGGACGACGCCAGGGATCGGGTCCATTTCGAGATAATCGATGCCGATGACCAAGGGATTTTCGGCCGTCGAACCCACGGCCTTGGCCGCAACCTGCGACCAGCCGCCGGGCGCCGCGCCAAGATCGACGACGCGCATCCCCTTCTTGAAGAGCTTCTGCTTTTCGTCAATTTCCTTGATCTTGAAGGCCGCGCGCGAGCGTAAACCTTCGGAACGGGCACGGGCGACATAGGGGTCATTGAGCTGGCGCTGCAGCCATTTCGTGGACGAGGTCGTGCGTCCCTTGGCCGTCTTGAGCCGGATTTTGAGGTCACGGTCGGATTTGCGTCCGCCTGTGCCGAGGGCTTTATCCACCATGTCCGTTCCTCCGCTTTGGGCGGCTCGGCCGCTTGTGAACCTTATCTGCATCCATCAGGGAAATCAGGATGCCTTCGCGCAAGCCACGATCGGCCACGCGCACGCGCTCGGTCGGCCATTCGCGCCGAATGGCTTCGAAAATGGCGCAGCCCGGCAAAACCAGATCGGCGCGATCCCGGCCAATGCAGGGATGGGTGACGCGACGATCAAACGGCATATTGAGCAGCACACGCATGATCTCGTCGACCTCGCCGCTCTTGAGCCAGAGACCATCGACCTTTTGGCGCTCATAGCGCTCAAGCCCGAGGTGAAGACCGGCAAGCGTCGTAACCGTGCCCGAGGTGCCGATCAAATGCACCGGATGGGTCGCGATCATCTGGCGGAGCTTTTCGCGGCCGCGGAACTGCTTGAGATGCTCAGCAACGAAAGCAACCATCGCCTCGAACACGTCGGGCGTCACATCGACGCCGCCAAAGCGTTCGGCGATGGAAACGACACCCACCGGCAGCGACTGCCAGGAGCGGATCGAGGCCGACATGCGGCCCTGCGAGCGGGGACGGCCACCGCGAAAATCGAGCCAGGCCAGTTCAGACGAACCACCGCCGATATCGAACATCAACGCGCCCTGGGCGCTATCGTCGATGAGGTCGGCACAACCCGTGACGGCGAGCTCGGCCTCGGTACGACGATCGACGATTTCGAGCTCGATGCCGAGCTCGTCCTTCACGCGACCGAGAAATTCCGGGCCGTTTTCAGCAGCACGGCAGGCTTCGGTCGCAATCAGACGCATGCGCGTCGGCTGGTGATCGCGCAGCTTGTTGCGGCACTGCTTCAGCGCTTCCATGGTGCGTTCCATGGCAGCATCGCCAAGACGACCGGTAACTGAAACCCCCTCACCCAGGCGCACGATGCGGGTGAAGCCGTCGAGCACGCGGAAACCGTGGTCATGCGGGCGGGCAATCAGCAGGCGGCAGTTATTGGTCCCAAGATCGAGCGCTGCATAAAGCGGCCCTCGTGCGCGCCTTGGCGCATGCGACGTCCGCGGCTCCGCCTGATGTGGCGCAGCCGAGCCCCTTTCCTTCCGATCGGGGCCGGAAGGCGTGCGGAGCGCCGTGCCGGTCCGGGCGACCGACAGGGCAGCGGACCGATTCGAATCGGTCACTTGGTTCTCCTGACGCTGCGCGGTCGCTGGCCAGCATTGCCGGCCGCGCCCACAGCGCAGCTTTTGTGTTGCATTGTTGAAAAAGACGGTACTTGAACGGGACGCGGAGCGCAATGCACACATTCATTGGGCAAACCTGCGCCCTAACCGCTTGCAATCCGCTTCTGCTTTGTCTAATGGAAACCCGCGCCGCCAAGAAGCTCAGGCTTCACCACCGAAGCGGCCGGCCAGCAGGCCCTGCTGGGGAATAGTTCAACGGTAGAACAGCGGACTCTGACTCCGTCGATCTTGGTTCGAATCCAGGTTCCCCAGCCAATTCTCCCTAAGCCTTTGAAATCGCAATAAGTCCTTGGTTTCCGGGGGTCTTAGCGCGTGTCACTGTACCACTTTAGTGATCCACTTTTGGTCCGCTGGGAACATTCGTGTGCATCTGATGTGGGGCTTCATAATAGCGCCTGGGGTTAGGAGAATTCTCTATGCCTACAGGCTCAAACCTCAAACGCCGCGGTGCAATCTACTATGCCCGCCAAGTCGTCCCGACCGACCTGCAAGCCACATTGCGCACGCGCGAGATGCTGCGGTCACTTAACACCACAGACCGAAGAACCGCGAATGTCCGCAAGCTCACCGTGCTAGCTGACTGGCAGGATCAGTTTGCCCGCCTGAGACGCCAGCGGGACATTACCGAAGAAGATTTCGCCGTCGCGACGTGGGAACATTATGCCACTGAACTTCGGCAAGATGAGATCGATCGGATTGTGCCGGGATTGAATCGAGGGGCAACAAGCCTCATCCGGGACCACTACCTTTCAGAGCTGCGCAAGCATTTAGGATTGGGTGAGACGGTACTGATGCATTGGGCAGCGGACGCCTACATCACCAAGAACCAGCTCAAGGTTGAGAAAGGCAGCGGGCAATATCGGGAGCTATGTTTCCGATTAATGCGGGCTCAAATCGAAGCGGCGCAGCGCGCCGGTGAGCGTGACGCTGGCAACTACAGTGGTCTTCCCGTTGATCCGATTGTTACGCGCCCTGCAGCGACTGCGGAAGTCGCCAAGCCCGGCGAAAGGCTGATGGATTTGTTTGAGCGCTACGCAAAGGAAAATCCCAAGCGCATCACCAAGGCCAATATGGACGATACCCGGAAGGACATCGGCACTTTTGTGGAGCTAATGGGGCCGGACTTTCCTGTCACTAAGCTGGACAAGAAGGCGGCGCGCGAGTGGAAGGGCCTGCTTATGCGCTACCCACTGCGCGCAAAGGAGCGCTCGATTTTCAAGGGCATGAGCTTCAAGGAAATCATTGAGGCTAACGGGCGCCTACCTAAGCCTATCGCATGCATCTCCCCCAAGACGGTCAACAGCTACATGGCAGGTTTCGGGGGCTTCTGTAACTGGCTGGCAGCGCACGACTACATTCCGACCAACCCTTTCTCTGACATGTATCTGTTGGTGGACAAGACCAAGACCAATGTGCGCCCCTTCACTGACGAAGAGCGCAAGGTGCTGTTCGCCTCTCCTCTCTTCCATAGCTGCAAGAGCGATATGAAGTGGCATGAGGTCGGTGCCCACAAGATCAGGGATCACCGCTATTGGCTCCCGCACGTGATGATGTATTCGGGCGCGCGGCCCGGTGAGATTGCCCAGCTCTTGGTGGATGACGTTCGCCAGATGCACGGCGTATGGGTGATGCACTTCACCGACGAAGGCGACGAAGAAAAGAGCCTCAAGACCAAGGGCTCAGTTCGCGTTGTGCCCGTGCATTCCAATCTGATCGAAATGGGATTTATTGAGCATGTGGAGCGCGCGCGGAATGCAGGCGAGCGCCGTGTGTTCCCGGAAGCAGAGCGCAATGAGCGCGGCCAGATCGCTGCCAAGTTCGAGAAGAAGTTTGGCATTTACCTTGGGAAGCTGGGCTTGAAGGACGGGCGCGGGCTCACCTTGTATAGCTTCCGCCATGGCTGGGCCGATGCGATGCGCAGGGCAGGTTTCATGAATGACGATTTCAGCTTCCTGATGGGGCATCAGTCGGGTGACGCAGGTCAGACACTTCACTACGGCGCGTTGCCGCAGGGGACGTTGCAGCAGCGTGTGGAGCTGATTGAGGCAGCAACCTATAACTAGCCTGCCCCTACTTCATATCCTTGAACAGCGCCTTCACAACGAACACCGCCAGACCGACGATCTGCGCCAAGTTTTGTGCAAGTAGGACAGGCAACAGCCATTCGTAGTCTGTGAAGTCCCAGACTTTGCCCCCGACCAACCCGAGCAAGACCGACTGGAAAGCAACCATCAAGAACATTACAAACATGAGGAAGTTGGACCACCTGCCCTTGTGCTTGTAATGATCCTGAAGGGCGCGCAGACGAACATAGTTCATCTCCTGATCGGTCGAGTGACGCCAAAAATCATCCTCAAACGACGCCTGTAAGGCGTCGTCCTCAATTTCGGCAGTCTCTTCCTTTAGCTCGTCTACTGACGGCAGCTCTATCGCGTCTTCCGTCTCCTCAGGCGGCTCGTCCTTAACCATTCTTAAGGCGATTTTCCATCATGGCGCGAGACACGCCGAAAACTTCGGCTAGCGTCGAAACTGGAGAATTACGAACGGGGTCGAGAAGCCGTTTTGGCACCAGCAAATTTGCGGCAAAGCAATTTGCTTCGCGCTCAAAAATATTGGACGCCTCTACCGACTGAAAGCGTGGCAAGACAGGATACCGGCTAGGATCACGCAAAAACACTTCACGGTGCATCACCCAATGACCTAGCTCGTGCGCCATCGTAAATAGCTGGCGCGTGCGAATGTCCTTCGCGTTTACGTAAAGCCTACGCGCTTCAAAGTCGCAAAAACCCGCTACAGTATCTGAATGCTTTCCGAAATCGGAAAAGACCACATTTACGCCGGTCTGCTCGGCAATCTCCAGGACGGGAATAGGTGGTGTAGAATAACGGACAGTGAGTGCATCAGCTCGCGCCTGGGCGAGCTTATAGCGAGGGCGCGCAGGCACCTCCGCAATAATTCCCTCATCCAACATAGCCATGCTCCTTACCGGCGCGTAAACACCGGCCCTCCCAAGAAGCGCCGACTCAAATTTACGCGCGTTTATACACGCACACAATATGTTCACCAAATGGTCTACACGCCACCTAATGACACGCATAGTTTATATGCGCCTACTGAACGGCGGCGGGGATAAGTAAGTTCAATAGCCTGTGGTCCCGTTGAGGCCAAAGCGACGTCAAGCCACTTAGGTCGGGCGGCGCAGGTGTTTCGGACTACCTAATTTAGGGCGGCGCTAAAACGCTTCGGCCCTGTCATCGTGCCAAGCCGTTGCCCAGATGGTACGGATAGCATCGGCAAGATCAGGCCGGTCACTGATCGACTTTTCGAGGGTATCCACGAAGCCTTCGCGCGAAACACCTCCAACGCGGTAAGACTCTTCCGCCTCGATGCACTCGGTCAATTCGCTTTCATGCTTCACCCGCAGCGCATTTGCCTGCTCGCGCTGGTTACGGCGGCTGCTAGTGAAGTCGTCGGGGATTGCCGCATGGGTGGATTCAGCCATGTTGTGGCTCCTATTGCTGGTGCTTGTGGTGAATGCGTGGGAGTGGCGAGGCCCTTAGGCCTCGCCTAATGCTATTGGTCATAGCTTCGCCAACGTGCGCCCATGGGCGCAGTGGAAGGTTATGAGCGCACCCCTACAGTGCCGTCTCAATTACGTTATAGGCAGCAAGTGTGCGGGATGCGCACGATTTAGGGCGAGAGCGCAATTAGGCTGCGTCCGCCTCAAAATCTGCCCGGAAGCGCTCAGGCCAGACGCAGAGCTTGCCCAGCCCTTCAAGCATCTGATCCACGCCAGGCGCGCTACTATGCTCGTCGTCGCAGATACCAAGCGCAGTGCAAAGTGACGGCTTGGCAGCAATAAACTCAGCGAGAGCAAGCCAGTCGTTGTCGGAAACAAAATGGTCGGTGTGCAATTTTCGCCCCAAATCGGTGAGGCCAAATCACTAGCACCCAGAACCTCCGAAAGCTAACAAGTAAGTATTTACTTATTTCGAAGCTTTCTTTCGCGATCTTTCCTTCGTATTTCTTCTCTTTGCCCTTCAGTTAGGTTTTTCCGCCTTTCTTGCTGAGCAAGCTTATTCTGCAACTTTCGGCTTTCCGAAGTGGCTTTGGTATAGGATCGCACGGTTGTGCCCGCCAGACGCGCTGCCTCTTGGCGCTCTTCCTTGCGCTTGAGATTGTACGCCTCATTCTCTTCAGCCCGCCACCGATCGGTCTTTTGCCACTCCCGCTTATTTTGGTTGTAACGGGTCTTGTTTTCCTTGGCGTCGTCAATCCAGTTCCTCGCCGCTTCAGCAAGCTCAGCGAGCCGGATAAACTCCAATTCGGCCTCAGTAAGTTTAGGGAGCGCCTCTTCACTCCCAACAGGCTTGTGAGTAGAAGCTTGCGGCTTTACGGGATCATCGCGCAAAGCGTCTAACTCGGCGAAAGTCTTTTCGCGAGAAGGGCGTATGTTCAATATATGTTGACGATCTTCTTCGATTGTCATAGAATTCAGCTACTCCAAAATTTCGCCGATTATGGATTGAAACAACCCCGGTGTTCCTGCATCGGGGTTGTTTGTTATGCAGCAGCTTTTTGGATTAGTTCGGCCAAATCACGCGCAACCGAAAAAGCCAACGTCCGCTCGACGCCGTTCTCTCCCTTGACCTTCACGGACGGCCCGCGACGGCTCAAGCCCACGACATGAGCACCGCTGAACATTTCCGAGACGTGCCGCGCTGCTAGCCCAATGTTCTCGCCTTTCGGGCTGGCGAACCAGCGGAGGCAGATTGCATACGCTTGCGCCAACTCCACGCTCATCACGCGCTGGAAATCTCCGAAGTCCACGGTGACTAGATTCGCTTTACGGCTCACCTCGATCCCCGGCACGCCGGGAGCAACGTGTCCACCCTCTACCGCCCATCCGATGAGCAGGGCGACGGCATCCGCGACGGAAGGCAAATTGTGGTCTTTCATGATCTTTCGGAGCTGGGCTTCCCGCTCGTCGGGAATAACTATGTGCTTGGGCATAAGGGCATATCCGTTTCAAATTCCGTCAGCATCGTACATGTTACCATGTATTTAATCAAGGCGACCGAAAGGACTGCATTCTCGCACTTTCCGTCAGCATTTTGGTTAGAATGAGGTTTCCAAGCGCGAGATATAGCGTCCTCCGTCAGCAAAATGGCGGACAAAAATTCCGTCAGCATTTTTGCACGTATGTAGGTTATAATAATAGTAAGAGACAATAGACTATAAGAGTCCGCCATTTTGCTGACGGAATTCTCTGCGGACGCACTCGGGCCTTCGGCCCTCACTGCGCGGCCCTCCGGGCCTTGCCGCGATCCTGCGGATCGCGACTAGGTACTGCACCGCTTTCCGAAGAGGTTATCAGGTTCCGGCAAGCGCGTTTCTGCAAATTGCTTTAGAGAATCACTGACAGGCGAAACCTTCCGGGCGCGGCACACCCCTTCGGACCGCGCACTCCTGCCACCCTGAGTCACCGCTGTGGATTTGTGGAGTCATCTGCTTCGGGTGTTGAGGATATTCCCTTGCCTCGTCTGCTTGTGCAATTCAGAGGCCACTACTCCGCGCATCGTAGCCTCAAGCTGCCGTGCCATCTGTTTCGACAAGTCCGCGTTCTGCTCCGGGGTGCCTGCGCTGCCCTCGACCTTGATGTTGTTCGTGACTGTGAAGGACGTCGGGCCATTGTCATTGGCGCTGGGGATGTTGTCATTCGCGGCGCGCACGGCAGGCCCTCCACCGACGAAACCGCCCTTCGCAAACGCGGCAACTTCACCGCGATTGATGGCGTGCAACAGGTCCAGATGCTTGGCGGTCTGGGCCGCGTTGATGACGAATTCGCCGTCCGACAATTTCGCCGGAATGCTATCGCTGGTGCCTGTACCTGGGCCACGGATATGACCACCTGTGGCCGCTTCGACGACACCGCCTTGGCTGAAGCCGAAGAGACCGCCCAGCAATCCGCCGCCCGCGCCAGCAGCCCCGCCCATCATGTTGGCGAAAAGGCTTTCGATCACGCTGTTGAGCGCCATGTCCATAAGCTTTGCCGCAAGATTGCTGAAAGCATTTCCCAGTGCTGTCGCGGCGTCGGTGCCGTTCATTAGATCGGACATCAGACCGCCAAGGAAGTCTTTGGCGAGACCCTTTGCACCCTCCATGGCACCCTGAGTGCGTTGCAAAGCGGCGTTTTGAGCGTCGATCTCGGTAACAAGGCCCCGAATAGATTGCTTCTGCGCTTCGGTAGCGCTGGTGCCAGCCCGACGCACTTCGGCGTCTATGCGCTTTTCAACTTCGCTCATGCCGATCACTCGCAGCTCATTTTCGAGCTCGGTGATCAGTTCGCGAACGGCATCGGCCTCGCTCCGTGCGCTAGATGCGCCGCCAGAACGCCCGCCACCAGCACCACTGCTTCCACCTGAAGGGGTCGGCGTGACTGGATAGTCAGCAAGCGTCACCGGCTTAACCGGCGCGGTGGGCGGTCCAAACTCAGCAGAAAACTCATCCCAACTTGGCATGCCAGCGCCAAGGTCGCTGGTATTGGCGGCAGCGGAATGCGCCGCTACGGCAGCGTCACGCATGGCAATAAAGCTCTGGATCACACCAGAGATACTGCCCTGCAATCCGCTAAAGTCTGGATTGGCCTCCCCAAGTGCGGTGATGGCTTCCGCTGCGCTTTCAGCAGTGCCCTTTCCTTCCAAGAGCTGCTGCACCAAATCCTGAAAAGCGGCATCTACCTCGCCAAATCGACCTTTGGTGTTTTGAGCCAGGTTGACTATGGCCTGCTCGGCAGCGGCAAGCTCAAGCTCCGCATCGGTGACGGAAGCGCCGAAGCGGTCAAACTTGGCCGCTAGACCCTCTACCGTATCGATGACCTTTTGAATGTCCGCCAAGTCGCGGGCGAAGGTCTGCTGCATCGCATCGCCAAGGTCGTTGAGCGCGTTATCGAAAGCTGGCGAGTTGACCAGATTGGTGATGCTGGTGCCCAGCGTATCGAGGAAGCTGGCAAACCGCTGCCCAGCGCTAGAAGTTTCGTTGAACTTGCCAGCGGCATCAGTAAGCACGTTTTGCAGCCTGACAAAGCTGCTCGATACCGTTGTTTCAGCACCGGCAATCTTATCCCGCAACGTAACCGAACCGGCTTCAAAGGCGCGGAAAAACGCTTCGCTTGAAACCTTGCCATCCACCACAAGCGCGCGGAGCTTCGACACCGAACCACCGGCCTCGGCAAGTCCAGCGGCAGCAGCCTGAGCGATCGGGCGCGCGCCCTCAAGGATCGAATTGAATTCTTCGGCGCGGACCACCCCGCCGCCCATTGCCTGACTAAGCTGCATCAGCGCGCCGGAAGCAGATTGAGCATCAGCGCCAGCGACACGCAGCGCCATCGCTACGTTGTCGGTGAAGCTCAGCATGTCATCGCTGGATGCGCCTAGATCGTCCTGCGCGAGCGAGACGCTGGAATAGAGCTGAGCAAGAGATTCCAGCGGTGCGGCGTTCCGCTGCGCGGACGCGAACAAGCTCTTGTAGACCTTATCCAAATCCCGCCCAGCAAGGCCAGCGACCTTGAGCGAATTGGTGATGCGGATGCTGCTATCAATGAGCTGTTGCGCGGCGCGCACCGAAAGCCCACTGGCAAGCCCGGCTACGATACCGCGACCAACACCAGCAAAATGGCGCTCGATGGTGGATGCGGACTGCTTCGCTCGCTGGTCAATTCGGCGGAAGTTGCGTTCGGCGGTTGCATACGCCTGCTTCATCTGGCGTTCAAAGGCCGTATGCCGCGCCTCAAGCAAAACAACTAGATCGGCATCAGCCATGGTGTAGTCCTATCGGTAAAGTTCAAGCAATTCGTCGGTGTATTGAGGCCCGGCATTGTCATTAGCGACGGCGCGGGAAACGGCCATGGCAGCGGCAATCGCACCATCGATGCGGTCGGTTTCCTTGTCCTTCTGCATGAACGGCAGGCCGGTCGTGCCGAAGCGGGTCATGACATGATCCAGATGGGCGCGGAGGATCGGATGCCCATCGTGCCGGATGCGGCGGGCGCTCACGGTCCGGGAAAGGTCGGCAGCGGCAATCCCCATCAGCAAAGGCGACTGCTTAAGGCTGAAAGCAGGGATGCCATCGGCAACAAGTCGGCGAAGCATCGGTCCAGCCATGTGCGGGTCAATTGCGACTTCCATGACATTGTCATTAGCCGCGACGATGTTGCGGATTTCGGCCTCGACGTGTGTGTCTTCAATCACCGGGCCGGGCACGACATTGAGCAGATGTTCATCGGCCCAACGTCCGTAAGGGGCTTGGTCACGGTCGGCGCGGGCCTGCAAATCCTCTTCGGGAAGGAAGAAGGTTGGGCGCACGGTGACATTGCCGTCATCATGCAACCACGCGGTCACGATAGCGGAAAGGTCGCCAGTCCGGGAAAGGTCCACGCCAAGGAAACACGGCAGGTCTTTCAATTCGGCAAAGTCGATGTCGAACTTACCTAGATCGAAAGTCGCCATGTCGAAAAGCGGCGAGCGCGAATGGCCCAGCCACATATTCAGATGGTCATTCTTGAAGGTGTCGCGCAGCACCGGGTTATGTTCGGCCTCGCGGGCTTCCTGCCGAAGCGCATCTATATCTGGGAAGCCCTCGGCAAGGCCGGGGTTAACCCGGTGCCAATTGGCCTCATCGCGCCAGTCGGCATCGCCAGCGGTTTCAAGCAGGATTGGCAACGTGCCGGGGTCGGCAACTTCGCCAGTGGCAACACGGCGCGCATAGCCGAAAACCTCAAAGGCGATATTGCCCTGCCCGCGCCCAGCCTGAGAAATGACGACTTCAAGGGTGCCAGCGGTTTTTGAGAGGCCAGAGCGCAAAACCTTGTAGAGGTCCGGCTTCTTCCACGCATGGATTTCGTCGATCAGCACGAAATTGGGCGTGCGCCCGTTCTGGGCATTAGCATCGCTGGAAACGGCCTTGAGGATCGAACCGGATGCCGGGTGCTTGATGATATGCCGGGAGTCGCGAACGCGGGTCCGCTTCTTCACCACCGGCGTTTGCAAGATGATGCCAAGCGCTTCTTCATAAGCGATGCGGGCTTGGTCACGGTCATAGGCAGCAAGGATTACCTGCCCATTGTTGACGCCCTCCGGCCCATAGAGGTGCAACAGGGCAAGGATTGCGCCCAGCGAGGTCTTGCGTGCACCACGCGGAAGCATGATCACAACGCGCTTGATGATGCGATTGCCGTTAGCGTCGCGCGGCCCATAAATTCCCCTGATAAGCCGCTCTAGCCACCGGGAAAGCTGGAACTTGCGCCGGGGATGGCTAGACTTCGGGTGGTAATGCGCCAGCACGAAATCCACCGCCCGCTGGCCGTAACCAAGCGGATCGGGAATATCGCTGTTATCAAAAAGCCAGTGCGGGTGCGGATCAGCCAAAGATTGCACTGGCCTCTTCATCGTCGCCTTCATCGCGCATTGCAGGGCGCGAACGATCAACCGGCGTCAGGCCAAGCACTCCGGCACAAAGCCGGTGAATGGTCTGGGCATTGTTCAAAATACCATGGGCAGGATGCTTCTTGCCCGCTGCCGTTACCAAACCTTCACGCGTCAAAATCCGATGCGCTTCCCTCATGGTGCCGGTAGCGATGCAGTAGTTTTCAAGCGTGGCTAGATCAGCTTCGGTGAGCGTCTTGCGCTCAACAATCAGAATAGGCGCAACGCGCTTCCATTCTGCCTTGGCGTCCCTACTCATATAGCTGGGCGGGCGCGGCACGTCCGTTACCGGACTACTGCCGCTCACGATGGTGCTGGGCTTGCGTCCTCTCACTTCACCACCTCGCAATGCAGCTCAAGGCCACGGCCATCAGCGACGGATAGCAGCTTGACGATATTAAGCGCATGCCCGGCATGGATCACGCGGTCGGCAGTCGTGATGCCGGGCCGGAAGTGGGTTCGGAAAACGATGGTCGTGGTTTCGCGCTGGCCGTTGTCGGCATTGGCCTCGACGGCCTCACTGCTCATCAGCTCGGCGCGCAGGGTGTGAATGTCTGCCCAGCTAACAAGCGGCTTGCCACCCCCTGCAATGGTTTCGGAAGCGCGCTGCACGATGATGGTGTGCCGGAAATTACCCGTGAGCATGGCGCACCTCGGTCATCATAGCTTCGACCGACACAATGACGTGCCCGTATTCCTTCGGGTCGCGCAGGGTGCGGGAGCCCGTAACCCAGAAGTTGCCCCAAAGGTCGTGCCCAGCCACGTCCAGCTCGCCGGACAGGGCATTGCGCACTTCATCGGCAATCGCGCGGGCGTCCATCATGTCGCCCTCATGGGTCCAGCAATGCAAGTCCATATAAACGCGCACCGAACGGGTCGTGCGGGTTTCACCTTCCCGCACGATCTGGGCATCGCCCAGCCGAATGCACGGGAAGTTATCGGGTCGGGTGCCAGAATCCTTGATATGGTTGGCGAGCACTAATGCAGTGAGCGCCGGTGCGGAGATTAGGCGATTATGGATGGCAATTTGCAGTGCAATATCGGGGGCCATTAGCGCTTCCCCTCTTCGCGGACGGCCTTGCGAATGTCGCGCGTGGTCCGGTTCTTGATCCGGTTGCGCAACATGCGGAAGGCAGTCCAGAAAAACGGCTGGGCTGGCGCTTCACCGGTGCCGTGCTCGACCAAATGCGGGTAGCGCACATCCTCATTACCAGCCGTCACCATGACGGCATTGGACGGCACAACGGTGCTGCCGCCGGGCTGGCTGAACGGCGGCGTGTGCATATCGCCGGGCGTCATCTCGATACTGTCGATAAGTGCGCCGGTGTCACGGCTGCTTTCGGCAAGCGTCCGCATCAGGTCGGCTAATTCATTGCCCGACTTCTGCAAAGATACTTGTGCAGCTTCCTTCGCCCGCACCGGAACGGCATCAAAACGGGCCTTTAAACGGCGCAGTTGAGCGGCAATATCGGCCATTAGCACACCTGCCGAACGTAGGGTGCAATGAGGTCGTCATAGCCCATAGCCAGCCGAACCATGGAATGGTCCACCAAAACCGGGTTGCGGTTCCAGAACAGATGCGTGGCCTTCATCAGCACGGCGTGCTGCAAGGGCGCGGGCAAATTCTCATATTCTGCGGTCGTTTCAGCGCCAATGTCATTGGCGAGGGTCGCCAGCGCCACGACGATGATGCGCGAAAGCTGGGAATCCTCAGTGTCGTCAAGCAGCTCAAGGTGCTGCTTCAAGTCAGTCAGTGCGGTCATTCAGAAAAATCTCTATTTGCGTTGTATCTTGCGCGTGCCTCCCCCCGCCGGTCCCCTCAAGAGCCGGTAAGTTCTGGACCACCCCCACGCCGGTTGGGTTAGAATGCTGATGAGACGACTCACCGGAGATAAGCCTGTGCTTGGAAGCGCCAAAGACCAGCCGACAGCAGACGAGATTGCCACGCTGAAGCTGGTAGCGAGCGGCGCTCTGCTGATTAATGCCAGCCCTGCTCACCTCAAGAGACTGCGAGAGCTTAAGCTGATTGAAAGCTCTCTCGCTGGCATTCCAGTTGTCTCTGCAGAAGGGCGAAAAACCCTCAACCGAAACCGCCGATAATCGTGCACTAATGCTCACGGCTGCACCGCCTGCCGTTCAAGGCGCTGCTTGGTGCTGTTGTGGTGATGGGCGCAAAGGCCCTGCCAATTGCTGCGATCCCAGAACAGGCGATCATCGCCACGGTGCGGGATGATGTGGTCAACATGGCTGGCAGCGACATAGCAGCCGGGATGATTGCAGTGCGGATGCGTGGCGAGATAGTCTTCGCGGGCCTTGCGCCATAAATGGTTATAGCCACGCTCGCGCGATGATGGGCGGTTGCGGTCATGGCGTGCCTTGCGGGCGCGGTCGCCAGCAATCTGGCAAGCACAGCGCTCACCGGATGGGACAATGTTGCCGCAACTGCAAAGGCGTGGTGGGGCGATAGGCATGGTCTAGGCGATCTTTGCTTTCAGAGCGGCAAGCCCTTGGCGATCAAAGGCCGGGTCATTCCCTGCCTCTTCGATCTGCTTGAGCCGTTCCGGGGTGTAGGTGTTTGGCTTGTTGGTGCCATCGGCAGGCACGAGAACGCCGGTCATTTGCAGATAGGCGATGTGCCCAGTCTGTGCGGCGAGGATTTCGGCTGGCGTTGCCGACCAAGCGTGATCTGGCGTCCAGCCAAGCCAGCCGGTTGCGATCTGGAAAAGCTGACTGTGATATTCGTCGGGGGTAATGGGCGTGCCGGATGATGGCTTAATCGGCGTGGTGTTGTCGGGATCAATACCCGCGATAGCCAGGACGAATTCTGCCAGCGGGCCGGTGAACCGATTTCGGACAGCGCCAAGGCCACTAGTGGCGATCTCTTCAACCAAAAGGACTGGCTTGATCCCGGTTTCGCGCAGCATGTCTGCGATTATGGTGATGTCGAAGCCTTGCACACCGGCAAGCAGTCCTGCCCACTGATGCCGATGCACAAGGCGAGTGCAGGCGCGAAGAGACGGGCGAAGCTCATAAGCCTCGCCTGCCAGTTCGACATAAATGCCGTCCGCGCCCAACACGATTATGCAGTCGCCATCTTCAGCTTGCGGAAAGCTTCAGGACGGACGACGCCAGCACCCACACGGCGACGGGCATGGAAACGCGTCTGACCTTCAGTGGCGAGGGTGAACGGGTTGGACAGAACAGAGAGGTCCAAGCGATCATAGATGCGATAGCCGGCCTTGAAGTCGCCAAAAGCGATCGGGAAGGTGTTCGCGGCGATGTCAGGCATGTCGAGCATTTCAACAACCGGACGGCCAAGGATCGTTTCTGGCTGGCCTGCCTGATAGGACGGCTGCCAGAGGTAATTACCCTGCCCGTCCTTGAGCTTGCGGACGGCAGCGAGGGTGTTGCCGTTCATAGCCCAAGTGCCGCGGCTGCGGAAAGCGCCGGGCACACTGTAAAGCATGGAGATGAGCGCATCAGCGGAAATGAGCGTGGCATGACCATTTACGTAAGCGGCAATGCCAGCATCAGCCATGAAGCCCTTAACTTCGGCTGCGGCGGTGCCGTTTACGAAACCAGTCACTTCCTTCTTGGCGAAGTCCTCTGCGAGCGCCAGACGCACTTCACGCTCAGCAACTTCGGCAGAGTCTTCGACCATCCAATTGGAGAGGTCCACAAAGGTCGTCAGCTCCTTTACGGCGATTTCCATCTGGCCGAAGGTTGGCTGAGATGCTTCGGCTGCAACGGCTTCCCCGGTCCACTTGGCATTGGTGATGCCGGTGCGCTTGGGAAGCAAAATCGCATGAGTGTTAATGGTGCGAACGTCAGCAATGGCGCGGACAGGGGACCATTCCACGAGATTGCGGATGAACTCTTCCGACACTTCCTTGGGTGCTAGCACATAGTTCGGCGCATCATTGGCGACGGTAAGCGCCTTTCGCTCAATTGTGTCAGCATCCATTCGGCCAAGGCGCAGATAATTGCCAAAGCTCTTCAGAGCTTCTGTCGGGACATTGCCGTTGTCATTGGCAGCGGCAGGCCGATTGGCCTTGGCCTCAACCTTGTCCAGCCGGGCGGTGAGCTTGGCGAAGTTGTCGTTAACAGCCTTCAGTTCAAGGGCTGCATTTTCGTCGGTAGCGGTTTCCATAGGGGTTTCCTGATTGATGGATTTGACAGAGGTGATCCGCGCGTCGGGGTGAACCGGACGGCGACAAAGAGAGATTTCGATGATGGTTAGGGCGCTGAACTTTCGCCCGCCTGTTGGCAGGGGCTCAAACGCGCCGCCTTTGAAGCCGATAGAGAGGCCGGTGATGCGCTTGCTACGCATGTCGTCGCGCGCCTTCTTGGCCGGGCCGATGCCCTCAACAAACAGACGGCCTTTTACCTCAAGGCCAACGTCCGTTTCGGCAGCGTTTTCCCAAACGCCGACAACCTGTGACTGGTCATGTTCCATCACGATAGGCAGCGCGGGCGGAAGTGCGAACGCGCCCTTCTCGATAACATCGCCAACGCTGTCAGCTGAGCCGAACGGCCATGCAATGCCGGTGATCGTCCCAACATCATCGATGCTGACTTCGGCCTTGATTTCGAGCTTATCCATCACGCGGCACCAGCATTGGCGGTCTCGGCTTCAGGGCCGATCCAAAGGTCAGTGAGAATGTCGATTGCGAGGATATTGGCTTCTGCGAGCGGGCGAGCCGGAACGTAGGTTGTCACCAGCGCAGCAGCCTCTTCGGGTTTGGTGCCAGCACCAACAAGACCAAGCCGGATCGTCTCCGTGATCTCGGCATAAGATAGGCGGCGCAGGCTATCGATGATTGCGCCGATGCCTTTGCCGGTCGTGCGCTGCAATTCATGAATCACTGGCGACGTGAGCGCGAAATCGCGTTCACGGTCGCCAAAGAAGGCGGTGTGCATCAGGCGGCGTCTTTCTCGCAGGTGGGTGGGGTGTCGTCGTTATCGGCGTCCGGCGCCGTTGCGCCGGTCGTCGTGTAGGGGTTTGCAAGTTCATCGCCGCCCGGCAGCGCAGGCATGTTCAGCCCGGCCCGCACTTCATTCGGCGTCATGGCGCGCATAGCAACCAGCTTGCCGTAGATTTCGGTGCGGACGGTCGGGTTAACGGTCAACAGGTCATCGGTGATGAAGCCGACAAATCGCGTCGTGCGCTCTTCCGGGGTGAGCAAAACGCGGGCATAAGACCAAGCCCAAGCATCCAACCATGGGCGCAGCGTCTGCTCAAGGAAGCCTTGCCGCATTTCCTCGGTATTGGACCAAGTGCCGCGCGTGAGGTCGAAGAGCATGGTCGGCGGCACTCGGAACGTGCGGGCGATTTCCTCGACCTGATAGCGGCGCTGTTCAAGAAACTGCGCGTCAACGGACGTTAGGGCGGTCTGAAGCCACTTCACACCGTCTGCGAGGATGGCAGGCTTGCCGCTATTCTCAGAGCCACCATGAGTGAGCGCCCACATTTCCAGCAGACCGGCAGCGGCCTCAGGCTTCATGGGCTTTTCGGATGACAGAATTCCACCTGGACGCGCACCATTGCCGAAAAGGCGTGAGGCGTGTTCCTCAAGTGTCATCGCAAGGCCGATGGCGTTCCGGGCGCGTGTGATGGGTGCCTTGCCACCAAACGCCTGAATATGGAGCATGTCCTGATATTCATAACGCTTGGATGTACCGCCCTGCTTCACCAGATAGAACGGCTCCCCGGTAGTCTCATCGGCCTTCGGCGTGACGGTAGCTGGGTCGATACGGTTGAACTCAAAAACGCGACCATCGCTCAGGCGATTGGCGACGGCGAAACCGCCCTTGTCGTGCAAGAGAGCGTCCGTGGTGAGCTGGGTGCGCAGTTCAGCAGCGCTGGTCCAGTAATTGGCCTCATCGTGCACAAGGCGAAAGGCAGGGTGAGCCGAGTCGGCTTCCTTGCCCTCTGCATTACGCACGAACAGCTTGGCGGGGAGAGTGCCCACGGCTTCCGCGATAAGCTCCACTGCCGACGACACGGCAGGAACGCTCATGGCGTTCACGGCAGTGACGGACTTGCCGGTGTAGGTCGGCGCTGCGCCGAAGAGCCAAGACGCCAGCGGATCGGTGAGTGTCACCGGCTCAGGTGCAGGCTGAGGTTCGGCTTTGCGGAAGAGGCCGGGGAGGAAGTCGGTAAATGGCAACGAGTCTGCTCACAGCGTGGATGTGAAGAGACAATATTCCTAAATAGGAATCTTTTCAAGGCCGCATTATTGCGTCGATCAGCTCGGCATCCATGTCGGTGCCATGTTCAAAGAGAGTTCGATATAGACCTAGTGCTGCACCTGCCGCACCGCCTATGAAGGCATTTCCGACTTCCGCGCGCATGGGTGCAGACGCTACGGCAATAGCCAGATCAAGTTCAGCGAGAACGTTCGACAAGGGCACCAATTTGTCTATATTCGCAAATTTTATATTTGCCCCCTCTTGGACAAGTTTAGACAATTCAGCTCGTGTATTTGTAATTTGCATGTTGATATCGGAAACACACTTTATAGCATCACCGTGAGCAATTCCGTATAATTGCAACGCAGGTTGTTTCTGGTCGTGCCAAGGCTTTGTGTTGTCTACAACTGGAATTCCATCGTGAACAACAAAGCCATCTGCGAGTTCGTTAAAAATCTTAACAGCTACTCTAGCAAGCTCGACGATGTCTTCATCAGCATCTTTCTGGATAGAGGCCTTCCTTTGATCTTCTAGAATCTTCGTCTGAACAGATATCAGTTCGACATTTCGCCTCGCCTCTTCGACTTGTTGAGTCGAGACAGCCCGGCTTTCTCGCAATTCCTGCCGTTGAGCCGCCAGTTCGTTTCGCTGCAAAAGCACCGCGGCAACAAGCCAGACGAACGCCACTGGTGCGAAAGCGCCAGCGAACGTGTCACCTAAAGCATTGGGTTCAAGGCATACTAAGCGATCCACAAGCCATAAGCCGGGTGCGCACCCCTCGGGTAGCCTGCCCACGCTGAGCAGCACGAGGAACAACGTAAGAAACATTGCGGTCAGGAGCAGCGCTAAGCCAATGATCGGGCTGCGCTTATCAGCGGCATGGTCTTTCATCAGCGGCGCACTGCCCGGCTGATCTCAACCAAGATGCCCAATGCAATAGCGCAGGCGGCGATTACTAAGGCTTGATCGATAGCTTGCGCGGGCGACTGCCCCAAGTATCGGGCTGCCCACGCCCGCGCCTCAGCGGCGTTAGGTATGCTGGTGATAATGTAGATTGAAATGCCAATCCGGCCCGCTGCCATGACGAGCGCGAGCCAAGCGGCGATTGTGCCAAGTCTAGTAAAAAACATTCTCTGTCCCATTCTCGACTCGCGCCCACGGGCCGCGTGCAATCAGGGCATATGTTGCTCAACCGCTCAAGATAAGCGAGATTAAGTTGTTACGGTTTCAGGAGAAAGTAGCGATGGCAGTAAAACGGACTATTCCGCATTTCAAGGTTGGCGACCCCGGCGATGATAGGTTCAGCATCTATGCGGACGACTACCAAGGCGACGAAACGGCACTTACCAGCAACCGACTATCGTTTGTGCTTAAAACTGGCACCACCCTAGCGCAGGCTGAAGAACTTAAACGGCTGATGCATACCCTGATCGAAAGCGTCACTGAACAGAGCTAGATGCGCTGCTCGCCTGCCCCAAAAGGGTGATCCACTTTGGTCCACTTTTTTGATCGCCGACCTTGCTAACCCATTGAAAACGCTATACCTATCACTCCAATGGGAGGGTCCAGGTTCCCCAGCCAAAACTACCGACATTGTTTCAAACGGTCACACACGCGCTGGCTCTAAGCGAAGTGCCACGGTCCGCTCGCGAGGCCCTGCATCACCGCAGCGGGGCGTTGGGCTTTAGGTCCAATCTTGAAGTTGTGTCAGGTACTCTTCCGGAAACCGGTGCATGGATGCGCCGTCGCGTAGGTGCCGGAGATAGGCTGCGTTGGGGCGGTGTGCGCCATCATGCGCTACAGCGATATAGGTCTGCACTAGATGCGGCCGGCCATCTACCAGCACCTCGATCTCGACCCGATTGTAGCTATTGAGCTCCGCCGCCCGATCGACAACAAAATCTTCGTAGGCGTCGAGCCGAGCGATATTCTCCGCCGAGAGCCTATAGACCACCCCTAGGGTCTTGCCGCCCGGTCGCGGCGAGATGGAGGCGACGCCGCAATCGCGAGTTACCGAATGTCGCGGGAAGCAAAGCACATGGTCCGCCAAAACCCCGATGCCGACGACCTCTGCCCCAGTGCAGCGCGCCTGCATTTGCGCGAGGTCCATGTTGGAGCCATAGGCGAAATAGAGAAAGTGCTGTTTCATCGCTTCAGCACTTCGGCGACGAACTCAGCATATGAACCCGATGTCGCCAGATCCAGCAGATGATCCAGCGCCGCCAATGGGTCATCGGCCGCATCGACCCTGAGGTCGAGATCAGGATAGGCTTGGCTTCCCTGCACCAGTAGGGCAGACGAGCCGACGCCACGGCTGTCGCCCCCCGCCGCTGCACCTGCCAAGAGCGCGTCGAGCAGTGCCCGCGCCAGATTTCTCTCGGCCGCGCGAAACGCTGCCATCATGTTCTCGATCACGGCGCGACCCGTCAGCATATTGCCGGCCACCGCGACATTGGTCTCCAGCACATGCCCTGCAAACCCGATGCAGTCCGCCCCGGTCCAACCCGCCGTACGCCCTGCCGCATCCACCAGCACCACCTGCCGCCGATCGGCTTCTGCGTCATTTGCGAGCGCCGACGCCAGCGCCGCATCGGCCGGTTGGCCATCGAGCAGCGCCAGCGCATCGATCGCCAGATACGGATTGGTCATCGCCTGCGTCGCCGCCGCGCCGATTCCGCCGCGCACATGAGGCACCAGCGCACCCACCATCGGACCGGCCGTTGCCGTCGCCACGCCGAAGGCGCCGCTGACCGGATCACGCGCAATTATGGAAAAGGTCATTCGGGCATCCTCGCAGGCAAAGAAGATTTATCATCATAAATTGACATGGTACCAATTTATGCTGATAAATTGACCATGCTCTGCTGCATAGCGCAACCGCACGGCGAGAGCGAGGGAACGCAAGGAGAGGTTTTCACTATGATCCGCACATGGAAAGGCGTCGCGGCGCTGCTTTTGGCCGCCACTTCGCTCAGCTTTATATCGCCAGCATTTGCTCAGACGCCGCCCAACATCCTCGTCATCGGGCAGATCGCCGAGCCGGCTTCGCTTGATCCGCATGTCTCAACGGCCGCAAACGATTTCCGCATCGCCGTCAACATCTATGATGGCCTCGTCCGCAACACGCCCGGCACGCTCGAAATTGAGCCGGCCCTCGCCACCGACTGGACCATTTCCGACGATGGCCTCGAATACACCTTCAATCTCCGCGAAGGCGTGACCTTCCACGACGGTACGCCGTTCAATGCTGAAGCGGTGAAATTCAACTTCGATCGCATGCTGAAGGAAGATCACCCCTTCGCCTCGACCGGCCCCTTCCCACTCGCTTTCTTCTTTTCTTCCGTCAAGGATGTTGCGGTGGTGGATGACCTGACGGTCAAATTCACCCTCAACGAACCCTTCGCCCCGTTCATGAGCAATCTGGCTTCGCCCACCGGCCTCATTGTCTCGCCGGCCGCCGTCGAACAGTATGGCAAGGATTACGGTCGCCATCCCGTCGGCACCGGCCCGTTCAAGTTCGAGGAATGGCAGTCCAATACCAGCGTCGTCGCCTCGCGCAACGATGCCTATTGGGATGGCGCGCCTTCGCTTGAAGCCGTGATTTTCCGCCCGATCACCGACGCCAATACCCGCGTTGCCGAAATGCTCTCGGGCGGCATTGACGTGCTGCTCGAAACCCCGCCCGACAATGTCGCCCAGTTCCGCGACGACGCCAATTACCAGGTCGTCGAAGCCGTCGGCCCCCATGTCTGGTACGTCATGCTCAACGCCAAGGACGGCCCCTTTGCCGACAAGCGCGTGCGCCAGGCGGTGAACTACGCGGTCAACAAGGAAAGCCTCGTCAACGACGTGCTCCAGGGCACGGCCGACGTGTCCGCCGGCCCCATCCCGCCTGCCTTCAACTGGGCTTATAACGAAGACGTCGCGCCCTATCCCTATGATCCGGCAAAGGCCAAGGAACTTCTCGCCGAAGCCGGGGCGGAAGGCGCAAAGCTGACCTTCCTCGTCACCGAAGGCGGCTCGGGCATGCTCGATCCCGTTCCCATGGGCACCGCTATCCAGGCCGATCTCGCGGCCGTGGGGCTCGATGTCGAAATCAAGACCTATGAATGGAACACCTTCCTTTCGGAAGTGAACCCCGGCCTCGAAGGCAAGGGCGACATGGCCGAAATGGCCTGGATGACCTCGGACCCCGACACCTTGCCGTTCCTGACCCTGCGCACTGCGGCCTTCCCGGCCGAAGGCGGTTTTAACTCGTCCTATTATTCCAACCCGGAAGTCGACGCCCTCCTCGACAAGGCGCGTCTCTCGACCGATCCTGCAGAGCGCGGCGAGTTTTATAAGCAGGTCCAGGCCATCACCCACGAAGATGCCCCCTGGCTATTCGTTGCCAACTGGAAGCAGAACGCCGTCGTCACCAGCGCCGTCGGTGACTTCGAACTGCAGCCTGACTTTTCTTTGGTTTTGCGAGACGTGACGAAGCAGTAGGTCACCCCCACCCAACCTCCCCCTTAAACAGGGGGAGGAGTTACCGGTGGCCCACCAGCCCCACCGCAAGCGCGATCCATCCCTCCCCCTCCCAGGGGGAGGCTAGGTGGGGGTACCCTCCCACCTTACCTGCCCCGGAGGACCACCCATGACCGCCTATATCGGCAAACGCCTCCTCGCCGCGATCCCCGTCATTCTCGGCCTTTCCATCATCGTTTTCCTCGTGATGAAGCTGATCCCCGGCGATCCCGCGCAGGCCCTCCTCGGCTCCTATGCGACCCCCGACAATGTCGCGCGCATCAATCGAGCGCTCGGCCTCGATCGCTCCTGGCCCGAGCAATATGTCATCTGGATCGGCAATCTTCTCCAGGGTGATTTCGGCCGCTCCTACATCCTCAATCGCCCCGTCCTCGACGAAGTGCTCGAGCGGTTTGGCGCGACGCTCATCCTAGCCGGCGCATCTCTGATCATCTGCTCGGTGCTTGGCATTCTCGCTGGCATCGTCTCGGCCGTGCGCCAGTTCGGCTGGACCGATCGCGTGGTCACCTTCTTCGTCCTCATCGGCATTTCCATGCCGGCCTTCTTCCTCGGCCTCGTTTTCATCCTGTTCTTCGCCGTGCAATGGAAGCTGCTCCCCGCCTCGGGCATGTATGCAGTCTATGGCGGCGGCGACCTCCCCGATCTGCTGCGCCACCTGATCCTGCCCGCCTCCACTCTCGCCATCGTCGCGACGGGCGTCGTCGCCCGCCTCACCCGCGCCGCCATGCTCGAAGTCCTGCGCCAGGATTTCATCCGTACCGCCCGCGCCAAGGGTCTCAGCGAAAACAAAGTCATCTACCGCCACGCCTTCCGCGCCGCATTGGTCTCCATCATTCCAGTGCTTGGCATTCAGGCCGGCTTCGTCCTCGGCGGCGCAGTCTATATCGAAACAGTCTTCCAGTGGCCCGGCCTCGGCCAGATGCTGGTCAAGGCCGTCTCGACCCGTGATCTGCTGCTGGTGCAGGGCGGCGTGCTCGTTGCCGCCACCGTCTATGTGCTCGTCAATCTTCTGGCCGATGTCGCTCAGGCCATGCTCGATCCAAGGCTCAAAGCATGACCGATCTCACTGTCCCGACCCCGACCTTTGCTCGCAAGCGCCGCAGCAATCTCCAATTGCTGCTGGCCAATCGCCTCGCGGCGGCGGGTCTCTTCATCTTCGGCTTCATCGTCATTGTGGCGCTGCTCGCGCCCATCCTGCCGATCCCGAACCCGGACATAACCGATCAGCCCAATCGCCTGCTGTCGCCACTGAGCCCCGGCCATCTCCTCGGCACCGACCACCTGGGCCGCGATATCCTTTCGCGCCTCATCTGGGGCACACAGGTGTCCCTGCTCGTCGGCATCAGCGCCACGGCGCTCGCGGCCTTCTTCGGCTCGCTCATCGGCCTCGTCGCCGGCTATGCCCGCGGCGCCACCGACAGCATTCTCATGCGCTTTGTCGATATGCTGATGGCCTTCCCCTACATCCTCCTTGCCATCGCCATCGTCGCGGCGCTTGGCCCTGGCCTTCTCAATGCGCTCTACGCTATCGCCCTCGTCAATATCCCCTTCTTTGCCCGCAATATTCGTGGCGTCACCGTCTCGATCCGTAATCGCGAATTCGTCGACGCCGCGCGCCTCTCGGGCAAAAGCCACGCGGCTGTCCTCTTCACCGAGGTCCTGCCAAATGTTCTGCCGGTGATCGTCATCACCATGTCGACCACCGTCGGCTGGATGATCCTTGAAACTGCCGGCCTCTCCTTCCTTGGCCTCGGTGCCCAGCCGCCCACCTCAGACCTCGGCTCCATGCTCGGCCAGGCCCGCGCTCAGCTCTTCACCGCGCCACATGCTTCCATCATTCCCGGCGTGATGATTTTCCTCCTCGTCATGAGCATCAACCTCCTCGGCGACGGTATCCGCGACGTGCTCGATCCGCGCCTCCGCTCCGGCACCCTCGGCCGCCCCATGCCGGTCACCAAGATTGACCGCCAGTCCAAGCCCGCCCCGACTCTTGCAGACGCACCCGCCCTCGTCGTCGAAAACCTCTCGACCGGCTTTGATACCGGCGCCTCTATCACCCCCGCTGTCCGCGACATCAGCTTCCGCTTGGGCAAAGGCGAATGTCTTGGCCTCATCGGCGAGAGCGGCTCTGGCAAGTCGGTCACCGCGCTCTCGTTAATGGGCCTGGTCGCGTCCCCGCCCGGCGTCATCACCAATGGCGGCGTCTATATCCAAGGCCAGGACGTGCTGTCTGTGCGCGAGCAAGACCTTATCGCCCTCCGCGGCGCCCGCGTCGCCTATGTGTTTCAGGACCCGCTGACGACGCTCCATCCGCTCTTCTCCGTCGCAGACCAGATCGCCGAAGCCGTCCTTGCGCACAATCCCATAGGCAAGCAGCAGGCCCGCAAACGCGCCGTCGAATTGATGGAGACCGTCGGCATCCGGGACGCCGCCAGCCGCGCCAGCGCCTATCCGCACGAACTCTCGGGCGGCCAGCGCCAGCGCATCGGCATCGCCATGGCGCTCGCCAATGATCCCGACATCATCATCGCCGACGAGCCGACCACCGCGCTCGATGTCACCGTGCAGGCGCGCATTCTCGATCTCCTGCAAAACCTGCGCCGCGAGCGCGGCCTCGCCCTCCTCCTCATCACCCACGATTTCGGCGTCGTGGCCCAGGTTTGCGACCGCGTCGCGGTGATGAAAAACGGCGAAATCGTCGAACAGGGCGAAACGCAGGCGGTCCTCCGCGATCCCCAGCACGACTACACCAAGCGCCTCATCGCCTGCGTCCCGGAGCTGGGCGAGGGCCACAGCTTCCTCGACCGGGTCCGCCCGCTCTTTACGGAGGCACGCGCATGAGCCAGAACGCCATCCAAATCCGCGATCTCGTCAAAACCTTCGGTGGTGGCCGCAATCTCTTTGGACGTCAGGCCAGCGAGGTGCAGGCCGTAAGAGGCATTTCTCTCGATCTCCAGCGCGGCGAAACCCTCGGCATCGTCGGCGAAAGTGGCTCGGGCAAATCGACGCTCGCCCGCATGCTGGTCGGCCTCGAACACCCCACCTCCGGCACCATGCTGATCGACAACAAGCCCTGGGCCGAGCTTGCCTCGTCCGGCTCCCGCGCCTTTGGCCGCACCATTCAATATGTCTTCCAGGACCCCGTCGCTTCGCTCAATCCGCGCAAGACCATCGGCGAAATCCTCGATGTGCCGCTGCGCCTTCTCTGCTCTTACGACAGCACCAGACGCGCCATTCGCAAGCGCGAACTTGTCGACGCCGTGCAAATGCCCCTCGACACACTCGAACGCTATCCCCACGAATTCTCCGGCGGCCAGGCCCAGCGCATTGCCATAGCCCGCGCCCTAGCCGCTGAAGCCAGCATTCTCGTTCTCGACGAACCCGTCAGCGCGCTAGACGTCTCCGTGCAGGCGCAAGTTCTCCTGCTCCTCCAGCAATTGCGCGACGACCTCGGCCTCTCCTACCTCTTCATCAGCCACGACCTCGCCGTCGTGGAATCGATTTCCGATCGCGTTGCCGTCATGTATCTCGGAGAAGTGGTGGAGGTCGGGCCCGCAGCCCAGCTCTTTGCCAACCCGCAGCACGACTACACGCGGTCGCTCATCGCCAGCGCACCGCGCCTTTCCGCAACGGACAGCGCCGCATGAATTTGCCTAAGCTTCGCCAGGCATTACCCCCACCTAACCTCCCCCTTGCAGGGGGAGGAACAGATCGGTTCTTGCCCATAGATCGTGAGCCACAGGCAGATCCCTCCCCCTATCAGGGGGAGGCTAGGTGGGGGGCCTTACTTGCCCCACCGCCCGCGTCATCGATCAAGACCATTTGGGGCAGATCTGCATGACAACCATCACCCCACCCCCCCCCGTCGAGCCCCCACGCCGCAAGCGCACCGACGAAATCGTCGATGCCATCAAGCGCATGATCGTCGAACATGGCCTCGGCCCCGGAGACCGCCTGCCGCAGGAGCGCGACCTGCTCGCCCAATTCTCGGCCAGCAAGGGCACCGTTCGCGAGGCGCTCAAATCCCTCGAAGTCCAGGGCCTCATTTCCGTCCGCACCGGCCCCGGCGGCGGGGCCTTCATCGAGCGCATGTCCGAAGGCCGGGCCATGAGCCTTCTCTCCAATTTCCTCTTCGCCAAGAACCTTTCGATCGCCAATATCTACGAGATGCGGAAGGTCCTCGAACCGCAACTGGCGGCGAGCGCCACCCCCCATATCGACGAAGCCGGCCTCAAGCGCCTCGAAGCCATCATCCGCATCTACGATCACGAGCCCGCCGACCAGAACGAACGCTGGACCCAGCGCATGGCGGAACTAGATTTCCATGGCGTCGTCGCGGAATATTCCGACAATCCCATTCTTGCATTCACCTGCCGCTTTCTCCAACGCCTCCTCAAGGATCTTACCATCGCGCAGGACATTTATGTCCAGCCCGAGCCGGTCTCGCGCGCCAGCGGCATCCAGCATCAGCGCGATCTCATCGTCGCCATGCGCGATCGCGATGCCGCAGCCGCTGCCGCCATCCTTGCCGAGCATATGGCCGAAGCCGAAAAGCACATGCTGACCCTTGAGGCCAAGCTCGAAGACCGCTTCCTCGAGGAAGTCTCCCCGGCCCGTACCAGAAAGCGCCGCACCGCATGATCGATACCGACTATCTCCTCGACCGCCTGTTGCAGCTGGTCAAAACGCCAAGCCCCGTCGGCATGACCGACCGCGCCGTTGCCTTGGTCGATACCTGGCTGCGCGATCTCGGCTATTCGCCCAAATACACCCGTCGCGGCGTCCTCTATGTCGAAGTCGGCGAAGGCTCACCCCGCCGCGCCCTTGCGGCCCATCTAGATACACTCGGCGCCATGGTCACCGAGCTCAAGCCCAATGGCCGTCTCGCTTTGCGCAATACCGGCACCTGGGCCGCCCGCTTTGCTGAAGGCGCCCGCGTCACCATCTTTTCCGACAATACCGAGCATCGCGGCACCATCCTGCCGCTCAAAGCCTCGGGCCACCGCTTCAACACCGAGGTCGATACTCAACCTGCAGATTGGGACAATCTCGAAATCCGCATCGACGCCATCCTGCCCGACCGCGCCGCGCTCATCGCCGCCGGATTCAACGTTGGCGATATGGTCGCGATCGACGCCCAGCCCGAAGTCGTCGACGGTTTCATCGTCTCGCGTCACCTCGACGATAAGGCCGGCTGTGCCACCCTCCTTGCCGTCCTCAAATCGATCGCCGAGGGTCACACCAAGGTCGCCATCCCCTTCCAGGCCATGTTCACCATCGCCGAAGAGATCGGCATCGGTGGCACGCACGGTTTTGGTCCCGAGGTCGAAGAACTGCTCGCCATAGACAATGCCGTCACCGCCCCAAACCAGACATCACGCGACGACGCCGTCACCATTGCCATGCGTGATCGCCAGGGTCCCTTTGACGCCCGAATGACGCGCCAGATGTTAGCAGTCTGCCAACACAATGGTATCGCATGCGAACGCGATACCTTCCGCCACTACCGCTCCGACAGCGCCGCCGCAGTTGAAGCCGGCTGGGACATCCGCGTCGGCCTCGTCTGCTTTTCCCTCGACAGCTCCCACGGCTGGGAACGTACCCACCTAGCCTCGCTCCAAGCATTGGCAGCATTGCTGAAGGGCTATATTGAAACCGAGATGTTCAATGACGAAGGCCAACTGTCGTAATTTTTTATTTGCCCTCAAAACATTGTTGACGCACGAATGAGCAGTTCCGTAGTAATTTCAGAACCTAGAATAATGTCCGTCTCTTCAAGCCCAAGTAGACTAGCGACCACCGCGGCGGTTTTGCGGCCAATCTGGTCAGGAAAGGGGTTGACCGTGGTCAAAGGCGGAACGCAAATCTCAGCGACTTCATAATTACCGAAACCTGCAATCGCGATTTGCTTGGGCACGGCGATGCCCATTCGCTGGCACTCAGTTAGCGCGCCAAAGCCGACAAGATCCGAGACGCAAATGACAGCGTCTATCTCGGGCGACTGCTGCAGCAGCGGACGCATGGCGGCGGCGCCTTCGAGCATCGAGACGGGCGGGACACCGGCTGCGACGAGCCGGGTAGCATCGAGGCCGTGACGCTCCATGGCGGCGATGAAGCCGGCGCGGCGGTCGGCACCGCGGGTGTCGCGGCCGGCTTCGCCGCCGATGAAAGCGATGCGGCGGCGGCCGGTGGCGACGAGGTGATCGACCAGCATGGCGGCGGCATCGGCATTGGAAAAACCGACGACGTGGCCGATTGGGTCTGACGGAATGTCCCAGGTTTCGATGACCGGAATGCCGGCGCTTTGAAGAAGGCGGCGGCAACGCGGCGTGTGCTGGCCGCCGGTGACGACAATAGCTTCGGGGCGGCGGCGAAGGAGCTGTTCGACGAGGATCTCTTCCTGCTCGATATCGTAGTCGGTATAGCCGAGAAGCGGCTGCAGGCCGTGGGCCTTCAAACCATCTGACAGGCCGCGGACGGTGTCGGCGAAATTGGCGTTGTTGATCGAGGGGATCGTAACGGCGACGAAGCCAGTGCGCTGCTGGCGGAGATTGGCGGCGGTACTGTCAAAGACATAGCCGAGCTCTTCGACGGCCTGCCGGATGGCATCGCGCGTCTGGGCGTTGACCGAGGTGCCGTCGCGGAGGGCCCGACTGACGGTCATGGGCGAAACGCCGACCTTGCGGGCGATATCCTGCATGGTCGGCGGTTTTCGTGGCGGCATCAGCGGTTCTCGAGGGGAGAAATAGCAGCGGCCAATTCGTAGTCTTCGGCGTCCATCACGTGATGGTGGATGCGGCCGGTGAAGAAGCGGGCGAGGACGCTTTCAGTAGCGGCGCGCGCCTTGGTGCGCACGGGGCTCGACAGCGCGGCGTCCACCGCGGCAACATCGGGATAGGAGACGGCGAGGATCATCGGGAATTCCGGCGCGCCGTCCTCGCGCTTGACGGCATAGCTGACGCGGACCGAGAGCGCGCCGGGAAACTGTTTCCAGAGCGGCAGGATTTCTGCGGTGACGGCGGCGCGGAAGGCGGCTTCCTGGCCTTCATGCACCTGTCCTTCGAAAAGGGCGTAGCGGGTGATCACTGAAACTTCTCCTTGCTGGGGCCGCGGAAGAATTCCATCAGCGCGGCCTGATCTTCGCCGCCCAATCCCGCCGCGGTCAGCAGGCGATGGATTTCGGCCGCAAGGGCCGTCAGCGGCATGGTAATCTGGGTTTGACGCGCGAGATCGCGGGCGCCATCGAGGTCTTTGACCATATTGTCGATGCGGCCGGTGTGGCGATAATCGCGGGCGGCAAAACGGGGCATATATTCCTGGAGCAGTGCACTATCGGCGCGCCCGCCCTTGAGCGCGGAAGGAATGCGCTCGACATTGACGCCTGCGGCTTCCGCCAAGGCGGTGGCTTCGGCGACGGCCATGAAGCCGAGGCCGCAGAGGACCTGATTGACGATTTTGGTGGTCTGGCCGGTGCCGACATCGCCCATATGGGTCTGATTGGAGGCGACCTTGGCGAGTATGTCCTGGGCCTCGCGCACATCGGCCTCGGCGCCGCCTTGCATCAGCGTCAGCTGGCCGATTTCAGCTTTCGGTGCGCCGCCGGAAAGGGGGCTATCGACCCAGCGGAGGCACTTTTCCCTGGCCTCGGCGGCGAGAGAGCGCGTGGCTTCGGGGTCGATGGAGGACATGTCGATGATGAGGAGACCTGGCGCAGCGCCTGCGGCGATGCCGTTGGGACCAAATACAGCGGCGCGGACGATGTGCGAAGCATTGAGGCTGAGGATGACGGCGCGGGCGCCCTGGGCGAGTGCGCTGGCGCTGGCCGCGGCGGTCGCGCCCTTGGCGACGAGATCGGCGACCTTTTGTGCGTCGAGATCGAAGACTTTTAGCGCCGTTCCGGTGGTGGCAAGACGCGCGCCGATGGCGCCGCCCATGGCGCCGGCGCCGACAAGACCGATGTGACCTGTCATGAAGTCCTCCTCAGGCAGTCTTAGAGCGACGCGGTGATGCCGCCATCGACGTAAAGCGTGTGGCCATTGACGAAGCTCGAGGCCGGCGAGGCGAGGAAAATGCAGGCGCCGACCAGTTCCTCGACATCGCCCCAACGACCGGCAGGGGTGCGCTTCTCGAGCCAGGCGGAAAAATCCTTATCGGCGACAAGCGCGGCATTGAGCGGCGTATCGAAATAGCCCGGCGCGATGGCGTTGCACTGAAGACCATATTTGGCCCAGTCGGTGCACATGCCCTTGGTGAGATTGCCGACGGCGCCCTTGGTGGCCGTGTAGGGCGCGATCGAGGGGCGCGCGAGAGCGGTCTGGACGCTGGCAATATTGATAATCTTGCCGGCGCGGCGGGTGATCATGTGGCGGGCGCAGGCCTGGCCGACATTGAAGACGCTGGCGACATTGGTCTGGAGAAGGCGCGTAAAAGCGTCGGCGGGAAAATCTTCGAGCGGGGCGCGAAACTGCATGCCGGCATTGTTGACGAGGATATCGATGGCGCCGGTTTGAGCCTCGAAGGCATCGACGGCAGCGCGGGCCGCGGCGTGATCGGTGACGTCGAAGGCGAGCGTCGCGGCGCCGGGAATTTGCAGGGCGGCTTCGGCGAGCTTGGCCTCGTCGCGCCCATTGAGGGCGACGCTGGCGCCGGCTTCGGCAAGACCCTTGGCGAGCGCGAGACCGATGCCTTGCGACGATCCCGTCACCAGGGCGCGGCGGCCGGTGAGATCAAAAATCTGCATGGGTCACTCCTTCAAGAAACGGGCTCGACAAATGTGCCTGCCTCTGTTTTGTTATCGATAACATTTTCTGTCAAGACGTAAAGCCTGCTTCTCATGACCAAGCCGCATATCCTGCAAATGGGGCCTTATCCCGAATGGGATCAGGTGCCGCTCGACGCCGCCTTCACCGTTCACCGCTATTTTGAAGCGGCGGACAAGCCGGCCCTTCTCGCGGCGGTCGGCAAGGACATTCGCGGCATCGCGACGCGCGGCGAGCTTGGTGCCAGTGCCGACATCATCGCGGCTTTGCCCAATCTCGAAGTGATCAGCGTCTATGGCGTAGGCTATGACGCGGTCGATCTCAATGCCTGCCGGGCGCGCGGCATCCGCGTCAGCAATACGCCCGATGTCCTGACCAAGGACGTCGCCGATCTCGGCGTTGCGATGATGCTGGCGCTCTCGCGCGGCATGATCGGTGCCGAGACCTGGGTGCGGGATGGGTCATGGGCGCAAAAGGGGCTTTATCCGCTCAAGAGCCGAGTTTGGGGCAAGAAGGCCGGCGTGCTCGGCCTCGGCCGCATCGGCTTTGAAGTCGCCAAGCGCCTGCAGGGTTTTGATCTCGATATCGCCTATTGCAATCCGACGCCCAAGGACAGCGCACCGGGCCACTGGCGTTACGTCGCCAATCCCGTCAGCCTTGCCGCCGAGGTGGATTTCCTCTTCGTCACGCTGGCCGCCTCTGCTGCAACGCGGCACATCGTTGGGAAAGAGGTCATCGCGGCGCTCGGCCCCGAAGGCATGCTGATCAATGTTTCCCGCGCCTCCAATATCGATGAAGACGCACTGCTGACGGCGCTTGAGACCAAGGCGCTCGGCTCGGCAGCGCTCGACGTTTTTGAGGGCGAACCGAAACTGAATCCGCGGTTCCTGGCTCTCGACAATGTGCTGCTGCAGCCGCACCATGCCTCGGGTACGGTCGAAACACGCAAGGCCATGGGCCAATTGCTGCGCGACAATCTCACCGCCCACTTTGCGGGCCGCAACCTTCTCACACCGGTGCTCTGATGAAAGCCATTGTCATTCATGCCGCCAAGGATCTGCGTGTCGAAGACCGTCCGGTGGAAAAGCCCGGTCCCGGCGAGGTTTCGCTCCGGCTGGCGACCGGCGGCGTCTGCGGTTCGGACCTGCACTATTACAATCATGGCGGCTTCGGCACGGTGAAACTGCGCGAGCCGATGGTGCTCGGCCATGAGGTTTCGGCCTTTGTCGCAGAGCTTGGCGAGGGTGTGACAGGACTTGAGCCCGGGCAGTTGGTTGCCGTATCGCCATCCCGGCCCTGCGGCCATTGCCGCTATTGCCAGGAGGGCCTGCAGAACCAGTGCCTCAACATGCGGTTCTATGGCTCAGCCATGCCCTTCCCCCACATTCAGGGTGCGTTTCGCGAGCAATTGGTGGCGCTGGCGAGCCAGTGCGTCGTTGCCGACGGATTGAGCGCCGGTGAGGCCGCCATGGCTGAACCGCTGGCGGTGACGCTGCATGCGACACGCCGCGCGGGACAGTTGTTCGGCAAGCGCGTGTTGGTGACGGGTAGCGGCCCGATAGGCGTGCTTTCGATCCTCGCGGCACGCCGCGCAGGTGCAGCCGAGATCGTCGCGACCGATCTATCGGATTTCACCCTCGCCATTGCCAAGGCTGCGGGCGCGGACCGCGTCATCAATACAGCCAAAGAGCCCGACGGCCTGGCACCTTATGGCGCCGACAAGGGCTATTTTGACTTGCTCTATGAATGCTCCGGCGCGGCCCCTGCCCTGGCCTCGGGCATTGGCGCTTTGCGGCCGCGCGGAATCATCCTGCAACTGGGCCTGGGTGGCGACATGACCATCCCAATGCAGATGCTGACCTCCAAGGAACTGGACCTGCGCGGCTCATTCCGCTTCCACGAGGAATTCGCCATCGGCGTCGAGCTGATGCGGAAAAAGCTGATTGATGTGAAGCCGTTGATCACCCATTCGGTGCCACTCGCTGAAGCGGAGTCGGCGTTCAAGCTGGCTTCGGACCGTTCCTCGGCCATGAAGGCGCAGATTACCTTCGCGAGTGCCTGATCAGTCCTCGGGCAGTTCGACCGTGGCGGTGCGCCCTGGTCGGAATACCCGGACGAATTCCTGTACGATGATGCGCTCGGCTTCCGAGAGTTCGCGGTCGGCCGAGAAGATGACCGACAGTGCGCCGGAGAGTTCCTCGTGGCGGATGGGCACGGCAATGAGATTGCCGGCCTCGATATCCGCTCGCACGGATGATGGCGGCAGGATGGTGCAAAGTGGCGCTTGGCGCACCATGGCGATGGCCAGCGCCAGCGAGCCGACTTCGACCACCGTCTTGAGGCGCAGACCGCGTTCGCGGGCGGCATCGGCAAAGCTCTGGTGGATGCTGAGATGCTGGCGGCCGAGAACGAGCGGCAGCGCCACCGTTTCCTCGATCCCCAACTCCTTGCGACCGCCGAAACTGATCGCGGGATTGCCGATGACATAGAGCGGCTCGGTCGGTCCGAGGCGAATGCGCGCTACCTGCGCCTGCACCATGCCGACCAGCGCCAGGTTGAGATCGCCTGAACGCACATGCTCGTGGAGCATGGTGTTGGAGCTTTCAACGATCTGCAACTGCCAATCGGGATGGCGCGCATGGATGCGCGTCATCACATGAGCGATCTTTTCGGTGAGGACGCTGTCATGCCCCGAGCTCGGCAAGGTGCCGATGGTGACGCGGGCCTGGGAATGGGCGGCAATGTCATGGGCCTTTCGGACGATCCAATCCTGCCGCTCTTCGATGACGACGGTCTGCGCCCGCACGTCCTCGCCGCGCGGGGAAAGGCTCGTGCCCTCCTCGGTACGCTGAAGCAATGGCGCGCCGATTGCCTCTTCCATCTGCGAAATGTGCTTGGAGGCGGACGACTGCGCCGTATTGGCGACGCGCGCCGCGGCCGAAATACTGCCGGTTTGGGCGACGAGATTGAAGAAATGGATCTGGCGCGTGGTGAGGCGCGGCGTGAAGACCGCGCTGTTTTCTGCGACGAGATTGCGCAGCATGGCTTCGAGGAACGCCTTGCCATAGGAGCCGGCAGCCCCGCCGGTTTCGCCATAAATCGAGGACACGAAGCGCGGGGCAAAGGGCGCCTCCTCGTGACGGGCGAGGCCGAGCCGGCGCGGCATGAGATTGGCGGGCATGAGTAGCCGCGTCTGCGGCTGGTCGCGCAGAATGGCCGAGACCTGGGCGGGCTCGTCGTCCCGATAGCGCAGGCGATCGGCAAAGCCGTGTTCGGTGGCAAAGCGCGTCATGGCGTCGACGATCTCGCGCCGCATGCGGAGGAGCGTCACGCGTTCGTCGGGCTGGAAGGCGTCGACCCGACTGCCTTTATTGCCGACGACAATCCAGGGATCGTCGTAGAGATGGACGGCTTTGGCACTCACCGTCGCAGCGGTGCCGTAAAAGATGCGGAGCTGGCCGGATTTGTCGGGCAAGCGCTCGCTTTGGGCAAGACCGGTGGGATCGCCGATATCGTCGTCATCAAGGCCCGAAAAGTGCCAATCGACGAGCAATTCCGGCGCTGTCTCGATCATCTCCTGCGAGGTGCGCAGCAGAGCCTTCGAGACCCGACCGATGGCAAAATTCAGATCAAGATGAACCGATAGCTTGACCATGCGGCGGCCGCCCGCGAACCGGGCCTCGCGCGTGTGCTGCTCGAGATAAAGCAGGTGTGCGCCGGTGCGAAACAGCCAGAAGGCGGCCGGCAGGAGATCAAGCCCGGCGCCCCGACGCTCGAAGAGTTTGAGGCCAAGCCGTTCTTCGAGATTATGAAGGGCAATGCTGAGGGCGGATGGGGTCTGGCCGAGGTCTTTGGCTGCGTCGGCAAGACGGGGGGATTGGCAGGCGAGCACGAACTTTGACAATAGGGAAAGTTCGAAGCCAGCCTTATCCATAAGGGGCAGCATAGAGCCGGCCATGGTCGCACTCAAGCTAGCCTGAAGTCGAGTATGGGTAGCGAGGCCCGCGTCGAGCGCGGGCCTCAAGAGGGCTTAATTGAGCGCGCCGACGGCGCCTTCAGCAGCGGCGAGGACGCCGCCATCGGTGAGGAGCTTGATCATCGGGACGATCTGGTCCTGCATATAGCCATCCTGCTCCTGGAGCGGGACGACATCGGACACGGCGTCATAGATCGCCTGGGTGCCGGCGCCGAGGGCGAACTGCCCAAGCGCATCGCGCGTGAGGAAGATCGCCTTGGTGGCCAAGAGGCATTCGACGGCGACGATTTTCGGCATGTTGCTCAGGACCTGCTGGGCCTTGCGGCAGGACCAGGCGGCCATCGAGACGTGATCTTCCTGGCTCGACTTGGTCGGGATGGTGTCGGCCACCGATGGGAACGCGAGAGTCTTGTTCTCCGAGGCGACGGCGGCAGCGGCTGTCGACAGGATGCCATAGCCATAGTTGAGGCCGATGGGGCGGCCGGCCAGGTTGGGCGGCAGGCCATAGTTCAGCGTCGTGTCGCAGAGCGCAAAGAGGCGGCGCTCTGAGATGTTGCCGATTTCGATCAGCGCGATGGCGAGGATATCCATGGCAAAGGCGATGGGTTCGCAGTGGAAATTGCCGCCCGAGAGGAATTCAAGCGCGCCTGCTTCATTCCAGAACACCAGCGGATTGTCGGTCGCGGCATTGAGTTCGCGCGTCATCAGCGTCTTGGCGTGTTCGAGCTGGTCGCGACAGGAGCCATGGACCTGCGGCAGGCAGCGGAAGGAATACTGATCCTGCACGCGGGCATGGTGGACGGGATGGAGGATATCGTCTTCGAGGCGAACGGCGCGGGCGGATTCCGAGGTGCGGCGCGAGCCCTTGATCATGCGGCGCACGTTTTCGGCGGCGTTGATCTGGCCCGGTTGCTTGCGCACTTCGTGAATTCGCGCGTCGAACGCGGCCTGTTCGCCGCGGATGGCTTCAAGGCTGAGCGAACCGATGGCGTCCACCGTCTTCATCAACTGCTCGGCATCCCAGATGGTCAGCGAGCCCATGCCGGCGCAGAGGCTGTTGCCATTGATGAGCGCGAGGCAATCCTTGGCCTTAAGATCGAATTTGGTCGGCGAAATGCCGGCCAGTTCGAGGGCCTTGGGGGCGGACATGCGCTCGCCCTTATAATAGGCCTCGGCCTTTTCGTAACCGATCAACACCGAAACCATATGGGCGAGCGGAGCAAGGTCGCCCGAGGCGCCGACAGATCCCTGAATCGGAACAACGGGATGCACGCCGGCATTCAACATGTTGACGAGGCGATCGACGACTTCGATGCGGAGGCCCGAAACGCCGACGCAGAAGGCGTTGATGCGGACGGCCATCATGGCGCGCACGATTTCTTCGGAGGCCGGATCGCCCATGCCCGAGCAGTGCGAGAGCACGATATTGAGCTGGAACTGCTCGTTATCGGCCTGGTTGATCTTGTAATCCTTGAGCTTGCCGACGCCGGTGTTGAAGCCATAGGTCGCCGGGGCATTTTCGGTGAGCCAGTTTTCCTCGATATAGGCGCGCTTCTTGACGATCTCGGCGCGGGCCTCGGGGGCCAGCTCGACCTTGACGCCTTCGCGTGCGATGCGGACGACCTGCTCGATGGTGAGGCTGTTGCCGTCGAGGATGATACTGCTCATTCTTCTATTCCTAGGTGGGGGCGCTGTTGCGCCAATGGTCAGGCCGCGGGGGCACGGGGCTTTTGATCGAGGGTTGAAAGGGTCAGCGCCAGAACGTCGGCGGCTCGGGCGATGGCTTCGGTGTCGGTCCACTCTTCGGGGGCATGGCTGATGCCGCCCTTGGAGGGCACGAAAATCATGGCGGCGGGGGCAATGCGCGCGACAAAGGCCGCGTCATGGCCGGCGCCGGACGCGAGCGAGCGCGTCGCGAGGCCATGGACTTCGGCGGCTTCGCGAATGATGCCCTGGAGGCGCTGATCGCATAGGACTGCGAAAGTGCGGCTCAGGCGCTCGGTGGCGGCGACACGGCAGCCTTCGGCTGTGGTAGCGTTCTGAGCCAGAGTGTCGATGGCAGCGAGATAATCGTCCATGGCCGCATCGTTCTCGGCGCGGATGTCGACGATCGCTTCGGCGGCCCCGGGCACAACATTGGCGCCATTGGGCTCGAACTTGATGACGCCGACGGTGGCGGTGAAATGGCCCCTGCCCTTTTCGGCCTCGACGCGGGCGGCATCTCGAAGTGAGAGAAGGAGGCGCGACATGGCCATGCCGGCATCGGCGCGCATATTCATCGGCACGGTGCCGGCGTGACCGGCTTCGCCTTCAAGGCGGAGGCGGACGCGGGCGATGCCGGCAATGCCACTAACCACGCCGAGCGGAATGGCTTCGGCCTCAAGGACAGGGCCTTGCTCGATGTGTATCTCGACGAAGGCTGCAACATCGGAATGAAGCTTGCCGCCGAGGCGCGCGGGGTCGCCGCCCATGCGGGTGATGGCCGTGTCGAGCCGTTCGTGATCGGGGCCGATCATGGCGAGGTGGTCCGGGGTCAGTGCCCCGACCATGCCGCGGCTGCCGATGCAGGAGAGGCCCCATTCGCTGGGCTCTTCGGCGAGGAAATCGACGAGATCGATCGAATGTTTTGGCTTGTATCCGGCTTCCCGCAGCGCGCGGATGGCGACAAGGCCGGAGAGAATGCCGGCAATGCCGTCAAAACGGCCACCGCTTGGCACGGTGTCGCTGTGCGAGCCGGTCATCAGGGCTGGCGCGGACGCATCCGTGCCCTGCCACCGGCCAATGAGATTGCCGGCGGCGTCGATATGGGTGGACAGGCCCTCTTCGGCGAAGCGCTTGGCGAGATAGTCGCGTCCCCTGAGGAACATCGGCGTGAAGGATCGGCGGGTCCAGGGTTTGCCGGGCTCGGTGAGCGTCGCCAGCGCGTCGAGATCGCGCTGGAGCTGCTCGCGATCCACCTTGAGCGGGGTGTTGGTGCCGGGGATGTTCATGCCGCGATAGCCGGGGTGATGCGGTTGGGCTTGATGAAGCGGCCATTGCCGGGCTGCGCCCGGACGTTGGTGCCGTCGAAGACAAGATCGCCGCGGAGGAAGGTGGCGACCGGGGCGTGGCGAATGAGGCGGCCTTCATAGGGGCTCCAGCCGACGACGTTGTGGCCGCTGGCGGAGGGGTCGTAATAGCGTGGGCGTTCGGTGAAGACAGCGAAGTCAGCGTCGAGCCCGAGGCCAAAGCCGCCCTTCTGGTCAGCGATGCGGAAGAGGCGGGCCGGGTTGGACGCCAGCAGTTTTGCGGCGTGGGTCAGCGGCAGGTTGCGGTCGGTGAGGCCATCGAGCAACAGGCTCGGAAGAACTTCGAGGCTCGGCATGCCCGAGGCGTTTTCGAGCATGACCGGGGACGACTTGCGCTCAAGGCCCCAGGAAACGTGGTCGGTCGAGACGATTGTAATGTGGCCGGCAGCAAGATGCTGCCAGAGCTTTTCGCGTTCGGCGGCGGAGCGGATCGGCGGATTGCACTTGGCGCGGCCGAGCATGCGCGACACATCTTCTTCCTCGCTGCAGACGAGATAGTGGATGCAGGCTTCGATGGTCGCATCGACGCCCTGGGCGCGATAGGCCTGGGCAATGTCGTAGCCGCGCCCGACCGAGCAGTGGACGATGTGGGCAGAGGCGCCGGTCGCCTGGGCGATTTCGTAGACTTCGGCGATGGCCAGGGTTTCGGCAATCGGCGGGCGGGATTCGCCATGGGTGCGATAGTCGGTGCGGCCCGTTGCCTTGATAGCCTCGCTCCAGACCTGAACGCATTCATCGTTCTCGTTGTGCACGCCGGCGATCAGGCCGGTCTTGGCGACCTCGGTAAAAGCGGCATGGAGCAGCGGCGTCGGGATGCGCGGGAAGCGGGTGGAATCGGTGTTGAAGGTCGAGAACTTGAAGGAAGCCGCACCGGCTTCGGCCATTTCGGCGATATGGATCGGGCCATGCGCCGGATTGATCGTGCCATAGAGCGCGAAATCGACCCGGGCCTGTTCGCCGGCACTGCGGGCCTTTTCGCGGATCATGTCGCCAGTCGAAATCAAGAGGCCCGCGTCATAGGGCATATCGACGATGGTGGTGACACCGCCGGCCGCGGCTGAGCGCGTCGACCAGATGAAGTCTTCCTGGTCCTTTTGCGAGCGCGAATGGACCTGGCCGTCGATGACGCCAGGCAGGACGATGGCGTCGCCGAAATCGTGGACATCTTTTGCCGCGGGCGCGGTGCCCGAGCCGAGCATCGCGATCTTGCCCTCACGCACGGCGGCAAAGCCGCGCTCGACGATGCCGTCTTCGCCGACGAAACGGCCCTGGATGACTGTATCGAAATCACTCATGATTATGCTCCGTTCAACCCAGCGCCACGACCGGCGCAACCTGCGCATCATAGGCGATATCGAAGGTCTGCAAGAACTGCGTGGCAATGTCGTTGGGCATGCCGCGCAGCGCGAGATATTGGCTGGCCGCCGTGCCGCCTTCCCCACCTGCGGGCGGGAAGGCTTCGGCGAGCCGCTGGACATGAAGGCGCTCGGCTTCGAGTTCGAGGCGCTTGATGTCGTCGCGCAGCGCCTGCTCGGACGGCGCGGTGAAGCGCATCTTCATGGCCTGGCGGGCGCGGCGGAGCGGTTCGATGGCGGCAGCGCGCCAGTCTTCACTTTCGATCACCAGCGCATCGAGATTTTCGGCTGCAATGCCGTGGCCGACCCGATCCGCAATGCATAGGACCAGCAGCAGCGGCACATCGACATTGTACCGCTCCTGCAGGTCGAGGCAGGCACGGCCAAGCGCGGCGTCGCGATAGGCGGCGCACATATCGGGCCAGACGCGCTGGAGAAAGCCGGGGTTGCTCATCGACTTGCCCTCACGCCGCCATGCCGGGGGCCGGCTCATCATGGGGATGATGGCAGGCGACCATCTGGCCACCTGGCGCGGGCTGCAGGGTTGGGACGACTTGGGCACATATGTCCGTCGCGCGCGGACACCGGCTGCGGAAGGCGCAACCGCCTTGGGGCCGATTGCGCGAGGGCATCACGGTGCGCTTGCCGTCGGGCTCGATTTTTCGAGTGGCATCGACCACGGGCACGGCTTCGAGCAGCGTGCGGGTATAGGGATGCGCCGGTCGGGTGTAGATCTGCGGTCCGGTGCCGATCTCGACGATGCGGCCCATGTAGAGCACGGCGACGCGATCGCTGACATTTTTGACGACCGCGAGATCGTGCGAAATGAAGATCAGCGCGAGATTACGGTTTTCGCGAATGTCCTGCAGCAGATTGATGACCTGCGCCTGCACCGACACGTCGAGCGAGGCGACCGGTTCGTCGCAGACAATCAGTTCGGGCTCGACGGCGAGCGAGCGGGCGATGGCGATGCGCTGGCACTGGCCGCCGGAAAACTGATGCGGCTTGCGCCCGGCAACGATGTCGATATCGAAGCCGACATCGGCGAGAGCGGACTGCACGCGCGTCTTGCGTTCGCTGGCGGGCTTGCCCTGGATAACGAGGCCTTCGGCGACGATGTCTTCGACATTGCGGCGCGGATTGAAAGACGAGAGCGGGTCCTGGAAAATCATCTGCAGGCGATCGCGCATGCGGCGCATATCTTCGCTTGGCAGGGTGATGAGGTCCTGGCCCTTGTAGCGCACCGAACCCTTGGCCGTCGTATTGGCATTGGGCAGGAGGCGCAGGAGCGCGCGGCCGATCGTGGTCTTGCCGCTGCCGCTTTCGCCGACGAGGCCCAAGGTTTCCCCTGCCCCGACGGTGAAGGAGACGTCATCGACCGCCGTCATTTCCTTGCCGGCGCGGGTGAAGCTGACCGAGAGGTTCTGGACCTCGAGAATGGCGTCACTGGACATGGGCAACCTCCTGCGGCGCCTGGCGCGGCAGTTCAGCCAGCGGGAAGTGGCAGGCAAAGCGATGGTCGGGGTGAATGCCGGCCGACATCGGCGGCATCGCTTCATGGCAGATGGCCTGGGCAGAAGGGCAACGCGGTGCGAAGGGGCAACCGGCAGGACGATTGGCTAGGTTCGGCGGCTGGCCGGGAATGGTGCGGAGCCGTGTGTGGGCCGGCTGGTCCATCGCCGGCATGGCCGAGAGCAATGCCTCGGTATAGCGATGGCGCGGATTGCGGAAGACTTCGGCGGTCGGGCCATATTCGACGACATTGCCGCCATAGAGCACGAGGATTTCGTCCGTACGCCCGGCAACGACGCCGAGATTGTGCGAGACGAGGATCATCGACATCTGCCGCTCGGCCTGGATGGTCTGGAGCAGGTCCAGCACTTCCTTTTGCACGGTGACGTCCAGCGCCGTCGTCGCCTCGTCGGCGATCAACAGATCAGGCTGGCAGATGAGGGCAGCCGCAATCATGATGCGCTGCTTCATGCCGCCCGAGAACTGGTGCGGATAATAATCGTAGCAATCCTCTGGGTCGGGAAGGCCGACGAAGGAGAGGAGCTCGATGGCGCGAGACCGGGCTTCGGCCTTACCCAGGCCCATATGGATGCAGCCGGCTTCTTCGATCTGCCGCCCGATCTGGACGAAAGGATTGAGCGAGGTCATCGGGTTCTGGAAGACGATGCCGACCTTACGACCGATCAGCCGGGCACGATCTCGCGGCTTGAGGGCGAGCAGATCCTGCCCTTCGAGTTCGATCCGGCCCATGGTCTTGAGGCCCTTGGGCGCTATGCCCATGATGGCCTTGACCAGCATGGACTTGCCGGCGCCGGATTCACCGACAATGCCCAGAGCGCGGCGGGGCGCGAGCGTGAAGTTGATGTCCTGAAGGATTTGCAGGGGACCCGAGACAGAGTCCATCTCGCAGGTCATGGCCGCGCAGGAGAGGATCGGGCGAGGAGCTTCTGCGTACATCTCAGCTCTCCCGTTCGCGGCTGTTGAGGCGTTGGGCGAGATAGTCGCCGATGGTGTTGAAGGCATAGACGGTCAAGACGATGGCGAGCACGGGTCCCACGATGAGAATGGGGAAGCGACTGAGGAGATCGGTGGAGCTGGCGATCATTCCACCCCAGCTTGGAGCCGGCGCAGGAATGCCGTAGCCAAGGAAGCTCAGCGAGCCCTCTGTGATGATGAGGCCAGCCATCAGCGTCGGCATGACGGCGGTCAGGGCCGGAATGAGATTGGGCAGGATTTCCTTGAGGAGGATGCGGCCATCGGTGGCGCCCATGGCGCGAGCGGCCAGCACATAGTCGCGGTTGGACTGCGAAATGACGCCGGCCTTGGCGACGCGGGCATAGGTGCCGATGTCGAAAATGCCGAGGACAACGATTATGGTAACGACGGACGGACCGGTGACGGCAACGAAGGCCAGCACGACAAGCGTCGAGGGCATGGCGGCAAGGGCATTGGCGAAGAGATCGACGCCGCGCTCGAAAATGCCACGATAGTAGCCGGCGAGCATGCCGAGGAGGAGACCGGCGACGAGAGCGATGGTGGTCGAAATGGCGACGATCATCATTGAGGTCCGCGCGCCATAAAGCACACGCGAGAAAATGCTGCGACCGATATCGTCGGTGCCAAGGAGGCCATTGAGCGACCATTCCGGCAGAGCCGAGAAATCGCCATAGGGCAGTTTCGGGCTGACAAGACCGGGAATGAAATCGACGAAAAGCGCGATCAACACCAGCAGGACGAGAAAGATCGCCGCCAGCATTTCGAAGGGCGAGGCGCCGGGGAGTTTGAGGCGGCTCGACCAGGGCATGGCGTGGCGCACGATCTCGCCGAGCTTGGCATCGGGGCCAGGCTTGAAGACGGGGGAATTGCCGATATCGGTCATGATACTTTCACCCGTGGGTCGATGAGCGCGTAGCCGAGATCGACCAGCATGAAGACGATGACGAAGATGACGACGGTGAGCGATAGGATAGCCTGGACGAGCGGAATATCGTGGCTCTTGACGGCGCTCAGGATGGTCCAGCCGATGCCGGGCACGGCGAAATAGCTTTCGACGACGAAGGAGCCGGCGAGCATATAGGTCAGCGACAGGCCCATGACCGTCAGGATCTGCGGCATGGCGGGGCGCAGGGCATGATGGAAGAGAATGTAGCCGAGCGGCAGGCCCTTGGCGCGGGCGACGGCGATATAATCTTCCTGCAGCGTCGTGACGAATTCGTTGCGCGCCACGCGGTAGAGATAGGCCGTCTGGTGCATGCTGAGGCAAAGAACGGGCAGCGCTACATACCAGAGATTGGCCACCGGATTTTCGGTGAACTTGGCCCAGCCCGTCGCCGGGAACCAGCGCAGCACCATGGCAAAGAGATAAGAGAACAAGACCACGATGACGAAGGTCGGCACGGCGAGGAGCACCGTCGAGATCGAACGCATGACCTTGTCGGCGAGCTTATTGGGATGGCTCGCGGTGTACATGGCAATCGGAATGCCGAGGAGCGACACGGCCATGGCAAGGAAGGCGATCTCGAAGGTTACGGCAGCGCGTTCGAGGACGACGCCAAGAATGGGTTGCTGGCTGAAGAGCGTCACCCCGAGATCACCGCGCAAGAGATCGCCGAGCCAGCTGAGATAGCGCTGCCAGAGCGGCAGGTCATAGCCATATTGGGCATTGAGCGCCGCGATCTGCTCTGGCGTTGCGTAATCGCCAAGGATCAGCTGCGCAGCCGAGCCGGGCGCCAGGCTTGAAAGGGCAGTGGCGCTAAAAGTCACCAGCAGGAAGACGAGAACCCCGGTGATCAATCGCGTCGATATGGCCCGAAAATAGGGCATTGCGCTATTCAGCACGTCAGTTCCCTTTCCTGTTCCGGCGGCGAGTTTTGACACCCACCGCCACCTTTGCGTTCACCTTCAATGGCGCGCTCAGATGCGCTTCCACTCTTCTTCCGCGTCCATCCAGCCGATGTCGCGTTCGAGCAGGTTCCGCTGCTCTTCCTTGGTGTAGCCACCCATGTCGTGCTCATCGGAATAGCGGGTGCTCTGCTCGGCAAAGACGCGCTTGCCGAAATCCATCATTCCGTACATCGAGCCTTTTTCGAGGTAGTGCATGGTCACGAGGTTGAAGCCGAGGGCGCCGATATCTTCGAGTTCGACGAAGGGCTTGCCATTGACCCAGGCGATGTCGCCAAACATCTTCCAGCCCGGCAGCGCCGCGTTGACCTTCTTGCACTCTTCGAGGGTGCGCAGACCATGGACATAGGTCATTTCAGCGCCGAGATCCTCGGCCTTGACGCAGCGCTCGATGGCGTCGTCGAGGCCCTTTTCGAGCTTGGACTCGGTGCGGGCGATGACGACACAATCGGTGTCGGCGCAGGCGTCGAGTGCGGCCTTGATCTTGGCCAGCCAGAGTTCCTGGGAAATCACCGGATGCTCGATATTGCCATCGAGCTTGCCTTCGAGCGTCGCCTTTTCCATGGCGCGGCCGAAGCGGGCATAGCCGCGTTCGTTGGGCGTATCTTCGAGGAGAATCGCGGCAGCGCCGGCCTTGGCGAGGCGGCGGCAGGTGCGATAGGCCTGGGCCACGTCACCGAAGCAATCGTCGGCGTCGATGATCAGCGGCAGCGGGGAGTAATCGGAAATGCGGTCGGTGGCCCAGACCAGTTCTTCCTGATTATGCAGGCCCATATCCGGCACGCCCGACATCGAAAAGCCGAGCGAGGCGCCCGAGAGCAGAATGGCTTCGAAACCAGCCAACTCCGCTGCCTTGGCCGAGTAGCAATCCCACACGCAAGGGGTGAAGACCTGCTTCTCGCCAAAGAGCTGGCGGAAGGTTTTTCTGGGGCGTTTGTCGAACATGAGATGACCTTCAGGTGTCATTGGGGTGGACGCCGTCGGCATCCGTTTTGTGGGACGGTGCCGCGGGGAGGCGCGGCACCGTTTGCTCCGTCACGAGGGAAGAACGGAGCGGTGTGTGCTAGAGCTTATTTTGCAGCGCAGGCGTCTTCGCAGACGTAGAGATACTGCTTCTGCAAGATGCCGCCATTGGAGGGCACGATGCCGCCGGTATTGTCGCGGAGCAGCAGGTAGCGCGTTTCCGAACCAAAGATGTAGAGCGGCAGGTCTTCCGCGACGACCTTCTGCACGTCGAGATAGGCAACCTTGACCTGGGCCTGATCCATGGTCGCGTTGGCGGCATTGAGATAGCCGTCCATCGCTTCGCTGGAATACTGGCCCCAGTTGTCCACGCCACCGGTCTTGAGAAGGTTCGAGATGATCGGCTCGGCACCGTTAGCCACGAGCACGCCACCATCGACGCAGAGGTCGAAATTGACCTGGGTCTGGCACTGCGGCTTAAGCATGGCCTGGTCGACGAGTTCGAGCTCGACTTCGACGTTTTCGTAGGCCGACAGCACCTGCTGCAAGTACGAAGCGAGACGCTTGAGGTCCGAGTTCGAATAGGTGACGAGCTTCATCTTGAACGGCTTGCCGTCGGCAGCCAGTTCGTTGAAGAGCTCCTGCGCCTTATCCGGGTCGTAGGTCGGCAGAGTGTATTCGGTCTGATAGTAAGGCGAGGCTTCGGTGAAATAGTTGGTCGGGGTCACATAGCCATCGACCTGGGTATAGGCCTGCATCAGGCGGGCCGGATCGACCGCGTGGTAGAAGGCTTCACGCGCGCGGTGATCGGTGAAGCTGCCGGCGACCTGATTGAAATAGGCGCGATAAAGGCCCGGGATCGGGATTTCATGCGTCGTCACACCGGGTGCTTCGGCATTGGCGCCGAACTGGTAGGGATAGCCCGCCATCATCTGCGCGCCGCCCTGAACCACAGTCGAGATACGGCTGTTGGTTTCCGGGATGATCGCGAATTTCAGCGTGTCGAGATAGGGGCGCGGCTGGTCCCAATAGTCCGGATTGCGCTTGAACGAGAGCGAAATGCCCTGATCCCAGCTTTCAAGGAGGAAGGGGCCAGCGCCGACCGGCTTGATCGCGGCCTTATCCGAGCCGGCAGCTTCGAGCGCCGCGGGCGACGCAACGAAAGGCGCGGACTGGGCGACGGTCGAACCGAAATTGCGGTTCGGAGTCGGCAGGGTGATTTCGATGGTCAGGGGGTCGATGATCTTGACGCCGTCGATCCAGGACGAAACGAAGGGCTGGGCCGGTGCGAGCGTGTCGGGATTGGCGGCGCGCTTCCAGTTGTAGACCACGGCTTCGGCATCATAGGGATTGCCGTCGGTGAATTTCACGTTCGGACGCAGCTTGAGGGTCCAGACCTTGGCGTCGTCACTGGTCAGGCTCTCGGCCATGCCGCCCTGAACCTTGCCTTCGAGGTCGACATAGACCAGGAAGCCATAGACGGAATCGAGCTGATCCATTGGGCCGCCCGGGAAGGTGCCCGAGGTGATGGCCGGATCCCAGCTCTTGATATCGGAGCCGGCGATGATGGTCATTTCACCGCCGCTCACGGCCTGCTCGTCGGCCTGAGCAAAGGCGTTGCTGGTCATGCCGGTCAAAACCGAGGTGCCGAGCAGAGCGAGTGCAAGCGCAGCGGCTCGGCCCATGCGGGCGGCGCGCGACTTGCTGGTAGTCGTCAGATTGTTCATGTGTTTCTCCATTTTTTGCGGCCTCCTTTCTCCAGAGGAAGCCCGTTCCCTTATTCATGCTGGCTGAGGCGGCCAGCGGACGCGTCCCTGACTAGCTCAGACCTCCTTCTTTCCATCGGCGCACACTGGGGTGGTCGAGATCGAACAGGTCCAGAGCGCGACCCACTGTCTGGCTCACCAGATCGTCGAGCGTCTTCGGACGGGTATAGAAGCTGGGCACGGGCGGCATGATAATCGCCCCGCTGCGCGTTGCCGTGTCCATCAACGCGATGTGACCGGCGTGAAGCGGGGTCTCGCGCACCATCAGGACCAGTTTACGACGCTCCTTGAGGCAAACGTCGGCGGCCCGCGAAATGAGATCGTCGGAATAGCAATGGGCCACCGCGCTCAGCGTCTTGATCGAGCACGGCGCGACCAGCATGCCTTCGCATTTGAACGAGCCTGATGCGACGGCCGCACCGATATCCTTATGCGGATAGGTGACATCGGCCAGGGCGCGGATTTCCTCGGCAGAGCCAACGACGCCCTCTTCCATGGCCGTGCGCACACCGGCGCTCGACATGATGAGATGGGTCTCGATGCCTTCGATTTCGCGCAGCATCTTGAGCGCCTGCACGCCGTAGCAAGCGCCGGATGCTCCGGTAATCGCAACGATCATACGGCGCTTTTGCATGGTTCAGCGCCCCTTGGCCTGGGCGCGGGCCAGAACGGCGCGCATGCGGTCATAGGAGGCTTCCGGCGGGAGGGCTTTGTCGAAGCCTTCCTTGCGGTCCGACTGTCGGATGGTCGCGTCATAGCCGATCTTTGCGACCATGCCGCCCGCTTCCTGCGGCTCGGACCGATCGGCAGGCAGATCGGTGACGATCAGTACGTCGCGCTCGGCGCGCATACGGGTGGATTTGGCCAGTTCCACCGCCTCAGTGTCCCAGGGGTCGACATCGCCATCGACGATGGTGATGTTCTTGATGATGCTGACGGCACCCCAGCAGATTGCCATGGCGCGGCGGGCCTGGCCGGGACGCGGATTGTGGATTTGCACCACGACATTGTTGCGGCCCGAACCGGACGCCGTGACGGCGACTTCCCCGACATTGTGGATCGAGCGCGACAGCTGGGCCTTGAGGCTCGCGGCAATCGGGATAGCGCCGAGATAGATGTGCTCGGCATGGTAGCCGGGTTCGATGACCTGGAACATGGCATCTTCCCGCCGCGTCATGCGGTGGAAGCTGGCGAGGACACCAACGCCATAATCCTCGTACATGCCATGATATTCCGAGACATAGCCCTCTTCGATGGGCTTATCGGCATGAATAAAGCCCTCGAGCACGATCTCGGCATCGGCCGGCACGAGGATGTCATTGGTGAGGCATTTGGTGACGCGCACGGGTGCGCCGAGCAGTGCACCAGCACAATGCAGTTCATCGTCGCCAAGGCCAAGATAGAGGCAGGCGGCCAGCTGAATGGCGGGATGTGCACCGAGAACCACGGCGAAGGGCAAGGGCTTACCCATCGCCGCGGCCTTGCGCGCCATGATCGCGAGGTGATGGTTCGGCGCAATGCCGATCAACGCCTCGGTGGGGCTAAGGATCTTGAGGCGCGCATAGGAGGCATTGCCAAGGCCGGTTTCGGGATCAACCGCAACCATCATGCCGGCGCTGATATAGGGGCCAGTTTCCTTGGCAAAGAATGTTGGAACAGGGAGGCGGGCAAGAACGCCATCGTCAAAATCGACCTGCTGCACCGGAGCCTTTTCGACGGTAACTGGCGCAACCGGCTTCTTGACCGACGCAAGCAGCGTTTCCTGGATTTCATGAGGCTCGACACCCAGTGCCAGGGCAATGCGCTTGCGATCGGAGAGGAGATTGCCGAAAGCGGAGAGGTCCGAACCCCTAAGGTTGCTGGCAATGACAGCCTTGGTATCGTGGGTCAGCGACAGCAGTGCGGAGAGATCGAAATGCGGATCGACTTCTTCACTGACAACCAGCAGTTCGCCTTGGGCCTCGAGCTGGCGCAGGATCGGCCGGCAGGACTGGTCCTGCACATCGAGGCCGAACAGGCTCTCGGTTTGAGGCGAAAGATCTGCCACTGCTGAAACACTAGCCAAAACCACTACCCTCACCGCCCTCTGTCTATTTGATGAGCATGGAGCGATCGGAGGGACGTGAGTAGTCAGAGTTCCCTTAATTTAGATATCGGAAGTTTTTAATCGTTTTGCCCTCGGCCTCACAATCCCGGGGGCTGCAGATGCCAGTGACGCTCAAGCGTCTAATATCTCTGTGCCATGTGAGCAGTGCCGCTCAGCAATATCTCCCGACCCCAGAACATTCGGGAAGCAGGCCCTGATCACAGCCTTTCGGAAGGCCAAACGCGGCCTCGCCCCTAACTAAGTCGCCGCCGCTTCCAGTTCTTTTTCGCTGGCGAGGTAGCCTGCGCGTTGCGCGATGATGGCGCAGACGAAGAGTTGGATTTGATGGAAGAGCATGAGCGGCAAGATGATCATGCTGACGGCTTGGCCAGCGAACAGAATGTTGGCCATGGGGAGGCCGCTGGCGAGGCTTTTTTTGGAGCCGCAGAAGAGCAAGGTGATCCGATCGGCTGGAGTGAGCCCTGCTGCCCGTCCAGCCCACACCGTGGTTACCATGATGACCGCGAGCAGAATGACATCGGCCGCGATGATGATCGAAAGGCTCGCCAGACTCACTTCCTGCCAGATCCCGGCGATGACGCCGGCGCTGAAGGCTGAGTAGACGATGATAAGAATGGAGCCACGATCAACGACCTGCGTCAGAACGGAATGACGGCTGATGAAACCGCCGACCAAGGGGCGGAGTAGTTGGCCGAGGATAAAAGGCGCGAGGATTTGGAGACCGATATCGAGGATGGATTTGAGCGATATGCCATCGCCCGAAGAATGCAGCAGCACAGCCACGAGCGCTGGGGTGAGGAACACGCCGAGCACATTCGACATCGATGCCGCGCAAACAGCCGCAGGGACGTTGCCGCGTGCGATCGACGTGAACGCGATCGACGACTGTACCGTCGACGGCAGGATGGAAAGATAGATGATGCCGATTGCCAGCTCTTCCTCGATCCATGGCGACAGGACAGCCGCCAAGGCCAATCCGCAAAGCGGAAACAGCACATAGGTGAAGCCGAAGACTAGGCCTTGCAGGCGCCAGTTGGCGATGCCCGCCACGATGGCGCTGGTGTTGAGCTTGGCGCCATAGAGAAAAAACAGGAGCGCGACGGCGAAATAGGCGATCTGATCGACGATATCTGCCCCGACGCCCGACGCGGGAAAAATGGTCGCGAGCGCTACAGTCCCGATCAGAAGGAAGAGATAATAATCGAGGCCGAAGCGTTTCAGGCGGTTAGCAAGGGACATTGGGACGTGCCAGATCGAGGAGATGGGGTTTGGTATAATGGATCGGCGCAATGATCCACAGCGCTCGGGCAGTTTTAGTCACGGGCAACCTTAGCGCGCTTCAAGCAGCCTAGCCGCTGATGTAGCGCCGCATGCAGTACATGAGCGTCGCTTTCTCGTCATTCTCACGAACGCTGACGACACGTCCGAAGAGAACGCGGTGGGTTGCTTCGTCGACAAAACTGGTGAGTTCGCAGTCAAAGCTCACTGATGCGGTGGCGAGCACGGGGACTCCGGCAAAACCCTCGTGCCATTCGCCAAGGGCAAAGCGCTCCAAGCCCGGCATTCTGCCTCCAAAAAGTTCCGAGAGGTCTTCCTGGCCCGGCCTCAACGTGTTGACGCAGAAGTGGCGGGCATTCTCGAAGGCATGAAAACATGAGCTGGTACGGTTGATGCAAACGAGCAGTGTCGGGGGTGTATCGCTGACGCTGCAAACGGCCGAGGCTGTAAAGCCGTAACGTTTCTCAGCCAACGTCGTTGTGACGACATTGACGGACGTACCGAGGCGCGACATGCCGTTGCGATAGGTGGCTTTGTCCACAGAGTTGGGGCGATGGTCCAAGACGTCCATATCGGCCTCTCAAGCATATTTTAGGGCGGAAGAACCGGAGCGGCGTTTGTCGCTCCTTTTGATCGATTTAGCGGTGGCGAACCCAGCCGGCCACACGGGGTGACGACAGGTCGGCGCTTAAGCCGATAGCTCCTGACGGACGATTGCAGCACCGGCACTCAGGGCCTGCAATTTTTCTTTAGCGATCTTTCGGGAAAGGGGCGCCATGCCGCAATTGGTGCTGGGATAGAGCTTGTCAGCGTCAACGAACTGCAAGGCCTTCCGCAGGGTCGCGGCGACTTCTTCCGGAGTTTCGATGGTGTTGGATGCGACGTCGATCGCCCCAACCATGACCTTCTTGCCGCGAATAAGTTCGATCAGGTCCATGGGAACATGGGAATTATGGCACTCGAGCGAAATCAGATCGATGCTCGATTTCTGCAGCGTTGGCAGCGTCTTTTCATATTGCCGCCATTCGTCGCCGAGCGTTTTCTTCCAATCCGTGTTGGCCTTGATGCCATAGCCATAACAAATATGGACGGCGGTCTCGCACTTGAGGCCCTCGATCGCGCGCTCAAGCGTTGCTACGCCCCATTCGTTTACCTCGGCAAAGAAGACGTTGAAGGCCGGCTCGTCGAACTGGATGATATCGACGCCCGCAGCTTCAAGCTCCCTGGCTTCCTCGTTGAGGATTTTGGCGAACTCCCACGCGAGCTTTTCGCGGCTTTTGTAATGCGCATCGTAGAGCGTATCGATCATAGTCATTGGCCCCGGCAGGGCCCATTTGATCGGCTGCGTAGTCTGGCGACGCAGAAACTTGGCGTCTTCGACGAAAACCGGCTTCTGCCGCGAAACGGCGCCCACGACGGTGGGCACGCTCGCATCATAGCGATCGCGAATGCGCACGGTTTCGCGCTTTTCGAAATCGACGCCATCGAGATGCTCGATGAATGTCGTGACGAAATGCTGGCGCGTTTGTTCGCCGTCGCTGACGATATCGATGCCTGCCTGTTGTTGATCGGCGAGGGATAGGCGCAGCGCGTCCTGCTTACCCTCGATGAGTTCTTCGCCTTCCAGTTTCCAGGGCGACCAGAGCTTTTCAGGCTGGGCCAGCCAGGAGGGTTTGGGAAGGCTACCAGCCGTCGAGGTGGGGAGGAGTTTGTTCATGATGCTCGATCTTCTTTTTACTGTTCAGGACACGTAGCTGGCGGACCATTGGTCGAGCACGCTTTTATAGGGCTTGATGAAATGCTCTTCGGCGAACTTGCCCTGCTCGACGGCAAGCCGGCTGCGTTCGTCGCGGTCATAGACCACCCGCGTCACGGAATAGTCCTGATGCTTCAGGTCGGGCTGATAGAGAGCTCCGGCGGCCGAATTGGCGTTATAGATCTCGGGCCGGTAGATTTTCTGGAACGTCTCCATCGTGCTGATGGTGCTGATCAATTCCAGATTGGTGTAGTCACCCAAGAGATCGCCCACATGGTAGAACGCGAGCGGCGCCACGCTATCGGGCGGCATGAAGTAGCGAACCTTGAGCCCCATTTTGGCGAAGTACTGATCAGTCGACGAGAATTCGTCCTGGCAGTACTCGACGCCCATAACCGGGTGCTGATTTTCGGTGCGGTGATAGACTTTGCTGCTTGAGGCACTGATGCAGATGACCGGCGGCTTGCCGAAATTTGCGCGGTAGGTGTCCGAGTTCAGAAATGCCTTGAACAGCTTGCCATGCAGATCGCCAAAGCTCTCCGGAATGTTGAATTTGGCTTGCCCCTTATTGTGCTCGGGCAACACGACGCTGAAATCGTAGTCGCGAACATAGGACGAGAAATTATTGCCGACGATTCCGTCGAGGCGCTCATTCGTCCTCTTGTCCAGAATGGTGGACTTGAGGATTTCGATGAGGGGGAACGAGGCGCTCTTTCCATCGGCACCGATCGTCAACTCGACAGTGACGATGTCGAGGTCGACGGCGTAGCGGTCGGCTTTGGGGTTATCCCAGCGCGCCAAGGCGTTGAAGCGATTGTCGATCATCCTCAGCGCATTGCGCAGATTTTCCTGCCGGCGCTCGCCGCGAGCGAGATTGGCGAAGTTGGTGGTGACGCGCGTGTTTTCAGCGGGCTGATAGTCCTCGTTGAAAGCAACGGTCTTGATTGCGAAAGTCAGGTCTTTGGTCATGGAGCGGTCGCCGTCTCTTATCGGTCTTGATGTCAGTCAGCAGGGTTGAAAGTGGCGCATGACGCATCGCCAGCGCGCATCATCGGGACGTCGAGCAGACCTGGCATTCGTGGGTGGCACGCCAAACATGCCGGCGGATTTTGCATTTGAGACATGACAAGCCCCATTCTGTTGGGGGCAAGGCCAAGGCAAGCACATAGCGAAGCGGGCCGCGCTCGCGACCATCACTACGGCACACCAGGACACCCCGCCCGTGGACGTTATTTCGCCGAGGCAGGTCTCCTGGCTCGCGGGTCATCGCCGTTATCCGTCTTCCCAGGTCTGACCCCAGTGACATGTTGGACTTCGGCTCGCCGCTTACAGTTGCGGGGGCAGCGCCGGCATTCCCGACCTTTCGGGGCACCGGCTTCCCTCTTAGCTCCGGCACATCGCAAGCGGCGACCGGAGAACCTTGGCCTCTGCACTTTCCGGCAGAAGCCATCACGAGTCAATATCGTATAAAGATATCTTTATATCTTTAATTCATCAGGTGAGTGGTTTCAGGTTTGCAGAGCGTGGAGCAGCATGATGCGAGCCCCTTGCTCGCGTCTGGAGCTAAAGCTATCGCGCTAAAGAGATTTTGGTTGTGAAGTTAACAGCGACGGTCGCGCCGCTCGGTGCGCGACCAAGGCTAGTCTTCCGCTAGATCAAAGACGCCGCGGTGCCGGTGCGCCTGAAATCGGCCGATGCCATGAGACCGGCATCGCTGCGCCAGCACATCTGGAAGGAGCCCATATTCCAGTCCCATGCCGGCATGGGAGTGAGATGGAGGCCGAGGGCCGTGACGCCAAGGACGGCTTCCGGTGCCAATCGACTTTCGATCGTGAGCGCATAATTATCCTCGAGCGGCAGCATGCGCGGGGCATCAGACGCCGCATCGGGCGTCATGCCGAAGTCGAGAATATTGACGAGCATTTGTGCCACTGTCGCATAGACATTGCCCGGCGTGCCAAGCGCCAGCCAAGGCGCGCCATCCTTCATGACGAAGGTATTGCCCAAGATGTTGCGCATGCGGGCGCCCGGTGTCCGCCAATTAGAGAAGTGCGCGTTCATCGACGTCTGCTCGTGCGATCCCATCATGGCAACGCCGCCGACAGCCATGCCGGGGATGCCACCCGACTGCACCGTGTTCATCATCTGCAGCCAATTGCCTTCAGCATCGACGATCGAAATTTCACAGCTGCCGACCGGCGCCTTGGACTTGGCGCTGTTCCAACCGGACGCGGCAAAGGCGGCGGCGCCGGTGGTCAGCCGGACATGGTCGGTCAGATCGACCTTGGGCCGGCTGGCCTTGATCAGTTGGGCCAGGGAGCGGTGATAGGCCGGGTCCATGATGGCGGTGGCACCCTCGCCGAAATATTGAGGGTCGTGGAGGAAGCCGCAGGCCTGTTCGGCCAGACGGAGCGCGTGGCTCATATAGAAGAGATAGTCGGCGCCAAATGGCTCCATCTGGGCAATGCCCGCTTCCTCGAGCACGCCCAGCACCAGCGAGCAGAACACCGCCTGACGTTCGGGCGGGGCCAGACTGACAATCTCATTGCCGCGATGACTAAAACTCAATGGCTCCTGCCAGCGCGGCGGGTTGGCGGTCATATGGTCGAGCCGCGCCGGCCAGCCGAGGGCGTTGCCGACCGCCACGAAATCACGCGCCCATTGGCCTTCCGTAAAGTAGGTTGGGCCCTCTTCCGCCAAATCCCGCAGTGTCTTGGCCAAAGAGGGATTGCGCGTGATGCTGCCGACGGGTGGCAGATAGCCATCGGGCATGAAGACGGCGCGGCCTTCTTCGAAATAGGTCGAAAAGGGAGCAGCGAAGACGTTGACGCCATATTCGAAAGAGGAGACAGGATGCCCTTCCTCCGCCCAGCGAATGGCATCCTGGCACAATTCAGACCATGGTCGCGTGCCAAAGCGATCGTGCATGGCGCCAAGTCCGGGCATAAAACCAGGAATGGCTGCTTGCGGTCCCGGCGCGCCCTCCCGCGCCCAACCGCCGACGCCGTTGATCGGCCGGAATGGTGCCAGATCGTGCGGCAAGGTGCCGAGTGAATTCAACTGATAGGCGCGCTTGGTCTTGGCGTCCCAATAGAGAAACGAGACCATGCCCGCATGGCTCGTCAGGTGGGGTTCAACTGCCGCTTGCACCAAGGCTCCGGCGATGGCGGCGTCTGCAGCATTGCCACCACCGGCCAGGACTTTCATCACGGTTTCGGTGACGATCGGATTGCCGGTGCTCGCCACTGCCTTGCCGCGCGCCAGAGGCTTGGGGCCTTGGTCGACTATATAGCGGCTTTGCAGGTCAATCAGGCGTGCTTGATCCAACTGATGTCACCGTTTTCTTCGAGATAGAGATTATTCCTTCGGCTCCATGGCGTCGCGGAGACCATCGCCAAGGAAATTCACGGCCAGCACCGTGCAAAGGATCAACAGCCCCGGGGGAATGGCTAGCCAAGGCGCGACGCTGAGATAGGAACTGGCGCTGTTGAGCAGGTTCCCCCAGGTCGGCACCGGCGGCTGGATACCGAAGCCCAAAAAGCTCAGCGCCGATTCCAGCATGATGGCGCTGCCTACGGCCAGGGTGGCCGATACGGTGATAGGGCCGATGGCATTGGGCAGGATATGGCGGAACATGAGGCGCGCGCCCCCTGCCCCCAAGGCGCGGGCCGCCTCGACGAATTCGCGCTCACGAAGCGCCAGAAACTGGCTCCGCACCAAACGCGCCGTACCCATCCAGATCAGCATGCCGACGATGGCGACAAGGAGAGGCGGACTGGGACGAAAGAGCCCGGACAGCAGCAGCACAAGCGGCAAAGTCGGGATCGACAACATCACGTCGGTCAGCCGCATCAAGAGCGCGTCGGTCCAGCCACGGTAAAAACCTGAGAGCGCGCCCACCAAAGTCCCGGCTATCGTCGCAATGATTGCGCCCGCAAGACCGACAGCGAGCGATACGCGACCGCCATAGATCAGCCGCGTCAGGGAATCGCGACCAAGTTCGTCAGTCCCCAGCCAATGCTGCGCTGAAATCGGTCCGGGTGAACCAATCAGCATGAAATCCTGCCCATCGAAGGAATAGGGCGAAAAATAGGGTCCGATGATGATCGCGACGGCGAGAAGCAACAAGAACGTCAGACCAGCTACTGCCGGCTTGTGCTTGAAGAAGCGCTTGATGACGCGACGGCCATAGCTTTGCGGCGGCTGGACCTTGGCCAGCGGAATGGCAGTGTCAACCATAGCGGATCCTTGGGTCGAGCGATGCATAGGCGAGATCGGCGATGATGTTGGCGATGATGATGCCGAGCGAGCCCATCATCATCAGGCCCATGAGCATCGGATAGTCGCGGCCATCCATGCTTTCCATGAAAAGACGTCCAATACCGGGCCAGGCAAAGACGGTTTCAGTGATGACAGCACCGGAAATCACGGTGGCAAAATCCACCGCGATGACGGTGACTGCCGGGATCATGGCGTTACGCAGGGCGTGGAGAATAACCACCCCCCGCTCCGAGCGACCCTTGGCATAAGCGGTACGGATATAGTCCTGATTGAGCACGTCGATCATGCCGGACCGGATAAATCGGCTCCAACTGGCGACAGTGGCGAGCGACAATACTGCGGCAGGCATGACGATATGGCGCAGACGATCGAGAAAATCGCCGCCGCCGATGGATTTATAGCCAGCCGATGGCAGCCAACCCAGTTGCACGGAAAACAGCAATTGCAGCAGCAAGGCCAGCCAAAAGACGGGGATCGAGATACCCGCGAACGAGGCCAGCGTCAGGCTGCTATCGAGCTTCGAGCCACGACGCGAAGCGCTGATGATCCCGAGAGGAATCGCGATGATGAGGGAAATGATCAGCGCAAGGCCGCCAAGTTCCAAAGTTGGCCCGAGGCGCAAGACGATTTCGGTCAGCACCGGGCGACCAGTGCGGATGGAATAACCCCAATCGCCGACCACCATGGATTTCAGCCAGAGGAGGTATTGAATCGGCACCGGTTGATCCAAGCCATACGCGGCAGAGATCTGCGCCAGCGCTTCCTTACTGACGGCAGGGTTCTCGGTATACATATCGAGCGGACCGCCCGGCGCCAGATGGATAATGGCGAAGAGGATGACCGAAATACCCAGCAGCAGCGGGATGGCGCTCAATAGACGGCGCAAGACGTAACCAAAACTCATGCCGCCTCCAGGCTCGCAAAAAGAAAATGCCCCCGGCCCGTTGCGGCCGGGGGCGTTTGGTCTAGTGGAGATTACTCCATGTACCAGGCAGAGGTATCGACGAAGTTGGTCATGTTGGTTGGGTTCGGCACGAAGTTCTTGAGCTTGGTGGTCTTGGCGATCAAGGCCACGTTGTTGACCAGCGAGATGGTCGGCAGGTCTTCGGCCAGGATGGCTTGGAACTTCGAGGCTGCAACCTTGCGCTCGGCCGGGTCGAGCGTGTTCTCGAATTCAGCCATGGCTGCATCGAGCTCAGGGTTGGAATAGGACTGCCCATTGTTGGCGCCGCCCGTGCCCCAGAAGTCGTGATAGACCGGGTTAGCCGAGGTGATCCAGCGACCATAGATCAGGTCATAGCCACCCTTGTAGCGGGCTTCGCGATAGGCAACGCCGGTTTGGTTGTTGGCGGTGGCTTCGATGCCGATGGCCTTGAGCTGGGCAATGATGACTTGCTGGGCGAGTTCGTCATCGGCGCGACCGGACTGCACCATGAACGCATAGGAGAGACGTTCGCCGTCCTTTTCACGGATGCCATCGCTGCCGGCGACATAACCGGATTCATCGAGGAGCGCGTTGGCGGCGGCAACGTCATAGGCGAGGACCGGCGTGCTGTCGTCGTAGAAGTCGAACACCGGCACGACAGGCGACTTGATAGCCTTGGGGAAACCACCCTGAGCGCGAATGATCACTTCGCGATCGATGCCCATGGCAATGGCCTTGCGCACGTTGAGATCGGCGAGCGAGGGGCGCTTGAAATTGAAATCGAGGTGCTGCCAGCTCAGCTGCGGCCCCTGGACGATTTCGATGCCCTCGATGCCCTGAACCTGGCTTGCCTGGCTGTAGGGTGTCGAGACGACCATGGTCACTTCGCCCGACTTGAGCTGGGTGATTAAGGTATTGGTGTCGGGGATCATCTTGAAGATGATGGAGTCGAGGTAGGGCAGCTTGTCGCCATTTTCGGCGGTGCGCCAGTAGTCGTCATTGCGCACGGTCTCCACATATTGGCCGCGCACGAATTCCTTGACCTTGAACGGTCCGGTGCCGACCGGGGTCTCATTGTAGGACGAGGTGTTGAGATCGGTGCCTTCGAGCAGGTGCTTTGGCATGATGCCGAAGGTGAACAGCGTCGCAGCAAAGGTCGGCGTGATCGTGTTGTAGTTGACGATGACCGTATAGTCGTCGGGGATGTCGATGCTCTCGACTTCGGACGAACCATCCTTGGATTCGGCGATGAACGCCGGGTCCTTGACTGCCTCCCAGGTGTATTTCACGTCGGCAGAGGTGAAGGGTTCGCCATCATGCCACTTGACGCCTTCGCGCAGCTTGTAGGTGATCTGCATGGTCTTGCCGTCTTCCGAGACGACGATGCCGCCATTTTCGAGCGATGGCACTTCGGTGGCGAGGACCGGCACATAGACCGCGTCCTTATCGGGTGCGATCAGGCCTTCGATAACGGCAGCCTGCGCATCGCCGAGGAAGCCGGTCGAATAGGGGTTCATCGTATCGATCTCATAGGTGAGACCGACGATCAGCGTGCCGCCGGGCGCCTGGGCCCAGGCTGGGAAAGCCCGCATGGTGGTGAGTACGGCGGTACCGGCAAGCATGCCCTGAAGCGCTGCACGGCGGGTCAGTTTGATTGTCATTGTCACGTCCTTCTACCTGATGCCCATGCGGGCGTTTGCCTTAGCCAGCTTCGGCCGGTCTTGTCGTCTAGTAGCCCAGCGTTCGATCCACGAGATGCGGCAGCTTCTCGCCGCGCTCGAACCGCCGGATATTTTCAGCCATTTCCGCCACGGCCGTATGCGCATGCGTCGGCGCTGCTACGTGCGGGGAAAGCAAGACTTTTGGGTGGCTCCACAGCGGATCTGCCGCCGGGAGAGGCTCCGTCCGGAAGACATCGAGGGCGGCGCCGCTCACCTGTCCACGATCGAGCGCATCGATCAGATCGGCATCGACCACATGGCCACCGCGTGCCCCGTTGATGAAGAACGCGCCCTTGGCCAAGGCGTTCAGCACGGTCGCATCGACGACATTGGCCGTTTCGCTGGTCATGGGCAGGAGGTTGACGAGAATGTCGGCTCCGCTCACTGCATCCATGAGGGCCGGGCGGCCCGCAAAGCTGGTTGCGCCATCGATCGGGCGGCCAGATCGGCTCCAGACGCGCGTCTTGAAACCAAAGCGGACGAAATGGCCGGCGACCTGCGAGCCAAGGGCCCCTGCCCCGAGCACGGCGACGGTGCGCTCGCGCGCCAGCTTTTCCTGCTGCGGCGCCCATTCGCGCTTGGCCTGAAGGTCGGCATAGGTGGCGAGGTTGCGGTGCCAAGCGAGCGCGTGAGCCAGCACCCAGTCCGACATACCGTCGGCCAATCCATCATCGACCAGACGAACGATCGGCAAATGGTCCGGCACTTCGCCACTTGCAAGCAGGTGCTCGATGCCGGCATTGAGACTTAGCACTAGCTCTAGCCCCGGAACGGCCGCGATAACACCCGGCGTCGGGCGGCCAACGACGATATAGGGCACCGGCGCATCCCCGGGCTGGGGCTGCTGGGTGAACACTTCATGCGCTGGCAACTCGCTGCGAAACAGCTCGGCCATGTGCTCTGGATTGCTTCGTGCGGCAATAAATATACGTTTCATGACAAGCAGCATGGTGCGGCAGGAAGGCGTCATGCAATGCCCGAAAAAATCCGCTTTATGCGCACTTCAACTCATGCACCGGGCAAATTATCAAAATGCACAAAAATTGCCCGCAATCGCCGTTTTATGAGCAATTGCGGGCATGAGAGGTCATTGTCAGGAGACTGCGTCGGAACCGCGAAATGCTTGATCTATTCGCTCAGGTTAAGTTCGGCTGCTCTAATGCACGCCACGCGGTGACCGTTTTCGAGCGTTTCAAGTGGCGGGACCACTTCAGCGCAGGGCTCGATCGCGTAGGGGCAGCGGGTGCGGAAAACGCAGCCGGAGGGTGGATTGACCGGGCTTGGGAGATCACCCTTGAGCGTGATGCGCTCGCGGCGGATCGTCGGGTCCGGCACGGGCGCGGCGTCGAGCAGAGCGCGGGTATAGGGGTGGCGCGGATTCGAATAGAGATCGGCGGCAGTGCCCATCTCCATGACCCTACCAAGATAGAGGACGATGACGCGGTCGCAGAGGAATTCGATGACCGAAAGATCGTGGCCGATGAAGAGGAGCGAGAGGCCAAGTTCGCGGCGGAGATCCTGCAGCAGGTTGATGATCTGGGCCTGGATCGAGACGTCGAGGGCAGAGACCGGCTCGTCGGCGACGATGAATTCGGGATTGACCGCAAGAGCTCGGGCGATGCCGATGCGCTGGCGTTGCCCACCGGAAAACTCATGCGGGAAACGGGCGGCGGCGCTGCGCGGCAGGCCGACCTGTTCGAGGAGATCGCCGATGCGCTGATCGCGATCCTTTCTCGTGCCGATCTTGTGCAGCATCAAAGCCTCGCCCAGCGTCTGGCCGACGCTCATGCGCGGATTGAGGCTGGCATAGGGGTCCTGAAAGATGATCTGCATCTTGCTGCGGAGAGCTTTAAGGTCCGCCGGCGCGAGGGCGGTAACGTCTTTATCACCCAGTTGCACCTTGCCCGACGTCGGCTCGACGAGACGGAGGACCGCACGGCCGAGCGTGGTCTTGCCCGAGCCCGATTCCCCAACGAGGCCGACGACTTCACCCTTGCCGACGGTGAAGGAGACGCCATCGACGGCGCGCAGCGTGACGCCTTCCTTGAAGAGCGTCTTGCCAATTGGGTAGTGGACTTTGAGGTCTTCGACGACGAGGAGCGGCTCAGCCATGGACTTCGTTCCAGCGGATGCAGCGGGCCCGATGTTCGGGAACGACCGGCAGGAGGGCGGGCACCGCGGCGCGGCATTCGGGGATGACCCAGGCACAGCGCGGATTGAAGTCGCACCCTTGCGGCGGATTGCGCGGATCGACCACGCTGCCCGGAATGGCACGGAGCCGAAGCTCCTGACCGGAGGCGCGGGCGACATGATCGACGACCGGCAGGCTGTCGAGCAGGCCGCGCGTATAGGGATGGCTTGGATGGGCGAACAATTCGCGCACCGGCGCTGTCTCGACGATGCGGCCGCCATACATGACGGCGACGCGATCGGCTACTTCGGCGACAACACCGAGATTGTGGGTGATGAACAGGATGCCCATGCCGATCTCGCGCTGCAGGCGCCGCATGAGTTCGAGGATCTGGAGTTGCACCGTGACGTCGAGAGCCGTGGTCGGCTCGTCTGCGATGAGCAGCGCGGGATTACAAGCCAGAGCCATGGCGATCATCACGCGTTGGCGCATGCCGCCCGACATCTGATGGGGATAGACATCGGCACGGCGAGCTGGATCGGGAATTTCGACCAGGGCCAGCATTTCGACGGCGCGAGCCCAGGCCTGCTTGCGGGTGAGATTCTGGTGGAGCCGAGCGGCTTCGGCGATCTGGGCGCCGACCTTCTGGGTCGGATTGAGCGAGGTCATTGGCTCCTGAAAGATCATGCCGATTTCATTGCCACGAATGTCGCGCATGGCGTTTTCGGGCTGCTTGACGAGATCGACGATCTGGCCCGCGCGCGTGCGGAACAGCATTTCGCCGCCGGTGATGGCGCCGACGCCTTTTTGGATGAGGCGCATGACTGAAAGGCTGGTGACGGATTTGCCCGAGCCGCTTTCACCGACGAGGGCAACGGTCTCGCCCTGCCCGATGGTGAGGTCGACGCCTTTGACAGCGCGGACGACGCCGGTTTCGGTCGAGAACTCTGTGACGAGGCCGCGGATATCGAGCAGTGGAGTGGTCTGATCCGTCATGGGTTGAGGTGCCCTGCCCTTTCCATTTCCTCTGATATCCAGGCGAGCGGCATGTGGCCGTAGCTCAGGAGATGATCGTGGAAGCCGAGCGTGTCGCCCTTCCAGCGCTGGCGCAAGCTTTTGATGCCTTCAACGCCGAGCCAATACATGAGGCGGGAGCCCGGCAGCATGGAATTGCGCACGACTTCACCCTCGACGCGGGCGGCGGCAAAGCCGGCTTCGCGGTAAAAGGCCATGGCTTCTTCGAGGGACCAGTCGCCCAAGTGCAGCTTGATGTCGACGAGGACGCTCGCGGCATTGCGGCGCTCGAACTGCTTGAGGAGGAGGATTTCCTCGGGCGTGTAGAAGCCCGGCGCTTCCATCAGCAAATCCTCGACATAGCAGGCCCAGCCTTCGATGAGCGTGCCGGAACCGAGGAAGGCCAAGCCCAGAGCGCAATCGGTGCCGGCAATGCGGGCGAGGCGCGACTTCGCGGCGCGGGCGCGGGTATTCTGGGTGTGATGGCCGACGCTGCCGTGGTGGACCGAATGGATGGTCTTGACCATGGCGGTGTTGTTGCCACGCAGGAACGCCGCTTCATCCTCGCCCGGCGGGGTGACCCAATAAACACTGCCGGCACCGGGATTAAGGCAGGGCGGCGAGCGATAGAATAGAAAATAGAGCGGCTGGCTGATCTTGCGGAAGCATGGGGCCATCCAGCGATAGTCGAGATCGTATTCCTGCGCCGGGGTGACGAGCGCGGCGCCCTGGGCGACGGCCTGTACGTCCCAATCCATATAGCTGTCAAAGACGGCTTCGGGATCGGCAGGATGGATGTCAGCGAGACTGGCCAGGATCTGATCGGCACTGCGGCTCGGGTCGATGGCGTGGGCCATTTCGGCCATCTCGTCGCCCATGCGCTTGTAGGCGGCTTCGGCCATGTCGACGGCTTCGCGCGGCGACATGGGAAGGCCGTGGATCTCGACCATGAGCAGGCTGAGATAGTCTTCGCCACAGGCCGGATCAGCATCGGGCTGGGTATCGAGCGCGGCGGCGAAGGTTTCGAAGGCGTCGGCGGCCTGGCGGGCGGGTTCAGCCCAATCGTCGGCGAATTCTTCGTGGAGCTTTATGTCACTGCGGAGGAAACCGGCCATGGCCGTGGCTTCCTTTTGCGCGCGCTTGACCCAGCCCTGCGGAGCCGGGACGCCATCAAGGCGCTCGGCGGCTGAACGCAGAAAACCAGCGAGACCATTGAGCCGCGCGATCAGCGCCGCGTGCCGGATCGGTTGGGACTGTGGCAGCAAAAGCGAAATAATCGAAAACGCCGCCTCGCCCGAATACCAAGCCGGATTGTGGAGCCGTGGCCGCGTTTCAGCCGACAGACGCTGCATACGCAGTTCGGCCAACATCATGCGCCGATCAAGCCGATCGCCAAGATTTTCAGGCAGTTCGCTGGCTTCAAGGCGCGTGAGAAGATCGTCGATTTCGGCGATCTCTTCGCTCAGCGTCTCCGGTCCGGCCGGCGGCAGCACGGCATCATGGGCCTTATCGCCCATGAAGGTCGCGTCGACTGGACGGAAGCGCCAGTGATGGGCGAGGAAGTCGTCGACAACCGCCGGATTGTAAGAAACCTTCATGCGCTCTTGCCCGGCAGTTCGACCCAGCGGCGCTCGACATTTGCCTTGATGATCGCGTCGACAATTTCTTGGCTCTTGGCGCCATCGAAGAAGGTGCATTCCTGCGGCCGGTCTTCGAGGATTTCGTCGACGAAGTGGCGGACGAGATTGCGATAATAGAGCTCAGGCCAGGGCGTATTGAGCGTTGTGCCCGGCGGGAGGGCCTCTGCGCCGACATCATATGGGATGAATTCGACGGCTTCAGCCTTGGCGATTTTCAAAGTTTCGGCGGTGCCGAATTCCGAAATCAGCCGGGCAACCGCTGCGCCCTTCGAGCAATAGACGCGGATCTCGACGCCGGGATAATTGCCGACGGCGACATAGGAAGTCTGGAGCAGACCCTGTGCGCCATTGGCATATTCGACGAGCGCCACGGCGCCATCTTCGACCTTGATCTTTTGAAGGCCGACTTCGCCGCGCACGATGCGCTCGGGGATGAAATTCTTCATCGTCGAGGCGACCGAGCCGAACTCGCCGCCGAGCCAGCGCATCAGGTCGATGAGGTGAGAGCCGTAGCCGACGATAGAGGCAGGGATCAGCGCATTGCGATCGACGCCCGGCGTGATCTGGCGCAGCGGCTCCTGCGGATCAAGCCACTGGGAATTCTGCTCGAAACCGTGGATGTGGAAGACTTCGCCGAGCGTGCCGTCATCGATCCACTTCTTGATCTGACGGATGGCAGGCGAATAGCGGAAAGTGAAACCGAGCTTTGTGCGGACACCCTTGGCGTCGGCCTTGGCCGCTGCATCGAAGGCCGGGGCGGCTTCGGTGTGGAGCGGCTTTTCCGAGAGGACGTGCTTGCCACCTGCGATGGCGAGCAGGCTAAGCGGCAGGTGGGTATGCGTCGGGGTGCAGACGTCGACCATCTGCACGTCCGGATCGGCGATGAGCTTTTCAGGGTCGGTATAGACCTTTTTGGCCCCGTATTTTTCGCCCATGGCCTTGGCGCGATCGGGATCGACATCGCAGACGGCGATGAGGTCGACGCGTTCATGCGCCTTGTAGCCGGGAAGGTGTGCCTTGTCGGCCCAGGTATGCGCGCCAATGAGGCCAACGCCGAGTTTGCTGGTCATGGCAGGGTCTTTCCAATTTCGGCAGCATAGGCGGCCAGCTCATCAAAATTGTGGAAGCCGAGTTCGCGCTTGCCGTCTTCGATTTCATAAATCATCGAGGTCAGCTTTTCGTTGAGACGCGTATCGGCTCCCGCCTTCTTGCCGAATTCGATGAGCTTGCCGGCAAAGGCGCGGGTTTCGGAGGGGCGCTTGCGATAGACGATGTCCCACCAGATGCCCGAACCCTTTTTCTTGAAATTGTGGGTCGGCTTGTTGTCCTGGTCCTTCTTGAGAAGCCAGATGGCGTGGTCGATATTGGCGAGGAGCTTCTTGGTGTCCTCGGCGGTTTTCACGCGGTAATTGGCGGGATCGAAAAAGTCGAAAGCCTGGATCTCAATATTGTTGGCATCGGCAATTTCGAGGGCTTCCTTGACCACGGCACCAGCCGTGCGGGCATACTTTTCAACGCCCAATGTGTCGCGGATCTTGGCATCGGCGAGGGCCGAAAAGACCACCTGGGCGGAATAGACTTCCTTGGCCCAGATCTGGCCCCAAATGCGATCGGAATATTGCACTTCCGTGAGGGCCGAAAGCGCGTCGCCAAGCTCCTTGAGCCGCGGGGTCATCTCCCCGCTCATTTCGCCGAGCTGGATCGGGCCTTCATGCACAAATTCGATATAGCCCGGATCGACCAGCGCGCCACCGTAATTGGGAATGGAGCCCATGATAATCTTGTCGCCAGGCAGACCGGCTTCGTTCAGCGCCTCGATCATGCCCGGCTCGTTGAAGCCGTTCTGGTAGGAGACGACGAGACTGTCGGCGTTGAGCAGCGGAATGATCTGCTTGAGGGCTTCGATGGTGTGCTGGCTCTTGGTCGCAATCAGCACGACGCCGAGATTACCTTCAAGCTGATCCGGCGTCTTGGCCTTGACCTTGATGTTCATATCGCCACGAACACCATCGATGGTCATGCCCTTTTCGTTGAGCGCCGCGACATGTTCCGCCCAGCGGTCTACCAGCGTCACATCGTGGCCGGCTTTGGTCATATAGGCACCGGCAAGACCGCCAATAGCGCCTGATCCGATAATGGTGATCTTCATGCCGAGGCCTTTTCGATGACGGTCTGGGGAAACATTTCTAGGCTCTGCGGGCTATTGGCATTGCTATAGAGCGCGTCGAGGAAAGTGGGCCATTGATCCTTGGTGACCCGTTCACGCACCCGCCGAACGGCTTCATTGCCGGCCCAGTAGGATGAGATGAACGGCCCGCGGAATGGGTGGGCGGCCATGCGCAGGCGACCCTGAACCCAGGCCTCCTGCCCCATTGCCGTGTCGCGCAGATAATTGGCGACGTCCTCGCGCGGCACCCCTTCCACCATCAACATCCAGGCGGCGCTGGTTTGGGCCGCCGAGCGCACGCGGCGCAATTCAACGTGGATTTCATCGTCATCATCTTCGATGAAATCGATCAGGTGCGCGCCCTGATCGCCGATGCCTTCCTGCACGCAGCCAGTGATGGCATCGGTGGTGATCAGCAATGCGTCAGCTGGCGCACGGCCCTCATCGACAGCCTTTTTGGTTGAGAGCAACTGCGTCGAATGGCCGGGATAAACTTCGTGGCAGACCAGATGCTTAAGCGCAGCACGGGTGAAGCTCAGATCGTAGTTGAGGTCCATCTTGCCCTGATCAAACGAGCAGCGCGCCGTATAAAACATTCCGCGAACAGGGTTGAGCACCATGTCATAGTCGCCGGTGTCAAAGATCAGTTTGTCAGTGCGCGCCTTGGCATCGGCCATGAGTTCGCGGAATACCGTTTCGATCTTTTCGGTCGGGATGGCACGGGCGTCTTCCCAGGCCGAAACACGTTCACCAAGCGAGCCGTTGACGAAGCCGGACTTCGTCAAGAGCGCATCGACCTTTGCACGCGCGTCTTCGATCAGCGCCGCATCTTCACGGCCCGCGGGGGCGCCGACCAGATCGGTGACCTTTTCCTCGAATGACGGACTTGCGCCGCTCAGCATTTTGACGGCGACGCGGAGGGACTTGAGCATGCCCTCAAGGAATACTTTGCGCGGTCCTGCAGGCAGTGCTGCCGTCGCAGTATCGAGCGAAACCAGATCGGCCTTGATGCTTTCGCGGTCGGAATAGCTGACCGGATCGACAATGCCCTTGCCAAGATAGATCGGCACGAGGCCTTCACCGCCGAGGAGGCTACCTTCTGCTGGCTGGCTGCGCTCGAAAGCGTCGATGCCCATGGTAACTGCGGTCAGTTTCTGGCCGATTTCAAACGAATTCATGCGGACCTCGGAAAGGGCGAGCGAAAATTAGATCAGTGGTCGAAGAGGCCGTCGGGATTCTTGAAGGACTTGAACTCCATGGCATTGCCGGCCGGGTCCTTTAGGAAGAACGTGCCCTGCTCGCCCGGCGCGCCCTCGAAGCGCACCTTGGGCTCCATGACAAAAGGCCAATTGGCGGCGCGGAGACGACCGATCAGATCATTCCATTGGTCCCATGGCAGCACGGCACCGAAGTGATGTAGCGGCACCATGTCATTGCCCACCTTGGAGGTGGCAGTGGACTTTGGGTCCTTATTGAGATGGGCCGAAATCTGGTGACCAAAGAAATCGAAGTCGATCCAGTTGTCGGACTCTCGCCCTACCTTGCAGCCGATGACATCGCCGTAAAAATGGCGGGCCGCCTCCTTGTCGTCGATTGCGAATGCCATGTGGAAGGGGATCATGCCGTGCGCCTCTTGGGGTGCCTTATGGAAAATGATGCCGCGACGTCGCGGGTGTGCTGGCCAAAAAGCTATCCTCTTGGCGAATGCTCGCAAGCCGCATAAAGATTGCGCTTCCATGACTTGAAAGAATGCTCGCCATGCGCGGACGCCTCCTGCCCTCGCTCAATGCTATTCGCACCTTCGAAGCGGTTGCGCGCTACAACAGCTTCACCCGCGCCGCCGAAGAGCTGAACGTTACGCAAAGCGCGGCCAGTCGATTGGTCCGAAGCCTTGAAGAATATTTGCAGGTGCCGCTCTTCACTCGGCAAAGCCGTCGTATCGAACTGACGGACCAAGGGCGGTTTTACAACGAACTCGTGCGCGACTCGCTCGATCTGATCGAAGCTGGCACTGTTGAGTTGATCTCATCGAAAGAGGGCAAAGGGACCCTTTCGATCGGCATGTTGCCGACTTTTGGCACGCGTTGGCTGGTGCCGCGCCTACCCTCGTTTCAGGAAGCGCACCCAGAAATTTCGCTCAACATCATCTCGAGTGATGGCCAGCTCGACTTCACCAAGGAGCGCATTGACGTGGCCATCCGCTTCGGCCACGGCGAATGGAGCGATGCCATTGTCGATCCGCTGATGAGCGAGGAAATCATGGTTGTTTGCAGTCCGCGGCTGATGGAAGGCAAGTACCCGATCACCAGCTATGACTCGCTCCGCCATCACCGGCTTATCCGTCACTCCACCCGCCCCAATAGCTGGGAGCACTGGTTCCGTTCGGTCGGCGCTCACCGCGAGGATCAGCAATGGGGCCCAACGCTCGAGCACTTTTTCATGGTCATCCAGGCGGCCATCGCCGGCCTCGGTGTCGCCCTCCTGCCGAGTTTCCTCGTGGAAGACGACATTCGTTCGGGCAATCTTGTAACCCCGTTCACCGATCGCATTTCGGGACCCGGCGCCTATTATCTCGTCACCTCTGCAGCCAAAAGCGAACTGCCCCGCGTCAAGATATTTCGGCAATGGCTACTGGCGCAATTGGCTTGAGCAGCGTCATTGACCGGACATGATGACGTTGGATGTCTGCCCGTTGGAAACGGTTACGCGTTCCATTAGCCAGCCGCCCTGCTGCGCATATTGCACCATCCAGGTAACGCTCGTCGTGAGATAGTACGACCCCGCGGCCAAATCGGTGAAGACGAAGCGACCTTCGCCATCAGCGATCAGCTTGCGCGTGTAATTGTAATATTCGGCGCTGTCGTTCTTAAACGTGCTGCCGAAATAGCTGATCTTGCTGCCCTTATAGATGCTTGCAAAGCGTTCGTCGCTATAGGGGGTCTTCGGCACCAGATAGACCTCGCTACCTGCTGCATAAACAACCATGCCGTCATTGCGGCGCAGAAAGGCCTGGCCGGTGATGGTCCCCGTCCCTTTCCGGTTGATGAAGGCAGCATCCGTAGCGTTGAAAGTCGATTTGAGCGTCGTCGGCGAGCAGGCGGTGAGGCATAGCGCGAGTGCCAATGCCGCATATTTTACGATGTTCATGATAGCCCTCCAAATATGTCGATAGCGAACGACTTGCGTCTGCGAGACGTCAATTGGGAGTTTCGGAAGATTTCATCAGTTTTAAAAATGCCGCGCAACAAAAAGGGCCGCCACTTTTAAGGGCGACCCTCACTTTATTTACAGATCAAGCCAGCGTTGCGGGAAAAAAATGCACTATCGCAGCAGGATCAGTGATCGCGGCGCCATTTTGATGGCCTCGCCGCCCTTGACGTGACGGTCGGTATTAGTGGGTTCTGCCGTATCGATTTCGGCAGTCCAATCACCGCCGCTGCTGCGGGTTGGCACCACGAAATCTACATCGCCATCGTGCGGATTGAAGAGCACGACAAGCTCCCACCAAATGCCTTCCTGGTTCTGCAGGTCATCCCGCGAGAGCCTGATACCAAGCGTTGTCGCGCCGCCATCGAGCCAATGCGCTGCCTGCTGCTCGCCGCCACCTGGATTGTACCAGGTCACGCTCATCATATCGCGCCAACTGGAGCGATGGATCAGAGGTTGGGTCTTGCGGATCGTCGTCAGCTTCTGGACGAACTGGTGCAGCGCCTTGGCATTGTCGTTGAGATCCCAATTGATCCAACTGATCTCGCTGTCCTGCGCATATCCATTGTTGTTGCCGCCCTGGGTGCGGCTGAATTCATCGCCTGCCAGCAGCATGGGCGTGCCATGCGAAAGGAAGAGCGTCGCAAGAAAATTGCGCTTCTGGCGTTCGCGGGTTGCGACGATGCCTTCGTCATCAGTTTCGCCTTCCGCACCATAGTTATAGCTGCGGTTGTCGTTGTGACCGTCGTTATTGCCCTCGCCGTTGGCCTCATTGTGCTTGGAATTGTAGGACACAACGTCGTGGAGCGTGAAACCGTCATGGGCTGTGATGAAGTTCACGCCAGCCCATGGACGACGCCCACGATGGTCGTAGACATCGCCTGAGCCCGTGAAGCGCGCAGCGAAATCGGTCGAGGTGTGGTCGGTGTTCTTCCAATAATCGCGGACGGTGTCGCGATATTTGTCGTTCCACTCGGCCCAGCCGGGTGGGAAGCCACCGACCTGATAGCCACCGGGGCCGATATCCCAAGGCTCGCCAATCAACTTGACCTTGGCGAGCGCGGGATCCTGTCCCACCGCATCAAAGAAGCCGCCGCGCTGATCGAAGCCTTCTGGCTCGCGACCGAGAATGGTACCGAGATCGAAGCGGAAGCCGTCGATGTGCATTTCTTCGGACCAATAGCGGAGACTATCGGTCACCATCTGCAATACGCGCGGATGGCTGGTATTGACGGTGTTCCCGGTGCCTGTGTCGTTGATGTAGTAGCGCGCGTCGCCCGGCATGGTGCGATAGTACGAGAAGTTGTCGATGCCCTTCCAGGAGAGCGTCGGCCCCATCTCATTGCCTTCGGCGGTGTGGTTGTAGACGACGTCCATGATCACTTCGAGGCCCGCGTCGTGGAAAGCGCGAATGGTGTTGCGCAGGCCATTGATCCCGTTGGGGCCATAATAGCGCGCGGCCGGAGCGAAGAACCCGAGCGTGTTATAGCCCCAATAGTTGCGCAGCCCCTTTTGCAGCAGGAAATCGTCATCGGGGAAAGCGTGGATCGGCAGAAGTTCTACCGAGGTCACGCCGGTAGACTTGATATAGTCGATGATCTCGCGCTGCCCGAGGCCTTCGAAATTGCCGCGGAGGTTTTCCGGAATTGCCTGATGGAGTTGGGTGAAACCTTTGACGTGGGTTTCATAGAATATGGTCTTGGCCCAATCGATATTGGGCTTGGTGTCATTGCCCCAATCGTAAGCGCGCGGATCGACGACCCTGCCCTTGGGCATGACCGAGGCGCTGTCCTGATCGTTGAATGAAAGGTCTTTTTCCTCCGCATCGGCAAGATAGCCGAAGTGGGCAGGCGACCATTGAACATCGCCGACCAGTTCCTTGGCGTAGGGGTCGAGCAAAAGCTTGTTCGGATTAAACCGGTGGCCGTGCGAAGGCTCATATGGGCCATGGACGCGATAGCCATAAAGGGTGCCGGGGCCAAGATCGGGAATGTAACCGTGCCAGACCTCGTTGGTGTTCTCAGGCAGCGTTATGCGCTCAATCTCCGCACCGCTCGCTTCATCGAACAGGCAGAGTTCGACGCGCGAGGCATGAGCCGAAAACAGGGCGAAATTGGTGCCCTCTCCATCCCAATTGGCGCCGAGGCGAGTGTAATCACCAGGCAAGGCACGGCGTGAGGACGAAGGCGTATCGTTCATTTGCTGCTCCGGGTTAGGCTGCCCTACAACACCCGCCAATCCCTCCCGGTTGCAGCGTAAATATGCATAACAGCACAGACGGAACTTAATGTGGGCGCATGGCGAGCGAAGAGCTCAGGTTTCCGGGCTGAAAGCTGTCTAGAGACTGGCAATCGGCAGGCTTACGGTTGTGTCAAAATCTACTTGGCGCGTTTTTTCAGCGGCTCAGGCTTGGCGCCGTCGGGCAGGATATCCTGCAGGTGATCGTAGACCACCTCGTCGCTAAATGGCTTCTTCACAAAGACCGCACCTTTTGGCAAGTCATCGCCCTGGGGCTCGATCATGCCTGAAGCGACGAGAATGCTGATATGCGGCCATGTCCTCGCGCAGACCTGGGCCAGATGAAAGCCGTTCAGTTCGCCGGGAGGCATCTGCACGTCGGTGAACAAGAGCTGGATGCTCTCGCCTTCACTCTCGAGGATCGCAAGGGCCTGATCGACGCCTGATGCTTCATGCACACGAAAGCCGGCGTGTTGGAGGATATCCGAGGCATCCATACGGATCAGCGCATCGTCGTCGGCGACTAAGGCGTATGGCGTAAAGTCGTCGGACATCTCGTTCTCCCTGGCGTTGGCTCACCAGAACGTACGAGATGGCGGAACGATCCGCCAAAAACCAGACGCCCCAAGCATATGCAGGACGAGAGAAAGTAGGGAGGCATGGTTCTCCGCATACCGGCGAAGAACCATGCAGATTAGGCTTAGCTGTCCTTCTTGCCGCCCGGCAGGGCAAGCGGATCGGACGATGCGGGCGAAATCAATTGCGCAAGGATGTCATCAGCAGATTGGCTGGAGCCGCCAATGCCGGCTTCGAGCAGCTGCCGGTCGAGGTCGTTACCGTTTTCGAGCGCGGCAAGTTCAGCGCCGGCGGCGATCCGGCCGGCGGTGGCTTCCTGGCGCTTCTTGATGCGTTCGAGACTATCGACTGCACTGCCAAGGCGGGTATTGATGCCGGACTGGCTATGGGCCAGTGCTGACTGCGCCTTAAGCAAAGCCTCGTTGGCTTTCACATTGTCGACTTCGCGTTTCATCTGCGTGATGCGCGCTTCGGTGTCCTGAATGGCGCGCAGCATTTGCTGCTGGCGCGGCAGGAGCTGGTCGAGCTCGGTCTGGTCGCGCTGCAGTTCGGTGCGGATCGTCGCGATACGCTGGGCTAGACCCTGGGCCAAATCGGTGCGGCCGGCTGCGATAGCGGCGCGAGCGCTATCCGTGTCTTTTGCTTCCTTGGTCCGGTTCTCTTCGATCCGGCGCATCACGCTCTTGTTCGAGGCCATAATGCCGGCAAGGTCAGACCGCGCCTGGCGCAGAGACTGCTCGGCATCGCGGATTTCCTGATCGAGAATGCGCATCGACTGGCTATCGGCGACCGCCTCGGCCGCTTCATTGGCGCCGCCGCGGATGGCGGTGAAAATCTTACCCCAGGCGCTCATGCTGCGAAGTCCCCATTCTTCCATTCGTTGATCATGTCGGCGGCGTCGACGGCATTGGCTGCCAGCACGGCGACTTCTTCGACCACTGCTTCCGCGCTTGAGCGCGCCGAAAGCGAGCCAAACAGTTCATACCATTCTTCGCCCTGGATTTGGGTAATGCCAAAGCTCGAGAGCGGCACGAGCTTGTGGGTGCGCAGCACCATGCGCTCGAAGGCTTCGCGGTTGGGAATGTCCTTGCACGGCGCGAGTACGACGCTCGCCAGAATGTCGCGATCCCCGCTCACCGTCACGAAGACGTCCAGATCGCCCTTTTCCTTGAGCGTCACATAGAGCACGCTGCCCTCCGGCGGCACATGCACATCCACGTCGCCAAGCGCCTCGGGATCGGACGCGAAAAGCTGCGTCAAGGTCGTGAGGTTCCAGGTGTCCAAAAGGTCCTCCATAGGATCTGTCGATATCGACCGGCATGTGCGGGCCATTGCGGGCATATGGTAGTATCGTCCGGCGGCTGCAATGACTTTCTGACTGTGGCGACTTGTCGCCACCAATTGCAACGCTTTGCCTTCCTAGCATCTTGTTGCATGGCTACCATATAATCATGCGACGTTGCGCCGGGGCCCGGCTGAAACGTAGAGCGTCGGGGAGGCAGAGATGGTCGGCTGGTTTGGTCGAAAGAGTGAAGCAAAGCCCCTTCCGGTGGAGCGTGGGCCGCTTGCCGTCGGCATCGGCGGCGCTCTGGATCTCGACCTGCTCTCGCTCGAAGCCAATGCCCTCGGCGGCGATCCCGCCATGCCCCTGCCCCTCAGCGGACCCTTTATCGTCGCCGCTTATGGAGAGGCTAAGCTCGACGCGAGCACCGTGCTGTCGCGCTATTATGATGAAGAGCATCGCCTGATCCAGGCAATGTCCGGCGGCGGAAAGCCGGGCAATGCGGTTGAGGACATCAGTTTCTATCATTCCTGGGACAGCGTGGTGCCATCCGGCGCAAGCGAATGGGCCCGCTGGACTGGACCCCAAGGGCTGATCGGCCTGCCGGAATATGACGCCGACGGTATTCTCTTCCGCCGCTTCTGGGGCGAAGGTCCCGACCGTGCTCCGCTCGTCGAATTTGTTGAACAGGTCGATGATGGCGAAACGGTTCGCTCGATCCACCAGACCTGCATGCTTTACTATCGCCCGCTCGGGCAATCGCGCGAAATGCTGCTGATCAATGTCGAGCGCGATCTCGGCGAACGCGAGCGCCAAACCGGCAGCTCCGTGGAATTTATGATCGGCTATGGGCTGACCCCCGCCGATGTCCGACGCGTCTGATCATTTGACCTTTTATCCAACGGAGTTTCGACATGCTTGACTATGTGGCGGGCCTGCCGGCCTTCCTCGGCTACTTCGCGATCGGCCTTGGCGCCTATGGCGTTTTCGCGCTCGTCTACACGGCGATTACGCCCCATCGCGAAGTCGAATTGATCCGCGCCGGCAACATGGCAGCCGTCACGGCGTTTCTCGGCGCCATCCTCGGCTTCAGCTTGCCGCTCGCCTCGGCGGCCGCCAATTCAGTCAGCATTATCGACTACATCATCTGGGCAGCGATCGGCATCCTCGCTCAAATCCTCGCCTATTACGTTGCCAACTTCACCCTCAAAAATCTGCACGAGAAGATCACCAATGGTGATGTGACGGCGGGTATCTGGGGCGGTGGCATCGCGCTTGCGGTCGGCATTCTCAACGCCGCCTGCATGACCTATTGATGGAGACCGCCATGCGCAGACGTCTCAGCGGGCGCAAGCCGCCGCTTCTTTCCTTGGGGACCATAGCCCTCTCGTCCATGGCCCTTTCCGCCTGTGCCGGTGATCCGCCGGGCGAAGTACTGTTCTCGTCGGTCGATCAGTGCATCACTGCAGGCATGGATGCCCAGGTGTGCCAGGCTGGATACCAGGACGCGATGCAATCACATCTGGCCAACGCCCCGCGCTTTGATGGCCTTGCCGCCTGTGAGGCCGAGTATGGCGCCGGGCAGTGCACCGAGGAGTCGACCAGCGCAACCAATACCGGCGGTGGCGGCAGCTTTTTCACGCCGTTCCTCGCGGGCTATCTCCTCTCCTCGACCATCAACAACCTGACCGACTATAACAATTATCGACGCACTCAGCTTAACAACGGCTATGCCTATGGCTCGACGCCCATCTACCGCAATCGCAGCGGCCAGACGCTGACACCGGGCTCGCGTCCCGGCGGCGATGTCGTCGCCCCGGGCCGCCAGACCATGCAGCCGGTCAACGTCAACACCCGCACCGTCGTTCGCCAGGGCTTTGGTGGTGGCGGCAATTACAGTTTGGGCGGCTGAACCATGAAACGCCTTACCTATCCTGAGCGTCCCGGCTGGCGCGAAAAAGCGCGCGCTGCCGGCTTCGGTTTCCATGAAATGTATGGCGAGCCCTATTGGCTCGACGATGCCGCCTATGCCTTCACGCTGGAGGAAATCGAAGAGCGCATCGAAGCCCCGAGCGAGGAACTGCACGAAATGTGCATGGACCTCGTCGGCGATATCGTGGCGAGCGAAGAGAGCCTTGATCGCCTCGCCGTGCCGGAGGACCTGCGCGATCTCGTCCGCTCATCATGGCAGCGCGGCGATCGGCATCTCTATGGACGGTTCGACCTTGCCTATGACGGTATCGGCCCGGCCAAACTCCTCGAATTTAATGCCGATACGCCCACTTCGATCTTCGAGACGGCCTACTTCCAATACAACTGGCTGACCGACCAGATCGAGGCCGGCGTGTTGCCCGAAGCTGCTGACCAGTTCAATTCGGTGCAGGAAAGCCTGATCGACGCCTTTTCCAGCTTTTCGACCGATCCGATCTTTCATTTTGCAGCGATGACCGACAATGAGGAGGATCGCGGCACGACTGTCTATCTGATGGATTGCGCCAGTCAGGCCGGGCACCGCGTCGAATTGCTCGACATCAAGGATATCGGCGTCGATGCGCAAGGTCGGTTCACTGACCTTCAGGACCGGGTTATCGACCGTTGCTTCAAGCTCTATCCTTGGGAATTCATGTTGCGCGAAAAATTCGCCGAGCATCTCCCGCAGTCTGGTCACGTCTTCGTCGAGCCCGCTTGGAAAGCCGTGCTCTCCAATAAGGGCCTCCTCCCGCTTTTGTGGAAGCGCTATCCCAACCATCCCAACCTGCTCCCCGCCTTCTTTGAGGACGATCACGACGCCCAAAGCCTCACGAGTTTCGTGCGCAAGCCGCTCCTGTCGCGCGAGGGTGAAAACGTCACCATCACAACGGATGGCAAAGAGCTGGCATCGGCTCCGGGCGATTATGGCGACGAGGGTTTCATCATCCAGCAATACGCGCCTCTCTTCGAGAGCGAAGGCGGATTTGCCGTGTTGGGGAGCTGGATGATCGGTGACCGCGCAGCGGGGCTTGGGATGCGCGAAGACCGGTCTCGGATCACGGCAAATCTCTCGCGCTTCGTGCCGCACGTCATCCTCGACTGAAGTCGGCCTTGTCGCCGCCCTCTTTCAACGCCATTTGAGGCAGTCTTCCCGTTCAAGGTGCCTTCAATGAGCGTATCTCCGCCCGCCCGCCGCCGCGCTCTGATGCTGGTCAACCCCAATGCACGGCGCGGGGCCGAAGCTCTCGATCCAATAATAGAGCGTTTCGCCAATGGCGGGGTCGATGCTGTCGTCGAACGGTTCGAAACGCCTGATGAGGTGTCCGCCGATATTGCAAGGCGCCGGCACGAGGCTGACCTGGTCATCGTCTGCGGCGGCGACGGCACCATCAACTCAGCCGCCAAGGGCATTCTGGAAACTGGTCTGCCCATGGGCATCATGCCGATGGGCACGGCAAATGATTTGGCCCGTACCCTCGGCATTCCGAACAATCTTCTGCAGGCCGCGGACGTTATCATCAATGGCTCAATCCGGCGCGTCGACTTAGGCGAAGTGAACGGCCACCCATTCTTCAACGTTGCAAGCATGGGACTGAGCGTCGATCTCGCGCGTGGCCTGACGCCCGAGGCGAAACGGCGATGGGGCAAACTTGGCTATGCGCTGGCTGCGATCAAAGTCGCGACCCGCGCTGAGCGCTTCCGCGCCGAAATCATCAGCGATACCGGCAACGCAAAAGTCAAAACGCTACAGATCGCGGTGGGGAATGGCGTGCACTATGGCGGGGGCACGATGATCCATGCCGATGCGACCATCGAAGATGGTCATCTCGATCTCTACAGTCTTGAGCTCAAGAATGTCTGGAAGTTCGGATTGATGCTGGGCGCCTTCCGCCAGGGTCGCCATGGCGCCTGGGATGAAGTGCGCACGGCCAAGAGCACCGAGTTTGATATCCGCACGGAAGTGCCGATGGCCGTCAACACCGATGGCGACCTCGTCACCGAGACCCCGGCCCATTTCGTCATCCGGCCAAGCGCCATTGCGGTTTTTGCGCCGCAGTGAGCGCTATCCCGCTAGCACTGGCTGTGGCAAGTCTAGGTTGATCTGCTCCGCGAGCATCAGATCGACCAATTCTGCGGCGCTGCGCTCGAGCCTTTCGAGGTCGGCGTCGCTTAAAGTCACGGCCTGATAATCCAGCAGGGCCAACACGCCGACACGGTCGCCGTTTGGCATTTTTAGCGGAGTGCCGGCATAGAGAAGTATGCCGTTCGATTGCAGAAATGCGTCGTGAGCCAGAAGCGCGGCATTCATCTCTTGCGTAACGAACAGAGGCTTATTGCCGTGCGCGGCAAGTCGCGTGAGTTCGTCCGAAGGGGCTTCATTGCCAGCAGTGACCTGTCCCAACAGGTCGACACGCGCGACGGCTACGCCGAAGTCAGCAGCAATTTTCTGGAGCCGCGCCTGAACCAGCGTCTTGGTGGGATCAAGGCGCGGCGAAAGTGGCACGCGCTCGACGGGACCCAGGTCGCTCTCCCATTGCCTGTGCAGAGATTTCGTGGCGTCGACGTGATTGCGGTAGATCGCGTCCAGATGCAGCCGCTCCACAGTTTCGCCGTCTGTCGGCTCGCCAAAGGCACAGGCAACAAGCTTGATATCCCCGCTCCGCCGGCGCAGCCGGCGCGATACATAGCGCGCTTGCGAACGTATATCTGCGCCGAGAAAGACCATGGCGACGATACCGACATCGTCGAGATCAAGCCGTTCTATGGCCTGTGGCTTGATCGCGAGCGGGGGTAGCACCCGGGTCGGAATGCCTCTTTCGGAGAGTTGGATGGCGAGAAGTCTGGCGGCGGCCTCGTCGACCTCGGTGCGACCGCCGATCAGCAAGATGATTGGACCGTCCTCGACGTCAGAGGTCTCGAACTCTTCGAGCATCATGTTGAAAGATTCGACCATCTGGCGCCTTTGATCGAAAGCTGCCGGGCGGTCGGTCAATTCCTCGCTCGCCATGATCAGCGCCGGCAAAGCGACCTCATCTATGAAGTCGGCTTGGCTATGTTCGGTCGTATATTCTTCGAGAATCTCGGTCGCCGCGATCGGGTCGCCTTTGAGGAGGCGCTGATAGAGTTGTTCCGGTGGGGTCAGCACGGGCTCGCTGCCCAGCAGGGTATCGAGGAACCGCAACTCGGGAATATGACGGCCAATGACGACGAGGCAGACGGTCATCGGGGTTGCAAGAATTAGCCCGATCGGTCCCCAGAGCGTGGCCCAGAACATGGCCGAGATCAGGATTGCTATGGGCGAAACGCCGGTGCTCGAACCGTAGAGCCGGGGCTCTACGACATTGGCCGTGGTGAGGTCGAGAACGAGGAAAAGACCGAGGGTCAGCAGCAACATGTTCCAAGTTGGATCGACCGCAAAGGCGAGCGCGAATGGAACGGTTGCGATGATCAGGGCGCCGACAAATGGGATGTAGCGGAAGACGACGATGAGGACGCCCCATAAGAGGGCGCTCGGCACGCCGATCAGCCAAAGACCGAGCCCGAAAAGCACGCCGTAAGTTGAGTTTACAGCCAATTGGACCAGCAGGTATCGGCCCACTCGGCGGCTGGCGTCGGCCATGGCGAGATTGGTCTTGGCGTAGTCGCCGGAGCCGACGAGGCGGATAAATCTTTCAAGCATGTCGGCGCGGCCAAGGAGCAGAAAGATGAGGAAAATCACGACGATGGCGAGGGTAGCAACAGGTCCGACGATGGAGCCGAGCACCGAAGAGAGCAGTCCAAGCGGTCCGACATTGTTGGTGATCGCAACCGGAACCGGGCGGCCCTCGGCGGGCGCCTCGACTTGGGTGACGTCGGAAACCTGAGCGGAAAGACTACTTATCGTGCCGTTGATCCGCTCCATCAACTCGCCACCAAACTGCTCCTGAAGCCCGGTCAGCTTGGTGGAAACGGTCTGCTGATAGCCCGGCAAATCCTCGGCTAGTCGGGCAAGTTGTAAACCTGCCAAAGTGGCGAGACTGAGCAAAAGGCAGAGGGCACCAACGACAGCGAGGATGACAGCGACCGCATCGGGGAGGTGGAGGCGGCGGTTGAGCCAGGTGACGAGGGGGGTCAGCGCAAAGGCGAGGAGGATGGCGAGAACCAGCGGCACGATAATGCCGGCGCCGAAGTAGAGAAGCGCAGCAACCAGAGCAAAAGTTGCAATGGATTCAAAGGGCGTATGGCGGCGCACGATAGACGGTTCGATACGGCGTTCAACCATCACAACCCTCTTGGCCACAGTATGTGGGGACAGTTGCTAAAGCGCCGCGGCGCCCTTTTGGTTCAGGCTCGAAATTAATTCTGTTTTGGAGGGCCGCTGACTGTCACCGATCAATGGGTGAACTGGTCATCGTTTGGGTAGCATTCCGTTATCATCGACGAGGATTTAGCGGATTATTGCGGTGCCGGCGGTTTCCGGCCGGCACCGTGCGGGAAATTAGGCGCGGATGCGCTTGCCGTCTTGGCCGAAGACGAGAAGGTTCTTCGGGTCAAAATGGGCATTGTAGGTTTCGCCCGTCTTGAGGTGGCGATCATTGCCGGTCGCGATGGTGAGGAGCGTGTTGCCCTCGCCGCGCGCATAGGCATAGGTCTCGCCGCCAAGATGCTCGATGATCTCGACGCGGGTTTGAAGGGCGGCGCTGCCTTCGGGATCGAAGTGCTCGGGGCGGATGCCGACTGTGACGGATGCACCGGGAGAAACCGGGACGGGCGACGGCAGAATCTGACCGGGAAAATCGGTGAGGCGGATGCCGCCCGCTTCGGCGATGCCGGGAAGGAGATTCATCTTGGGTGAGCCGATGAAACCAGCGACAAAGAGATTGTCCGGATTGTCATAGAGATCGAGCGGCGAGCCGGCCTGTTCGATGATGCCATCGCGCAGCACGACGATCTTGTTGGCGAGGGTCATGGCCTCGACCTGATCGTGGGTCACGTAGATGATGGTGGTCTGCAGTTCCTTGTGGAGCCGCGCGATCTCGATGCGCATGTGAACGCGGAGTTCGGCATCGAGGTTGGAGAGCGGTTCGTCGAAGAGGAACACGTCGGGGTGACGGACGATGGCGCGGCCGATGGCGACGCGCTGGCGCTGGCCACCCGAGAGCTGCTTGGGGAACCGGTCGAGCAAAGCGCCGAGTTCGAGGATGCGCGCGGCTTCCCCGACCTGCTTGGCAATCTCTTCCTTGGAGCGGCCGGCGAATTTGAGGGCAAAGCCCATGTTTTCGCGGACCGTCATATGCGGATAGAGCGCATAGGACTGGAACACCATGGCGATGCCGCGATTGGACGGATCGACATCGTTCATGCGCTTGTCGCCGATGAAAAGATCACCCGAGGTGATCTGTTCAAGGCCGGCGATCATGCGCAGGAGCGTCGACTTACCGCAGCCCGAGGGGCCGACAAAGACGACGAATTCCTTGTCTTCGATGTCGAGATCGACACCCTTGATGACCTCGACCGAGCCGAAGGTCTTGCGGACATTGCTAAGTTTCAACCCGGACATGGTAGCACTCCTCAGACAGCGGTGAGCGTTGCGATGGTGCGGCCAAGCCGCTCATTGGTGACAGTGACGGTGATCGGACCCTTGCCGGTCGAGCGGAGCCAGAAGCCGGTCGATCCCGCGCGAAGCGGGACGAGGCCCGGTCCTATGCGTTCGGCAGCGCCCGACACTTCGATCGAGACAGGCTCGGGGAAGAAGGGGAGCTTTTTGCCCGACTGATCGAGCGCACGGACGAGAACGCGAACGGTGTCGCCTTCGGCGCCGATTTCGGTCGCATCGGGTGCAACTTCAATCTCATGGGCGATCGGGTCGGAGATGAAGGTGACCGTCTTGACGGCCTTGCCATCGATATAGCCGGTGATCGTTGCGTCTTCCCAGGACATGCCCCAGAGACCCAGTTCTTCTTCGCTGAGATCTTCGCGCTTGATGACGACAGGCGCATGGGGAAGATGCGGGAACGCCGCGCGATCGGGACCAAGGCGCTTGGGCGCGTTATTGCCGTAAGCGAGTTCGACTTCGTCGCAATTTGTCAGGATCATCAGCGGCAGAACGCCACCGATATTGCGCTCGCCACGGGCCCAGAAGGTTACCGGCTTCAAGATGATCTCATCTTCCGGCTCGCACTGGCTGGCATAGGCGAAGGCGGCGAACTTTGGCTCGCGGAACATGTCCATGACGCCATGGTGGCAGAGGCGGTCGCCGGAGCCAAAGTCCTTGTGCGTATTGTAGTCGAACGCGCACCAGCCGATGCAGCCGGCGATCTGCGGATCGCCATAGGCAGCATTCATGACTTCCAGGTGCCGGCGCACATGCTCGGCCTGGCGCTGCTCCTGATCGTAGGACTTGGTCGGATACATGTGACCACCATATTCGGTGATCATGTAAGGCACGACGCGATCAAGGCCGGTGACTTCCTGCTGCGGACGCAGCGGGGTGCGCGGACGGTTGCCACCCCATTCCTCGTTGCCGAGGATGAAATCGTTCATGGTGTAGACGTCTTCGAGCAGTTCGCTATCGGTGATGTAGCGGACGCCGCCGGTCTGGCGGGTCGGATCGAGTTCGCGCGCCAGTTTGTTGGTGCGAACGTAGAAATCGTGATCGTCCTGCGATTCATTGATGCGAACGCCCCAGATGACAATCGATGGGTGGTTCCAATCGCGCGTGATCATGCGGCGGACGTTTTCGACCGACTCGTCCTTCCACGCGGCGGGGCCGATATGCTGCCAGCCGGGGATTTCTTCGAACACGAGAAGACCAAGTTCGTCGCAACGATCGAGGAAGTAGTGGCTCTGCGGATAGTGCGAGGTGCGCACCATGTTGAGCTTGAGCTCGTGCTTGAGGATTTCGGCGTCCTTGACCTGTGCCGACTTGCCCATGGCGTAGCCGATATAGGGGAAGGACTGGTGGCGGTTGAGGCCACGCAGTTTGAGCAGCTTGCCGTTGAGCTTGAAGCCGTCGGTGGTGAATTCGGCGCTACGGAAACCGAAGCGGATATTTGCCACATCCTGGCCAGCCGCGGTGTCGAGGGTGATTTCGAGGCTATAAAGGGTGGGGGTCTTGAGATCCCACAGCGTAATGCCCGAGAGGTCGTTGAAGGCAACTTCGACCGTGTCACCGGTGATGGCGGCATCGGTCGTGGCAATGGTATTGCCCGAGGCGTCCTTGATCGCTGCGACAAGCGTGCCCGAAAGCGCATGATGCTGGGGATTGGCCAGCTCGACGCGGGCGCGAACCGACTTCTTCTCGGCGAGCACGTTTGGCGTTTCGATCTTGGCATTGCCGACGAAAACCGGCGCCGTGACGCGCAGCCAGGCTTCGCGGTAGAGGCCGGCATAGGTCAGGTAATCGATCTGGCCGCCGAATGGTGGGATCTCGGGGTTCTCGCTGCCGTCGATGATGACGGTGAGGACGTTTTCGCCATCGTTGAGCTTGCCGGTCAGGCGGCCTTCGAAGGGAGTATAGCCATCCTTGTGCGCTGCGATCTCGGCGCCATTGAGAAGGACGCGGGCATTGGCCATGGCGCCGTCGAAGACGACGGACACGTCCTTGCCCTGCCAGGCCGCATCGGCCGTAAAGCGCTTTTCGTAAGTGAAGACGCGCTGATAGGCCTTCTCGTCGAAATAGGAATAGGGAAGCTCGACCGCGTTGTGTGGCAGGCGAACGGTTTGACTGCCTTCAAAGAGCCAGCCGGTATTAAAATCGATCAAAGGACGCATATTCAGGTTCTACTTAACGGCGCCCAGCATGCCTTCGACGAAGCGGCGCTGGAGGACAAAGAAAATGATCAGGGTGGGAAGCGTGGCCAAGACGGTCCCGAACAGCAGCATGCCGTAATCGGGGGTATAGGCCGAAGTGAGAGCCGAGAGGATCAGCGTGATCGTCTTGTTATCTGCGGTTTGCAGCACGATCAGCGGCCAGAGGTAGTTATTCCAATTGGCCATGAAGACGATGATGGTGGCCGCCGCATAGGTCGAGCGCATCACCGGCATATAGACATAAAAGAAGATCTGCCACTCGTTGAGGCCATCGATCTTGGCGGCGTCACGCAGCTCGCTCGGGAACGCCTTGGTGGCCTGGCGGAAGTAAAAGATGATGAAGATCGACGCCACGGTCGGCAGGATCGCCGCCGCAAACGTGTTCACGAGCTTTGCCTGGGAGAACATGACAAAGAGCGGGACCATCATGGCGGCGAAGGGGATCGAGAGCAGCAAAAGCAGCAGCGCGAAGACCTTTTCGCGCACCCGCGAGCGGAACATCTCGAAGCCATAACCGGCCAGCGATGAAATGATCAGCGTCAATACCGTGCCGACAATGGCGATGATGGCCGAGTTCATGAAGATGCGCGGCGCATCGACCTGAGCAAAGAAGGTGGCGGCATTGGTAAGGAAGGCGCCGCCGGGCGTCGTCTTGCCGCGAATGATATCGGCAGACGCATTGGTGGCGCCGATGATCATCCAATAGAACGGGAAGACCGAAATGAAAGCAGCAAGGCTCAGGAGCGCATAGACCAGGCCGCGACGGAGAATTGCGGGGTTCATGATGACTTCACCTTGCGATCACGCGCCACGAGGAACTGCAGGAAGCTGAGAATTGCGACCAACACCACGATGACCCAGGAGACAGTGGCCGAATAGCCGAAGCTGGGCATGAACTTGAAGGTCAGGTTGTAAATGTAAAGCGACAGGGTGACGGTGGAATCCGAGGGGCCGCCGGTGCCGCCGGTAAGGTTGAAGACCTCATCGAAGAGCTGCAGCGTACCGATGGTCGACACAACGGTGGTGAAGAGGATCACCGGCTTCAGCATCGGAATGGTGAGGTAGCGGAAGCGAGCCCAGGCGGGGACGCCATCGATACGCGCCGCTTCATAGATCGAGCGATCGATGTTCTGGAGCGCTGCAAGATAGAAGATCATGTTGTAGCCGGTCCACCGCCAGGTGATGGCCATGATGATGGTGACCTTGGCCCAGAAGGGGTCGCCGAGCCAGGAGATGGGGCCGCCAATGATGTGCAGCGCCATCAGCGTCTGATTGACGACGCCATCGACGGCGAACATCGACTTGAAGATGGTCGAGTAAGCAATCAGCGAGGTAACGCAGGGGAGGAAGATCGCGGTGCGGAACAGGCCGCGGAAGCGAAGGGTCGAGTCATTGAGCGCGACGGCGAAGAGCAGCGCCAGCGTGATCATGATCGGCACCTGCACGATGAAGAACGTGAAGGTATTGATCAGGGCGCGGATAAAGACCGGGTCCTTTGTCAGGCGCTGGATATTGGCGAGACCGCCAAAGCTGAGATTCATCCCCTTGCCGACCTGGAAGCTCATCCAGAGCGACCAGACGATGGGATAGATCATGAACAGCCCAAGCAGGACCAATGCCGGCATGACGAAAAGCCAGCCATTTATCCGCTCACTGCGCGCGAGACCCGATTGCGCCACGACAGACTCCTTGTCGGTGGATTGCTGTTTCACTCATCTCGATACGAGATGAAGACATCAGACCGCCCTGCCGACTGCCCATGAAAGGATACAGCCGAGGGCCCCGCGATCGCTCGCGAAGCCCCTGGGAGGACAGAATTGGGGGCGACGTTGCCGCCCCCTTGCAGATTACTGCATCTGCTGCTGGGCCTGATCGTTGATGGCCTGGAGGGCCGCATCGATATCGCCGCCCTGGATGATCGTGGGCAACTGAGCCGCGACAGCGGAGTCAACTTCGGCCGTGAAGGTGCCATAGCTGACGCTTGGGATCTGACCGAGCCAGGTCGAGAAGTTCTGCCAAACGGGTGCGCCGCCGAAGAAATCGTCGGAGGCCTTATAGGCTTCGCCTTCACGCGCCGAGAGGAGCGAACCGACAGCGCCGCGCTTGATCAGGATGTCCTGGTAGAAATCCTGGTCGCCGGCCCAGACGGTCTTGAAGAAGTCGATGGCTTCTTCCTTGTTGTCCGAAGAGGACAAGAGGAACCAGCTCGAGCCGCCCTGGTTGGACGCATTGACCGAACCTTCGAGATCGAGGCGCGGGATCGGGGCAACAGCCCACTTGCCGGACTGATCGGCATTGGCCTTGATCGTCGCAGTGATCCAGACACCGACGGGAACCACGGCAACTTCGCCACCAGTGAAGGCACCGGTATATTCGGCCCAGCCGGAAACCGGCTTGACGAGGTCAGCCTGGTAGAACTTGGCGTAGGTTTCGAGCGACTTCTTGAGCGCGGCATTGTCCGTGATGTGGAGCGAGCCGTCTTCGTTGAAGTACCATTCGCCAGCCGACTGCATCATCATGCGGATGACGCCGGTGTCATTCATGTCGAGGTCGAGCAGCTGCTTGCCGGTCTTTTCCTTGACGGTCTTGCCGATTTCGACAAGCTGGTCCCAGGTGATGTTCTCGAGATCAGCAGCGGTGAAGCCAGCTTCTTCGAGGTAGTCCGAGCGGTAAAAGAGACCGGTCACGCCGGAGTCAAACGGCACCGAGTAGGACTTGCCATCGAGGGTCGCGGCCGCAACCTTGTAGGGCGCGAAAACCGACATATCGATCGAGTCCGACAGCGGCTCGAAAGCGCCGGGGAACGACTGCAGATACTTCTGGGCAATGTCGTCCTGGATCAAAACGATATCGGGGAGTCCATCGGTGCTGCCAGCGAGAAGCTGAGTCTGCAGCTTGGCACGGATGTCGTCCTGGCTCGCGGTATCGTCGACGTTGAACGTCGTTTCCGGATGAGCCTTGGTGTAGATTTCACCAGCTTCGCGCATGGTGTCGCCATTGAAGGCCTTATCCCAAACCCAAACCGAGATTTCGCCGGCAGAGGCAGAAGCCGCAGCGACGGTCACGATGCTGATACCAGCCAGGGCAACACAAAGGGTGCGCTTCCAGCGCATGGACATATCTGTCATAGTTTCCTCCCATAGAGGTGGTCCTCACCACCTTGAGGGAGACTGTAGCCGCTAAAATTCCAGCGCGCAAATAATTTCAGTAAATTTTTACTGCGTTATTTTTCAACGGGTTGGCGGGTGCTTGCGCGCCAAACCAGCTTGGATGCCAAGGTAATTTGCTTGGCAAGATCACGCCCCCCGACCCGCTCGAGCAAGAGCTCGATGGCCGCCTCGCCGATCTCTTCGGCAGGCAGGTGAACCGTCGTCAGGGGCGGATTGAGGAATTGCGCGACGGAGATGTCATTGAAACTCGCCACCCCGATATCGCCGGGAATGGTGAGGCCGCGCTCGTGAATGGCGCGATAGGCGCCGATGGCCATGGAATCGTTGAAGGTAACGATGGCATCGAACGGGCGGCGATCGGCGAGGAGATCGCGCGTCAGGCGATAGCCGCCCTCCTCCGTATTGTCGCCCGAGCGGAAGAGACGGTCATCGAACCAGCCGGCGGCGGTCATCCAGTGAACGAAGGCCTGGGCGCGGCGATCGCCCCAGCCGATATAGGCGATGCGCCGGTAGCCGCGCTGAGAGAGTGCAGCGAGCAGCTTTTCCATGGCGGACCAGAGATCGGCGGACACGGAATCGATGTCGTCATCGGGCGGCACGTGATCGGCAAAGACGATCTGGCGGCAGTGGTGGCGGAGCCAATCGATCTCGTCTTCGTCGTGGCGGCCGATGACGATGGTGCCAGACGCGTCCTGCAGGAGGTTCGCATCGGGGCGCGCGTCGGTGTGGTAAACTTTTACCGTTTCGATCTTGAGCGCGGCGCAGCGGCGCTCGATGCCGAGGCGCATGGCGACGTAATAGGGATCGACGAGTTCGCGCTCGGGGGCGAGAAAATGCACCAGCGCGACCTTGATCAGGCCCTGCTGCTGATTGGCGCGGTTGCGATTGCGCGGGGTAGAATAGTTGAGCGCTTCGGCCGTTTCGATGATCGCCTGGCGCTTGCGGGTCGAGATCGACAGCGTCATATCGTAGTTGAGCACGCGCGAAACCGTGGCGCTTGAAACGCCCACTGCGGCTGCGATTTCCCGGAGGGTGACCATGGGCGCGAAGCTATAGTCAGGCCATGCGCGCGGTCAACAACACGTATCAAGTCGCGCGGTTTTTCCAAAGGCCATGCAAATGGATTTGCCGGAGCCGCGCCAATATGACAGGAATATTGCCACACTTAAACGGACCAGTGAGACATGGCCCGAACCGAGCTTTCGATCCTGATCATTGACGAGAATCGCATCCGCGCCTCGATCATCGAGGAAGGTTTGCGTGAGGCCGGGCACACGGAAGTCGCAGTGATCCACGACGTCAACGAAGTGGCGCGGACGATCGAGCGCGTGGCGCCGGATGTGATCGTCATCGATCTCGAAAACCCCAAGCGCGATACGCTCGAGCATTTCTTCTCGCTATCGCGCGCGGTGCAGCGGCCGATCGCCATGTTCGTCGACCGCTCCGATGTGGGAATGATCGAAAAAGCGGTCGAGGCCGGGGTTTCGGCCTATGTGGTGGATGGGCTCAAGAAAGAGCGCGTCAAATCGATCCTCGACATGGCGGTCTCGCGGTTCAATGCCTTTGCCCGGCTGACGCGGGAGCTGGAAGAAGCGCGGTCGGCGCTTGAAGAGCGGAAAATCATCGATCAGGCAAAATCGATCCTGATCGAGACGCGGGGGCTTTCCGAGCCAGAGGCCTACAATCTCCTGCGCAAGACAGCGATGAACCAGAATCGGCGGATCATCGATATCGCCCAAAGCCTGATCACCGCCGCAAAACTCCTGGGGCCATAGAAGATCATGTCGACCACCCTGCTCCATGCCGGATTTTTGCCGCTGCTCGACAGCGTGCTGCTGGTGCTCGCCAAGGAACTGGGCTTTGCCGAGACCGAGGGCCTGGCGCTGCAACTGACGCGCGAGACATCGTGGGCGAATATCCGCGACCGCTCGGCGCTTGGACATTTCGATGTGGCGCAGATGCTGGCGCCCATGCCGATTGCCGCAAGCCTTGGACTGACGCCGATCGCGACCAAGATGATTGCGCCGGTGGTACTGGGCTTGGGAAACAATGCGATCACCGTAAGCGCTGCGCTCTGGGAGCAGATGCAGCGCGAGGGTGCGGTTACCGATCTCGAGGCGGGCCCCGCTGGTGCGGCCCTGGCGAAAGTGGTGGCGCGGGGCGGCAAAAAGCTGCGCTTTGGCGTCGTGCACCAGACCTCGTCACACAATTATGAGCTGCGGTATTGGCTGGCCGCGAGCGGCATCGTGCCGGATCGTCATGTCGAGATCGTCGTGCTGCCACCGCCCCTTTTGCCGGAGGCGTTGGGCGCCGGTGGGCTCGATGGCTATTGCGTGGGCGAACCCTGGAACAGCGTCGGGGTGGCGCAGCACGGCGCACATATCGTCACGACGAAATCGAAGATCTGGGAATGGAGCCCCGACAAAGTCATGGGCATGCGCGCCGATTGGGCCGAGCGCAATCCCGAGACGGTGGCCGGGCTGATCCGCGCGATCTATCGGGCGGGCGAATGGTGCCAGCAGCGGGAAAACCGGCTGGCAGCGGCGGAGATCATGGCGCGACCGGCCTATCTCGATCTGCCGGTAGATATTGTGGCGCGGGCGCTGACCGGGGAGATCGATGCGGGCGACGCGGTGTTTACGCTGCCGGACTTTTATATTCCGCACGATGGCGCCGCGAATTTCCCATGGAAGAGCCAGGCGCTTTGGTATTTCGAGCAGATGGCGCGCTGGGGCGAGGTTGCCGTGAGCGCGGATAGCGCGCATTTGGCGGCGGAGAGTTTTCGGCCGGACCTCTACCGGGCGGCGCTGGCGCCGATGGGGATCGCGCTGCCAGAGGTAGATTACAAGCGCGAGGGCGATCGGGCGGAAGGGTATGCGCTCGATGGAGTCGCCATGGGTCCGAACCGGTTTTTCGATGGTGGGGTGTTTGAGGCGCGGGTTGGGTAGGGTTAGCTCTCCCAGCTCCGCTTGATGTTTGCCATCATAAGAAGAGGCTAGATGGCCCCGGCGTTTGCCGGAATTTTGTCAGAAAATATCTCGCCTAACTATCGGACTTCCCTCGGGCTTGACCCGAGGGTCTCTTACCCATTCGACAAAGCTTGTGGGTTCCACAATGGCCCTCGGGTCAAGCCCGGGGGAAGGACAGTTGGTGGGGTGATAACGGCGCCTTCGGTGGACGTCTGAAATTTCATCACGCCAATCTCATGCACACAAAATGATCAAGCTGGCGATGATGTGAGCGACTAGGCCTTATCGGCCAGCACGGCGACCTCCAATCGAACACGCTTAAAGCATTGTGATCACTTGACGATCCGCCTTGCCCTTTGATTGGCATGGTTCGTGCAATGTCTTGGGCAAGAGCTCCTCCCAAGACGCTCTCGATGATCGATGTCCAATGCTGGGCGTCAAAGGCAAGGCTGCCAACAGGTGCGAACCGGATTTTCCGGCGACGCATCAGTTGGCGGCCTTTTTGTTTTTCGCTGGAACACACGGAGCCCCACCCGATGGACCTATTGGCTGAATTTTCAGCGCCCGCGCAGGCGACCCGCACCGAGAAGCTGGTGGTGATCGGGGCCGGCATGGCCTCGGGCCGGGCGCTGGAGCATATTTTTGAAGAAACACCTGGCCGGTTTGAGGTGACGCTGTTCGGCTCGGAGCCGCGCGGCAATTATAACCGGCTAATGCTCTCGCCGGTTTTGGGCGGCGAAAAAGAATATGAGCAGATCATCACCCACGACACCGCCTGGTATGAGCGGCATGGGGTTTCGACCCGATTTGGCGAAACGATCACGGGAATTGATCGCCAGCGCAAGGTCGTCATCAGCAAAGCGGGCGAGACGCCTTATGACAGGCTGATCATCGCGACGGGCTCGGCGCCATTCATCATCCCGCTCCCCGGCAAGGACCTACCGGGCGTGATGGTGTTTCGCGATCTTGATGACGTCAATGCCATGGTGGAAGCGGCACAGCGGCCCAACCCGAAGGCAGTCGTCATTGGAGGCGGCTTGCTTGGGCTCGAAGCGGCGGCGGCGCTGCGGTTGCGCGGCATGGAAGTGGTGGTGCTGCACATTATGGGCCATGTGATGGACCGGCAGCTCGATCCCGCAGCAGGGTATCTGTTGCAGCGGGATCTCGAAAAGCGCGGCATCAAGGTGCATTGCACGGCACAGACCAAGGCGATCCTTGGCGAGAACTGCGTAGAGGCTGTGGCGCTCGACGATGGCACGACCTATGGCGCCGATATCGTGGTGATGGCGGCCGGCATTCGGCCCGAAACGCGCCTTGCCGTCGATGCTGGCCTCCATGTCGAGCGCGGCATTGTCGTCAACGACCAGATGGTGACCTCGGACCCCGACATTCTGGCGCTTGGGGAATGCGTCGAGCATGAGCGGGTGGTCTATGGGCTCGTGGCGCCGCTTTATGACCAGGCTAAGGTTTTGGCCAAGACGCTGGCCAAGCAGGACGCCGCTTTCCGCCCCGTGCAGACGGCGACGCAACTGAAGGTGACGGGTGTTTCCGTTTATTCGGCCGGCGACTTTGCCGATGCCGAGGACCGGGAAGAGATCGTGCTGCGCGACGCGGCATCGGGCATCTATAAGCGCGTGGTGCTCAAGGACAACAAGATCCTTGGCGCGGTGCTTTATGGCGAGACCGGCGATGGGCCGTGGTTCTACGACATGCTGCGCAAGGGCACGGACACGACAGAGCTGCGCGATACGCTGATCTTCGGACAGGCCTATCAGGGTGGTGCGGCCCTCGACCCGATGGCGGCCGTGGCGGCGCTGCCGGACGATGCTGAAATCTGCGGCTGCAATGGCGTTTGCAAGGGCAAGATCACTGGCGCGATCACGGGGATGGGCCTGACCGATCTCGATGGGGTGCGCGCCCATACCAAGGCTTCGGCCTCGTGCGGATCGTGCACGCATCTCGTTGAAAAGCTGATGGCGATTACGCTGGGCGATGCTTACAACCCCGCCGCCGTGAAGCCGATGTGTCCCTGCACCGACTATGATCATGGCGCGGTGCGCCGATTGATCGTCGCCAAGGGACTCAAATCCATTCCCGAGGTGATGCAGGAGCTCGAATGGAAGACCTCCTGCGGCTGCGCCAAGTGCCGGCCAGCGCTCAATTACTATCTCGTGGCCGAATGGCCGGGCGAATATGAGGATGACGGGCAGAGCCGATTCATCAACGAACGTGTGCACGCCAATATCCAGAAGGACGGGACCTATTCAGTGGTGCCGCGCATGTGGGGCGGGATGACCAACCCCAAGGAACTGCGCGCCATTGCCGATGTCGCCGACAAGTTCAACATCCCGGCCGTCAAGGTGACGGGTGGGCAGCGCATCGATCTGCTGGGCGTCAGGAAGGAAGACCTGCCCGGCGTCTGGGCCGATCTCAATGCGGCCGGGATGATGTCGGGCGCGGCTTATGCGAAGGGACTGCGGACGGTGAAGACCTGTGTCGGATCGGACTGGTGCCGGTTTGGGACGCAGGATTCGACCGGCTTCGGCATTCGGCTCGAAAAGTATCTCTGGGGCGCGTGGACGCCGGCGAAGCTGAAACTCGCGGTGTCGGGGTGTCCGCGCAATTGCGCCGAGGCGACCTGCAAGGATATCGGCGTGATCTGCATCGATAGTGGATATGACATCCATTTTGCCGGCGCCGCCGGGCTCGATATCAAGGGCACGGAACTGCTCGGCCACGCCGACAGCGAGGACGAGGCGCTCGAAATCATCGCGGCACTGACCCAGCTCTATCGCGAGCAGGGCTATTATCTCGAACGCATCTACAAATGGGCCAAGCGCGTCGGGATCGACACGATCAAGGCGGCGGTCATCGAAGATGGCGCCAAGCGCAAGCAGCTCTTTGATCGCTTTGCCTATTCCCAGCAATTTGCCCAGGTCGACCCTTGGGAAGAGCGCGTCAACGGCAAGGACGCCCACGAATTCGCCGCCATGGCCGAATTCGGATTTCCAGTGGCAGCGGAGTAATGGCCATGACCGAATGGATTGAACTCGGACCCGTTGCTGCCGTGCCGCGCCGGGGCGCCCGCTGCGTGACGACGCCGGGCGGCAAGATCGCGGTGTTTCGGACGGCAGAGGACCAGATTTACGCGATCGAAAATCGCTGCCCGCACAAGGGCGGGCCGTTGGCCGAGGGCATTGTGCATGGGCGGCACGTGACCTGCCCTCTGCACAACTGGGTTTTCGATCTCTCGACCGGCGAGGCGCAGGGCGCCGACGAGGGGCGGGTCCGGACGTTTCCCGTGCGAGTCGAGAACGGGCTGATTTCAATTGCGCCCGACGTGCTCATGCAAATCGCTGCCGAGTGATCGGCAGCGGGCGCCCGGATGTCTCCCCCCGGGCGCCTCCCTCATTCATTTTCCAAAGGTGTCATGATGTCGAGTTTGCCAGGGACTGCTGCGGGCCGCGTGACGCTGGTTGGTGCGGGGCCCGGGGATGCGGAGCTGCTTACGCTGAAGGCTGTGAAGGCGCTGCAATCGGCCGATGTCATCCTCTTCGATGATCTTGTTTCCGACGAGGTGCTGGAGCTGGCACGGCGGGAGGCCAAGCGCATGCTGGTGGGCAAGCGCGCGGGACGCGATAGCTGCCGGCAGGAAGATATCAACGTCATGATGCTGACGCTGGCCAAGCAGGGCAAGCATGTGGTGCGGCTCAAATCGGGCGACCCGATGATCTTTGGCCGCGCGGGCGAGGAGATCGCGAGCCTCGAGGCCGAGGGCATTCCGGTGTCGGTGGTGCCGGGGATTACGGCGGGGCTGGCACTGGCGAGCCGGCTCGGCGTGTCGCTGACACATCGGGACCACGCGCAATCGGTGCGGTTCGTGACGGGGCATTCGCGCAAGGGCGATCTGCCGGAGGGGCTCGATTGGCAGGGCCTCGCGAATAGCCGGACGACGACGGTGTTTTATATGGCGCGGCGGATGCTGCCGAAAATCGTCGAGAAGCTCGGGGCTTTTGGGATGAGTGCGGCAACGCCGGCGACGGTGGCGATCAATCTCGGGCGCGGCGACGAGGCGATCTGGCGCGGGCCGCTGGCGGAACTGGTGGCGGCGGCGGAGACGATGGATATCGATGCGCCGACGTTGGTGGCTGTGGGCGACGCGTTGGGGGTTGGCATGATGGTGGCGGCGGCCGAAGACGAGTGGCGCCGGGCGGGGTGAGGGCTAGCGATCGGGTCGGACGAGGACGCGGCCGCGGATCTGGCCACTGAGAATGCGGGTGGCCGCGGCGGGGAGGTCTTCGAGGCCGACCTCTTCGACCAGGGCGGCATAGGCCGAAACGTCGAAGAGTTCGGCGATGCGGGACCAGGCCGCGATGCGGCGCTCATAGGGCTGCATGACGCTGTCGATGCCGAGAAGGTTCACGCCGCGGAGGAGGAAGGGCAGCACATTGGTGCTGAGAGCGACGCCGGCGGTGTTGCCGAGTGCGGCGACGGAGCCGCCGTATTTGACCTGCTTGAGCCCTTTGCCCAGGATATTGCCGCCGACACAATCGACGACGCCGGCCCAGCGGGCGGGTTCGAGCGGCTTGTCGGGTTCGGCGAGGAAATCATCGCGGCCAAGCAAGGACTTGGCGCCGAGGGCGGTGAGGCTGTCGCTGTTTTCTGGGCGGCCGGTGAGCGCGGTGACGGAATAGCCCAGGCGTGCGAGGAGCGCGATGGCGATGGTGCCGACGCCGCCGGAGGCGCCGGTGACGAGGACATCGCCTTGCGCGGGGGTGAGGCGTTCGGATTCCAGGCGATCGACGGCGAGCATGGCGGTGAGGCCCGCGGTGCCAACGATCATGGTATCGCGGGTGGTGAGGCCTTTGGGCAGCGGGACGAGCCAATCGCCGTTGACGCGGGCGCGGGTAGAATAGCCGCCCCAATGGGTCTCGCCGACGCGCCAGCCGGTTAAAACTACAGCATCGCCAGGGGCATAGCGCGGGTCGGAACTGTCGCCGACGGTGCCCGAGAAGTCTATGCCAGCGATATGGGGGAAGGTGCGGACGAGACCGCCCTGCCCTGTCAGGCAGAGGCCATCCTTATAGTTGAGGCCGGCCCATTCGATGTCGACGGTGACATTGCCTTCAGGGAGCGCGGCGTCTTCCAAGGTCTCGACGGAATTGGTGACGGTGCCGTTTTCATCCCTTTGCGACACCAGGGCGCGGAAGCTCATGCCGTTTCTCCTCCCAAGAATTGGGTGAAAGGTAGAGTCTTGGGCGGGAAAGTCAAAAGCGGACAGGGGTAATTTGATTCAGGGAATGTGATTTGCTTGGGAACACTGGAAAATCCAGGCTTTTGTGACGAATTTGTTGCGCGCGACTTGATTGGTTCAGACTTTTGGATAGACATTTGCTCTCTATCATCCGAAAGACGTTGTCCCATGAGCCGCAATTTTCTGGTCGTCGATCCCGAGGAGGATATCGAGGTCTTGAAGGGTCTCGCGTCTCCGATCCGGGTGCGGATTTTGAAATTGCTCCATGTCGAGGGGCCGCTGAATGGCAATGACATTGCCGAGCGCCTGACGCTGCCGCAATCGACGGTTTCCACCAATCTGCAGATCCTGGAAAATGCCGGTCTGATCCGGACCGAGACGCAGAAGGCGCGCAAGGGCAACCAGAAGATTTGCCACTCGACGTTCGACGAAGTGCTGGTGATGTTCAAGGAAGACATCTCGCCGCTGCGCTCGAATGCAGTCGAGGTGGCGATGCCGTTGGGGCTCTATACGAGCTTTGACGTGTCGGCGCCGTGCGGGCTCTGTTCGACCGAAGGGATCATCGGTCTCCTCGATGTGCCGGACACTTTCCTTGATCCCGAGCGCATGAAGGCGGGGCTGATCTGGTTCACGCAGGGCTTTTTGGAATATCAGTTTCCGAACAATGCAAAGCTTGCACAGAATACGATTGAAGTGCTTGAATTTGCGCTGGAATTAAGCTCGGAAGTGCCAGGGACGTCGGCGGATTGGCCAAGCGATATCACGCTTTCGGTCAATGGGACCGAGATCGGTACCTGGACGTCGCCGGGGGACTTTGGCGACAAGCGCGGCGTCTACACACCGGACTGGTGGAAGCTCAAGGGCAGCCAATATGGCAAGCTCAAGAGCTGGCGCGTGACCAATGAAGGCACCTATGTCGACGGGGTGAAGATTTCGCCGGTGTCGCTGGTGGATCTGGATTTGGCGAACCACCACTCGATCCGCTTGCGCATTGCGGTGAAACCCGATGCCAAGCATCCGGGCGGGATCAATGTGTTTGGTCGCGGTTTTGGGAACTATGACCAGGATATCATTATGCGGTTGCAGACGGCTCGCTAGACCATACGCCCAGTCGGCCATAGCGGCCTGCAAATGCCGGTTTTCTCCGCTTCCGGTGCTCACGTACGGATGTACGCTCCGCTCCGGTTCTCGAAAACCACCATTTTCGCCTCGCTCTGACTCAACTGGTCGCACGGTCTAGTGCAAAACTACGCCTCTCCAAAAATCATACAAAAGTGCGCGGGACCGCTTGCGTAGAAGCGTTTAACTCCTGTACAACCGATTAACTGATCCAAATCAGAAAAACGGATTGAATGGGAGGACGGGGTGAAGGCTTCTGTCGTTGCGAATAAGGACTACACGATCTCTAAAATTGACGATCGTGTCTATGGGGCATTTTTGGAGCACCTCGGCCGCGCAATCTATGAAGGCATTTATGAGCCTGACCATCCGACGGCCGACAAGGACGGGATGCGTGGCGACGTCGCCAAGCTCGTAAAGGACCTCAATGTACCCGTGGTGCGCTATCCCGGGGGTAACTTCGTTTCCGCCTATAATTGGGAAGACGGCATCGGCCCGCGTGAGGAGCGCCCGACCCGTCTCGACCTCGCCTGGCACACGTCGGAAAGCAATGCCGTGGGTGTCCACGAATTTGCCGACTGGTGCGCGACCGTCGGCACCGAGATGATGCTGGCCGTGAACCTTGGTTCGCGCGGCGTCGATGAGGCCCGCAATTTCCTTGAATATGTGAACCATCCCGGCGGCACCTACTGGTCGGACCTCCGCATCAAGAACGGCCGCAAGGACCCGTGGAACGTCAAGATGTGGTGCCTCGGCAACGAGATGGACGGCCCCTGGCAGGTCGGCCACAAGGATGCCGACGAATATGGCAAGCTCGCTGCCAACACCGCCCGCGCCATGCGCATGTTCGACAAGGACCTCGAACTGATCGTCTGCGGTTCCTCGCATATGGACATGCCGAGCTTCCCCGATTGGGAACGCATCGTGCTCGAGCATACCTATGACCATGTGGACCACATCTCGCTCCATATGTACTTCGCCAATCGCGATGACAACACGCCTAACTATCTGGGCCTGAGCGAAAAGCTCGACCGCTATATCGAGACCGTCGCTGCGACGATCAAGCAGGTCAAGGCCAAGAAGAAGAGCAAGAAGGACATCTACATCTCCTTCGACGAATGGAACGTCTGGTACCATTCGAACAAGAAGGATCGCGAGATCCTCGACGGCAACAGCGGCTGGCCGCACGCGCCGGGCTTGCTCGAAGACATCTACAATTTCGAAGACGTCCTGATGGTCGGCCTGATCCTCAACACCTTCATCCGCCGCTCGGATGTGGTGAAGATCGCCTGTATCGCCCAGCTCGTGAACGTGATCGCGCCGATCATGACCGAAAAGGGTGGCCCAGCCTGGGCCCAGACCATCTACTACCCCTACTACTTCGCTTCCGTCTTCGGCCGCGGCACCGCGCTGCAACTGCTGACGACCTCGCCGGGCTACGAAACGACCCACGCCAAGGACACGGCATTTGTCGACGTTTCCGGCGTGCACAATGAAGAAGAAGGCACGCTGAGCTTCTTCCTCGTCAATCGCCACACGACGGACAGCATCGAAACCGAAGTGAGCCTGCAGGGCTTTGCGGGTGGTTCGGTGATCGACCATCAGGTGATGACGCATCCGGATCTGAAGGCCGTCAACACGGCCGGCAAGCAGGATGAAGTCAAGCCAAAGAAGGGCGAAGGCGCCAAGATCGCCGATGGCAAGCTGACGGTGACCCTGCCGCCTTATTCGTATCAGATGGTGCGGGTGAAGATTTAGTCTCTGGCATAGCGCGTGGGGCCTCACCCCCTCCCAGCCTCATCACCTCAGATCGCTCCACTGGAGCGATCTGCCCTCCGGTACGGCTCGGATCCCATCAAGGGGGAAGTGTCGCGGCAGTGTGTTGGGCGCCGATTGCGTCTCAAACGCGATCTGCACCTCCCCTAGATAGGGAGGCAAGGAGGGGTGCGTGTGCCAAAATGCCGAGTACTTGGGCACCCCTCCCCGGCCCTCCCCGTCAAGGGGACGATGGGCATCGTGGCAGTGGCGAGAGCTGGCCCAACAGATTTATCAACACGCGTCTTTGAGATGCGGGTTGGGTAGCATTACGGTAACATTCACCGCCTCCCAACGGTGAAACAGGGGACACATCGGCCACGGTGTGTCCCTTTGCTTTTTGTATCATGTTTCCCGATTTATATCACTTCGGCGATTGACAAGAATTAAGCCCTCGTTAGTATGACTTTTGATGGCACTGGAGGGTGCCAAAGGAAGTGCGGAGGCATTTCCGCTCTAGGGAGGATACAGAATGGATAGACGTAGTTTCCTTATCGGGACGACGGCAGTCGGCGCGCTGATGGTTGCAGGCAAGGGCCTGGCCTTCGCGCAGGAAGCCGAAGGCACGGCGCCTGACCTGGCCCAATTTCCACGCAACGAGACGGTGATCGTCCACAATCCGGAAGGCATCATTCGCAATCCGGCCTGGTTCAACCTGTGGGCTGTGGGCGCCGGCAACGGCACGTCCAACGGCCTGCACCAGCTGACGACCGACACGCTCTGGTTCATCGATCCAGATGCAGGCCTCGAAGGCGCCAGCGAGAACGCCGTCTACAATTCGCTGGCCGACGACCTCTGGCAATATAACGAAGACTTCACGGAAATGACCGTGAAGCTCAAGCAGGGCATCTTCTGGAGCGACGACGTCGAATTCACCGCTGATGACGTGGTGTTCACCGTCCAGAAGCAGGCTTCGACACCCGGCACGCCGTACAATGGTGCGTTCTCGGTTCAGGTCGCCGAAGTTACGGCGCCGGACAAATATACCGTCCACTTCAAACTCAACAAACCGAACTCGCGCTTCCATACCCTGTTCGCCGTGCGCTGGACCGCCGCATGGATCATGCCAAAGCATGTCTATGAAGGCGTCGAAGACATCCTCAGCTACGATGCGAACCCGCCGGTTTCCATCGGGCCCTACACGCTCCACTCGTTCGATCCGAACGGCACCTGGTATATCTGGCAGCGCCGCGAAGACTGGCAGCGCACGGCCATGGGCATGATTTCGGAACCGAACCCGAAATATGTCATCTACCGGAACAATATTTCGACCGACAATCGCTTGATCGAGATCCGCAACGGCAATCTCGACATGGTGCACGATCTGACGCCGGAAGGCACATTCTCGGTGGTGCAGCAGGATCCGCAGATCCAGGGTTGGTTCCCGGGCTTCCCCTATGCCCACCCCGATCCCACGCTCGTCATGGCGATCCCGAACCATCAAAATCCAAAATTCCAGGACAAGCGCGTCCGCTGGGCTCTGGCACTCATGCTCGATGCGCGGACCATGTCCATGGCCTCATATCGCGGCGCGGCAACGCTCTCGGCCATCTCCGTGCCACCGACCGGTACGCATCCGCGCGATTACCATGCGCCGCTGCAGGATTTCCTCATCAATTACGAAGTGGAAGCCGGCGGCAACAAGGTGAAGCCATACGACCCGAACATCGGCATGCAGATCGCCGACATGGTTCGCGGCCAGTTTGGCGACGCGGTGCCGAGCGAAGAAGAAGCCGTGCGCAATGCCTTCGGCTATGGATGGTGGAAGCAGGACATTCCGACCGCTGAAGCCCTCCTCACCGATGCCGGTTTCACCAAGAACGGCAATCAGTGGATGATGCCCGACGGCCAGCCGTTCACCTTCTCGGTGATGGTGCCGCAGGAAGGCGTGGTCAACCGTCTCGGCGTGATCATCGCCCAGACCTGGGCCCAGAACGGCATCGGCGCCACCGCCGAAGTCGACGCCGATCCATGGGGCCGCCAACGCGTCGGCAATTTCGAAGTCAATATTGCCTGGGCCGTGGAAACCTGGGGCGGTCACCCCGACCTCTCGTTCTTCCTCGACAGCTACCACTCGGCCTATGTCGCCGAGCCGGGCGCCTCGCAGCCTGACCGCAACTGGATGCGCTGGAAGGATCCGCGTCTCGACGCGATCATCGAAGAGATCCGCGGTACCGACTTCAACGACCCCAAGGGCACCGAACTCGGCCACGACTTCGTCAAGCTCCACCTCGAAGAAATGCCGAATATCCCGATCATGGCCTACAACGTGTTCTCCATTCAGTCGAACCGGTTCTGGACCGGCTGGCCGAACGCGGAAAACAACTATGCCAACCCGGTGACCAACTGGTCGAACGGCCGCTACATCTTCACCCAGATCACTCCGGTCGACGGCGCGGCGTAACAGTCCTCCCTGGTGGCCCGGTCTTTCAGGCTGGGCTGCCCCCGGGATGCGCGGGCCACTGCGCATCCCGTGGATTTTTGCTCGCAGCTCGCGCGTCGGAAGAGCCCCACGCCCATTCCATTGGGATCGAGCGCCAGCTGTCGGGTGTAGAGATATAGACCAGGCTTCGGTGCATGCCATTCGAGCGCAGCTCTCATGGCCTTCTCACCAAAATTGGCTCCACTGGAGCAAATTTGCCTGCGGCACGGTTCGAAGTTGAGGAGACCGTATGCACGGTTATTTGTTGTTTGTCGGGAAGCGGGCGCTGCTGATGTTTGCAGTGATCTTCTTTGGCATATCGGCCATGTTTCTGGTCACTTATCTCTCTCCCATCGATCCGGTTGAACAGGTCCTGGGCCGGCTTTCGGCGCGGTCGAACCTTTCCCCTGAAGCCATTGCCTCGACGCGCGAGGCGCTGACGGCGATGTTCGGCACCGGGCAGCCGATGCATGTGCAATATTGGAATTTCTGGACCCGGCTGATCCAGGGCGATCTCGGCGCTTCGCTGATGGCGTTTCCGACGCCGGCCATGGAATTGGTAATGCGCGGCATGCCCTGGACGCTGGGCCTCCTGCTCACCTCGACCGTCATCACCTTTATCGTCGGCAATCTGATGGGCGGGCTTGCCGGCTATTTTCAGAACAACCGGTTCTTCAAGGCCTTTGGCATCGTGACCATGGGCCTCCAGCCGATCCCCTACTATATCGTCGCGTTCATCATTCTGGTCATCTTCGGTTTCCTCTGGCCGGTGCTGCCGATTTCGGGCGGGTTCAGCATGGACGTGCGGCCGAGCTGGACCATGCCGTTCATTCTATCGGTGTTACAGCACTCGCTGCTGCCGGCCTTTTCGCTGGTGCTCGTGGGCCTCGGTGGCTGGTTCATCGGCATGCGGGCGCTGGTCTCCAATATCGTGACGGAAGACTATGTGACTTATGCCGAGCTCGCCGGCGTCAAGCGTGAGACCATCGTCAGCGGCTATGTGATGCGCAATGCGCTGGTGCCGCAGGTGACGGCGCTCGCCATGGTGATCGGCGGGGTGTTTTCGGGCACGATCATCACCGAGCAGGTCTTCAACTATCCCGGCATGGGCTCGCTGCTCGTCGATGCGGTGAATGCGGGCGATTATTCGACCGTGCTCGCGGTCTGCACTGTGTCGATCACCGCCGTCGCCTTTGCCATCTTCATCGTGGACTTGCTGCATCCGCTGCTCGATCCACGCGTGCGTACGGAGTAGGGCCATGTTCGCCGTTTTCCGCGACCTTATCCGCTACAATCTCGAATTCGCCATCGGCCTCGTTCTCGTCGGCATCATGGTGATCTTTGCGGCGCTGTCGTTTTTCTCGCCGGTCGATCCGACGCTCATCTATATGGCGATCCCCGACCAGCCGCCTTCGGCGCAATACTGGTTCGGAACCAATTCGCGCGGCCAGGATCTGTTCTGGCACCTTTCGGCTGCTTTCCGAAACAGCCTGATGTTCGGCGTCACCGTGGCCGTGCTCTCGCGCATCATCTCGATTTCGGTCGGGCTCGCTGCGGGCTATCTCGGCGGCTGGGTCGATCGCGTGTTGATGTTCATTAACGACATCTTCGTTGCCGTGCCGATCTTCCCGATCCTCGTGCTGTTCTACTTTGTGCTGCGCAACAACATGGACAGCTTCACCATGGCGCTGATCCTCGCCTGTTTCGGCTGGCCGTTCGACGCGCGCCTGATCCGCTCGGTGGCGCTGGGCTTAAAACACCGCGAGTTTACAAGGCACGCGGTCTTTGCGGGTATGTCGACGCGAAAAGTGCTGCTCGAAGAGCACCTGCCCTATGTGATGCCCATCGTTTTTTCGACCTTCATGAACAACATGCTCTGGTCGATCGGCATGGAGGTGACCCTCGCCGTTCTCGGCTTCACCAATATCAACAATCCGACGATCGGCACGGTGCTCTATTGGGCCAATAGCCACTCGGCGATGGTGGTGGGGACATGGTGGTGGATCGTCATTCCGGTGATCCTGATCGTCATGACCTTCCTTGGCCTGTTCCTCCTCGCCGTGAGCATGAACGAATATATCGACCCGCGCAGCCGCCTGCGCCGCATGGGGGCCTGACTATGACCCGCGACAGCAAACCCGATCTTCTGAAAGTCGAAGGGCTCAAGGCCTATTACCAGATGAACTACTACGGCGTGGAACGCGAGGTGCGCGCCGTGGATGGGATCTCGATGAACATCAAGCGCGGGGAGGTCTACGGCATTGCCGGGGAAAGCTCTTCGGGCAAGACGAGCTTCATCAAGGTCTTGGCCGCCGCCATTCGTCCCCCCCTCAAGGTGGTTGAAGGCACGGTCAAATACGAGTTCAAGAACGGCCCCATCGAGGTGACGACAGCGAGCAAGGCGCAGGTCGAGGATGTGCGCTGGAAGCACCTCTCCTACATCATGCAGGGCTCGATGAGCGTGCTCAATCCGGTGCGCCGGATCGGGCGGACGTTCAAGGATTTTGCGCAGCGGCCGTTGGGGCTGACCGGCGCGGCATTCGAAGCGCGGGTGGTGTCGCATCTGGCGCGGCTCAAGCTACCGCCGGAAGTGTTGAAAGCCTATCCGCACGAGCTTTCGGGCGGCATGCGGCAGCGCGTGACCATTGGGCTCGCGACGGTGTGCCACCCCGAATTCATCATTGCCGACGAGCCGACGACGGCCCTCGACGTGGTGGTGCAAAAGGAAGTGCTGAGCCTCATCCGCGACATCCAGAAGGAGATGGATTCTTCCGTCGTCTTCGTGACGCATGACATGAGCGTCCATGCTAATATCGCTGATCGGGTTGGGATCATCTATGCCGGGCGCCTCGTCGAGGAAGGCCCGACGCGGCAGATGTTCTTTACGCCGCGCCATCCTTATACGGCGCATCTGGTGGCGAGCCTGCCGCGCATTGGCGACACGACGCAGCGCCCGGCGCTGGAAGGACGGCCGCCGAACCTTGCCGATCCACCGCAGGGGTGCCGCTTCCACCCGCGCTGTCCGCTCGCCGTCGACAAATGCCGGCAGGAAGTGCCGCCGCTTGAAACGGTAGATGTCGATCATCGCACGGCATGCTGGCGTTGGCAGGATGTCAAGCCGCTGGTTGGTTCGGCGCATCCGGCAGGAGTTATGGCATGACGACGCTTCTTGATGTGCGCAATGTCTCCAAGCACTTTACCATGGGCGGGATTTTCGGGCGCAAGACCGTTGATGCCGTGATGGATGCGAGCTTCTCGCTTTCGGCGGAAAAGCCCGAGATTTTTACGATTATCGGCGAGTCCGGCTCGGGGAAGACGACGCTGGCCCGCATGGTTTTGGGGCTCGAGGATCCGAGCGAGGGGGAAATCCTCTTCCAGGGGCAGAAGGTGAGCCGGCATGCGAGCAAGGCCGAGCGCCTGGCTTTCATGTCCAAGGTGCAGCCGGTATTCCAGAACCCTTTTGAAGCGTTCAATCCGCTCAAGAAGATCGAGCGCTATCTCGAATCCACCGCGCGGCAGTTTCTCCATACCAAGGACCGGGCGGCGATCGACCGGGCGATGGACGAGGCGCTGCAGAAGGTGGGCTTGAGCCTCAAGGAAGTGCGCGGGCGGTTTCCGCATGAAATGAGCGGCGGGCAATTGCAGCGCTGCGCCATTGCGCGGGCGCTGATCCCCAATCCGCCGCTGCTGATCACCGACGAGCCCGTTTCGATGGTCGATGCGTCGCTGCGGATGAGCATCGTCAACCTGCTCAAGAGCCTGCGCGATGATCTGAAGGTGTCGGTGATCTACATCACGCATGACCTTGCGACGGCCTACTACATTTCCAACCGGCTGATCATCATGCAGCGCGGGCGGATCGTCGAAATGGGCGATGCGCGGACGGTTCTCGATAATCCGCAGCATCCTTATTCCAAGCTCTTGAAGGCTTCGGTGCTGTCGACGGATGATGCGGGGGCTGGGAAGCTCGCGACCGATCCGGGCATGGTGCAGGCGGCCAATGGGCTGGTTGGCGAGGCCGGGAAGCTGGTGATGCGGCCAGATGGGCGGGAAGTTCGGGTTTATGGGTAGGGGGTAGAACCCCCACCTAGCCTCCCCCTGGTAGGGGGAGGGACGCATCGAGTTTGCCCTTGCGGCTGCGGGCCACCGGCAGATTGCTCCCCCTTCAGGGGGAGGTTAGGTGGAGATCTTTCCTTTGCTCTCGACCGTGCCAAAGGCCCCCCTCACCCGCCGGCTACGCCGTCGACCTCTCCCGCAAGGGAGAGGTGGGGGCTCCACTACATCTCCAAACCTAAGGACCCAGAAAAAAATGAGTGCGCCGATATTTCGGGATCCGGTTCAGGATGGGGCGGCGGATCCGGTGGTGGTTCGCAAGGAGGGGACCGACGAGTGGTGGATGTTTTATACCAATCGGCGCGCGGCGGCGGGGGGCGAGGGACATACCTGGATCCATGGGTCGCCGATCGGGGTGGCGGTTTCGACCGATGATGGGGCAAGTTGGGACTATCGGGGGACCGTGAAGGGGCTCGATGCGCCGGGGGACGATGGGCTCAATACGCATTGGGCGCCGGAGGTGATTTTTGCCGCGGGGCAATATCACATGTATCTGACCTATATTACCGGAGCGCCGTCGCATTGGCAGGTGCCGCGGACGATTACGCATTTTGTCAGCGATGATCTGGAAAATTGGCGGCGGGTGGGGCCGCTAAAGCTGTCGAGCGATCGGGTGATCGATGCGGCAGTTTATCACTGCCCCGATGGGCTTTGGCGGCTTTGGTACAAGGACGAGGACCATGGCTCGGCGACGTGGTGCGCGACGAGCCCGGACCTGTTCGACTGGACGGTCGAGGGCGAGGTGATCCCCGGTTCGCCGAGCGCGGCGCCGCATGAGGGGCCCAATGTCTTTGCGCTTGGCGGGTTTATCTGGATGATCGTCGACGAGTGGCATGGGCAAGGAGTCTATCGCTCAAGCGATGCAAAAAACTGGGTGCGGCAGGGGGTGATCGGCGGTGAGGCTGGCACGGACAAAGGCGACATTCGCTTCGTGCGGCACGCCGATGTGGTGGCCTTTGCCGATCATGCAGCGCTGTATTATTTCACCCATCCCGATTGGGACGAGCATAGCCAGACCGAAGGGCCGCGGAATGCGGCGGAGCGGGCGACGGTCATTCACCATGCGCGCTTGACGGTCGAGGATGGTGTGCTGGTGCTGGAGCGGAATGTTCCGGCGGATGCGGCGCTGCTAAGGTAGGGTGCCAGTTCTCTTTCCCTGCGCCTTAAATCCAAAGACACCTGCGTCATTCCCGCGAAAGCGGGAAGCCAAAACTGCGATGTAGGGATTCCCGCTTTCGCGGAAATGACGCCAGGGATGGCTAGGGGGCCAAGTGGCTGGGATACTAGACGGCTGGGATGACGCTGAAGGGTGTCGAAGCCTGGTCTGTTCGTTCGTCGCACTGGTGTCACAGATGGAGGAACAGAATGGATCGCACTTTCCGGGATGATGGGCTTGAGGCCTTTGCCGAGGACGGTCCCCCTGCCCTGCCGGCGGGGGGCGCCGTTTTGGATCGGGATCGCGTCGATGTCTGGTATGCGAGCTATGGCGCGGGTCCGGTGGTGATGCTGCTGCATGGCGGCATGGGGAACTCAACCAATTTTGGGCATCAAGTGCCGGCGCTGCTGGCGGCGGGTTTTCGGGTAGTCGTCATGGACAGTCGCGGCCAAGGGCGGAGCGGCTGGGACGGGACGCCGTTTTCGTATGCGCAATTTGCCGGGGATGCGTTGGCGATCCTCGACGGACTGGGCATTTCCCGCGCGGCCGTGGTCGGCTGGAGCGATGGGGCCTGTACCGGGCTCGCCATGGCCAAGGCGGCGCCCGAGCGAGTGGCGGGCGTCTTTTATTTTGCGTGCAATGTGGACGCGACCGGCAGCTTGCCTTTCGTGATGACCGACACGATCGGTAATTGCCTCACACGGCATCAAAAGGACTACGCAGCGCTGTCGCCGCGACCGGAACGCTTCGAGGAGATGAGCGTGGCACTGCAGGTGATGCAGGGCAGCCAGCCGAATTATTCGGCCGAGGATTTGCAGACGATTGCTGTGCCGGTGACGGTGGCGCAAGCGGAGCGGGATGAATTCATCCGCGTTGAGCATGCGCGCTACATCGCCGACACGGTGCCGGGCGCTGAGTTCGTCCTTCTGGAGGATGTCAGCCACTTTGCGCCAGTGCAGCGCCCGGAGGTGTTCAATGGAGCGGTGCTGGATTTCTTGAAGGGTTTGACGCTTTAGGCAAGCGTCAAACGCGCGTTGGATTGCTCAGCGGAGCCGGTCGGCCATGAAGGCGCTCATGCTTTGGGGCCGGTGGCCGATGAGTTTTTCGAGGAGCGGGTGGGTGGCGGCGAACTCGCCGGATCGGGCGGCGCGATAATAGCCCATCATGATGGCGATGCGTTCGGGGGATGCGCCGGCGGCGGTGGCATTTGCCAGCATCATATCGTCGTCTAGGATTTCTCGGGTGATGGGTCTGCCGAGGATCTTTTCCGCGCATTGGGCGAGATCGGAGAGGTCAAGGGACTCGGCGCCTGTGAGGGGTGGCGTTGGGCCATCGATGGTTTCGGCGCCGGCCAGCAGCGCGGCGTCGGCGGCCGCGAGATCGTCGTGGGTTGTCCACGACACTTTGCCATCGGCCGGGGCGGCGAGCGTGCCGCTTGCAAAGCCGCGGGCGTTCATGGCCAGGGCGCTATCGGCGTAAAAGCCATGGCGGAGGGCGGTCCAGGCCAGGCCGGACTTAGCGAGCATGGCTTCGGTGGCCGCATGGGTCAGGGCGGGCGGGAAGTGTGAGGTCGAAGAGCTCGCGATCTGGCTCGTGTAGAAGACGCGCTTTACCGACAGCTCTCGGGCGACGGCGATGGCCGTGGCGTGCTGGGCCAGCGGATCGCCGCCACTTGCCGCGGCATTGGAGGATACCAGTAGCAGACGCTTGGCGCCTTGCCAGGCGTGACGGAGGCTGTCGGCATCGTCGTAATTGCCCTGACGCACGCGGATGCCGGCCGCGGCGAGGTCGGCGACCTGTTCTGGGTCGCGCACGCTGGCGGCGATGCGGTTGGCAGGGACAAGGGCGAGGAGGTTTTGAGCAATCTTTCGACCGAGTTGGCCGGATGCGCCGGTGATGACGAGCATGATGATCTCCGTGTTGGCGCCAATCTGGCTGTTCTCGTGCGCGTTGATAATCGGCTTAGCCAAGAATAGGCTGTTCTCTATGAAGAACAGTGTTTCGCCGGATCGATTGAAGATTTTCCTCGCGGTATTGGATGCAGGCGGCTTTCGGGCGGCGGCGCTCAGGCTTGGCACGGTGCCATCGCGGGTCAGCACCACGGTGGCGCGGCTCGAAGCTGATATTGGCGTGCCGCTGTTGCTGCGCTCGACCCGCAGCGTCAGGGCGACCGAACAGGGACGCCGGCTGGCCGATACCATCCGGCCGCTGTTTCATGAGGTCGAGGAAGCGGTGAGCGAGGCCGCCAATTCGATGGGGACGGTCCGCGGGAGGCTGGCGCTCAATGTGCCGGGCGCCGTCGTGCCCGACATCCTGCCGCCGTTGATCGCAGAATTCCAGCGGCTGCACCCTGAGGTCGAGATCGAGATCGTTGTCGAGAATGATCGCGTTGATATCATCGCGGCTGGGTGCGATGCGGGGATCCGCTATGGCGCGCATCTGGCCAAGGATATGGTTTCGATCCCGATCGGGCCGCGGACCCAGCAGATGGCTTTTGCGGCGTCGCCGGACTATTTGAATGCTCATCCGAAGCCGGAGTTGCCTGAGGACCTGACCGGCCACGCGGCGATCCGCTACAGGCTGCCTGGGGGGACCTTGCTGCCATGGCGGTTGCGGAACGCGGCGGGGGAAACGGTGATGGTTGAGCCGCCGCGCTCGCTCGTCATCAGCGTCAATGCGTTTGATAGCGGGTTGAGCTATGCGCGCGCCGGGATGGGGATCATTGCCGTCTTCCGAAACTGGTGCGAGGCAGATTTTCGTGCGGGGACGCTGGTGCCTCTGCTCGAAAAGCATTGGCCGGTGCTGGATGGGCCGCGGCTTTATTATCCCAGCCGGTTCGCAGGGGCGCCGCTGCGGGCCTTCATCGCGGTTTGCCAACGCCAGGCGGGGTGATCGATCACCGGCGCAGGAGCCTTGCCGGGTGGGGCGCGATCTGGCATGAGAGGGTCATTCATCCTGGACCCGGTGCAATTCCGGGTGGCTCTTCCGGCCGCCGATCCGCCGGACAATCAAGCAAAGCCGATTTTCGTGCCGGGTTCCATTGAGGACCGCGCTGGCTTCTTGGTGTTTTCATGTCTCTCTCGCAAACCATCCACCGCAACTGGTTTTCCAATATTCGCGCCGATATCCTTGCCGGTATCGTCGTCGCCCTGGCGCTCATTCCCGAGGCCATCGGCTTTTCCATTATCGCTGGGGTCGACCCCAAGGTTGGGCTCTATGCCTCGGTGGTCATCGCCATCGTCATTTCGTTTGCAGGCGGACGACCGGCCATGATCTCGGCCGCAACCGCCGCGACGGCCGTGTTGTTCGGGACGCTCGTGCGCGAACATGGGCTGCAATATCTGCTGGCGGCGACGATCCTTGCCGGCGTGATCCAGATCGGGCTCGGATGGTTGCGGATCGGTTCGGTCATGCGCTTCGTGTCGCGCTCGGTGATGACCGGGTTCGTCAATGCGCTCGCAATCCTGATCTTCATGGCGCAGCTTCCCGAACTGATCGGGGTGACGTGGCAATCCTATGTGATGATCGCGCTCGGCCTTGCCATCATCTATCTCTTTCCGCGACTGACGCGCGCTGTGCCCTCGCCGCTGATCTGCATTCTCGTGCTGACAGGGATTGCGCTGGCCTTCGGGGTGGATACGCGGACGGTCGCCGATCTCGGCGCGCTGCCCAATGCCTTGCCGGTCTTGCTGTTCCCCAATGTGCCGCTGACGCTAGAAACCCTGCAGATCATCCTGCCGACCTCGATCGCGGTGGCGGCAGTGGGGCTGCTCGAAAGTCTGCTGACGGCCTCGATCGTCGATGGCATGACCGATACCAAGAGCGACAAGAACCGGGAAAGCATCGGCCAAGGCATAGCCAATATCGCCAGTGGCTTTTTCGGCGGCATGGGCGGCTGCGCCATGATCGGTCAATCCACCATCAATGTCAGATCGGGCGGCCGGACGCGGCTCTCGACCTTTACGGCCGGGGCATTCCTGCTGTTTTTGTTGATGGTGCTGGGCGAATGGGTCGGGCTCATTCCCATGCCGGCGCTCGTTGCCATCATGATCATGGTGTCGATCGGGACATTTTCCTGGTCGTCGCTGCGGGATCTTGCGCATCACCCGCGGCGGTCGAGCCTTGTGATGCTTGCGACCGTGATCACCGTTGTGGGCACGCATAATCTGGCGCTTGGGGTTGGGGTCGGCGTGTTGCTGTCAGGGCTCTTCTTTGCGTGGAAAGTGTCGCAGGTTTTCCGGGTGTCGTCCGATCTGGCCGGTCCCGGCGAGCGGCACTATGCGGTCGAGGGGCAATTGTTCTTCGCTTCGGCAGAAGAATTCCTCGAGGCGTTCGACTTCGCCGAACCATTGCAGCGCGTCCGGATCGACCTGACACGGGCCCATATCTGGGATCTGACGGGGGTGAATGCCGTCGACCAGGCCGTATTGAAATTCCGGCGCGTCAATGTCGTGGTCGAGGTGATCGGCATGAATGCGGCGAGTGCGACGATCATGGACAAGTTCGCCCAGCATGATCGGCCAGATGCCATCACCAAGGTTTTGGGACACTAAACCTAAAGCATAGCGGACGCCAGGGATTTTGCCCTGGCGTTCGCGGGCATGACCGCTTTGCACGACTTCCGGACGTTTCTTGCAGAAAAACTTTGGTCGGCCGGGTCTGAAACGATCTCCCCAGCGTTAGTCAGGGTCGCTAATCGAGAGAACCCGGATGCACCAGACGCTGACAAAGAGCGTGACCAAAGTCGCCATTGTCGGCGGCGGGCCAACTGCCGTCTACACGCTCAAGAACCTGCTGCAGAAATCGGGGCGCTATTCGGTCACCATCTTCGAGGCCGGCAAGGTCGCCGGCTGCGGCATTCCTTATTCGGAAGAGCATAATACGCCCGAGATGATGGCGAACATCACCTCGATCGAAATTCCGCCCGTATTGGTCTCGCTTGCCGATTGGGTGCGGGCCCGTGACGCAAAGTTTCTCAAGCGCTTCGGGATTGATCGGGAGGCGGTTGGCGATCGGGATTTTTATCCGCGGATCTTGCTCGGGGCCTATTACGTCGATCAACTGCGCCAACTGATGGAAGCGGGATCGGCGGCGGGACATGCGATTACCGTCGAAACGGATACGCATGTCGTCGATATCGAGCCGTTAAAGGACGGGACCTCGGTCTTGACGCGGTCGGGCGAAAAGACGGCGCATCGTCGGTTCGATCGCGTTATTCTGGCGACGGGTCATCTAACGGATTTCGGAAAGCTGAAACGGCCGACACGGCTTTATCGTTCGCCCTATCCGACGCAGAACCTAACGCTGGACAAAGACCGTGCGGCGCTGATCCTCGGATCATCGTTGAGCGGGATCGATGCTGTGGTGGCACTTGCCTCCCAACACGGCACGTTCATCGCGGAGGGGACGGCGTTTCGATATGAGCCGAAAGGCCCCTCGCCTATCCGTCTCGTCATGACGTCGCGCAAGGGGATTATCCCTGATGCCGACTTTTTCTATCCCATCCCCGAAGAGCCGCTGCTGATCTTCACGCCGGCGCGTCTCGAAGCCTTGCAAGCTGAAGGGAAGACGGGATTTCTCGGTCGCGCTATGAAGCTCTTCAAGCAGCAATTGGCGACGGACGATCCCGAATTTCTTGCGCGATTGGGGCTGAAGCGGTTTACGCCGGAGGCTTTTGCCAAAGCCTATTTCGAGATGCGGCGCGATCGCCAGGGGTTCAAGGCGATTGCTCAGAACCTGCGCGAATCCGAGCGGAACTATCGCGAGCGACGCACGGTGATGTGGCGCTATACGCTGATGCGGGCCCATGAAGTGTTCAGCGAGATCGTGCCGTACTTCGATAGCAAGGATCTCAAGACGTTCAGAACCCACCTGACGCCGGTCTTTGCCGATGCCTATGGCTGCATTCCGCATAAATCCATTGAGCGGCTTTTAGCTTTGCATCAGGCCGGGTGCCTCGACGTGATTGCCTTAGGTGACAGCGGCAAGATCATCTATCGCGCCGGCGCGTTCGAGCTGGTTGGCGTCGAGAAAGAGCAGAGTTTCAGGACGCTGATCGATGCACGTGGACAGGTGATGGTGTCGCTGGCGGATCTCGGGTTTGAGCGGCTGGATCAGGCCGTCGATGTCGAGGATTTTCTCAAGCGCAGCGAGGGGGAAGCCGCGGAGCACCAATTCCGCGTGCCGCTCAGAGGTCAGCCGAAGTCGGATATTTTCTGCCTCTCCATTCCGATCATGATGAAGCGCTATCCGTTTGCCCAGGGCTTGGTGGCCTGCGCCGATGCGGCAAAGCTCGTTGCGGATGCGATTTGACGGCTGAAACGCTGGTGAACGCTCCTGCGCATCATGTGGAACGGGTTTCCGCAGATCTCGTTTTTCCAGGTGACATGGAGGTTTGCTGATGGCTGCGAGGGCAATCTGGAGCGGGGCGATCAAGATCGCGGAGATCGCGTGCCCGGTCAAAATGTATACGGCAGCCACGACCTCCGAGCGTATTTCGCTCAACCTACTCAATCGCAAGACGGGCAATCGGCTCAAACGGCTCTATGTCGACGAAAAGACCGACAAACCAGTCGAGCGCGAAGATCAGGTCAAGGGCTATGAGACGAGTGCGGGCCACTACGTGGTGCTCGAGCCCGAAGAGATCACCGCTGCGGTGCCCGACAGCGACAAGGTGCTCAAGGTCGATAATTTCATCACCTGCGGGCAGATCGAGACGACCTATTTCGACAAGCCTTATTATCTTCTGCCAGCCTCCGATGCGGCCGAAGAGGCTTTCGTGCTGATCCGGGAAGCGTTGCGCAACCAGAAGGCGGCGGCAATTGCCCATACCGTGCTGTTCCGCAGATTACGGCCCGTGCTGATCAGGGCGCATCGCAAGGGGCTGATCGCGACGACACTCAACTTCGATTACGAAGTCCGCTCGGCAAAAGAGGCTTTCAAGGATATCGGCAAACGCAAGATCGATGCGGAAATGCTCCAACTTGCCGAGCATATCCTGGAGACAAAAGCCGGCAGCTTTGACCCCAGCGCGTTCGAAGACCGCTACGAGGATGCACTGGCCGAATTGGTGAAGGCCAAGATCGATGGGCGCAAGGTGATTCCGCTCAAGCGCCCCGAACCGACCAAAAAGAACGATCTGCTGGAAGCGCTGCGGATGAGTGCCGGCGGCAAAGAAGAGGACAAGGCGCCCGAGAAGAAAGGCACACCTAAGAAAACGACGAGCCGCAAAAAGGCCGAGGGCGAAACGAAGCCCGCCCCGCGCCGCAAAGCCAGTTAGCTGCGGCGCTTTCGCTTCGGGGTATCGTCCGGCTTGCCCTCGAGGCTTTTCTTGAGGGCAGCCATGAGATCGATGACATTGCTCGGCGCGCTGTCTTCGTCCTCGGCTTCGATCTTCTTTGCTGACTTGGCCGCCGGCTTCTGGGTTTTCTTGGATTTGATGATGTCGAGGAGACGATCCTGCACGGGGTCCTCGACCATGGTTTCGGACCATTTGGTCGTGCGCTTTTTGATGAGCTCTTCGACCATGCCCATCATTTTCTTATCGACTTTGTGGTCGTCGACCTTTTCCCAATATTCATCTTCATCGCGCACTTCGTCGCCGAAACGCAGCGTCCAGAGGACGATGCCGTCTTCCCAGGGCTGGAGCATGACCGCGCGTTCGCGGCCGCCGATGACGAGACGGGAAATACCGACCACGCCTTTATTGGCCATGGCCTGGCGTATGACGCTGAAGGCTTCCTCGCTGATTTCGGCATCGGGCACGAGAAAATAGGGCGTATCGAAATAGGTCCATTCGATCGTGTCCTCAGGCGCGAATTCCTGGATATCGATCGTCTTGGTGCTATCGAGTTGCACCGCATCGAGATCGTCTTCTTCGAGAACGACGTAGTCGTCCTCGCCTTTTTCAAAACCACGCACCTGATCATCGCGCTCGACCGTTTTGCCCGAAACAGCATCGACATAGCGCGTGTAAATGCGGGAATTGGTCTTGCGATTGAGAGTGTGGAACCGAACCTTTTCGCCCTCGGTGGTCGCGGGGGTCAGGGTGATCGGACAGGTGACGAGAGAGAGTTTCAAAAAGCCCTTCCAATAGGGACGACCTGCCATTTGCGACCTCCTGAGAACAGGCGGAAAACGCGGGGCCCTGCGGGATGTTCCGCGCGGTTAGAAAGGCCCTGCGCTGGTGAGCAGGGCCCAAAGCGAATTAGCGCGAGGCTTTGTAAAGCTTGGATGCGATTTCGAAGAACTCTTCGGGCGCATAATCTGGCGTGAAGGCGGAGGGGACGCCGACAAGCTGCTGCATCTTGCCGCCTTCCGGCATGCCTTCGACCACTTCCAGCGGCCCCGGCGGATCGGTCGGCAGCGCGACTTCATCGTTGGACCAGATGCCCGAGATTTCCTTATAGTCGTCCTGGCTCCAGGTGTAGAGCCGGCGGTGCGAGCCCTCGTCGAGGTATTTCTGGCATTCCGGAATTTTGGAGAGCGGAATGTTGGGCGTGGGCAGCATTTTCTCGATTTCGACGCCGGTCAGTTTCTTCAGGGCCAGCGCATAGGAATGGGCGTGGACTGAGCCACGGACCAGGAGATAGCCACAGACTTCGCGGCCGGTGGCATCGTCGGCGCTCAGCGTCTCATAAACGCGCAGCTTGTGAAGACGCGCGCCGCATTCGAGATGGAAATTGTGGAGGAGATCGAAGATGACATTGCCGGTCGTCGTGATGAAGTCGTTGTTCCACGAGACGCCATTGGCGTTGACCGGGGTTGCACCGCCGCCATTGGACAGAAACGCCGAGGCGAGGCGGATGTCCTGCATAGCTTCGAAGGGCGACTTGCTGATATCGCCACCATCGCCCTTATCGCCACCGCGCTTGTCGGGGCCATTGTTGAGCATGGCAACGCCATTGCTGACGAGTTCGACATGGGCGAGTTCTTCGGCAGTGATCGAGGCAACGAGGCTGTAAAACGGCCTCAGCTTGTCCTTGCTGCGGAAATTGAAGCTTTGGAACATGTAGTTCCCAAGCGTCGACATCTCCCCATATTTGCCGCCGAGCAATTCCTGAAGCGCTGCGGCAGCATTGGGGTCCTGTTTCTTCGGCGGAGGCAATTCGGTGATCAGACGGTCGACACGCATAAACATGGACAAGTCTCCTGATTGGCTGCAGGGCCAACGGAGCGCACATGGCGATGTTCCTGAAACCATCCTCGGTTTCATTTGCGGGTTGTCAGTCTGCTGCCGCGGGAAAATCTCGCGAGATCAGGGCGGGTTCACGACGGTGGATAGACCTATTCAGGCTTCCAGACGGCCGTGTCGGCTTCGCGTTTGAGCGGGCCCATATGGGTGATGTCTTCGCCGCGGCGCATGGCGATGTTCATGCGGAAGGAGTTGCCGATGCGTTCGGAGCGCTCGGTGAAAAGGGCGGCGATGTCGGGCGGGCAGAGGGCGTCGACGGTTTCGCGGAAAAGGCGGAGCCAGCGCATGAAATGGGCATCGCTGAGTTCGGGGATGGCCATGTGCTTGGGCATGGGCCGGCCGCCATATTTGCCGGTGCCGAGGAGCATGGAGCTCCAGAAATCGGTGATGGTGGCGATATGGGCTGGCCAGTGGGCTTCGGGGATGACGCGGTTGAAGACCGGGCCGATGACGGGATCGCGGCGGGCAGCGGCGTAGAAGGCATCTACCACGCGGGAAATCATGGCTTCGTCTAGCCCCTCGGGCGTATCCCAGCCGATGCGGTGAAGGCGCGTGCCGGCGGGGGGGCGGGGATCGGTCATGAGGCGGTCTCGGACGTGATGCGATAAGAACAGCGGCGGCCACCGCTGACGATATGGTCCTCGCGCTCGATCTGGGCTCCTGGGCCGAGAATCGAGCGGAATACATCGAGCTCAGCGCGGCAAAAGCCCTGGCAGGCAGTGGCGGCGGCGCAGATCGGGCAATGGTTTTCGATGAGGAGGAGCGAGCCATCGGGCTCTTCGCGCCACTCGGCCATATAGCCTTCGCGTGTGCGGAGATCGACGAGCGCGGCGGTGCGGGATTTGAGGTCGGTTTTATCGGCGACGGCGGCTTCGTAGGCCTCGCGGGTGAGGGTTTCGCGGGCGGTGATGACGGCATCGAGCGCGTTGGGGCCGAGGGTGGTTTCGACGAGTTCGAGAAGCTGGACGGTGAGCGCCGCGTGGGTATCGGGGAAACGCGACTGGGCGGCTGGGGTCAGGGACCAGAGCTGGGTCGGGCGTCCGACGCCGGTCGAGGAAGCCATGGCTTCGACGAGGCCTTCCTGGGCGAGGCGCAGCAATTGCTGGCGCGCGGCCTCACCGGTGATCCCCAATTCCTGGCCGATGGCGCCGGACGACAGGCCCGAGCGCATTTTTAGCGCCATCAGCACACGCTCGCGCGGGCTGCGGGGGGACCAGGCCGGATTTTCCAAGTCTGAACTTGACATATTGGGCGGAAGGGTTTTCAAAGTCATTGCTTGGAAAATAGCCCGGTTAGCCGCAGATGGCAAGCCGGCTCGGAAGGAACCTCAAGCGAGGTGCTTCGATTTTCCCGATGCACAATGCAAAAGGAGCCCCAAATGGCCTTCGAACTGCCCACCCTGCCCTATTCGACCAACGCCCTTGCCAATGCCGGCATGAGCCAGGAAACGCTGGAACTGCACCACGGCAAGCACCATCAGGCCTATGTGACCGCGCTCAACGGCTTTGTGGAAAAAAAACCGGATCTGCAGGGCAAGAGCCTCGAAGAAATCGTGCTCTTTGCCAAGGACAAGGCAGACCTCGCGCCTGTTTTCAATAATGCCGGCCAGCACTGGAACCACATCCACTTCTGGAACGCGCTTTCCCCGACGGGCGGCAAGCTGCCGGGCAAGCTCGAAGCCAAGATCACCGAAGACTTCGGGTCAGTCGATGCGTTCAAGGACGCGTTCAAGACCGCGGCCACGACGCAGTTCGGTTCAGGCTGGGCCTGGCTGGTGCTCGGCAATGACGGCAAGCTCAAAGCAACCAAGACCGCGAATGGTTCGAACCCGCTGGCGACTGGCGAAGGCAAGCCGCTCTTGGGCCTCGATGTGTGGGAGCACTCCCACTATGTCGACTTCCGCAATCGTCGCCCGGATTATGTGACCAACTTCCTCGACAAGCTCGCGAACTATGAGTTTGCGGAAGCGAATTTGGGCTGACACCCGTACGCAGCGTCATCCCCGCGAAAGCGGGGATCTCGCTTACCAAAAGGGATTCCCGCTTTCGCGGGAATGACGCGGTGAAATCGAGTGACCCCGCAACCATCGACACTTCCGAGTAGCGTGATGCCTGATTTTGAATTGCCTGAGAGCATGACGCTGCGGCCGACGCGACGGCCGGTGGTGGGTTCGGCCGAGTTCCGGAGCGCCATGGCGTCGATGGCGGCCAGTGTCTCGGTGGTAACGGCGCGGCGAGGCGAGGAGCGGGTTGGGCGGACAGTTACTGCTGTGATGTCGCTTTCGGCGACGCCGCCGGCGATCCTGATTTCGATCGATATCATGAGCCGGCTGGCAGACTTGATCGCCAAAACCGGTGGCTTTTCGCTCTCGATGCTGGCAGCGGGGCAGGACGAGATTGCCAATGCCTTTGCCGGCAAGGTGGCGCAGGCGGAGCGGTTTACGCTTGGGGCCTGGCACCAATGGCCATCGGGACATCCGCAGCTCGATGGGGCGATGACGGTGCTCGATTGCGAAGTGATCGGCTCGATCGCGACAGGGACGCATGTGCTGTTTGCCGGGGCGATCGTCGATGTCGAGACGCATGAGGACCGGCAGCCGCTGCTCTGGCAGCGGCACGATTATCATGCGTTGACGGAATTGGACTGAAGCGGTCCAAAGTGCCACACTGACAGCGTTTTCCCGATTCAGGTTGAACCGCGCTGGAGGCGAGATGTTTTCCTCCAGTGCCGGCGCTGAGGAGGCGGTCTTGCCACGTTACTTTTTCCACTATCGCACCGATGAGGAACTGATCCGCGACGAAGCGGGCAGCGAACTCGCCGATCTCGACGCCGCGGAAACGCAGGCGGCGGAAATGGGTAAGGCGATCATCGAGCGACTGGCGGGGCAAGGGGGCGAAACCAAGCTGCCACGGACCATCGAAATCACCGATGCGGGCGGCGAGGAGCTGCTTTATGTGGTGTTTTGGGAGGGGCCGAAGATCGGGAGCGAGGGCAGCCCGGTGACGCCGGCGAGCGTGCACTGATTTTTGCAATGGCTTCCCGCTTTCGCGGGATGACGCCGTAAATGGCAAAGTTCTAATTACAAGAAGAGCGGGCCGCCGTGGGCGGTGACGACGAAGCCAAGGATAAGGGCGGCGGCGAGAGCGGCGTAGGAGACATAGAGCTGGACGTTGGTCATGGCGGCCTCACGAGCTATGACCCAAAGACTACCAGACTAATCGAGATTAACAAGCTGTAAACCGTATGCCGGAAGGCCTGCGGTGGAAACGCTTTGCCTCGTTGTGACGGTTTGATGAAAAGAGTCTACCGTCACGCTCCTGTCCGATGCGTGACGCAGGAAGGCAGACAGACTCACTTTGGCTGATAGAGTGGGCGCGAATAACGGTAGGAGCGGCGTATGACGGACGAGCGGATCTGGAGCTTTATCGAGGCTGCAAAGGCACTGGCAGCGGGCGATGCGAGCCTTGCCCGGTTCCTGGTGGCGGCGATCAAGGCGACCGATCCCGACGACCTGGCGCGGCAAACGCCGGAAACGTTCCTGGCCGGATTGAAGCGGAGCCATGCGGCGGCGATTTTCGGGCCGCTACAGGAAACGCGTATCCAGATGACGCCGCCGACGGCGCCGGGCGAATTGCTCGCGATCGATGTGATCTCGCCCGATATGCCGTTTATCGTCGATTCCACCTTGGCCGCCTTGCGGGCGATGGGCGGGACGATCCGGCTTTTTGCCCACCCCGTGGTACATGTGAACCAGGCGCAGGTGGTCGAGACCGGGGGCGCGGCGATCAGCGTGCTCCATATCCTTAGCGAACCGGTGGCGGACCTTGCGGCGCTTAAGGAGGAAATCCGTGCGACGCTCACCGATGTATCGCGGGCGGTCGTCGATTGGCGGGCAATGCTCGACCGGGTGCGGCAGGCCATGACTGGGCTCAATGGCGTCAAGCCGGCGCTGCGCGACGAACCGGCGCGGTTTCTCGAATGGCTGACCGAGCATAACTTTACGTTTTTGGGCGTGCAGGAATACCGGCTCGAGGGCGCGGAACTGGTGCCCATGGCCGGGACCGGGCTGGGGCTGTGGCGCGATGAGAGCCTCAAGGTGCTGCGCAATGGGCAGGTCTATGTGGATTCAACGCCCGAACTCGTGGCGTTTTTGCAGACCGCCGAGCCGCTGCTGGTGACCAAGGCCAATGTGCGCTCGCGCGTGCATCGGCGGCAGCACATGGACTATGTGGGGGTTAAGATTTACGGCGCCGACGGCGCGGTGCGCGGGGAATTGCGCATTGTCGGGCTCTTCACGGCGCAGGCGCTGGCGACGCCGCATACCGAGGTGCCGATCATCAGGCGCAAGATCGCCGAGGTGATGCGCAAGAGCGGGCTCGATCCGCTGGGCCATGCCGGACGGGCGCTGCTCAGCGCGCTCGATTCTTACCCGCGCGATGAGATGTTTCAGATCGAAATCGGCCAGCTGGCCGAATTTGCCGAGGCGATTGCGGGGCTTTACGACCGGCCGCGGGTGCGCGTCTTGCCGCGTATAGACCGGTTCGACAACTTCGTCTCGATCCTGGTTTTCGTGCCGCGCGATCGCTATGACGGGGACGTGCGGGCGCGGATCACGCGCTATCTCGCCGAGGTCTATGACGGGCGCGTTTCGGCCTATTATCCGCATTTTCCCGAGGGCGAGCTTGTCCGGCTGCATGTGATCATCGGGCGGTTGAGCGGGCCGACGCCGAAGCCGACGCGCACGGTGCTCGAAGCGCGGGTCGAGGCGCTGACGCAGGATTTTTCTGACCTATTGCAGGCGCAGGCGACAGAGCCGGCCGAGATCAGCGACTATCGTTCGGCCTTTTCGCAGGCCTATCAATCGCGCAATACGGCCGAGGATGCGCTGGCCGATATCGCCGCCTTGCGGGCGCTGGCCGAGGGGCAGATTGGCTTGAAGCTCAGGACGCGCGAAGGCGCGGAAGGGGCGCTGGGCCTCAAATTCTATTCCAAGGGCGGGGCGATTGCGCTGAGCGATCGCGTGCCCATGCTCGAGCACTTTGGGTTCAAGGTGATCGACGAGCGGACCTATACCGTGGTGCCGCGTGATGGGGTCGAACGCTTCATCCACGACATGGTTTTGGCGCCGGCTTCGGGCGGTGAGCTCAATGTCGCCTTGCGGGGCGAGGCGATCGAGGACGGACTGCTTGCGGTCTGGGCGGGGCTGGCGGAAAGCGATCAGATCAATGCGCTCGTGACGCAGGCGGGTCTCGACTGGACCGAGGCGGCGCTGTTGCGCGCGCTGTCGCGCTATCTGCGGCAGATCGGGATCTCCTATTCGCAGCGCTATATCGCGCAGGTGCTGGTGACACAGGCGGAGGCGGCCAAGGCGCTAGTGACGCTCTTTGCGGCGCTGCACGATCCGAAGCTTGAAAGCCGCGGCATGGCGGAAGCGGCGGCGCGCGACACAATCGCGGCGCAGCTCGAGGCGACGAGTTCGCTCGACGAGGACACGATCATCCGGCGGTTTTTGAACTTGATGGATGCTTCGCTGCGGACCAATGCGTTTCAGCGCGACGAAAGCGGTGCGCGGCGACCGGCGCTGGCGATCAAGTTTGATTCCGCCGCCGTCGCCGGCATGGTGGCGCCGCGACCCTACCGCGAAATTTCGGTCTATTCGCCGCGCGTCGAGGGCGTGCATCTGCGCTTTGGCGCCATCGCGCGTGGCGGCATTCGCTGGTCGGACCGGCCGGAGGATTTCCGCACGGAAGTGCTGGGACTGGTCAAGGCGCAGCAGGTCAAGAATGCAGTGATCGTGCCAGTCGGCGCCAAGGGCGGGTTCGTGCCCAAGCGGCTCGTGACCGGCATGGCGCGCGAGGCCTTCATGGCCGAGGGGACCGAGAGCTACAAGATTTTCATCGGCGCGCTGCTCGATGTCACCGACAATCTGATCGAGGGCGCTGTCGTGCCGCCGGCCGAAACCATGCGGCGGGATGGGGACGATCCGTATCTCGTCGTGGCGGCGGACAAGGGCACGGCGAGCTTTTCGGACACGGCCAATGCCATCGCCTTGGGGCGCGGCTTCTGGCTCGGCGATGCCTTCGCCTCGGGCGGGTCTGTCGGGTACGACCACAAGAAGATGGGCATTACCGCGCGGGGCGGCTGGGAGGCGGTGAAGCGGCACTTCCGCGAGATGAACCGCGATATCCAGCGCGAGGCGTTCAGCGTCGTTGGCGTTGGCGATATGAGCGGGGACGTCTTTGGCAATGGCATGTTGCTGTCGCCGGAAATCCGTCTGCGGGCGGCGTTCGACCATCGGGATATTTTCATCGATCCAGAGCCCGATGCGGCAAAGAGTTTTGCCGAGCGGCAGCGGCTATTCGCGCTGCCCCGGTCGAGCTGGCAGGATTATGACAAGGGCCTTATTTCGGCTGGAGGCGGGGTTTTCTCGCGCAGCCTCAAGGTGATTGCGCTGACCGAGGAAATGCAGGCGCTGCTAGGGCTGAAAAAAGCGACGGCGACGCCGACCGAGGTGATGCGCGCGATCTTGACGGCGCAGGTTGACCTGGTCTGGTTTGGCGGCATCGGCACATATATCCGTGCGGCTGAAGAAGACGATGCTGCGGTGGGCGATCGCGCCAATGACGCGATCCGCGTAACGGCGGGCGAAGTGCGCGCCAAGGTGATCGGCGAAGGGGCTAATCTCGGCGTCACGCAACGTGGGCGCATTGCTTTCGCGCTTAATGGCGGGCGGATCAATACCGATGCCATCGACAATTCGGCTGGCGTGAATTCGTCTGACCTTGAGGTCAATATCAAGATTGCGCTGGCGCCGGTTGTCGCTTCTGGCGCGCTGGCTGAAGAGGCGCGGAATGCATTTCTGGCGACCATGACCGATGAGGTGGCGGCGCTGTGTTTGCGGAACAATTATCTGCAGACCCTGGCGCTGTCGCTGGCTGAGCGCGCAGGGACGGCCGAACTGCCGGATCATCGCGGGCTGATCGAGACGCTGGAGGAACGTGGTCGGCTCGATCGGGCGGTGGAATTCCTACCCAGCGACGCGGTGCTCGATGCGCGGGCAGCGCAAGGCAAGGCGCTGACGCGGCCGGAACTGGCGGTGATCCTTGCCTATGCCAAGCTGTCACTTTTTGACGACCTGATGGCCGGTACGGCGGTCGATGCGCCTTATCTTGCCAATGAACTCTTCCGCTATTTCCCGCAGACGCTGCACGAGGCCTATCCAGAGGCCGTTGAAGGTCACCGGTTGAAGCGCGAGGTGATCGCAACAGTGCTGGCCAATGCGATGATCAATCGCGGGGGTCCGGCTTATGTGTCGGAGCTGACGGCGGGGACGAGCGCGAGTGCCGGCGATGTGGCGCTGGCCTATGCGGCGGTGCGCGATATTTATCGGCTGACCGAGCTCAATGCCGCGATTGACGCGCTCGACACCGTGGTGCCGGGCAGTGTGCAACTGGCCCTTTATGCGCAGGTCGAGGCGCTGCTGCGGCGCGAAACGCTGTGGTTCCTGCGCAATGGCAATGTGGCGGGGAGCGACATCGCCGATCTCGTGCGGCGGCATCAGGCCGGGGTCGAGACGCTGCGGAGCGAAGTCGACACGCTGCTGCCGGCCAAGGAGCGCGAGGCGCTTTCGGCGCGGGTCAATGGGCTGATCAGCCATGGGGTCGCCGAGGACCTGGCGCGGCGGATCGGGCAGATGCCGGTGCTCAGTTTTGCAAGCGACGTGGTGCTGGTCGCCGAGCGCGCCGGGGTCGAACATGACGAGGCGGCACGGGCCTTCTTCGGGGTGGCGGGGCTATTCGATTTCTTCCGTATCGTCGAGGAAGGACGCGCGATTGCGCTCAGCGATCGGTTCGACCGCATGGCCCTTGATCGGGCACTAGCGAACCTGATGCGCGCGGTGCGGGATTTGACAGCGGACGTGTTGGCGGCGGGGGATATCGATGCGTGGCGGGCCAAGCACGATGCGGGGATCGCGCGGACAGTGAAGGCGGTGACGGAGCTGACGGGCGGCGCGGCGACGGTGTCGCGGCTGAGCGTAGCGGCGGGGCTGCTGGGGGATTTGGCGCGGGAGGGGTAAGGGCCCCTCACCCGACGCTTCGCGTCGACCTCTCCCCCAAAGGGAGAGGTGGTGGCTCCCTGCCTCATAAGCACAAAGTCGGTCTTGTTCGTTTGGTCCTAATGACCAGATTGATGGCCAAACATGGAGTTGCCTATGACCACGCTTGCCCAATGGCTTGAGACTGAGACGGAAGATGCGGCGCTGGCTTCGGTGGTTTTGAGCATGGCGGCGGCGAGTGCGGAGCTTTCGGGGGTTTTGCGGGAGGCGCCGATTGCCGGGCAGACGGGGCTTGCGGGGCATACCAATGTGCAGGGCGAAGCGCAGAAGGCGCTCGATGTCATTTCCAATGATGTTGTGCTCAAGCATCTGACGGGCAATGCAGCGGTGGCTGTGTTGATTTCGGAGGAACTGGATGAGGCGGTGCACCTGACGGAAGGGGGCGCTTACCTGGTGGCGACCGATCCGCTCGATGGGTCGTCCAATCTCGATGTGAATGTGACCGTGGGCACGATCTTCTCCGTGTTGCCGAGCGCGGGCGGACTGTTGCAGCAGGGCAAGGCGCAGGCGGCGGCGGGGTATGTGGCTTATGGGCCGGCGACGAGCTTGGTCATCCGGATCAAGGGCGATGTCTCCGTGTTTACACTGAGCGCTTCGGGCGAATGGGTGCAGACGGTCGTGGCGGCGAAGGTGCCAGAGGCCTCGAGCGAGTTCGCGATCAATACGGCACGCGAGCGGTTTTGGGATGCGGCGACGACGGGCTATGTGAAGGACAGCGTGGCGGGGGAAACGGGGCCGGCCGGCAAGCGCTATAATATGCGCTGGGTGGGATCGATGGTGGCCGATATCCATCGCATTCTGATGCGCGGCGGGATTTTTCTTTATCCGCTCGATAGCGAGACCGTGAGCAAGGGCGGGCGCTTGCGGCTGCTTTATGAGGCGAACCCGATGGCTTGGCTGGTCGAGGGGGCCGGTGGGCTTTCGACGACTGGGACGCAAGGGATTTTGGATATTGTGCCGACGGGGATTCATCAGCGGGTGCCGGTGATCTTGGGGTCGGCGGAGGAAGTGAAGCGGGTTGAGGGGTGGTATGCCAAGGGGTGAGCTGAGCACCGCTCTCTAGCTTGTCGTCATGCCGGGCTTGTCCCGGTAATCCACTTTCGCTGAAGCTTGGACCACCGGGACAAGCCCGACGGTGTGAATAGATCGCGCTCTCTAAGCGAGAGATAGTCGATTGCACACTGAAAAATTGCAACGTTGCGATGATGTCGGTAGAAGCGTGGCAAACGTCCGGCAGTGATGGCCGGAGGGGAGATATGATGAGCGAGCCGACCCTTTCCCTGCCCCGCACCAATGCCAGCCCCTGGCAGAAGCGGCCTTTTCACCGTCAGTACCTGATGCGGCAGGCCAATGACCTGTTCGACTTTTTCGAAGCAGCGTCGATCAATCCCAAGGGTGGGTTTTTCGAGCTCGACGATGAAGGCTTTCCGCTTGGCGAAGAGAATGGCCTACGGCAAATCCATGTGACGACGCGCATGATCCATTGCGCCGTCGTCGGAAGCCTGATCGGGCGGCCGGGGTCGGACGAGATCATCGACCACGGGATGACTTATCTCTGGAAAAAGCACCGCGATGCGGAGCGTGGGGGCTATTTCTGGTCGCTTGACGACAATGGTGTCAAGGATAGCGTCAAGCAGGCCTATGGGCATGCGTTCGTGCTGCTGGCCGGGTCGAGCGCCAAGCTCGTTGGGCATCCGCTGGCCGATAAGGTGATTGCTGATGTCACCGAGGTGATCGAGCGGCGTTTCTGGGACGACAAGGCCGGGGCGGTGCGCGAGGAGTTTAGCGCGGACTGGGTCGAAGTGCCGGGCTATCGCGGGCAGAATTCGAACATGCACCTGACCGAAGCGCTGATGGCGGCCTATGAGGCGACGGGCAACAAAGATTATCTGAGGAAAGCCGAGCGGATTGCGCAGCGGATCATCCGCGACAATGCCGTGCCGCTGGGGCATCGCGTGGCCGAGCATTTCGACGAGAACTGGGGCGTCGACAAGAACTATAAGCACGAGAACGAGATGTTCCGCCCGTCTGGCACCACGCCGGGGCATTGGCTCGAATGGTCGCGGCTGCTTTATCAGCTCTGGGTGCTGGGGGAGAAGCAGCATAGCTGGATGACCGATGCGGCACGCAATCTGTTCACGAGGTCGATCGACCTTGGCTGGGATAAGGTGCATGGCGGGTTTTTCTACACGCTCGACTGGGACGACAAGCCGGCGATCCGCGAAAAGCTGTGGTGGCCGGTGGCTGAAGCCATTGGCGCGGCGGCTTACATTTCTGCGCATGACAATGAGGACTATTTCCAGATCTGGTATCGCAAGCTCTGGGACTATGCCGAGAACCATGTGATCGACCATGCGCGCGGCGGGTGGCTGAGCGAATTGTCGGAGGACCTGACGCCAGCCTCGAACCTCTTTGTCGGCAAGCCCGACATTTATCACGCGCTGCAGGCCTGCCTTATTCCGCTTTATCCGGCGACGGGTAGCTTAACCCACGGCATTATCGAGCAGGATCATACGACGCGCGGCAGCCACTAAGGCTGCCTGGCGATGGACCACCCGGCCAAGCCGGGTGGTGACGGGCGTTGGGAGTTCGAACGGTTTAGGTCGTTTCAGAGCCACTAAGCCTGTTGGGTCACGAGAGTTTGGGGCGTCGGGGTCAACCCTGGCGCCCTTTTTGCGTTCTGGCTTTCGAACAGGAGAAAACTATGAACGATCTGAGCAACAAGGCGGCGCTGGTGACGGGAGCCGGTTCGGGGCTGGGCAAGGCAACGGCGCTGCGCCTGGCAAAGGCGGGCGCGAAGGTGGCCGTGTTGAGCCGGACCAAAGAAGAGATCGATAAGGTCGCCGCAGAAATCGAGGCGGCCGGCGGCACGGCGATCAGTATTCCAGGCGACACCTCGAGCGACGGCGACATGAAGAAGGCCATCGAGACTGTAGTCGAAAAATTCGGCAGCCTCGACATCGTGGTGGCCAATGCCGGGATGAATGGCGTGTGGGCGCCGATCGAGGATATTACGCCCGATGAGTGGGACAAGACGATAACGGTCAATCTGCGCGGGACCTATCTGACGATCCATCATGCAGTCCCGAAGCTCGAAGCGGCGGGTGGCGGGGCGATCGTGATCATTTCGTCGATCAACGGGACGCGAACGTTCACGACGCCGGGCGCTTCTGCCTATTCGGCGACGAAGGCCGCGCAGGTGGCAATGGCGCAGCAATTGGCGCTGGAACTGGGACCGCGGAAAATCCGGGTGAATGCCATCTGTCCAGGGGCGATCGAAAGCGAGATCGACGACAATACCGAGCAGCGTGGGACGGAAAAGACGGAGATTCCAGTAAAATTTCCGAAGGGGGATATTCCGATTACCGATGGCAAGCCGGGCAAGGCCGAGGATGTGGCCGAGGCGGTGTTGTTTTTGGTTTCGGATGCGTCGCGGCACATTACCGGGTCGCCGCTGTGGATCGATGGCGGGCAGAGTTTGCTGCGGTAGGGGGTTAAGGCCCCCTCACCCGCCGCTGCGCGTCGACCTCTCCCCCAGAGGGAGAGGTGATGGCTCATGGGGCGTGGGAGAAAGAGGCGAGATTGTCAGCGGGACGGGAGAGGCGTAGAGAACGGCGAATTTCTTTGCGCAAGTGTCACCTATGTCCGATCCCCTGCCCGCTTCGTCTCAGAGCCTGACCGATCTTGCCGTTACGGCGTCGATTGCGGCGGCAGAGGTTATTCTCGAGGTTTATGCGCGGCCGATCCATGCGGTCAAAAAATCCGACGGGTCGCCGGTGACCGAGGCGGATGCGGCGGCCGAGAGGATCATCATTGCGCATTTGGCCGGGACCGGGGTGCCGGTGCTCGGGGAAGAAAGCGTTGCGGCAGGGATTATTCCCGAACTGGGTGACCGGTATTTCGTGGTCGATCCGCTCGATGGAACCAAGGAGTTCATCAAGCGGAACGGGGAATTCACCGTCAATATTGCGCTCGTCGAAGACGGTAAGCCGACAATGGGCGTGGTGCTGGCGCCTGTGACGGGCGAGATTTTCGTTGGCGATGCCAATGGGGCTTGGGCCGGGAAGATCGTCGATGGCGTCGTGACCGGGCGCGCGCCGATCAGCATTGGCTTTATGCCGCGTTTGCGGATCGTCGCCAGCCGCTCACATGGTCATGCGGCGCTGGAACAGCTCTGCGAGAGTTTCGACGTCGAGAGCGATGTGTCCGTGGGATCGTCGCTCAAATTCTGTTTGCTGGCGCGTGGCGATGCGCAGCTTTACCCGCGCTTTACCCCAACTTGCGAATGGGACACCGCAGCTGGCCAAGCGGTACTGGAAGCGGCGGGGGGCGCCGTGGTAACACTTGACGGCGCGCCGATGCGCTATGGCAAGCACGCACTGGGATTTCTCAATCCATACTTCGTTGCTGCGGCAAGCCTAGAGCTTGCTCAGCGCGCGGCGGATAAAATGCGAACGCTGCTTGCGTAATACTGCGGCAATGTCCCGTCCCTATAGACTTTGTCAGGGGAACATTGGGGGACATGCAACACACGCTTAACTGATCTGCGCGATGCCTCCCCTCGTAAATCTTGCCGTGAGGGGGTTGGACAATATATAGCCCGAGCATATATCGAACCGGAATAGGCCGGAGGATGGGTGCTTGATGAACGTGCGGACGCTTTGCCTGTCGGTTCTCTATGAGGGCGAAGCCACGGGCTACGATATCCGCCGCATGGCCTCGGAAGGCGAGTTCGCCTATTTCGTCGAGGCCAGTTTTGGGTCGATCTATCCGGCACTGGCCAAGCTCGAAGAGGATGGGCTCGTGACGAGCCGGATCGTGCCGCAAGACGGCAAGCCGGCGCGCAAGGTCTATTCCATCACCGATACCGGGCGGGAGGCTTTTGCCGAAGAACTGTCCGGCCCGATCGGGGAAGACGTTTTTCGCAGTCCGTTTCTCCTACTGGCACGGTTTGTCAGCATCTTGCCGCAGAACTTGGTGGCGCAACGCGCTGAAGAGCATCTGGAGCGAATTGCGAAGGACCGCCAGCGGCTCGAACAGGGCGAAGCGAACGGAAACTGCAGCCCGGCTGATTGCTGGGTCATCAATTACGGTCGTGCAGTATTGGATGTTGCGGAACGCTATTTGCGCACCCATATGCACGAACTGATCACTTTATCGCGAGCCGAGCAACGCAAGGACGCGGCGGAATAAAAGGGGCGACTATTCTATGCGTGCATTGTTTTCCTACGGGCTCGCGCTGCTGATCCTTCTGGGTGCAGGCGCGTGGCTTTCGACCGGAACGCTCGTGATGGGCGGCAACGGACCGGGCAATGGCGAAAAGCCGATCGTCTCGGTGATCGAAGGCAAGGAACATGGTCCCGTGGCGACGGCGCTCGGCAATGCCGGGCTGCTGGCCGAACACCATGAGCCGGAAGTCGACCCGGCCCTGACCATTGCCCAGCGCAATGAAGAGACAACCGGCGCCAATGCCCCGATGCCGGATGTTCGGGTCCAGACCTTTACCGCCCAACCCATGCCGATCGAAGTGCCGCTACGCGGCCGCACGATCGCCAAATCCAGTATCACCGCCGTTGCCGAAACCGCCGGCACCGTTGATACGGTGCATGTGACCAAGGGCCAGCGCGTCAATGTGGGCGATGCGCTCTGCACGCTCGACCAGGGCACGCGCGCCGCCGCAGTTGCCCAGGCCCAGGCCGGCGTCGATCAGGCCAATGCAGCGCTTGCCCAGGCGCAGCTCAACTTCGACACCAATGCCGACCTTCGCCAGCGAGGCCTTGCTGCTGCAAACACCGCTAACGCTGCCGATGTTGCACTTGCTCAGGCGAAGGCCGGCGTGAGCCAGGCCGCTGCCGGGCTCGACAATGCGCAGGCCGAACTCGACCGCACGAAAATCACGGCCAAGGTCGCCGGCCTCGTGCAGGACCCGGTCGCGACGGCTGGTGCGATGCTGAATGCCGGCGGTGCTTGCGCAACGATCGTCCAGCTCGATCCGATGGTGTTTGCCGGCATGGTTCCGGAAAAGCATATCGGCCTCGCCAAAGTCGGGCTTGAAGCGACGATCACGACCGTGACGGGCCAGAGTGTCGAGGGCAAGGTGACCTATATCGCCTCGCAGGCCGACAATGCGACCCGATCCTTCCCGGTCGAAATTGAAATCCCAAATGCCGACTTTGCCATCAAGGACGGGGTGACGGCGGAAGCCAAGGTCAATCTCGGCGCTGCGCCCGGACACCTGCTGCCGCAATCGGTGCTGACGCTCGACGACGAAGGTACGCTTGGCGTGCGCACGGTGGAAAATGGCGTCGTCGCCTTCCATCCCGTGACGATCGTGAGCGACACACGCCAGGGCGTCTGGGTAACAGGCCTGCCTGTAACGGCCGAGGTGATTACCGTGGGCCAGGAAAGTGTGACTGCCGGACAGGCCGTGAAGGCCAGCCCGGCGGCGACTACGCCGACTGAACCCGTAGCCAGCTAAGGACGAGTTTCATGCTCGACTTCATCGAAAAGATTTTGAGGATGCCCAGAGTCGTCCTCACCGTCATGGCGATCGTCCTGACGGCTGGTACGGCGGCCTATCTTTCCATGCCCAAGGAAAGCTTCCCGGCCATCGACGTGCCCTATCTCTACGTCTCGATCAGCCAGACCGGCGTTTCACCGCGCGACGCGGAAAACCTTCTGGCAAAGCCTGCCGAAGAGGAACTGGCCAATCTGCCGGGCCTCCAGAACATCTCGTCGACCTCGAACACCGGCCATGCCTCGGTGATCCTCGAATTCGACATCAACACCAACAAGGACCAGGCGCTGCAGGATACGCGCGCCAAGATGGACGCGATCAAGGCCAAGCTCCCCGCCGACGCCGACGATCCGACCGTGAGCGAGGTCGATTTCATCGGCCCTGTCATGTCGGTGGCCATCTATGGCACGGCGCCTGAAAAGGAACTCAACCGTCGCGCCGAGCAATTGCAGGATGCGCTCGAAGCGCTGGGCGACGTCCGCGAAGTCAAGCTTTCGGGCGCGCGCAAGGAACAGCTCGAAGTCCGCATCGACCTGCTCCGGCTCGAGGCCTATGGCCTGACGGCCAACCAGCTCTTCGACGCGCTTTCGCGCAACAACATGGTCGTGCCTGGCGGTACGCTCAACACCGGACAGGGCTCGTTCAATATCGAAGTGCCCGGCCTCATCAGCAATGCCGAGGACGTCTACAATCTGCCGATCAAGACCGACGGCAACACCGTCGTCACCTTCGGCGATGTGGCGACCATTACGCGCACGCTGGCAGACGCCACGGAATATACCCAGGTGAACGGATCGCCGGCGCAGATTCTGGGCGTGTCGAAGAAAGCCGGCACGAACATTATCGACGTTTCGAACCAGATCCGCGCGACGACGGCTGAACTGGCGAAGAGCTGGGGCAATGGGGTTGGCTACAGCTTCTTCCTCGATCAGGCGGAGACAACCACCAATCTCTTCCGCTCGCTCGAGGCCGCTGTTTTGACCGCCGTGGCGCTGGTGCTGATCACCTGTATCGCAACGCTTGGCCTGCGCCCTGCGCTGATGATCGGGCTTTCAATCCCGCTGTCGTTCATGATGGCATTCCTCGTCGCCGAAATGCTGGGCATGACCATCAATATGATGGTGATGTTCGGGCTCGTGATCGCGGTGGGCGTGCTCGTCGACGACCCTGTCGTGGTGGTCGAATATGCCGAGCGAAAACTGATGGAGGGCGTTCCGAAGAAGGAAGCCTTCATCATGGCCATGCGCAAGATGTTCGTGCCCGTGGTTGGCGCGACGGCGACGACGCTTGGTGCTTTCATCCCGCTCCTCTTCTGGCCTGGAATCATCGGCAAATTCATGAGCTATCTGCCGATGATCGTGATCATCGTCATGATCGCCTCGTTCATTTCGGCGCTGATCTTCATGCCGGTCATCGGCTCCGTCATCGCTTCGACCCATGTCGATCCGGTGGCAAAGGCCAAGGCCGATATCGTCATGTATCCCGACAAGTTCGACACCAAGAAGGTGTCGGGCCTGACCGGGCTCTATGTGCGGTTGATGGACAAGCTGATTTCCTGGCCAGTGCCGACACTGGCCGTCGGATTCGGTATCATCGTCGCGATCTTCGTGACCTATGCCACGCATCCGACGGGCTCCGAAGCCTTCCCGGCTTCCGAGCCGGAATATGCGACCGTGGCCGTCGTCGGACAGGGAAATTATTCGCCCGAAGAAGTGCGCGACATGCTGATCGAGGTCGAGGACCAGCTTTTGCAGGTCAATGGCATCCAGGATGTGATCATGCAATTTGGCACGACCGGCGCCGCCGGCACCATGCCGCCTGACACGATCGGCAATTTCCAGCTCCAGCTCACCAACTGGAACCAGCGCATCAAGGCGGAACAGATTTTCGCCGATATCCGCAACCGCGTTGCCGGCATTGCCGGGCTCGATGTTCAGGTTCTGGCGGTCGAGAACGGACCTCCGGCCGGCAAGGATATCAACCTGCGGGTGGAGAGCACCAATTACGACGACCTCGTGCCGGTGGTGACTGCGATCCGCAATCACCTCTCCACTTGGCCTGAAGTGGTTGATGCCGAAGACGGCCGCCCCTCCCCCGGCATCGATTGGCAGATCACTGTCGATCGGGCAGAGGCAGGCAAATATGGTCTCGGCGTGCGTGAACTCGTGCCCTATGTGCAGCTCATCACCAATGGCGTGAAGCTCGGCACCTATCGCGACGAGGAAGGCGACGAGCTCGATATTCGCGTTCGCCTGCCCAAGGACGAACGCACGTTTGATGCGCTCGATTCCATGCGCATCGCAACCGCGGGCGGCATGATCCCGGTCTCGAACTTCATCGACCGCAAGGCTGTGCCCAAGGTCGCCAATATCGAGCGCCGCAACCAGGTCTATGTGATGAACGTGGCGGCTGGGCTCGTGAACCTGCCCGAAGGCGTCTATGCCGCCGATAAGGTTGCAGAGCTGCAGAAGTGGATCGGCGAGCAGAACTTCCCTGAAAGCGTCAATGTCGCTTTTGGCGGTGCCGAAGAGCAGATGGGCGATGCCAATGCCTTCATCGTTACGGCGATGGGCATGGCTATGGCGCTGATCTTCTTCATCCTGCTGCTTGAATATAACAGCTTCTTCCAGGTGATGGTCACGCTCTCGACGGTGGTGATGTCGGTTGCTGGTGTGCTTCTAGGCATGCTGGCGACGGGGATGACCTTCTCGGCCATCATGACCGGTCTTGGCATCGTGGCGCTGGCGGGCATTGTGGTGAAGAACGGCATCGTGCTGATCGACACTTACAATGACTATAACCGCCACCAGCATGTCGAGCCGGTGAAGGCCATGTTGTTGACGGTCGCGCAGCGTGTGCGTCCGGTGTTGCTGACTGCGTTCCTCACGGCGCTAGGCGTTATCCCGATGTGGGCGAACGTCGAGTTCGACTTCATCCGCCGCGAAATCGTGGTGGGTGGTCTGGCGGGTTCGTGGTTCATCCACCTCTCGGCAGCGCTCGTGTCTGGTCTCTTCTTCTCGACGCTCCTAACGCTGATCATGGTTCCGGTGATGATCACTGCGCCAAGCGTTCTCTGGCGCCAGATCAAGGGCACGGGCGAATGGATCCGCAGCATGCGCCGCCGGCCGGCCATGGCTACTCCGGCAGGCTTTGACGGCATGGCCGTCGAAGAAAACGCCGATGGCACCCAGCGCTTTGTCGTCAGCAAAGATGCCGGGCTGGACGATCGCCGGGATGCGGCGGAATAGAGGTTTGGAATTGAAACGAATGAAAAAGGCCCGCAGCGCTGCGGGCCTTTTTTTATTGGCTTAGCACCATGAACTCGTTGAGCCGCCAATCCTCGCCGTCGAAGTGAATGTCGCGGGTGGTTGGGGCTTGGGCTGCGAGAACTTTGGGCCAGAAAAGCTGAGCGGCCATGTTGGCGTGAGGAATGGCGATGTGCCACTGGCCGGGGTGGGCGGCGATAGCTTGGGTGACCGCAGAGCGGCCGGTGCCGGTGTGGCGATAGGCTCTGAGAACGAAGAATTCGGCCATGAACCAGCAGGGAGCGCGGCCTGTTAAGGGGCATTCATCAACAATAAGAGCGAAGCCCGCGATCTCTTCATCGGACATGATGAGGTAGGGGAAGCGCCAGAAGCGGTCGAGGAAATCGTATTGGTAGCGGCCATCCGCGCCGACCGGAAACGGCATGAAGGCGGTCATGTCGTGGAGATAGAGCTGGATCAGATTGGTTATGATCGGCTTCTGGTCAGGGCGCGCGGGGGTGAGGTGGATGGCCATTGCGGGACGTTAGGCGGAGCGAGCGGAGGGGGCAAGGTTTGACGGCTTGATTGCGCTCTCTAAGCACTCAGCCCCGGGCGCTTTGACTTCACTCTCCGTCATCCCCACGCGGTCGGCGAGCCATCTTGAAATATCAGGATGGGCCCCGGCCTTTGCCGGGGTGACACTCCGTGGGGATGCTGGTCCTCTTTAATCGTAGTCCAAAAAGAGATCCCCGCTTTCGCGGGGATGACGCAGGATGGAGAGGTACGGTTTGGTTCAAGTCGTAAACTATTCCGCCGCGGGCGTGCCTCGTTTGACGAAACCGTCGGGGTCCTCGCGGGTGCGGGCTAGGGCTTCTTCGGCTTCGGTGGCTTCGCGTTGGCGGCTCCACATTTGGGCGTAGAGGCCGTTTTGGGCGAGGAGCTGGCTGTGGTTGCCGCGCTCCGCAACTAGGCCTTCGCGGAGGACCAGGATTTCGTCGGCATTGATCACGGTCGAGAGACGGTGGGCGATGACGACGCTGGTACGATTGCGCGAAACTTCGTCGAGAGCTGCCTGGATATCGCGCTCGGTTTTGGTATCGAGGGCGGAGGTGGCTTCGTCGAGGATGAGGATCGACGGGGCTTTGAGGATGGTGCGGGCGATGGCAACACGCTGCTTTTCGCCGCCGGACAGTTTTAGGCCACGTTCGCCAACTGGCGTTTCATAACCCTTGGGCAAGCTTTCGATGAAGGGGCCGACCTGGGCCATGCGGGCGGCAGAGCGGATGTCTTCCTCGGATGCACCGGGGCGGCCATATTCGATATTGTAGCCGATGGTGTCGTTGAAGAGTACCGTGTCCTGGGGGACCATGCCGATGGTCGAGCGCAGGCTTACCTGCGTGACATCGCGGAGGTCCTGACCATCGATGGTGATGCGGCCGCCGGTGACGTCGTAAAAACGATAGAGCAGACGCGAAATGGTCGACTTGCCGGCGCCAGTGGGGCCGACGATGGCGACAGTCTTGCCGGCCGGCACTTCGAAGCTGACGCCCTTTAGGATCGGGCGATCGGGATCGTAGTGGAAGGTGACGTCTTCGAAACGGATGACAGGACCAGTGACCTTGAGCGGGGTCGCATTGGGCTTGTCGACGATTTCTGGATCCTGATCGAGGAGCTTGAACATCTCTTCGATATCAGTGAGGCCCTGGCGGAGCTCGCGATAAACGAAGCCAATGAAATTGAGCGGACGATAGATCTGCATCAGGAAGGTGTTGAGCAACACGAAATCGCCCAGCGTCAGGCGGCCGGCCATGACGCCATTGATGGCCATAATCGAGATGATCAGGAAGCCGCCATAGAAGATGACGGCCTGGCCGAAGTTCAGCCAGCCGAGCGAGGTCCAGATGCGGATCGCGGACTTTTCGTAACTCGCCATGGCGCCGTCATAGCGCTCGGCTTCCATCTTCTCATTGGCGAAGTATTTGACCGTCTCATAATTGAGCAGGCTATCGATAGCCTTCCCATTGGCGTCTGTGTCGGAATTGTTCATGTCCCGACGGATGGAAATGCGCCAATTCGAGGCCTTGATAGTGAAATAGAGATAGGCCCAGATCATCACCACCAGGACGCCAAGATAGCTCACGCCGAAGAGCCAGACGAAGATGATGGCGACGACGATGAACTCGACGATGGTGGGCGCGATATTGAGCATGGCGAAACGGACGACCGTTTCGATGCCTTTTACGCCGCGCTCGATGACGCGGGAGAGGCCGCCAGTGCGCCGCGCGAGATGGAAGCGGAGCGAGAGGCGGTGCATATGGTGGAAGGTCTGAAGGGCAAGTTTGCGCACGGCATGCTGGCCGACGCCGGCAAAGAGAACGTCGCGCAACTGCTGGAAGCCAGCATCGAGCACATTGCCCAGCACATAGGCGATGACGAGCACCACGGGAATCGCCAGGCCCATCATCAACTGGCTATCGACATCAGTGCCATCGAGATTGTCGATGATGCCCTTATAGGCAAAGGGCACGAGGGTGGTCGCGACCTTGCTGAGGAGGAGAGCGCCGATGGCGAGCACGACCTGCAGCTTGAGATCGGGCCGGCCATCGGGCCACATATAGGGCCAGAGATTGCGGACGGTAGAGAATACCGAGCCTTCGTCCGCGTTAACGGACGGCTTCTTTTCATTGGGTTTGTCAGCCATTAGGCCAGTTCCGCTTTCCTCAAAGCGCAGCGCGAGTTTTTCAGGCTCGCTTTGTGCGCCCTAATCATTGGTTTTGTGCAGATCGTAATTCCCGAAACCGAGAATCAGTTTCAGGAGACCTGCTGTAGTCGGGCTCGGAGATTGAGACCATCGATCAAACCGCCAAAGGCGGTTCCGAGTTCGGCCAGGCGATCCTGCCGGATCATGTAGCGGTTGCGCGTGCCGGTGGGCTTGCGTTCGATTAGCCCGGCATCGAGCAGCACCTTTATGTGCTGGGAGACAGTGGACTGGGCGAGCGGCAGGGATTCGGTGACATCGCCGCAGCAACATTCGCGCTGCTGCTGGCTCGCGAGGAACCGCAGAATGCTGAGCCGGACCGGATGGCCCAAAGCTCTCATGATGTTGGCAATGTCGTCGTCTTGCATGGGGCTGGCCGAATTCAATCGGTGAATTGCGATGAACATGGTGAGGATTGGGGGGAAGGTCAATCCCTGGGGTGCGCTGGGGCGGAGATAAAGGTGGTTTTGGGTGGCAAAGGTCACCCCCTCCCGGCCTCCCCCCTCTAGGGGAGGTGTCAGGCTGGCGGGTGTGGCAATACCCAGCCCCACACGCGATGCCTCACCTCCCCCTTGATGGGGGAGGTCGGGAGGGGGTGATGTGAATGTCCGCGTCAAACGAAAATGGCGCCCGGGGGCGCCATTTCTTATTGGGGGAGGCTGAAAACCTGGCCGGGGTAGATGCGGTCGGGGTCGCGGATCTGGCCGGTATTGGCGTCGTAGATGGTGGTATATTTGATGCCCTCGCCATAGACGCGGCGGGCGATGGTCCAAAGATTGTCGCCGCGGCGGATGATGGCTTTGCCGGAGGCGAAGCGCTGGGCATCAGGGCCGCCGACGGAGACGGCGACCATGGTGGGGACGGCAGGCTCGGCGGCGGGTTGCGCGGGAGCAGGCGTTGGGGTTTCTGCGGTTCCGACGGAGGTGGCAGGCGCAGGCGCCTCGGGTTCAGTCGTCGTGGCGAGTGTGTCAGCATCGGCGGCGGATGTCGCGGGGGTCTCTGTGCTGGCGGCGGCAGCGGGAGCAGTTGGCTCTGCTGCTGGCGTAGGCGTTTCCGAGGTAGCGGGCTCGGTGGCCGCAGTGGTGGACGGCTCCACTGCAGGCGTTGGAGCCGGCTGCGATGTGGCGGTCGGAGCGGTGGTCGAGGTGTCGGCGCTGGCGACGGCAGTCTCGGTGCCCTGCCCTGCAGGTTCATCGACGACGAAATCGACTTCGGCGCGGGCGACGACGTCCGAGGAGTTGGCGCCGAGGAGGTCGGCGCGGACGCGCTGGCTGGGGGCGGAGAGGACGGGGCCAGCTTCGACCAGCCAGCGACCGCCTTCGACCTTGGAATCGGCGACGAAGGTAACATCCACATAAAGGCGGACGGTGCGCCCCTCGGGGCCGCTGCCGGCGAAGAAGGTGCGGGCGCCTTCGACTTCAATGGCGTCGATGGTGGGCGGGACGTCAGCGACTTGAGGGGCGGCGGGGGCGGCGGGTGGGGTTGCTGCAGGAGCAACGGGCGCGGGTGTGGTTGCCGAAGCAGCTGGCGTTGCCGGCGCGGGTTGCGTTTCTGCTGTCTGCGCGGCCGGGGGCGTGGTGCTTGGAGCGGCGGCCGGGGCCGTTGGTGCGGGAGTATTTGGCGCAGGGGCAGTCGCTGCTGGCTGAGCGGGTGCAGCAGGTGCGGCTTCAGGGGCAGCCGGTGAGGCTAGCTCTGCCGGCGGGGTGGCGGCTTCGGCCGGCACTGCTGGTGGGGCAGCGGGTGCCGGTGTTGCAACGGGAGCCGGGGACGCGGTGGGCTCTGGTGTGGTGGTAGCGGGTGCTGGAGGTGTCACGGCGGGCGCTTCGGCGACGTCCATTGGTGCGGGTTCGGTTTCCGGCGTTGCGGCTGCTGGCTGTGTCACTTCGGGCGCGGCGGCGACGGCGGTCGCTGCCGGGCGATCAAGGCCCTGGAGGATTTCGCTGGCCTGGCCCGGTGTGCTGGCGACGACGAGCGGCTGGGTGGTTTTGTCGTCATCGACGACGACGACGAAAGACTGATCGGCGCGCTCGGTCTTGCCGTGTTCGGCAAGGGTGATTTCAACGCCGCCTGTTGGCAGTGGGCTATCGGGCACGAGGACCCAATCGCCTGAGGATTCCACTTTTGCCGTGCCGATAAGCTTGTCGTCGGAAAAGACGTCCACTTCGCTGCCGGGCTGGCCGCTGCCGGCGATGACGACGGAGCCATCGGGCTCGGCGCGGAGAAGGCCGAAGGTGGCCGCAACGATGCCCTGCGGCACTTCGGGCGTGGTTTCGGCCGGCGGGGTGACGTCGAGCGCTGGCGCCGTCAACTCGCCTTCGGGTTCGGTAGGCGTGGCGGGCGTTTCAGCCGGGGTCGCCGGCGCAGTCGTTTCGGCGACTTCGGTGACGGGCGCGGGCGGGAATAGGCCGGCTTCGGTGAACTTGCCCCTGATGCACTGGCCCATGCCATCGGGACTATTGAAGCAGGTTGAAATGGTAGGCGCGGCGAAAATGCCGAGGATGACAAGTAATGTGACGGCGACTGCCCCAATGGTGAGAGCAAGGGGGCGTTTTGGAGCAGTTTCGGCCAGTTTGTCCTCCCGGACGGTTGTCAGCCGGTGGCTTTTTGCACCGGCCGAGAAGTCGCCATCACTGTGGTCGACTGCACCGCCTCAGTCTTCAACAGCTTGTATGTGATTGATTCATACAGAGCTTCAAAGGACGCATCAATGATGTTGGAAGAAACGCCGATCGTCGTCCAACGCTCGCCTGTGCTGTCCTTGCTCTCGACCAGTACACGGGTGACCGCGCCCGTGCCGCCGTCGAGGATACGGACCTTGAAATCGACCAGCTCAAGATCCTCGATCCGGGCGGAATAGATGCCGAGATCTTTTCGCAAGGCCTGATCGAGCGCGTTGACGGGGCCATTGCCTTCGGCGACTGACATCAGCAATTCGCCCACAACGCGGACTTTGACCACCGCCTCAGTGACGGTGATCTCTTCGCCCTGGGCATTGTGGCGGCGCTCGACCATGGCGCGATAATGTTCGACGTCGAAAAAGCTCGGCAGCGTGCCGAGAACGGAGCGGGCGAGGACGGCGAAGGAGGCATCGGCGCCGTCATAGGAATAGCCACGGGCTTCGCGTTGCTTGACCGTGGCGAGGAGCTTTTCGAGGCGGGGATCGTCTTTTTCGAGAGTGATGTTGTGGCGCGCGAGGGCTGTGAGCAGGTTGGATTTTCCGGCCTGCTGGGAGACCATGATGGCGCGCTCATTGCCCACAGTTTCGGGCGGCACGTGCTCGTAGGTCGAAAAATCCTTGAGAAGGGCTGAGGCGTGGATGCCGGCTTTCGTGGCGAAGGCGGCGGCGCCGACATAGGGCGCCTGGCGCGCTGGGGCACGGTTGAGGCGATCGTCGAAGGCGCGGGAGATATGGGTGAGGCGTTCGAGATGGGCGGGCGTGATGCCGGTTTCGAAGCGCTCGGCGTAATAGGGTTTTAAAACCAGCGTGGGGATCAGGGTAATCAAATTGGCATTGCCGCAGCGTTCGCCGAGGCCGTTGAGCGTGCCCTGAACTTGGCGCACACCGGCTTCGACGGCGGCCAGCGCATTGGCGACAGCCTGGCCGGTATCGTCGTGCGGGTGGATGCCGAGCTTGTCGCCCGGCGCGAATTTAAGAACCGTGCCGACGATGGTGCGGATTTCGGCCGGCATGGTGCCGCCGTTGGTGTCACAAAGGACGACCCAGCGGGCGCCGGCATCAAGCGCGGTCGTAACGCAGGAGAGCGCGTATTCGGGATTGGCTTTGAAACCGTCGAAGAAGTGCTCGAGGTCGATGAGCACTTCCTTGCCGGAAGCGGCGGCGGTGCGGACGGTGTCGGCCAGGCCTTCGAGGTGTTCGTCGGTGGTGGAGCCGAGGGCGAGCTGGACCTGATAGTCCCAGGCTTTTGCGACAAAGCAGGTGGCAGGGGCGGCCGAATTGACGAGGGCTTGGACGCCGGGGTCGTTAGACGCTGAGCGCCCTGCCCGCTTGGTCATGCCGAAGGCGGTGAACACGGCCTTTTTTGTGCGCTTCTCTTCAAAGAAGGCGGTGTCGACCGGGTTGGCACCGGGATAGCCGCCTTCGATGTAGTCGACGCCAAGCTCTTCCAGCAGATCAATAATGGCGATCTTGTCCTCGAGCGAGAATTCTACGCCGGCCGTCTGCGCGCCATCGCGCAGGGTCGTGTCGAAAAGGTAGAGGCGGTCTCGGGACATTTTGGTCTCTAGTCTTTTTAGGTTTTTGGCGGCCAGGTGGCCGTGTCGTGGTCGGGGTGCTGGTGATTGGAGGCCGCGATTGCAGCGGCCCACGAGGCGTTGTCGTCGTCCCTTGTGCCTGTTTCGCCGCCATGTGCGAGCGTGGGGAGCGTTTCGAACCAAGGCACGCGCGCTTCATTGCCGTCATTTATATGGGGCGGGAATAGCTCGGGGTGGTCGAGCGAGCCGATGGTGAAATTCACCCGGTTGCCGGTGACGTCCTCGTAAAACAGGGGCGTGCCGCACTGGCTGCAGAAGCCGCGATCGACGTGGTCGGAGGAGCGAAAACGCGCCGGGGTGCCGCGGGTCCAGGTGATGACTTCGCGGGGGGCGGCGACGAGCGCGGCAAAGATATTGCCCACCGCCTTTTGGCACATGCGACAGTGACAGATATGCGCGTTGTCGAACATTTCCGTTGCGTGATAGCGCACGGCGCCGCATTGGCAACCGCCACTGACGTCCATCTTGTAGCGGTCCATCAGGGCTGCTCCTTTGGCGGCCAATCGGCGGTGTCGTGATCGGGGTGCTGATTGGAGTGTATGCCGGTCAGGAAATCGCGCCATTCGTCGCTGACTTCATGGCGGACGGGAATTTTGGTCAGATTATCGAAAAACGGCAGCTTGTCGTGCGGGTTGACCTGGATTTCGGGTGCGGCGACGGTCGGATCGTCGAAGGCGCCGATCGCAAGTTCTAGGCCGAAGCGGGTCTCATAGGCGAGCGGGGTGCCGCACTCGCCGCAAAAGGCGCGGCGGGCGGCGTTGGAGCTCTGGAACCACTTGGGTTCACCCCGGGTCCAGGCGGCATTGTGCGCGGTGACCAGGGGGCCAAAGAAGCCGCCGAATGCCTTTTGGCACATGCGGCAATGGCAGATCGAGGGCCGGCCGAGCCGGGTGACGCGGAAACGCACCGCGCCACACTGGCATCCGCCGGCGTGTTCTTCACTTGGGGGCATGACACACCGCTTCGACATTGTTGCCATCGGGATCGATGACGAAGGCACCGTAATAATGCTCATGATAATGCGGGCGCGGACCGGGGCCGCCATTATCTCGACCGCCATTGGCCATGGCGGCAGAATAGAAGGCGTCGACTGCGGCATGATCAGCGGCGGCGAAAGCATAGTGGCGGCCAGGACCGACGTCCTTGCTTTCGGTCAGCCAGAAATCGGGCTTTTGATTGCCATAGCCGCCGACCCTGACGCCGCCGGTATATTGCTCGGGGACTTCGGCGAGCATGGTGTAGCCGAGGGGAGCAAAGGCGGCGTCGTAGAAGGCGCGGGATTTGGTCCAGTCTGCGACGAGAATTCCGACGTGATCAAGCATGGGGGAGACTCCTTTGGTGAGGAGGCCATGAGGATTGGTGGGTGGTGACAGGAGGTGTCAGGAGAACGAAAAAATTCCACAGCAGCCCCGCCATTCGAGCGTAGCTCTCATGGCCTTCTCGCCTAAATTTGCTCCACCGGAGCAAATTTGCCTGCGGCACGACACGAAGCCCCTCATCCGCCCTTCGGGCACCTTCTCCCACGAGGGGAGAAGGGGGGCTGGTGGGTGGGATAGATCTATCGGCAAACACCAGACCTTCCTTCTCCCCTTGTGGGAGAAGGTGGCGCGCAGCGACGGATGAGGGGTGTTCTGTGCTCACCTCTTCACTTCCCACTTGGTCGCTCGCTGGCCATTCTCATCCTTGTAGTCGAGCAAGGCGACGCCCTGCTCTGCCAGTTCGTTGCGGATGGCGTCTGCCTTTGCGAAATCCTTGGCGTTGAGGGCTTCGAGGCGGGTGGCGATGGCGTTGGCGATGTGGGCGGGGGCTTCCCAGCCGTCGTTGGAGTCAAGGAGGCTGTCGAGGCTGAAGCCGAGGAATTTTAGGGTGGCGGCGAGGCAGTGTTTGGCATTGCCCTCTTCGCGGTTGGCCTTCTTGGCGATGAAATCGAGGGCGACGCTGGCGCGGTGGAAGTTGAGGTCGTCGGCGAGTTCGTTGACGACGGAGGCGTCGGGGTCGTCGCCCTCGGACACCGTTGCGCCGCGGGCGGCGCGTTGCCAGTCGCGGAGTTTGGTTTCGGCTTCTTCGAGACGTTTGACGGTGAAGTCAATGGGCTCGCGATAGTGCGTCATCAACATGGCGAGGCGCAGGACTTCACCGATCCAGGCGCGTCCGCCCATGGCGCCGGTTTCGAGGAGCTCGTTGATGGTGACGAAGTTCCCGAGGCTCTTGGACATTTTCTGTCCTTCGACCTGGAGGAAACCGTTGTGCATCCAGACATTGGCCATGGCGTGGGTGCCATGGGCGCAGCGGGACTGGGCGATTTCGTTTTCGTGGTGCGGGAAGATCAGGTCGAGCCCGCCGCCATGGATATCAAAGGTTTTGCCGAGGTAACGCTCGGACATGGCGGAGCATTCGATGTGCCAACCGGGGCGGCCGCGGCCCCAGGGGCTGTCCCAGCCGGGTTCGGTTTCCGAGGACAGTTTCCAGAGGACGAAATCTGCCGGGTCTTCCTTGTGGGCTTCGACCGCGATGCGGGCGCCGGCGAGATTGTCTTCGAGATTACGACCGGAGAGCTGGCCATAGTCTGCCATGGAGCGGGTGCGGAAGAGCACTTCGCCATTGGTGTTATAGGCGTGGTTGCGCTCGATAAGCGAGGAGATGAGGGTCTGCATCTCGGTGATATTTTCGGTGGCGCGCGGCTGATGGGTGGGCGCGAGGGTGCCCAGCGCCTTTACGTCGGCGAGGAACTGGTTCTCGGTCTTTTCTGTGACCTTGCGGATGGCTTCGTTAAGCGGCAGATCGGGGAAATCGCGCAGGGCGCGGGCGTTGATCTTGTCGTCAACGTCAGTGATGTTGCGCACATAGGTGACGTGGCTCTCGCCATAGACGTGGCGCAGCATACGGAAGAGCACGTCGAAGACGATGACGGGGCGGGCATTGCCGATATGGGCGAAGTCATAGACCGTCGGGCCGCAGACATACATGCGCACATTGTTCGCATCCATGGGCGCGAAGGGCGCCTTGGTGCGGGTGAGCGTGTTGTAGAGGCTGATCTGCGGCTTTGCCGTGGTCATCGAGAGGTCCTTGTGGGCCAGACACATTGGGGCTCTGGCGGGAGGCCTCTATCTTCAGAGAATTTTGGATGAAGAAGACTGCTCCGCCAACGCTTGGGTTAGCAGGTAATAATGCAGGCGATAATGGTGCACTTGGTCTTCATGAGCTGAGATTGGCCGGGCGGACCAAATAAATCAAGAGCCAAAAGAAAAGAGGGCGACCCGAAGGCCGCCCATTTCGCTTTGGAGGCGAACATCATCCCAAGGGACGATCTCTGCGGAGTTAACTAACCCGTACGGGTTAGCTCCGGAATTGCTGGTGGCACTGGCCACAGGTGGCGCCGATGGCCTTGACAGCTTCGGCATAGGCTGCGGCATCGCCAGCTTCGGCGGCTGCGATACCCTGTTCTGCAGCGGTCACGCCGGCATCGGCGATGGCGGTGAAAGCTTCCCAATTTTCCCAGATGGCGGGAAGGGCTTCGGACTCGCCGACATTGGAGCCTTCAGGGAAGAGCGCCGGAATGTGGCTATAGTTATCGCGCAGGGTCGTCATGGCGGCGACGGCGTCGGCACCGGTGAGGTTGCCGGCTTGGCGCAGGATGCCGCCATTTTCCTTCATCATCGCCTCGCGAACGGTGACAGCCTCTTCAGGCGTCGCCGGAGGCGTAAAAGCGTCCTGGGCCATAACCGCGACCGTGCCTGCAGCGAGCAGGGCGGCTATGGCGATACCGGAGAACTTCGAAAGGACCATCAAAACTGCACCCTCAACGTGATTGACATGAACCAGCCGCTCCAACGGCCAGTGAGTTCGCCAAGCTCCCCCACTCGACAATGCGACAGTGGCACGCGGAGTTGACGCTCCCAACGTCAACACGGGAATGTTACCGAATTAGGGGCGCGGCGAAAGAGCCACGACGGTCTGCCGGATATCGCCGAAAACCGAGCGATTGCCCGTGCCGATGGCGGCGATGCGGACACTGTCGCCGGGCTTGAGGAAGGGCGTGCGGGCTTTGCCGAATTTCACCTTTTCGGCGGTGCGCGCTTCGGCGATGCAGCCAAAGCCGATGCCATCTTCTTTGATCGGGAGCGTAGAGTCGTGGTGGTTGGCGATCGTGCCCGAGCCGATAATGGTGCCGGCGGTCAACTGTCGGGTACGCGCGGCTTCGATGATGAGATCGACGAAATCGAAGTGGACATCGACGCCGGCATTGGGTTGACCGTAGAGCGTGCCGTTGACCTCGACGCGAATGGGGAGATGGAGCTTGTTGTCGCGCCAGCGATCGCCGAGCGCATCGGGTGTGACAACGACGGGAGCGAATGAGGTCGAAGGCTTTGAGTGGAAGAACCCGAAGCCGTTTTGCAGATCGTCGGCGACGAGACGGCGGAGGGAAACGTCGTTGCAGACGGTGATGAGGCGAATGGCAGCGGCGGCCTGTTCGCGGCTCGGACGCATGGGCACGGGGCCGATGATGGCGGCGAGCTCGACTTCGAAATCAAGCGCGAGATCATCTTCGGGGATGACGATGGGATCGGTGGCGGCGGAAAGCGAATCGGAGCCGCCCTGGTAGATCAGGGGGCGAACCGATTGTAGCTCCGCATCGCGACTTCCCTTGAGGGAGCGGACGCGTTCGAGGTGGCTCATATAGCCAGCGCCGTCGATCCACTGATAGGCGCGCGGGAGGGGGGCAAGCGCGGTGGTGGGTTCGAAGGGTTGGCCGGCGATTTCGCCTTTGTCCAACTGGGTAGCGAGCGCTGAAAGCTCGGGCGACAGGCGCTGCCAATCATCGAGCGCGGCCTGCAGCGTTGGGGCAATTCGGCCCGCGGAGACGCAGCGGGTGAGATCGTTAGAGACCACGACCAATTGGCCATCCGGACGGTTGGCGCGCAGGGTAGCGAGTTTCATGAGCGAACGATCTCCCTTTATGTGTTGCCCGGCAGCGCTACCGGCGCGGTCAGGCATTGTTATAGTGTTGCAACTTGCCCTAGCGATGTCTTAAGGGCGAGACATGGCCACAGGTTGCGGCCGCCGAACAGGACCATTTCGTGCGCATATCTTTTTCCGGCCTTCGCGTGCCTCTGCTGCTGGCTTTTGCAGCGCTGATGTTTACGCTTGATGTGCAAACCGTCTATGCCCAATCGGCACAGTGCAACCAGCTCAATGGCGCGCTGCGCCAGTTCGACCGCAATGGCGATTTCCGGCAGCGCGGGGGCAATTCGTCGGCGGCGCAGCAATTGCAGCGCGACGTGCAAAATGCGGAAAGCCAATATATTCGCGAAGGCTGCAATGATGCGGCGCGGGCCGGCCAGGTTTTGACCCGGCAATGCCAGCAGATCGGGCGAACGGTTTTGCGGCTGCGCGAGGATTATGCGCAGGTTTCGCAATCTGTCGACACGGCCAATGCCGTCGCCCAGCAGCGCGAGGCCATTTTGCAGGAAATGGCGCGCTTTGGTTGCAATGGCGGCTCGAGCGCTACCTTTAGCCAGGATCGCCAATCGATTTTCGATCGCGTTTTCGGTTCGACCACCGAGGGCGATTTCACCAATGGCGATTTCATCGACGGCGGGGACTATTGGGGCAATCAGGGCTACAACACGGTCCGCACGGTCTGCGTGCGCCTCTCGGACGGCTATTTCTGGCCCATCAGCTATTCGACCCTGACCGAATATGTCGGGAATGACGCCCAGCAATGCCAGGCGATGTGTCCCAACACCCAGGTTGATCTCTACTACTATGACAATCCCGGGCAAGAGCCGGAGCAGATGCGGAATATGTCGGGTTCGGCCTATACGAGCCTGCCGACAGCCTTCGCCTATCGCACCAATTTCGACATCAAGGCGACTTGCAAAGTCGCGCCGCAATCGGCCGGCACGGTGAGTGTCGCGACTGACGATGGCGGCAGCGGCCGGACGATGCTCGACATCAATGGGCTGAAATTTCCGATGCCGCTGCGCGATCCGCGCGGCAGCGTGCCGACGCAGCAGGCTGTGGCGCCAGCGCCGGTCGAGGCCGTTGCCTCAGTGGCGCTGATCGACGTCCCCCTGCCCCGCCCGAGGCCGTCAGGCCCCGGCGAAGTGGCTGTGCGGCCCAATGCCAATCAGACCGCGGAAGAAGCGGAACTGCGGATCGTTCACTTCGATGGCAAGGCTGTCAGGGTAGTCGGTCCAGACACGCCGTACGCCCAAGCAGGACAAGCAGGGACTTAAGCTCGGGGCCATCGTGGCGGCCTGTCAGGGCGAGGCGAAGGGGCAGGAACAAAGCCTTGCCCTTTCGGCCGGTCGCACCCTTGAGCGCAGTGGTCCAAGTGGACCAGGTGGTTTCGTCCCAAGGTTCAAGCGGCAGCATAGCCTTGGCGAGAGCCAGGAATTCCTGATCTTCATTGGCAATGACCGGCTCTATCGGGCCGGTGACGACCTTTGACCATTCGGCGATATCGGGGAAGCGCACGAGGTTTTCGCGCAGAAGAGTCCAGATCGCTTCGCCTTCGAGCCCGAGCGAAGAGAGGCGCGGAAACGCTTCTTCGTAGGGCATGGTGTGGAGAAGGCGGGCGTTGAGGCTGTCGAGTTCAGCGGGATCGAAGCGGGCCGAGCCATGCGAAATCATCGAGAAGTCGAGTTTTTCGGCGATGGCGTCTAGGCTCGGATAGGGCTCGATCGGCATGCTGGTGCCGGTCAGGGTCGCCATGATGGCGATGGCGAGCGGCTCGTAGCCTTCATCGCGGAAATCGGAAATCGACTGCGAGCCCAAGCGCTTGGAAAAGCCCTGGCCGGCTGCATCGGTGAGAAGATTGTGGTGGGCAAAGGTCGGGACAGCGCCACCCAGGGCTTCGATGATCTCGATCTGCGTGCCGGTGTTGGAGACGTGGTCCTCGCCACGGATCACATGGGTGATCGCGAGGTCGATATCGTCGACAACGGAGGGGAGCGTATAGAGATAGGAGCCGTCGGCGCGGATCAGCACCGGGTCAGACATGGAAGCGGTGTTGACCGTCTGCGGGCCCTTGATCAGATCGTTGAATTGAACCGGGCGACCATCGAGCTTGAAACGCCAATGGGGTTTGCGGCCTTCGGCTTCGTAGGCGGCTTTCTGTTCGTCCGTCAGACTGAGCGCGGCGCGATCATAGATCGGTGGTTTGCCGAGGAGGCGCGCGCGGGCGCGCTTGCGGTCAAGTTCGTCTTCGGTTTCGTAGGCGGGGTAGAGGCGGCCGGAGGCGATAAGCTGGTCGCGGGCGTTATCATAAAGCGCAGTGCGCTCAGACTGGCGGACGAGGAGATCGGGCGTGACGCCGAGCCAAGCGAGATCGACCTCGATGCCATCGGCGGATTCGCGCGTCGAGCGCGCGAGGTCCGTGTCGTCCATGCGGAGGATGTAACGTCCGCCATTGCGGCGGGCGAAAAACCAGTTGAGCAGCGCCGGACGGGCATTGCCGAGGTGAATGCGGCCCGTGGGGGACGGCGCCCAGCGTACGACTGTCATCCGACGGTCTGATCCTTGTAACCATTGGTGATGGGATATTTGCGGCCGAGGCCGAAGGCCCGGGCGGTCAGCTTCGGACCCGGCGCGGACTGGCGGCGCTTATATTCGGCGATATTGAGCAGGCGCTCGATACGCTTGACCAGAGCCGGCTCGTGGCCGCGGGCAACGACTTCTCCGAGGCTCATCTCTTCTTCAACGATGGAGCGGAGAATATCGTCGAGCACGGGATAGGGTGGCAGGCTGTCCTGATCGGTTTGATCGGGGCGGAGCTCGGCACTTGGGGCCTTGTCGATGATGGATTGCGGGATGACCTCACCGCTCGGGCCAAGGCTATCGCCGGGCGTGTGCTTATTGCGCCAATCGGCAAGGGCATAGACTTCCATCTTGAACATGTCCTTGAGCGGATTATAGCCGCCGTTCATGTCGCCATAGATGGTGGCATAGCCAACGCCCATTTCGCTCTTGTTGCCGGTGGTCAGGAGCATGGAGCCGAGCTTGTTGGACACGGCCATGAGGATCGTGCCGCGCATGCGCGACTGGATGTTTTCCTCGGCGGTATCGAGCGGGCGATCGCCGAATACAGGCGCAAGCTCGCGGAGCGCGTTGTCGACCGGATCACCGATGGCGACGACGTCGTAACGGACGCCGAGGCGGGTGGCGCAATCCTTGGCGTCGCGGAGGCTCTCTTCAGACGTGTAGCGATAGGGCAGCATGATGCAGTGGACTTTTTCAGGTCCGAAAGCATCGACGGCCATGGCGGCGACGACGGCACTATCGATGCCACCCGAAAGGCCGAGCACAACGCGATTGAAGCCGTTTTTATGGACGTAATCGCGGAGGCCGAGAACGGCAGCGCGCCATGGAGCTTCGTCGATCGACGGCAAATCTTCGAGGCGACCATTGGTCGAGGTCCAGCTCTCGCCTTCTCGATGCCAATCGGAGACAAGGAAGTCGGTTTCGAAGGACTTTGCCTGGAGGACGAGCTTGTCGCCGGGTGCGATGGCAAAGGAGGCGCCATCGAAAACCAGTTCGTCCTGACCACCGACCTGGTTGAGGTAGATCAGCGGGACGTCATGCTCGATAGCGTGCTTGCGCACCAGTTCCTTGCGGACGTGCTGCTTGTTCGTCCAATAGGGCGAGCCATTAGGGCAGAGCAGGATTTCGGCGCCTTCACGCACAAGATGTTCGCAGGCCCAAGGGTGCCAGATGTCCTCGCAGATCGGGATACCGACCGACACGCCCTTGATGGTCACGGGGTGCGGCAAGGGTCCGGCAGTAAAATAGCGCTTTTCGTAAAAGACGTCGTTGTTGGGCAGTTCACGCTTATACCGCTTGGCCGTGATCGCGCCATTTTCGGCGACGAGCACGGCGTTGTGGAGCGCGGAATTTTCCTGCCAGATGGTGGGCAGGATCAATGTGACATCGGTCCCGGCAGTATCGGCGATCAGGGCTTCGGCGGCGGCCTTGGCATCGGCGAGAAACTGAGGCTTGAAGAGCAGATCATCCGGGAAATAACCGGTGAGGAAAAGCTCGGACAGCATCAGGATATCGGCCTTGGCCGAAACGGCATCGGCCAGCGCCTTGCGCGCCAATGCGAGATTACCTGGAAGGTCGCCGACCTTGGGATTGAGCTGGGCGAGCGCAATTCTGAGCTGGTCGGTCACGGAAGCTGCCTAATGGATATGGACGGGCCGCTCGGCCCGCGGCCGAACGCGGGCAAGACTTAGCCTCTGGCCCTGCCAAGAGCAAGCACTGGACTAGAAGCTGCCAGCGACTTCGAGCAGCGCGCCATAGCGGAGCATCGAGAAGGGATTGTTGTTCGAGATGTAGTTCTGCTGCGAAACCGTTGGTGGGTCCCCCGCTGTAGCCGGCTGGGTCACCTGGTACGTATTGTATGTAACGTCATACTGACCGGTCAAATAGGTAGCACGTCCACCAAGCCGGATCGCCAGATTTTCTGTTGGTTTGAAGCCAACCATGAGTTTGCCCGTCGCGCCGTAGGCATGACCGTTTACGGCGGCAGCCGACCCCTGACCAAAGTATGGACCTAGCGGTGCGCCCTGATAGGCACCGTACGTGCCGGTAATCCAGGAATATGGAATGGCGGCCGCTTCGCCGAGGATGTCAAAGCTACCCGTGTCGAACTTGGTGGCGAGGCCCAGTTTGAGTTGATGAATCTCGAAATTGTTGATTTTGCTGTCGCCGCCCGAAAGCCTGTAAATATCGGGGGCAATCTCTGTCGTGCCACCCGTGTAGAAGTTCGCTCGGCCCGTATCGGGGCTATCGTTGGTGTACTGATAGCCTGTGATGAAGCCCAGGCCGACGCTATCCCCCCCGAAGGGGAGATAGGCAAAATCAGCGCCTGCATAGCCAAGGCGGTAAGCGGGTAGTGTCTGCGGGGTACCGCCATTGGTGGTGTATGTGCCCTCATGAGCGACGCCGTAGCCGCCGAAGGCTTCGAGGTAGGAGCGGGTCGAATGATCCTCGACGCGTGCGAAGACTTCACCAACATGGCTCTTGCTGTCGACCGACTGGCTATAGTTGCCGATCTGGTGGTCCTGCTTGCCGATCGAGTACCAATAGCGCACACCCAGTTCGATCCTGAGTGGATCGCTGGCTGGGGTTTCCCACTCTTGCGGATAAGCCGGACGCAATGGAGGGAGTGCGCCATAGTCAGCAGCGAATACCGTTGCAGAAGAGACAGTGGCAAGGCCTGCAAGAACGCCGACTGCATAGAGCTTCATCACCAACTCCCCTGGTACGCAAACATTGGATCGTGGAACGTTTATCGATCATTAGGGTTAATGTTCCGCTAAATCAGTCCGCCGGAAGTTTTCGCTTTGGTAACTTCCGAGGATCATCCTGACAGTCGACGTCGAGATTTCGTCGTTTCGGCATGCAACCACATTGCGCTTCAGGAGTTTGTGTCAAATGGGTATTAGTCAGAAGACTGTCGTTTGATGCCGTGTCGCGTTCTCATTGTTGAAGACGAGATATTCGTCGCTTCCGAGATCGAGCAGATCGTCGCGGAAATGGGCCATGAGCCTATCGGCATCGCTGCTGACAAGAAGAGCGCGTTGCGTCACGCCAGCGAAGCTGAAATCGCGCTTGTCGACCTCAACCTGCGCGATGGACCCACCGGCATCGAAATCGGCAAAATCCTGGCCCAGACTCATGGTGCAAGCGTCATATTCCTGACGGCCAACCCAGCGCAACTTGGCGCCGGCGTTCCGGGCACGATCGGGGTAGTCTCCAAGCCTATCGCCGAACGTGACCTGCGCGAAGTCGTGGATTATGCCATGGCAAAACGCGCTGAAGCTGACGCGAGACCGCCAAGACGCTTACGTCTTTTCGATTGGCCCGGTGGCGGAACGCAACAGGCCACTTGAGCCAGACAAACAAACATCTAACGACGATTTTGGGACGCCTCAGGCGTCCTCTGTTTTTTCTACCTGCAGGCGGCTTGAGCGCATAAGCGAAGCGAGCGGTAATGTCAGCTCGACCTTGAGACCATCATCTTCCCACAGACGCTCGATCTGACCGCGCATCTGGCCGGTGACGGACAGTTCGATCAAGCGCGATCCGAAGCCGAATAGCTGGGCTGGGGCCGAGGTGCTAGGGCCACCGCGCTCTTTCCAGGTGAGGTGGAAGTCGTCGCCTTCGCGCCGACCTGTGAGATCGACCCAACCATCGGGCCCCTGCAGCGCGCCATATTTCGCAGCATTGGTGGCAAGCTCGTGAAAGAGAAGCGCTAGGGGCGTAGCTGCGGCATCGTCAATGATGGTGTCGTCACCCGCATAGCGGATCCGGCTCGATCCATCTTCGCCCTCGTATGGACGGAGGAGGCGAGCGACCAGCGCGGACAAGGTCCCCTGCCCCTTCGAGCTTTCCGACAGGTAGGTCTGGGGGCGCACGAAGTCGTGGGCCTCGCCAAGCGCAAAGATACGCTGACGCAACTGATCGGCGAAGGGCTTGATATCCGGGCGGCCACGGGCCGACAGAGACACGATGCCGGTGAGCACCGCAAAGATGTTCTTGATGCGGTGGCTGAGTTCCTGAGCGACAAGCTCGCGCTCCTCGGCGGCCTTTCGCGACTCGTGGATATCGGTGCAGGTGCCGATCCAGCGCAGAATGCGTCCGTTGTTGTCGACGATCGGCAGGGCGCGACCAAGGGTCCAGCGATATTCGCCGCTGTGATGGCGGAGGCGATATTCGATCTGGTAGGGCTCACCGGTTTCGAGCGAGTGACGCCAGCGCTTCCAGGCTTCTTCCTGATCGTCAGGGTGGAACATGTCGTTCCAGCCTTCGCCGTCGGTGGTGCCCGGTTGCATGCCGGTGAACTCGTACCAGCGGGCGTTATAGTAGTCGTGGTAGCCATCCGGCTGGGTGGCCCAGATCATCTGCGGCATGGTGTCGGCGAGGGTGCGGAATTCAAGCTCGCTTTTGGCGAGCGCCTCGGCGGCACGGCGCTGCTCGGTGATGTCGATCGCAACACCTGGGAAACGATAGACCTGACCTTCGGCATTGAAGCGGGGACGGCCAGAAGCCACAACCCACCGGCGCGTGCCATCTGGGGCAACAACGCGGTATTCGCTGCGAAAGTCGGCGCCAGTGGAGAAAGAGCGCTGGAGGTCGTCGTTTACGCGCGGCAGGTCCTCATGTTCGACCGCCAGCAGATATTGCTCGATGGGCGCGCCGAGGCCGGCGATCTGGGAATCGACATTGTAGAGATTGGCGAACTGATCGTCGGCCGTGACGATATTGTTGATTGTGTCCCAATCCCAGGTGCCGACGAGGGCTGAGCTCGAGAGGGCAAGGGTCAGCCGCTCTTCGCTACGCGCGAGGGCCTTTTCGGCCAGGATACGGGCCGTGGTTTCATGGACAATACAAAGCGTACCCATGGAATAGCCATCGTCCCCCATGATGGGGCTGTAATGAAGGTCCATCCAGCTGGTTTCGGGCGCTCCGTGACGATTAAGCAGTAGTTCCTGGTCGTTCAGCGTCCATGACTCGCCGGTCAGGCCGCGCTCGACGTTTTGGCGATTGAAATCGGCGATCTCGGGCCAGGCTTCGAGGGCTGGCATGCCAAAGATCTCGGGGTGGCGCTGGCCGGCGAAGACGCCATAGGCATCGTTATAGATAAGGATGGCTTGCGGGCCGACCATCATGACCATGGGGGTCGAGGCGACCATCATCAAGCGCACAGCGCCTTTGAGGCTTTCCGGCCAATCGGGGATCGGACCGAGGGGATTGCTCGACCAATCATAATCATTGAGCAATTTGACAGTTGGATCGCGCTCAAGTTCAGCGCGGACCTCGGGTGCGGCCAGGGGAAACAGAGATCTCGGCATTACCTACTCACTCTTGCGCGGCACTGTCCTTGGCCTGGAAGCGGGCAAAGAAAAGACCGCGCGCCGATGATGAACGCGCGGCCGCCTCTCAAGTTCACTCTTGGCGCTGGTCTATTCGCCCGCAAGCCGCCGCTGGGCGGGGGGCTTCTGGGCGTGCACTTCCTCGGCAACCAGGAAAGCCAGCTCCAGCGCCTGGCTCGCATTGAGGCGAGGGTCGCAATAGGTGTTGTAGCGATCGGCCAGTGTTGTCTCTGTTACTGCCGACAGGCCGCCGACGCATTCAGTGACATCGTCGCCGGTCATTTCGATGTGGACGCCGCCGGCATAGGTGCCCATTTCGCGGTGCACTTCGAAGAAATTGCGTACTTCGGTGAGGACGCGGTCGAAGGGGCGGGTCTTGTAGCCGGTCGAGGCCTTGATCGTATTGCCGTGCATCGGGTCGCAGCACCAGACGACGGTGCGGCCAGCCTTTTGAACGGTCTCAACGAGACGCGGCAGATGTTCGTGAACTTTATCGGCACCGAAGCGCGAGATCAGCGTGATGCGGCCGGCTTCATCGGTCGGATTTAGGCGATCGAGGAGGCGCAGGAGATCGTCATTGGCAAGGCTTGGGCCGCACTTGATGCCGATGGGATTGTGAATGCCGGCGAAGTATTCGACGTGCGCGCCATCGGGCTGGCGGGTGCGGTCGCCGATCCAAAGCATATGGCCGGAGGTCGCGTAAAAATTGTTGGAGATGGAATCGCGACGGGTCAGCGACTCTTCATAACCAAGCAACAGGGCTTCGTGGCTGGTGTAAAAGCTCGTCTGCTTGAGCGCGGGCGTATTGTCCGGATTGAGACCGAGCGCCGACATGAAGGTGATGGCATCGTCGATCTTGCGGGCGACTTCCTCGAAGCGAACGTTCCAGTTGGACCCCTTCATGAAGCCCATGGTCCATTCGTGGATGCGCGTCAGTTCGGCATAGCCACCCATGGAGAAGGCGCGAAGCAGATTAAGCGTCGCGGCCGACTGGCGATAGGCCTGCAACATGCGATCGGGATCGGGCACGCGCGCGGCTTCGGTGAACTCGATGGCGTTGATGATGTCGCCGCGATAGCTCGGCAGCTCGACGCCTTCGATGGTTTCGGTATCGGCCGACCGGGGCTTGGCGAACTGGCCGGCGACGCGGCCGACCTTCACCACGGGCTTGGAGCCGCCATGGGTGAGGACCACCGCCATCTGCAGAAAGACGCGGAAGAAGTCGCGGATGTGGTCCGCGCCATGTTCGGCAAAGCTTTCGGCGCAATCGCCACCTTGAAGGAGGAAGGCTTCGCCGCGGGCGACGGCCGCGAGGCGAGACTTGAGTTCACGCGCCTCGCCGGCAAAAACCAGCGGCGGGAACGAAGCAAGTTGACGCTCGGCCTCAGCCAAGGCAGCGGCATCGGGATAGGCGGGAACCTGAAGAACAGGCTTTTCGCGCCAGCTGCTGGGGGTCCAAGTGGTCATGGTCATCTCGCTCACGCGGGGCATCTTGCGGGTTGGGGCGGTCTAGCAATACCTACACGGGCTGCCAAGTCCAAACCAGACTTTGCCGTCTACCCCACCTTCTTGCAGTCGCGATAAGTGTAGCTCGGGGACTTGAAGGTCACGAGTTCTTCTGCGGCCGTAGGGTGGAGCGCGATGGTGCGATCGAGGTCTTTTTTGGTCGCACCCATGCTCATGGCGACGCCGACAAGCTGGATCATTTCACCTGCGCCGGGACCAAAGATGTGGACGCCGAGGACCTTGCCTTCGTCCTTTTCGGTGATGAGCTTCATCACCATGCGCTCGGTGCGGGTCGAGAGCGTATTCTGCATGGGGCGAAAACGCGCGAGGTAGACGTCGACATCGCCATGGGTGGCGGCTTCTTCCTCGGTGAGGCCTACGACGCCAATCTCAGGTTCGCTGAAGACGGCCGTCGGGATCAGCGAATAATCGACCTTCTGCGGATTGTTGTTGTAGACGGTCTCGGCAAAGTACCAGCCTTCGCGGATCGCAACGGGAGTCAATTGCGCGCGGCCCGTGACGTCGCCGACGGCATAGATCGAGGGGGTCGAAGACTGCGAATAGGCGTCGACGGCGATGCTGCCATTGTCGTTGAGTTTGACGCCTGCGGTTTCAAGGCCAAGGCCAGTGGTGTTGGCGCGGCGCCCGGTGGCGAACATGACGGCATCGAATGGCGCAGTGATGCCGTCGCTCAGGGTCGCCTGGACCTTATCGCCAGCGTTGGCGAGCGAGGCGATCGTGGTTTGATAGATGGTCCGGACGCCACGGGTGGTGAGCGCGGCTTCAAGACCACGGCGCATGTCTTCGTCAAAGCCGCGCAGGATGCAATCGCCGCGATAGATCAGGGTCGTATCGACGCCGAGACCGGCAAAGATGGTCGCGAATTCAACAGCGATATAGCCACCGCCCTCGATGAGGATGGTTTTGGGAAGCGTTGGAAGATCGAAGGCCTCATTGGAGGTGATGCCGAATTCGGCGCCGGGCACTTCGGGGATGAAGGGATGAGACCCGGTTGCGATCAACAAACGTTCAGCCGTGAGCTCACGGCCTGAACCCGTGAGGCGCAGGCTATTGGGCCCGGTGACGACGGCGCGATCCCTGATGATTTCGACGCCCGGCTTTTCGAGATTGGCCGTATAGGCGGATTCGAGCCGGGAGATTTCCTTTTCCTTGGCGGCGACCAGGGTCGGCCAATCGAAGCTCGCCTCGACCTGCCAGCCGAAGCTGGGCGCGAGATCGAACTGATCGGAAAAGCGGGAGGCATAAACATATAGCTTTTTCGGCACGCAGCCCCGGATGACACAGGTGCCGCCGACGCGGAATTCCTCGATGATCGCGACCTTGGCGCCATAGGTGGCAGCCATACGGGCGGCGCGGACACCGCCAGAGCCAGCCCCGATTACCAAGAGATCATAATCATAAGCCATGCTCGCCCCACCCTTCATCGCAATCTAACGATATAGATAATCTATCTTGCCGACAAAAAAAGACCCCGCACAAGGGCGGGGCCGGTATTCAAACGTGCGATCGATCAGAGCTCGATATTCTGTGCGCGGAGTTCGGCACGAACCTTGGCGAAGAATTCACGCTGCAGGTTGCCCGAGAAAACCTGCATGACACGCTGCAGATCGGTGTTCAGTTCGGAATTGGCCTGAGCCAGCTTCGCGCCGGTCGGCGATTCATAGAAGGTCACGATCTGCTGAAGCTCTTCCATGGTGAAGCGCAGCGCATAGACACGCGCAAACTGATCGAGCAGTTCGCCCTTGCGGCCGCGATATTCCTCGATGACCTTGGTGATCGCGGCGTTCGTCTGATCGATGATTTCCGGATTCTGCTGCACGATCTGCTGCATGGTGCGCACGCCGGTTTCGACGACGGTCACTTCGTAAACAGCACCACGATCGGTCAGATCGATATATTTGCGGGCGAGCGCCAACTGCTCAGGCGCAACTTCCTGCGCGAAAGCAGGAGCGGCGAGACCGATCATGCCGGCAGTGACGACTGCGGCGAAGATCGCCTTGGCGCCGCGCATAAAATCCATGTTCATCCGGTTCCCCATGTCTTCAGTTGCGGGCTTGAGGTCAGTTGCCCTTGAGAAGTGTTTTTACGCCATCAGGCGCCGCCACATAAGCCTTGCTGCACATATTGAGGAAGAGCCCATGCTGGACCACTCCCGGAATATCGAGCAGATCGCGTGACAGCGCTTCTGGCTGCGAAATGCGGCCAAAAAAAGCATCGAGGATGAGGTGTCCACCATCGGTCACGAAGACTTCGCCTTTGTCTTCGCCACGCAGCTTGAGAGAGCCCTCGGCGCCATGCGCCTTGAGCGTTTCGGCAACAAGGCTGCGGGTGGCGCCAAGGCCGAAACGATTGACCTCGATGGGCAAGGGAAAGCGCCCCAGCGTGTCGACGACCTTCGAGCTATCCGCAATGACGATCATGGTGCTCGACGCGGCGGCGACGATCTTTTCGCGCAACAGCGCGCCGCCACCGCCCTTGATCAGATTGAGATTGTCATCGAGTTCATCGGCGCCGTCGACAGTGAGGTCGAGGCGGCCAAGACGATCTAAATCGGACAGCGGAATGCCGAGGCCGCGCGCTTGCTCTGCAGTGACTTCGGATGTCGGCACGCAGATGACATCGAGTCCCTGTGCGACGCGCTCGCCGATCAGGTCGACGAAGTGGCGGGAGGTCGAGCCTGTGCCAAGGCCAAGGCGCATGCCGGGGCGAACATCTTCAAGCGCACGGCGTGCGGCTTCGCGTTTGAGGTCTTCGGACATTTTTCCTCACTTTGGCCGAGGGTGATGCAAGCTCCCCTGCCCCGCTGTCAACCCTTGCACACCGCCGGTCTGGATCATTGGTGAACACGCACTGTCACCGCCGCGCAACAGAGTGTGGCGCACCCGCCATTTATGTGGCCAAAAGGTGACTGTTAAGACTTCTCGACTAGAATTCAGAAATGTAAATAGCGGCATTACTTACGGCACGCGAATCAACCGCCGCCGAACTTTCAGAGGCCTGGACGAGCATGAAGTTTTCGAGAGCGGCGATGGCCGTGTGTCTGTCGGTCTTGGTGGCGCTTTCGATGACTGCGCAGAGCCGGGCTGTAACCGTCTACAACACCGACACCAATACGTGGGAAGAAAAGGTCGTCACCACCCCGCGTCGTGGCGGCAGCCCGATCAAGAAAGAGCTCGTCGACTATGTGACGAACTATAAAGTCGGCACGATCGTTGTCGAGACCGGCGAACGCCGCCTCTATCTCGTGCTCGAAGACGGTAAGGCGCTGCGCTATGGCATCGGCGTCGGCCGCGATGGCTTCACCTGGTCCGGCACGCACCGGATCACCCGCAAGGCCGAATGGCCCGGCTGGACTCCGCCTGCCGCCATGCGCAAGCGCGTCCCTGACCTTCCGGCCTATATGCCTGGCGGCCCGGAAAATCCGCTCGGCGCCCGCGCACTTTACATCGGCTCGACGCTTTACCGTGTGCACGGCACGTCCGAGCCCTGGTCGATCGGCCAGGCCGTCTCGTCGGGCTGTATCCGCCTGACCAATGATGACGTCGCGGACCTCTATGAGCGCGTCAAGGTTGGCGCGACGATCGTCGTCAACCACTAAGGTTGATGGACTAAGGGATTGAAAGGGTCGCTTCGGCGGCCCTTTTGTTTTGTCCGGGGCAACAACATTGCTCGACCATGGTTTCCATCTCATGCGGCACCGCTTACATTGAAGCCATGAACGCGCCTTTCGCTCCCAAACGTCCGCTGGTCGACACTTTTGGCCGAACCATCAGCTATCTGCGCATTTCGGTGACGGATCGCTGCGATTTTCGCTGTGTCTATTGCATGGCGGAGGACATGGTTTTTCTACCCAAGAAGGATGTGCTGAGCTTTGAAGAGGTCGAGACGATCGCTTCGGCCTTTATAGCGCGGGGAACGACCAAGATCAGGCTGACGGGCGGCGAACCGTTGGTGCGGCGCGACATCATGGATTTGGTGGGGACGCTGGGTGAGCGGATCGGATCGGGGCTCGAAGAGCTGACGATCACGACCAATGGCAGCCAATTGGCAAAGCATGCTGAAGGCTTGTTCGCAGCGGGTGTCCGGCGGATCAATGTATCGCTCGATACGCTTAATGCGGAGCGTTTTGCGACCATTACACGGCGCGGGCGGCTGGCTGACGTGATGGCCGGAATTGATGCAGCACAGGCTGCGGGGCTGAGCCTCAAGATCAATATGGTGGCGATGCGCGGCGTCAATGATGACGAGATCGAGCCGATGATGGCCTGGGCGCATGGGCGCGGCATGGGCCTAACGCTAATCGAGGGCATGCCGCTCGGTGAAGTCGGGCTAGACCGTGTTGACACCTATCTGCCGCTGCGCGAGTTGCATGAGCGTCTCGCGAACCGGTACACCCTGACACGATTAGCCAAAAAGACCGGCGGACCGGCGCGCTATGACCATGTGGCGGAAACGGGCGGCGTGCTCGGCTTCATCACGCCAATGAGCCACAATTTCTGCGAAAGCTGCAATCGGGTGCGGCTGACGGCGACGGGCCAGCTTTTCCTCTGCCTTGGGCAGGATGATCAGGTGAACCTGCGCGACGCATTGCGCGATGGGGGTCGGACGGGGCTCGATGCGGCACTCGACCATGCGATGCTGATCAAGCCCAAGGGGCATGACTTCGTCATTGATCGCAACGCACCGGCGCCAGCGGTTGCGCGGCATATGAGCGTCACCGGCGGATAGCCTAGCGACCTTCGCCGCGCTCAATCAGTTCCACCATGATGCCGTCGGGATCGCGCACGAAAGCGAGCTGTTTGATCAGCGGCGTATTGCGGGCGTCACGTGGCCCTTCGATAACCTCGACGCCGGCAGCTTCAAGGCGCCCGAGCACCTCGGCCAGATCGGAATAGGCGAAGGTGAGGTGGCGGATGCCGGCTTCGTGGAGAGGCACGTCGCGGAAGCGGTCGACTGTGGGCGCCTCAGGGGCAAAGACTTCCAACATGCCAGCGCCGGTATCGAAAAAGCCGATCTCACCGCGATCGACCTCATTGCGTTGTGCGAGCGTGAGCCCGAGCAGGTCGCAATAGAATGCGACCGCCCGATCCATGTTCGACACGGTCATACCAACATGTTCAAAGGCAATGAGCATGGCTTACTTGTCGTCGTCCACGACTATGGCGAAGTCGAGCGGCAGGGCTGTCGTGTACTTGATCTGGCCCATGGCAAAAGCGGAGCTGACATCGGTCAGATTGATCTTGCTGATGAGGCGCTTGTAAAACGTATCATAGGCCTGAATGTCGGGCACGACGACGCGCATGAGATAATCGACATCGCCGCTCATGCGATAAAACTCGACCACTTCGGGGAATTCGTCGATGACGCCGGAGAATTTGCGCATCCAGGCTTCATTGTGTTCGTTGGTCTTGACCGAGACAAAAACCGTGACGCCGACATTGACCTTATTGGGGTCGAGCACCGCAACGCGACGCTGAATAACGCCGTCTTCTTCCATCTTCTGAATACGGCGCCAGCAAGGGGTGGTCGACAAGCCAACTTTGCGACCGATCTCGGCGACGGGCATCGTGGCGTCTTTTTGGAGCAGCGTCAGTATCTTGCGGTCGATCTTATCCAGTGCCATCCGGCCCTCTCGGCGAAATCAGATTTTTCTTGCAGCGATTTTATTGGGCATTCGCGCAGCGGAAACTGCCATAAGGACTTAGATTGCGCAATAAAATTGCTTCTTCGACTTATCATATGACTTCTGACGGACGCAGGATCGTCCGCAGCAGGTAACGCAGATGCGGCGTTCCGGTTTCACGTCATGTTAACCACGCCCTGACTACGTTGGCAGCGAGCGTAGCAGTGACCCGTTGTTACTGCGTGGTTTAGTAATGAGTACCGTTCATGCCGTCTCAGCCGGCCAATAACGCGGACGTGCGCGCCTTGATGGGCCGTGACGGGAAACGCGCTGCCCAAAAGACCGTGCTTGAGGCACGCCAGAAGCTGACGTCCAGCTCCGGCACCCGTGCGGAATTCGACTTCGAACTGATGCATGATTATGCCGCTTCGCGTCGTGAAGCAGCATTGCCCATGGCCGCGGTCGTCTGCATCCTCGCCATCGTCTCGAGTTTTTGGGTGCCAGTCATTTTCTCCGCACTTTGGGCGGGGCTGGTAATCGTCAGTTTGCTGGTGGTGGTGCTGGTTGCGAGCCGGTTCATCGACCAGGACCCCAGCAAATTCAATGCGGCGAACTGGACGACGAGTTTTGTTGCGGCCGAAACCTTCTATGGCCTAACGCTTTCGCTTCTGGCCGTTTCCGCCTTTGTGGCCCCGACGGATGTGGCGCCGGTGATGTTTGCCATGGTGCTGGTAAGCATCGCAGCCAATGCGATCGCGACCCACACACTGCCCCCGGCGACGCTGATGAGCACTTTACCGGTAACGATCAGCGTGGCGATCAGCCTTGTCTGGCTCGGTGGTACGATGAATTACACGCTGGCCGGAGTTGCCGTCTGCGGCGAAATCTTCTTCCTGTTCCTTGCCCGGCAGCTCTATGGCTCGGAGCTTGAGACGCTGTCGCACCAGTCCGAAAAGGATTCGCTGATCGCGGAGCTGGAAGAAGCGCGGCAGATGTCGGAAGAGGCGCGGCGACATGCCGAGCAGGCCAATATCGCCAAGAGCCAGTTTCTCGCGACGATGAGCCACGAGCTGCGCACGCCGCTCAACGCCATCATCGGCTTTTCAGAAGTGCTGAAATCCGAACTGTTGGGCACGCACCAGGTGCCGCAATACAAAGAATATGCCGGCGACATCCATTCGAGCGGGCAGCATCTCCTCAACCTCATCAACGAATTGCTCGACCTCAGCCGTATCGAGGCCGGTAAATATGAGCTGCATGAGGAAGCGGTTTCGATCATCGATATCGCCGACGATTGCCAGCGCATGATGCAATTGCGCGCCAAGTCCAAGGGTATCGAGTTGACCTTTAGCTATGGCGATAACCTGCCGAAAATCTGGGGCGACGAACGCGCCATTCGCCAGGTGGTGCTGAACCTCCTGAGCAATGCCATCAAGTTCACGCCCCAGCATGGCAAGGTGATGCTACTCGTAACGCGCAGCGCCGATGGCGGGCAGTTGCTTTCGGTCAAGGATAACGGTCCGGGCATTCCGGAGAACGAAATCGAGACGGTGCTGTCCTCGTTCGGCCAAGGGTCACTCGCCCAAAAGACGGCGGAACAGGGTGCGGGTCTCGGTCTGCCGATCGTGCAGCGGATCATGGACCTCCATCAGGGCAGGTTCGATCTGTTCTCAAAGCTCCGCTTCGGCACTGAAGTCATTGCGACCTTCCCGCGTGCTCGCGTGATGGATGCGCTGGCCCCGGTGACCGAGCGTCGCAACAAGCTCGAGATTTACTCGCAGGTTGGTTGAAACCGAGCATTTGGCGTCTCAAATTTGCCCCTATCGGGCCCTCCATTGCGGTCCAGTTAGGGGTATCGAATTTGAAGTCGCTTGCTCGGTTCTTGTCGTTGTTGATCCTGCTCCCGACCCTCGCCTTTGCGCAGGAGAAACCGGTCCAGGTTTTCGACACCAGCTATCCGCCTTCAACGATCATATCGGCGCGTATCCAGCGCCAATTCCTCGACTCGGTTCGCTGGTCTGTCGGCGTCGAAGTGCGCAATAGTCTTGCGGCAGCGTTTGCCGAGCGACCCGCGCTGGAAATCTGGCAGGACCTGGTGGCCAAGGACGGGCTAAGGACCGGCAATGTGGCTGACGCGTTGACCGCCTATTGGGTGCTCAACTGGGTGACTGCCAACGCCCGCTACAACAGCAAGATCGACAATGAACCGGTGCGGGCGCAAATCGCCGCGGCCATGGCGAATGATGCAAGTTTTCGCACGCTCGACAATCTGCAGCGGCAAGAAATGGCTGAGGGATATATCCTCAAATTCCTCGTCGAGCATGCAGCGCTGAACCGGGCGATGGCCAGCAAGGATGTGGCAGCCCTCGGCAGGCTAGCCCTCGCCTCGGCCACCCGCTTCCGTCAGGAAATGGGCGTCGATCTCTTGACCCTTGAGCCCGGCTCAGAGGGGTTCATGCCAAGGGCACGACCTGTCGCGCCAGCGGCCGACTGACCGACGCGCTTTCGAAGGTCGCCATATTGGTGTGGAGGTGGAGGGCCGTCTTGATCAGGACGACACCGAGCGCTGCGCCCGTGCCTTCGCCGAGATAAATTCCGAGATTGAGCAGCGGCTTCTTGCCGAGGCGTTCGAGCACCTGTGCGTGGGCGCCTTCGTCGGCGACGTGTGCGAATAGGCAGTGGTCGATAGCTTCGGGGTTGACCGCATGGGCAATGGCGGCAGCGGCGGTTGCTACATAGCCATCGATAACGACAGGGACTTTCTGGTGGCGTGCAGCGATCAGGGCGCCGAGGATGGCCGCGATCTCGCGGCCGCCGACGCGGGCGAGAGTAGCGAGTGGATGATCGAGTTGGCCGGCATGGAACGCCAAGGCACGGTCGACGGCGTCGATCTTGTTGGCGCGGTGTGCGTCAAGGCTGCCTGAGCCCTGCCCGACCCAATCCGCGCCAGTGCCACCATAAAGCGCGGCAAAGATCGCGGCAGCGACGGTGGTATTGCCGATGCCCATATCGCCGAGGCCGATGAGATCTGGCTTACCGGCGACCGCTTCCATGCCGTAGGCGATGGTGGCTGCGCACATCTGATCGTCGAGTGCGGCGGCTTGGGTGATGTCTGCGGTCGCGAGTTCGAGCGCGAGTTCGAAGACGCGCAGGTTGATTTCATGGAGGCCACAAATCTGCGAGATGGCCGCGCCGCCATTGGTGAAATTGGCGACCATTTGGGCGGTCATTTCCTGGGCGAAATCCGACACGTCCTGCGCCGCGACACCGTGATTGGCGGCAAAGATCGTGACCATGGGATTATCGAGCCGCGGAACTTTCCGGTGCTGCCAGCGCGCGAGGAACTCGACGAGCTCTTCGAGGCGACCGAGCGAACCGGCGGGCTTGGTCAAATCCGTATCGCGTTCCCGCACCGCTGCCACGGCCGTTTCATCCCCATCCGGCACAGCCATCAGCAGGTCGAGAATATCGGCAAAGGCGGGATTGAGCGCAGGCATGGGGCAGTCCGGTAAAGGGCGATTGGTGCGGACTTGTTGCCCAGAACCGCGCCGAATGCAATTGAGACTGGAGCCGAGGCGCGACTGCGGCGTTAACGCGGGGAACTTCGCTGCTGCCAAGCCTTGAAATGGCCGCGCTGCTCCCCTTAATCCATAGGCACAGACCAACGGAGCGACGACGACGATGATCTTCATAGGGATTGCTCTCCTCGTCGCCGTGGGTATCGCCCTGATGATCTCGGCCGATGCCGGGAGCATGATCGGCCTGACGCAAACACAGACCGCCCAGCTCGTGCCGATGGTGGTGATCCTGATTGTCTTTGCCGGCGGGCTTTTCTCAAGGCGGCGCCGCGCGGCAGAATTGCTGGGCGCGGTCGGGCTTTGGGTCGCGATCTTTGCAGCAGTGGGCGTGGGCTACGCCTATCGTGACGAATTACTGGGTGTCGTCGGTCGGGTGACGGGCGAATTGCAGCCGGGTGTCGCCGTCGTCGATAGCGAAAATCGCACGGCAGAATTCCGGCGCGGCTTTGGTGGGCATTTCGAAATCGCGGCGACCATCAATGGCCACACGACCCCCATGATCTTCGACACCGGGGCAAGCGCCGTGGTGCTGACGCGCGCCGATGCCGAGGCGGCGGGGATCGATCTTCAGGGATTGCGCTATACAGTGCCGGTCTCGACGGCCAATGGCACCGGCATGGCGGCGCGAGCGCGGCTCAAGAATATTGAGGTCGGCGGGATCAGCCGGCGCAATATCGCGGCCTTTGTGGCCGAGGATGGCGCGCTCGATACGAGCCTTCTAGGCCAGACGTTCCTCGAAACGCTGGGCCAATATAGCGTGAGCCAGAACTCGCTCTTGCTGCGCGACTGATTACTCGGCAGCGACCTCGGCGCGGTCTTCGACAGCCGCCAGCGCCTGGAGGAACACTTCCGTGCCGGCATTGGGTCGGCAGGCATCGACGCTGAGAATTTGGCGGAATTGGCGCGCACCGGGACGGCCATTGGCGAGGCCCAGCATGTGGCGCGCGATATTGTTAAGCCGCGCGCCGTCGCGAAGCTGAGTTTCGGCATAACCGGCCATGGCATGCATGACATCGGCAAGGGTGATGTCGCGTGGCGCTTCGCCAAAGAGGCGCTCATCGACTTCGGCCAGCATCATTGGATTTTGATAGGCGGCGCGGCCGAGCATGACGCCGTGCATGTGCTGGAGATGGCCAGCGATGTCTTCAAAGGTTTCGATGCCGCCATTGATCACAATCGGCAAGGGTGCAAGGCGCGCGCTGAGCCGGTGAACACGCGGGTAATCGAGCGGCGGGATCGTGCGGTTTTCCTTTGGACTCAATCCCTGAAGCCAGGCTTTTCGCGCATGGACATAAAGCGCGGCAACGCCGGCTTCCGCCATCTTGTCGGCGAAGCGATCCAGGCTCTCTTCGGTGTCCTGATCGTCGATGCCGATGCGGCATTTGACGGTGACGGGCTTGTCGGTTGCGCTGCGCATGGCGCGGACGCAGTCGGCAACGAGGTCGGGTTCGGCCATGAGGCAAGCGCCGAACTTGCCCGACTGCACGCGGTCCGATGGGCAACCGACATTGAGGTTGATTTCATCATAGCCGAACTCGTCGCCGATGCGGGTAGAGGCGGCCAGATCGGCGGGATCGGACCCGCCAAGTTGCAGAGCGACAGGCTGCTCGACGGGATCAAAGCGCAGCAGGCGCTCGGTATCGCCGTTGAGGATTGCGCCAGTCGTGATCATTTCGGTGAACAAGAGACCGCGACGCGTGAGTACGCGATGGAGGTAACGGCAATGCCGATCCGTCCAGTCGATCATCGGGGCAACGGAGAAGCGGCGTGCGGTCTCGAGGGAGACGGCGGGGCCGCGCTTCTGGTCGGTCATCAGCGCGCAAACACGTTTTTCTAATCAGGAGGTGGCTGGAATAGACCTTTCCATGGCGGCGGGCAATGGACTGATCTGGATCAAAGCGGACACGCATGCGTTAGTCCAATGTCACACCAGTCCAAGCCAAAAGGGGGAATGAATGTATTCCAACATCATCTGCGCCATCGACGGGTCCGATCTCAGCACTAAGGCGCTGACCCAGGCGATCCATATTGCCGGAAAGCTTAGCGCGCGACTGACGGCGGTGACCGTAACCGAAACATCGATGATCGTGGCGCCGGGGCCGGAAATGATGATGGTCGACACGACCAATATGATCGGCGAACTCGATAAGGCCAAAGCGGAATCCGCAAAGGCGACCTTGGCCGCAGCATTGAAGCTGGGTGAAGCGTCCGGGCTCGAAATGTCCGTCAAGCATGTCCCGAACCTACCGGCAGCCGAGGGCATTATAGCGGCCGCGCGAGAGCTGAATGCGGACCTGATCGTGATGGGATCGCATGGACGCCGCGGGCTTGGCCGGCTGCTGCTTGGCAGCCAGGCGGCAGAGGTTTTGGCCCATGCCGATATACCGGTGCTGATCATCAAATAGCGCTAACATGTTAGCCATGGCGCGGCGGTTTGAATTCCGCTATGGGGCTTAAGCCCCGACGGAGAGCGCTGCGCCATGACACAGTCCCTGCCCCGCCATATCGCCGTGATCGATATCGGCAAGACCAATGCAAAAGTGGTTTTGATCGATGCGGCAAGCGAGACCCAACTTGGCGGGCTCAGCCGACCCAATACCGTCCTTCGCGATGCGCCATACCCGCATGCCGACGTAGATGGGCTGTGGGATTTTGTGCTCGATAGTCTCGGTCGGCTGCATCGCCAGCATGGCGTCGATGGAATTTCCATTACGACGCATGGTGCCACCGCCGCGCTGATCGCGGGCGATCGACTGGCGCTGCCGGTGCTCGACTATGAATATGATGGTCCTGCGGCTTCGGACGAAGCCTATGACCGAGCGCGGCCGAAATTTGACGAGACACTGTCACCAAAACTGCCGAACGGGCTCAATCTCGGGGCTCAGATCTTTTGGCAATCGCGCGCCTTCCCCGAGGATTTCGCTCGGGTGACGAGCATTCTGACCTATCCGCAATATTGGGCCTGGCGGTTGACGGGCGTGCTCGCCAGCGAAGTCACCTCGCTCGGCTGCCATACCGACCTTTGGGCGCCGGACAGCGGAGACTTTTCGGCGCTAGTGGATGAGCAGGGGTGGCGAGGGCTGTTTCCGATGATCCGTCCGGCGGCTTCAATATTGGGCGCCATTCGGCCCGATATCGCGACGCTGACAGGTCTTGCGGCAGACACGCCGGTGACCTGTGGGATCCACGACTCCAATGCGTCGCTGGTGCCGCATCTGGGACGGCGCGCTGCGCCATTCACGATCCTTTCGACTGGGACTTGGGCCATTGCGATGACAGTGGGTGGGGACACGGCGCAGCTCGACCAGATGCGCGATAGCCTTGCCAATGTCGATGCCTTTGGACGGCCCGTGCCGACGGCGCGGTTCATGGGTGGGCGCGAATTCGACGCGCTGGTGGACAAGATTGTCGAACCGACAGAGGCTGATCTGACATCGGTCATCGAGCGCGATGTTCAGGCTTTGCCGACCTTTGCGCCGGGGGTTGGGCCCTTTGCAGGCAAGAAGGGGCGGTGGACCGCGGCGCCGGATGGTTTGAGCGATGGAGAACGGACCGCTGCAGCCTCGCTTTATCTCGCGCTCGTCGCCCGCGAATGCCTCGAACTCTGCGGGTTGGGAGAGACCATCACCATAGAAGGTCCATTGGCGCGCAATGGCGTATTTGCGGCGGCGCTAGCGGCTTTGGCCGAGCGGCCGGTGCATGCTTCGGGCGATGGGACGGGAACGAGCCTGGGGGCCAGCCTGTTGTTCGGTGGACAGCCTGCGCATGAGCAGCACGATTCTCCGATCGCGCCGCTGACGCATCCAGGTTTTTCGGCCTATGCGCAGCGTTGGCGGGATCGTGTCACCGGATAGACTTAAGCGGCATTGACGGCGCGCTGCCCAAACCCAATGTTTGAGGCAGATATGGAGGCCGCCATGACGACGCCAAAGCACCGGATCATCATCATCGGTGGAGGCTTTGGCGGTATCGCCGCGGCGCAGGCGCTCAAACACGCCGATATCGACGTGTTGCTCATCGACCGGCGCAATCACCACCTGTTCCAGCCCCTGCTCTATCAGGTCGCGACGGCGTCGCTCAGCCCATCGGAGATTGCCTGGCCGATCCGCCACGTGCTGCGTCGCCAAAACAATGTCCGCGTAATCATGGCGACGGTCACCGGGATCGACGTTGCCGGCAAACAGGTGATGATCGAGGATGGCGAGCCGGAGCGCTATGACAGCCTGATCGTCGCGACCGGGGCGCAACACGCTTACTTTGGCAATGACGAATGGGAGCAGTTCGCGCCGGGGCTGAAAACGCTAGAGGACGCGACAGGCATTCGCCGCAAGCTTCTGCTGGCTTTCGAGGCGGCTGAGCGCGAGGCGGACACAGAGCGGCGGCGAGCCCTGCTGACATTTGCGATCATCGGGGCCGGGCCGACCGGGGTCGAGATGGCGGGGGCGATCAGCGAACTAGGGCGGTCAGCGCTGGCGGGGCAGTTCAAGACCATAGCGCCTGGAGATGTGCGCGTGGTGCTGATCGAAGGTGCCGATCGCGTACTGCTCAATTTTGAGCCCGAACTCTCGGACTATGCGCTCAAGGCGCTGAAGCGGCTCGGAGTCGAAGTAGAGCTAGGGCAAAAGGTCAAAAATATCGACGCCGATGGCGTCAGTTATGGCGACAAGCGGCTTGAGACCAAGACCATTATCTGGGGCGCTGGGGTTGCGGCGTCGCCAGCGGCAGAGTGGCTGGGCGTGGAGCCGGATCGGTCGGGACGGGTCAAGGTCGAGAAGGACCTGTCGCTGCCGGGACATAAGGAGATTTTCGTCGTCGGGGACACGGCGAGCATCATGCAGGAGAATGGCAAGCCTGTGCCGGGCGTGGCGCCTGCGGCCAAGCAAGCAGGGGCACATGCGGCGAAGACCACACTACTGCGGCTCAAGGGCGATATGAGCGCGCATCCATTTTCTTATAGCCATGCCGGCGATCTCGCGACGATCGGGAAGCGGGCAGCGGTCCTCGACTTTGGCTGGACCAAACTCACCGGCGGGCTCGCCTGGTGGGTTTGGGGCATCGCGCATATCTACTTTCTGGTCGACGTCAAAAACCGCATCTTCGTCGCGATGAGCTGGCTCTGGATTTATCTGACGGGCCAGCGCAGCGCGCGGTTGATCACCCACGGGCGGGCGACTTCTGCAGAGCCCTTGCGGGAAGTCGAAGAGGGCAAGGTCGGCTAGTGCGGCACAACAACTGAGGGCGCGGGCTTGGCCAAGCTCCGCTCGCGCAACCAGATGTATAGCCCGCTCAAAATAACGATCGGCGCGCCGACATAGAGCCAGAAATCGGGCGGCTGGGCGAAAATCAGCCAGCTCGAAAGCGCCATGAAAATGATCTGAAAGTAAGAAAATGGCGCCAGCACAGTCGCCGGTGCCAGACCCGAGGCCATGGTGATCAACTGATGACCGAGAAAGCCGAAGATGCCCACGGCGAAGAAGGCGATCCAACCATCTGGCGTCGTCGGCCAGGACCAAAAAAATATCACGATCGGCAGCAGTACGACGGTTGCGAAGATACCAACATAAAACTGGCTGGTCGCGGGGCTGTCGAAGGCGGAGACGCGGCGTGTGAGCAGCATATAAGCCGCAGTGCTGAATGCACCGAGAAGGCTGAGGAGTGAGGCTGGGTGAAAGGCGTTGGTGCCTGGGCGAACGATCACCAACACACCGATAAAGCCGACGCCGATAGCGGTCCACCGCCGCCAACCGACGGTTTCGCCGAGGAAGGGGACGGAAAGTGCGCAGATCAACAGGGGGACTGTGAAGGCAATGGCGCCCGTGACGGTCAAAGGCAGATATTGCACCGCGACGAAATTGCAGACGGTGGACCCAAGCAAAGCAAGCGCACGGAAGAACTGGAGTTTAAGGCTCCCTGTCCTCACCATGACCCGGCCATGGCGCGGCAGATGGACCGTCGCCACCAAAGCAAGATGAATGGCGTAGCGCAGGAAGACGATCTGCACGGCCGAAATGCCGACAAGCCCGAGCCATTTGGCGGAGGAGTCGATGCCCGTGAACATGAAATAGGCGGCAAGCGCCAAGCCGATCCCGAGGAGCCTATGCTCTTGGGGCGGGGCGAAGGGAGCAGACATTTTCTATCCATGCGGCCGCAGGAGGCGCGGCCCGGATCAAGGGTGGAAGAAAGCTGCCGCCCAGTCAATCGCCGGGCGACAAAAACTTGTATGGAAGTTTAGAAGGTTTCGGCCAGGTTGCGGATCTTCAGCGAGTTCCGCAAATCGGCCGAAGTGACGCTCGCGCCGTGGCGCGGGTGGAACACCAGCTCGACCGGCTTGCCAGGAAGCAGGGTTAGCGCATTGTCCGAGAAGTAACCGGGAACATCGACTGTCGCTGTCGCAAATACGGCTGGCTTGTCCGAAACGAGTGTCAGGACCGCCTGGCCGTCGCGATCGGACCAGGAGGAAGCGATCGTGGGCTGGACCAATTCATAGGCCTTATAGGGCTTGGGGAAGTAGTCGTTTTCGCCGATCGTTGTTCCGGCAGCGTCCTTCCATGAGAAGTAGAGGAACTCGTCGTCCGCAAGATCGGAGAGCGACATAGTTGCGAGAACGCTGGCAGCGTCGGGACCGACGGCGGCTTTGCCCGAAAAGACCGTCCGGGTTTCGCCAGTGACTTTGACGGCTTGAACGTCAAGTGTGAGAGACGCCGCGCTGCCGGTGTCGTTGATGCCCTTGAGGCTGATTGCGGTGTTTTCAGCATTGGGGACGGCGACGACATTGACCAGGCGGAAGAAGCGCTTGGCCATGTATTGCATGAGTTTCCACTGCCCGCCGTAATCAAGGCTGGACCAGCTTGCAACCGGCCAGATGTCGTTGATCTGCCAATAGAGCGTGCCCATGCAGCGCGGCTTGGTGGAGCGCCAATATTCGATGGCGGTCTTGATGGCGAGACCCTGTTGGATCTGGCTCAAAAACACCATCTGGTCGAAATCGCGCGGGAAGCGGAAGTAGCGCGTCATCGTCTCGATGATACGGGCATTGCCGCCATTGTTGCGCTGGTGGTTTTCCATGACCGGCGAGGACGGATTGCGGTCCTTTTCTTCCGAGAAGGTTTCGATGACGTTCATCGAAGTGAAGGACTGAAAGCCGAATTCGGAGGCGAAACGCGGATTAACCGATCGATAGGCGTCAAAGCTTTTCGCCGAATGCCAGACGTCCCAATAGTGGAGATCGCCGCGGGTGTCGGAGTGCCAGCCATCGGAAAAGTCCATGTATCCCAGCGATGGCGAAGACGGCCAGAAGCGTCGGGCGGGATCTTCATCCTCGACAATGCGATGCAGCATCGAATTGAGGCGGTCGTAATTGGCGAGATAGCGGCCGGGATCGGCTTTGGTTTCCGGATACCAATTGAGCGAGCCGATGACTTCGTTATCGCCGCACCAAAGGGCAATGGAGGCGTGGTGACTGAGGCGGCGCACCTGCTGGGTGATTTCGGTTTCGACCGAGGCGAGGAATTCGCGGTTGGACGGATAGCTCATGCACGAGAACATGAAATCGTGCCAAAGCAGGATGCCGAGCTCGTCGCAGAGATCGTAGAAATAGTCCGGCTCGTACTGACCACCGCCCCAGATGCGGAGCATGTTCATATTGGCAGCTTTCGCGCTCTCCAGCAGATCGCGGATGACTGTTGGCGTGATGCGCGAGGGAATGGCGTCGGCAGGGATCCAGTTGGCGCCCATCATGGTGATGTCGCGGCCATTGATGCGACACTTGAACGAGTGGTCGATCTCGTCCTTCTCGATGATCCATTCGAGTTTGCGAAGGCCGATCTTGCGGGTCGTCACTTCGCCTTCAAGATTGGTGGTCAGCTCATAAAGCGGTTGCTCGCCCTGCCCGGCCGGCCACCAGATCTTTGGATTTTGGATGATTACGTTGTGGGTGAAGACGTTCTCGCCCTTCTGGACGGAAACCTTATCGGTGATGGTCTGGCCAGCGATCGTGTGTTCGAGTTCGACTTCGCCATGGGCAAAGGCGAAGATGCGCGTCTTGATCGAGAGTTCGACCGAATTGGCGCCGTGGGCCTGATTGACCTCGACGCTTTCCTGGCGGGCAAGGCGCGATTTGCGGAGGCTCATTGTGCCGTAGACCCCGATGGGCATGGTGCAGATGCCCCAGTCCCAACCCGCATGGCAGGCTGCCTTGCGGATGAAGTTCATGTGGATGCCCTTCAGGCCATTGGTCTGGTAATTGTAGGTGAAGGGGATCGGGAACGGGTGCGCATCCGAGCGCGCCTTGGCGACATCGGGCGCGATATCGAATTCGATGCGGAGCGTGTTATCGCCAGCGCGGACCTTTCCGGTGACGTCGATGTCATGGCGCACAAAGCTATTGTCCGTTCGCGCGATCTCTTCGCCGTTGAGGAAGATGGTCGCGATGCAATCGACTTCCGAGAGCGTCAAGGTGAGATAGCCATCGATGTCCGTGGCCGAGGCTTCAAAGCGGCGCTCGACCGTCCAGGCGGTCTCATTGACCCACATCACGACCTTTTCATTCTCGCCGTAATAGGGGTCGGGAATGAGGTCGGCGGCAAGAAGCGCTCCATGAACGTCGCCAGGCAAGGTGATGGTCGTGGCGATATCGCGCGAGGTGGCGGTTAGCGCATATTTTCCGTGCAGGTTCAGCGCAGTATTGAAGCTTGGGATGGTCAAGTCGTCCTCCTGCCGGGCAGGCCCGGCCTCGTCTGGCAGCGGATGGCGTGGCTGCTGAAATCGATTTCGGAAGCGCTTTTAGCGTGAAGAGGTGACGGTTGGAATGCCCGCAAGCGCGCATTTTTTATCTTTTGCATCGTTGCGATCAGCTTGAGCCGAGAATGCGACGCTGGATTTACTGATCTATTAGGAAGTTACTGCTTAGTCTTCCTTGGTTAGGGGCGTTCGATGGCAGTTTTCCGGCAATTTTGCCGCAGCGTATTCGGTGGGCAGGCGACGGCAGAGCTGACGCTTGCGCAATGGGATGCCCTGCGGCTGCAAGTGCCGCTGATGTATGTCATGCTGCTGACCAATTCGATCATCCTGGCCGCCACGCATTATGCCGTCGCGCCGCATGGATTGACGCTGATCGTCCCTGGCGTCCTGACTGTCCTTTGCACCCTTCGCATTGTGATCTGGATGCGCGACGGAAAGCGTCCGGTGACAGTCGAGAAGGCAAAGCGCGGCTTGCGCATGCTGGTCATCCTTGGGCCAATGTTGGCTGTTGGTTTCACTTGGTGGTCGCTGAGCCTTTTTCCCTATGGCGATCAATATCAGCAGTCCCACGTGGCCTTTTTCATGGGCATCACCGTAATCGGCTGCATGTTCTGCCTTTTGCGCGTACGTCAGGCGGCGCTGGCGATCAGCGCGATCGTCATCGTTCCATTTCTTCTGGTTTTCGGCACCGCAGGTGAGCCGACGCTGCTGGCTATAGCGGTGAACATGTTGCTCGTGACGGCCACGCTGACCGTGATCCTTTTCGGCAATTATCGGGACTTTGCCGGCCTCGTTGCCTCGCGCACGGCGATCGCGCAGAAGCAGGCCGAAACGCAGACGCTGCTTGAGGAAAACCACCGCCTCGCCTGGCTCGACAGTCTGACCGGTGTGCCCAATCGGCGCTCGTTCCATGAGACGCTTAGCGCCTGTCTCGAAGAAGCGGGGCGCGAGGGCCGGACCATTGCGCTAGCGCGGCTCAATCTTGATGCGTTTAAGGCCGTCAACGAGGTGTTCGGACAATTCATGGGCGACCAAGTGCTGCGGGAAATTGCGCAGCGGCTCGACCAGAACAAGCCACCGCATTCGTTTTTCGCCCGTCTCGATAGTGATAATTTCGCGCTGATCGTGACGGAAAACACCGGCAGCAAAAATCTGGAGCGGCTTGGCAAGCGGCTTGGCGATATCGTCAACCAGCCGATCACCCTGGTGCAGGGCACGGCCCACGTCACCGCCTCGATCGGTTTTGCCGCATCAAGCGTCGATGACACACCAGAGACGCTGTTCGATCATGCTGATTATGCGAGCTGGCTGGCCAAGCGCGATATGCGCGGCCGCTGGATGATCTTTTCGGCCATCGATGCGCATGACCTCCGGCAGATCCGCCGGATGGAGCAGATGCTCCACGCTGCCGATCTCGAGAGCGAAATCTACATTTTGCTGCAGCCGCAATTCGATGTCTCGATTGGCGAGACGACGGGCTACGAAGTACTGGCGCGCTGGCGCAGCCCGCATCTTGGCGAAGTGTCTCCCGCCGATTTCATTCCCATGGCGGAGCGCTTGGGGCAGATCGGGCGGATCACACAGGTGGTGTTGCGCAAGGCGATCGAGGTCAGCAAAACCCTGCCGCGCGGCGTTCGCCTGTCGGTCAATCTTTCGGCGCACGATATCGGCTCTGATGCGGCCGTCGATGAGGTGATTGCACTGGTCAAAGCCGCGGACCAGCCAACGCGGATCGATTTCGAGATAACCGAAACGGCAGTGATGCGCGATCTGCATCAAGCAAATGAAGCGGTGTCGCGCCTCCTCAATCTCGGGTCGCGCATCGCGCTCGACGATTTCGGCACGGGTCACTCGAGCCTTACCCATGTGCAGCGTTTGCCGCTCCATCGGATCAAGATCGACCGCAGCTTTGTTGCCGAAGTCACGACCGACAGCACGAGCCGCGCCATCGTCAAAACGATGATCGACCTCTGCCGCAATCTTGGGATGTCCTGCGTGTTCGAAGGGATCGAGACCGAGGAGCAGCTCGAAGCGCTGGTCGGGCTCGGCGGAACAGTGATGCAAGGCTATCTCTTTGGCCGCCCCATGGCGCCGGAAGCAGCGCTTGAACTCGCCGCGCGACCAGGAGACGGCAAAAGGAATGACCGCTTGCGCCAATACGGCACGACAAGCTGAATTTTCGCGATGGCGTGTCGAAACCTCAGCCCGAAAATCGTCGCAAGGTCAGCGGCTCAACAGTGAGCGCGGGATGGACAAGACAAAATGATCAGGACAGGTTGGGTATTGAGCGTGCTGGTCACGCTGTTTCTTCTCGGTGCTTCGGCAGCGCCAAAGCTGATGAATTCGACGCTGGCACTGGATCCAATGACTGTCGTTGGCTGGCCAGCAAAATACATGCTGCTTATTGGCCTCATCGAGGTGCTGTGCGCTGTGCTCTATATCATTCCGCGCACCGCCCTATTGGGCGCCGTGCTGACGACCGGGCTTTTGAGCGCGGCACTGGCGGCCAATCTGCGGGTAGACAATCCGCTTTTTAGCCACACGCTGTTCAGCGTCTATTTCGGTATTCTGGTTTGGGTGGCGCTGTGGTTGCGCGAGCCCAAGATACGGAATCTCTTTCCGATCATTCGCTAAGAAAAAGCCCCGGCATCGCTGCCGGGGCTTTTGCTATCGCGCGGTTTCTAAATCAAGGAAGCCGCCCGATTGGCGTTCCCAGAGCATGGCGTAGTGCCCGCCGGAGGCGAGGAGTTGGGCGTGCGTTCCCTCCTCGACGATCCGGCCCTTTTCGAGCACGACCAGACGGTCCATGGCGGCGATGGTCGAGAGACGGTGGGCGATAGCGATCACCGTCTTGCCCTGCATCAGCATGGTCAACTGCTCCTGGATTGCCGCTTCGACTTCGGAATCGAGAGCAGAGGTCGCTTCATCCAGCACGAGGATCGGCGCGTTCTTGAGAAGAACGCGGGCAATGGCGACGCGCTGGCGCTGGCCGCCCGAGAGCTTTACGCCCCGTTCGCCGACATGGGCATCATAGCCCCGACGGCCCTGCGGATCGGAAAGGCCCATGATGACTTCATGGACATTTGCCTGCTCGGCGGCCCGGATCATCTCTTCGTCACTCGCCGAATGGCGGCCGTATTTGAGATTTTCGCGGACCGAGCGATGCAGCAGCGACGTGTCCTGGCTGACAAGACCAATGGCGGCGCGGAGGCTTTCCTGCGTCACCGAGCGCACATCGTGACCATCGATGCGGATCGAACCGTCCTGAACATCGAACATGCGCAGGGCAAGGTTGACCAGCGTCGACTTGCCTGAGCCCGAACGTCCGACGAGACCGATTTTTTCGCCTGGCTGGATCGTCAGGTTGAAGGCATCGATGACGCTGCCTTCCTTTCCGCGCCAATAGTTGAAGCTGACATTGTCGTATTGGAGGCCACCCGCCGTGACCGGCAGAGCGACCGCTTCGGGCGCGTCGAGCATGGTGAGGGGCTGGGCGATGGTGTCCATCGAGTCCCGCGTCGTACCGATCTGACGGAAAATGTTCGACCCGATCTCAAGGATCCAGCCGCTCATGTTCATGATCTGGAGGGCAAAGGGAATGGCCGTCGCCACCGCAGCGGCAGTCAGCGTGCCATTGTTCCAGCCGGTGAGAGACAGCCAGGTGACCGAGACCACCAGACCGGCATTGAGCAAGAAGAGCGTCGACCACATACAGGTAAAGACGCCCATGAGTTTACGGAAACTCTTGGCGTGGTCGAGGACGCTGTCGGAGACGTAGCGGTCCTCATGCTCGCCGGTCGCAAAGGTCTTGATCGTCTGGATATTGGTGTAGCTATCAACGATACGGCCGGTCATCACCGATTTGCTTTCCGAAAGCTCTTCGGAGTAACGAGCAATGAGCGGCATGGTGATGGTGAAGAGCACCGCATAAAGCAGCAGCCAGACGCCAATGGGCACCAGCAGCAATAAATCGAGCTGTGCCAGGACGATGATGGCGACGACTACGAACACCAAGGCATACCAGGCGGCGTCGATGGTCAGATTGACGCCGATCTCGATGGCTTCACCGACCTGAATGACCTTGTTGGCCATGCGGCCGGCAAAGTCGTTTTGGAAATAGGTCCAGCTTTGCCGGATGACATGCCAATGGCTTTGCCAGCGGATGATGTCGACGAGATTGGGCACGATGGCATGGTTGCGCACCAGCGTATCGAGGAGGAAGGTGAGCGGCCGGACGAGCACCACCACAAAGACCATCCACAAAAGGGTCTGGCCGTGCTGGTCGAAGATTTCGCCTGGATTGGTGGTGGCCAGCATGCCAACGATCATGCCGACGAAGACAGGCATGAGCGCATCGGCAACCGAGCCGATGGCGACAAGGCCTATGCGGATGGCAAAGGCGCGTTTGAATTGGCCGATGAAGTAGCTGACGAAAGGTCGGAGGCCCATCGGCGGCTGGCGGTTCTTGGCCAGGGCGACGGGCGAATAGAGATTGTCGAAGAATTCGATGACGCGGTTGAACATTTTCTGCTCATTTTATTGAGCCGCGCCTGACGGGAGCTTCCTTAGTTGTATTGCTGGGAAGGAAAGCTGGTTTCCACTCTTCCTAGCGATACTGGCTTCCAAGTCAGGTTCGGTGCCGATCGGTGGGTTTGGGTTGGCTTAGGGCAAATGCACTCGGGTTGCCCATATGTCGCGTCATGATGATATCTCCCATTTGGGATCTCCTTGGTTGGTGCTGCCCCTCGGGGCAGCGGGTTGATAACTCTATGTCGGAAACGGAGCGGCGCTTATTGCGCCGCGTCCTCCACCTGATCCATTTCCAGGAAACCGCCTGATTGGCGGGCCCAAAGCTGGCTATAGATGCCGCCTGAATCGACGAGCTCGGCATGAGTACCCTGCTCGACGATCTGGCCTTTGTCGAGCACCACGAGACGATCCATCATGGCGATGGTCGAAAGGCGGTGGGCGATGGCGATCACCGTCTTCCCGCGCATCAGCAGCTCGAACTGGCTCTGGATGGCAGCCTCGACCTCGGAATCGAGAGCAGAGGTTGCTTCGTCGAGCACGAGGATCGGTGCGTTTTTCAGGAGTACGCGGGCAATAGCGATACGTTGGCGCTGGCCACCGGAGAGTTTCACACCGCGCTCGCCGACATGGGCGTCGTAACCGGTGCGACCCTTGTAGTCGGTGAGGTTGAGGATGAAGTCATGGGCCTCGGCCAGCTTGGCCGCTTCGATCATCTCCTCTTCCGTCGCATCCGGACGGCCGTAGGTGATGTTTTCGCGCACCGAGCGATGCAGCAGAGATGTGTCCTGCGTGACGACGCCGACATTGGCGCGGAGGCTATCCTGCTGGACCTCGGCAATGTCCTTATCGTCCATAAGAATGCGGCCACCCTGACGGTCGTAGAACCGCAGCAGCAGATTGACGATGGTGGACTTGCCTGCGCCTGAACGGCCAACGAGACCGATCTTTTCACCCGGCTTGATATTGAGATTAAGGCCCTCGATGACGCCGGATTCCTTGCCATAGTGGAACGACACGTCGTCAAATTTGATGTCGCCGGCAACGCGGCCGATGGCCTTGGCCGCAGGCTTGTCCGAGACGACGCGGGGCAGCGAGATCGAGTTGATGCCGTCCTTGACCGTGCCGATGTTTTCGAAAAGCGACGACATTTCCCACATCACCCATTGGCTCATGCCCTGGAAGCGCATGACGAGGCCGAGCGCAACCGCGAGGGCGCCGGGGCTCATGATGCCCTGCATCCAAAGCCAGATGCCAGTGGCGCCGACGGCAAAAAGCAGTAGCGCATTGGACCAGAGCACCAGCATATTGAGCCAGGTGAAGAGCCGCATCTGGCGGTAGACGGTGTCGAGGAACTCGTCCATCGCCTCGCGGGCATAGGTCTCTTCGCGGTTGGAATGGCTGAAGAGTTTTACCGTCGCGATATTGGTGTAGCTGTCGACGATGCGGCCGGTCATCATCGAGCGCGCATCGGCCTGCGCCTGGGAAATCTTGCCCATGCGCGGGATGAAATAAACCATCAGAGCGACATAGGCAGCGAGCCAGGCGAGAAACGGCACTGCGAGCCGCCAATCAGCGGCGGCGGCCAGAATGACGGCGCCCGTGAAGTAGACGACGACATAGACCAGCATGTCGAGAAGTTTCATGACCACTTCGCGCACGGCGAGCGAGGTCTGCATCAGCTTGGCGCCGATACGGCCGGCAAACTCATCCTGGAAATAGCTCATCGACTGACGGATCAGATAGCGATGGGCCATCCAGCGGATGCGCTGGGGGAAGTTGCCCAGGAGTGTCTGGTTCATGGTCAGCGTCGAAAGAAGCGCAAAGCCCGGCACGATGAACACAACCATCGCGCCCATGAGCGCCAGCTTCCAACCGTCCGTCTCAAGGAACGTGTTGGGATCGGCGTCGGCGAGCCAATTGACCACATCGCCAATGAAACCGAAGACGAGGATTTCGCCGATAGCAACGGCTGCGGCGGCAAAGGCCATGAGGGCCAGCCACTTCTTGGCGCCAAGGCTATAGTGCAAGCAGAAGGCGAGCAGCCCCTTTGGCGGCTCCGTCGGCTCACCTGCAGGGTAAGCGTCGAGCCGCGTTTCGAACCATTTCAACATAACGTCACCATACCTACCGTCCGGAAGGACACCGTGGCCAAACGCTATGCGACGGCAATGACAATGGCCGTCAGCAGAGCTGGCAATGGTCGAACCACCCAGGAAAACTTCAAGGACCGCGCTCGGTACGCCCCCAAGTGGCGCAGAGGAGCTGCGTGGTGCATTGCCCGTTCCTCCTCCTCGCACCGCCCTATGGCACGAAGAATTGGGCTATGCAGCCAAGAGCGGCGTAGAATACACAAATGGAGAGAGTCGGCTGTTACCCGATGGCCACATTAGACTGCCAGAAATAACGTTGTATTGGATCGCCTAATGCGCACCGAGACCGAGCACACCATTTTTCTCAAGGACTATGCCCCGACGCCCTACGCGATCGTCGCCGTGGACATGGACTTCAAGATCACTGCGGCTGGGACTCGGGTGCGCACGCAGATGACGGTGGAGCCGCGACCTGAAACGGCGCCGGGGACGCCGCTGGTGCTTGATGGCGATGGACTGACGCTCGATTCCATTGCCATCGATGGCCTGCCGCTGATGCTCTCGGCCTATGCCTCAAACGAGACAGGTCTCACCGTTGTGGAACCACCGTTCCGCCGCTTCGTGCTCGAAACGGAAGTGAACCTGCAGCCCGACGCCAATACGAAGCTGATGGGGCTCTATCGCTCGGGCGGGACCTGGTGCACCCAATGCGAACCCGAGGGGTTCCGGCGCATCACCTATTATCTCGACCGGCCCGACGTCCTCGCCACATTCAAGGTGCGGATCACTGCGCCCAAAGACATTGCGCCGGTGCTGCTCTCGAACGGCAACCTCGTCGACAAGGGCGAAGCTTCCGACGGCATGCATTTCGCGCTTTGGGAAGATCCGTTCCCCAAGCCCGCTTATCTCTTCGCGCTCGTTGCCGGCGATCTGGGCTCGATTACCGACACTTTTACGACCATGAGCGGCCGCAAGGTCGATCTCGCAATTTATTGCGCCCATGGCAAGGAAGCCGAATGCGTCTATGCCATGGACAGCCTCAAGCGCTCTATGGCCTGGGATGAAAAGCGGTTCGGCCGGGAATATGATCTCGACGTTTTCAACATCGTCGCCGTATCCGATTTCAACTTCGGCGCGATGGAGAACAAGGGCCTCAATATCTTCAACGACAAGCTGGTTTTCGCCCTGCCCGAGATCGCGAGCGACGCCAATTATTCCAATATCGAGCGCGTCATCGCGCACGAATATTTCCATAATTGGACCGGCAATCGCATCACCTGCCGCGACTGGTTCCAGCTCTGCCTCAAGGAAGGGCTGACGGTCTATCGCGATCAGGAATTCTCCTCGGACGAGCGTAGCCGCCCGGTGCAACGCATCCACGATGTCGAAAACCTGCGCGTGACACAGTTTCCCGAGGATGGCGGTCCGTTGGCGCATCCGCCGCGGCCTGACCATTATCGCGAAATCAACAATTTTTACACGACAACTGTCTACCAGAAGGGCGCGGAAGTCGTCCGCATGCTGGCAACGCTCCTCGGCGAGGCTGGTTTCCGCAAGGGAATGGACCTTTACTTCGAGCGCCATGATGGCGAGGCGACAACGATCGAAGCTTTCATCAAGGTGTTCGAGGACGCCAATGGGATGGAGCTCAATCAGTTTGCCCGGTGGTACACCCAGGCGGGAACGCCAATCGTCAACGCGCGCGACACGTACGACGCCGCGAGCCAGACCTACACGCTGAGCCTAAGCCAGCGGACGGCGCCCACTCCAGGCCAACCGGAAAAGGCGCCCTTCGTCATTCCCGTGAAGTTTGGGCTTATCGGACCAAATGGACACCCTGTGACTTGGTCCGAAGTCAGTGGCGGTCGCGTAGAGGGCGACCTCATCGTCCTCGACCAGGAAACCGTCACCCTGACGTTTACCGGTGTTGCCAATCGGCCCGTGCCGTCGCTGTTCCGCGGTTTTTCAGCCCCCATCAAGCTCGAGACGGGGCTCGGTCATGGCGATCTGCTTTTCCTCGCGCGGCATGATAGCGATCCACTCAATCGTTGGGATGCGATGCAGACGGTTGCAACGCAATTGCTCGCCAAGAGCGCCACTGGCGCGAAGCCGACGACCGGTGACATAGATGCCCTCCGGCAGGCGATGATGGATACGCTCAACGATCCATCGCTTGATCCGGCCTTCAAGGCCCAGGCGATCGGCATTCCGGACGAAACCGTGATTGCGCGGCATATCGGGCGCAATGTGGATCCAAGCGCGGTTAGCGCGGCGCGGGCAAGCCTCGTCAAAACCATCATTGGCCCAATTGCGGCACAGCTTGAAGCGGTCTATCGCGAACTCGCTGTTTCCGGACCCTATAGTCCCGATGCGGAGCAAGCCGGACGCCGGTCGCTGCGCAATCGGCTGCTTGCGCTGCTGACGGCAGGATCGGACCTCGGCGCGGATCTGGCCGAGGCCCAGTATTACGCGGCGACCAATATGACGGACCGCTACGCTGCGCTCGCAATATCGGCGCATAACTGGACCAAGGCCGCGCCTGCTCTACTTGGGGATTTCCGAATGCGTTTCGGCGGCGATCCACTGGTGTTCGACAAGTGGCTGGTGGCGTCCTCGCAGGCGCCGGACGACGGGGTGATCGAGCGCCTTCGCTCTATCCTTTCGGCACCGGACTTCCCCAAGACTAACCCCAATCGCCTGCGCTCCCTGCTCGGCAGCTTTGTCATGAGCAATCTCGAACAGTTCGCACGCGCCGATGGGCTTGGCTTCCGTTTCGTGACCGAAGCGGCGGCGGAAATCGATAAGGTCAATCCGCAGGTCGCGGCTCGCATCCTCACAGGCTTCCGGACATTGCCACTCCTTGAAGCCAATCGCCGCGAGATCGGGCGGGCAGCGCTTGAGGCACTCAAGAGCCAGCACGCGCTCAGCCGAAATACTGGTGAAATTTTGGATCGAATCCTCGCCGGCTGACCCCAAATCACAGCCCGCTGTTTGGCGCTAAGCCACGGCTTCTGGGCACCTCAGACGAGTATTCCACAGGCGGGTTCCGGAGACGTTCTCTGGGACCCTTTTTCTTAAACTATTTTTCTTTGAGCCTAAGTGACTCAAGAGACTCGCGTTTTTTGACAAGCCCAAAACAGCCCCTGTGAGGACTCTGGACAACACCCCTCGGGATGATTCATTAATCGTTAACGGGCAAATCGCTTCGAGACTAACCTCTTCTAGTTCTGGAGAATTTTATGCAGTCGTCGGAGACCTCCGGCGCCAGTGCTGACGAAATCGGCGCGGGCAATGGACGAAATTTCTGGCGTGTCCGCCACCACAGCAAGACTGCACCCCGCAGCCGGCGCAACAAGACAACATCGGTCACGATGTCAGTCGCCGGAACAGCTTTTATCGCCGCAACACTCTTTGTTGCCTATGACGTCTATTCGACATTGGCAGAGGTAAAGCGCGAGCTGGCTCTGATGGGCACCGCTGTTGCAGCGCGCGTCGCCACCGTTGCGCCGGAAACCGCCGAAGCGACTTTGGCGGGCAGTCTGGGTGATTATCCCGGGATCGTCAGCGCCAGCTTCATCCAAGGCGGCGTACCCGAGCAACGCCCGCTCTTTTCCGAATTGGTCCCCGCTGGCGAGCATGGGCTTATCAGCATTGAAGGCGAACAGTCCGGTGCGCTGGCAGGTATTGCAGGCCGTGGCGCCGCAGCCCTCGCCCTTGCCGGTCTTATGACCGCCTTTACACTGCGTCGCCGCCGCGACGACGACACCGAAGTTGATCTACAGCTTGAAACACTCGAAGTCCTGACTTCCGCCATCCCCATGGGCGCTGCCTGCTGGACCCAAGAAGGCCGCATGATCGTCTGCAATGAGGATTATCGCGCCCGCCTCAAACTCCGCGACGATGACATCACCTACTCGGAAGCGCTGGGACGCCTGTTGACGGGCGGCTACCTCAAGCTACTCCGCGAAGACCGCGGCAATCGCCTGCTCGAATTGCACCAGGTCGATGGCTCTTGCCTGATGATCGAAGAGCGTCCCTTGGACAATGGCGGGTTCATGACCCTCGTGTCGGACGAAACCAAACGCCGCCACGCCGACGTTCTGCTCACGACGATCCGAGAAGAGCAACGCCAGCTGGCGCGGCGCTATCATGAGGAAAAGATCAAGGCCGAGGCTGCGAGCCGCGCCAAGACCAATTTTCTTGCCCATCTAAGCCACGATATCCGCACGCCGCTCAACCACATCATCGGCTTTGCCGAACTGATGGGCCGGGAAACCTATGGCAAGCTCGGCGATCCGCGCTATGCCGACTATGTGCAGTCGATCCGTAATTCCGGCGAGCATCTGCTCAACTCATTCTCTGCCATTCTCGACCTCGCCGAACTCGACAACGGCCAGAAGGTGCTCCGGTCCGACACAGTGCCGGTTGATGAGGTCATCGATTCCGTCAGCCGCCGTTTCCAGGCGCAAATCAAACGCGCCGGCCTCGAACTTGCTGTCAGCGCCAATTGTGGTGCCGTGCTCAATGGCGATCGCCTGGCCCTCGTCCGCATGGTTGCCAATATCGTCGAAAATGCCATCCGCTTTACGCCGCCAGGCGGGGAGCTGACCCTAGCCACGTTCGCGGCTGAAGATGGCGTCGTGATCGAAGTGACCGATACCGGCATCGGTATGAACGAAGAACGCCTGAGCAGCCTCCGTCAGCCATTCGCCCTTGGCGATGCGACTTTCACCAAGGAAGGCGTCGGCCCTGGCCTCGGGATTTCGATCTCCCGCGCCATTGCCGAATTGAGCGGCGGCCGCATGGTGATCGACTCAACGCCTGCGATCGGCACGACCGTTGCCATCTCCCTCCCCATCGGAGCAGACCTATCTAAGGCGACCGTGGCAGCCTGATCGCAACTGGTCTGATGCGCACCGAACAATAAACGTTACAGCGTTCGCGCTTTTTCGTACCACTGGGCCGCTGCTGCAGCGACTTCGCTCTGCATCTGGGCGACATCAGTCGCGAGCAGCCGGAAATCGGGATAATGGCAGAGTTGGGCCAAAAGCTCTTCGAACGCCGGAGACCAGGCCGTCTCGCTGAACGGCGAAACCAGCGCCGAACTCATCACCTGCAGAATGGTCGCGTAGATCTGGTGGATTTCCGCCAGTCTTTCGCCCCTCGGCACCAGGCCGAGCTTGCCGAGGCGCATCAGCACGCGTGGGGGCGCGGCCTGTGGCAGATCGATCATCCTGCTCGCAACGAGCTGCGCCGATTGCGCGATAAATTCGAGATCAACGAGGCCACCCGGCGCCAGCTTGAGATCGAAGGCATGGCGCGGCTTGCGCTCCTTGGCCATCAACGCGCGCATGGACACGGCGTCGTCGATGGTTTTTCCGACATCGCGTGGCATGGCCATGACTTCAGCGATCTCGGCATCAACTTTTGTCCGCAAGGCGGGAGCCCCAGCGACGACGCGTGCGCGCGCCAGTGCCAAGTGTTCCCAGGTCCAGGCTTCTTCATGCTGATAGCGATGGAAGGAGCCGATGCTGGTTGCGAGCGGTCCGGCATTCCCCGAAGGCCGCAGCCGCATGTCGGCCTCGTAAAGCACGCCTTCGGACGTCGGCGCAGCGAGGGCGGCAACCAGACGTTGAGTGAGCCGCGCAAAATAGTGGGAGGTCGCCAATGGCCGCTCGCCGTCGGACTCGGCATCGGGCGCGTCGTAGAGCAGGATGAAATCAAGATCGGAGGCGAACGTCATCTCCCGGCTCGCCATCTTACCGAAGGCCAGCAGAGCGGTCGACGCGCCGACAATGCGCCCATGGCGCCGCGCGAACTCATCCTCGACGCTGGCGAAGAGACGATGCAACAGGGTCTCGGCCAAGGCGGTGAACTGTTCACCGGCAACCGTTGCAGAGACTGTGCCCGAGAGCAGCCCCGCGGCCACGAGAAATTTCTGCTCCTGCCCGATGATGCGGGCGCGATCGATCAGATCTTCATAGGAGCGCGCATCGGCGAGGAACGTGTCGACTTTTGCCACCAGCACATCGCGATGGGTAACATCATCGGCAAAGGCCGGGTCGATCAGACCATCGACCACGTGCGCGCGATGAATGACCGCCTCCGCCATGCGCGGCGCCGAGGCCATGAACTGGACGAGCAGCGACCGCAATTGCGCATGATTGCGCAGCAGCGCGAAAAGCTGCACGCCAGCAGGCAGGCGCGAGAGAAAGTCGTCCATACGCGCGAGACCCAGATCGGCGCTTCCCGCCGCGGCGAGCGTCGTCAGCAGTGCTGGCAGAAGTTCTGTCAGATGCGCTCGGGCCGCGGAGGTGCGCGTTGCGGCGTAGCTCCCATAGTGCCACTTTCGCACGATCTCGATGGCCTTGTGGGCGTCAACGAAGCCCATATTGGTCAGGGTTTCGAGCGTGTTCGGATCGTCGTCGCTGCCGGTAAAGACAAGGTTGCCTTCGACCGTTCCCAGCGTTTCGCCCTCGGTGAAGAGCTCGGCATAATAGCGAGCGACCCGTTCGAGCGCCGCGCGATAGGTCTTCTCGAAGGTTGCAAGATCAGGCTCGCCCATCAGCCGGCCGATAACGGCAACGGCTTCGGGCGTATCGGGCATGATGTGGGTCTGTTCGTCGCGCAGCATTTGCAGCCGGTTTTCGACGGCGCGGAGATACCAATAGGTCTCGGTCAGTTCCTTCGCCGTCGTCGGCGCGATCCAATTGGCCTCGGCAAGCGCGACCAGAGCATGGGAAGTCGGCCGCACGCGCAGCGACTTGTCCCGGCCACCAGCGATCAATTGCTGGGTCTGTGCGAAGAACTCAATCTCGCGGATACCGCCGCGTCCAAGCTTGACATTGTGCCCTTCGACGCGGATATCGCCGACCTTCTTCGACACATTGATCTGGCGCTTCATCGCCTGGATATCGGTGATGGTCGCGTAGTCGAGGTGCTTGCGCCAAACATAGGGCGCCAGCTCCTTGATGAAGGCTTCGCCCACCGCCTTGTCGCCCGCGCAGGGCCGCGCCTTGATCCAGGCGGCGCGTTCCCAATTCTGGCCGCGCACTTCGTAATAGGCAATGGCCGCATCGACCGACAAAGCCACGGGGGTCGACCCGGGATCGGGCCGCAGGCGCAAGTCGGTGCGGAAAACGTAGCCATGAGCTTGATGATCCTCCATCAGCCCGACGAGCTTTTGCACCATGCGCGAATAGATTTTCGTTGCTTCGCTCGGATCGACAAGCACAGGCTTTTGCGGATCGAAGAAGGCGACGATATCGATATCGGAGGAGTAATTGAGTTCGCGCCCGCCATGTTTGCCGAGGGCGAAGAGCGCGAGACCGGAATTGGCCGCCAGAGCTTCCTCACGCGGCAGAACCAGTTGTCCCTTGTCTGCGGCCTGCCCCATAAAGAGATCGAGCGCCGCTTCGAGCGCTGCGTCGGCCAGGTCGGAAAGCGCTTCCGTCGCGCGTGCCGTCGTCCATGCGCCACCGGTTTCGGCAACCGCCGCCAACAGTGCAGTCCGGCCCTTGGCGATGCGTAGCGTCTGCCCAAGCCCCGCCTCGTCACCCGACCGGCCAGATGTGCTCACCTCGGCCAGCAGTGCGCCGAAAGCGACATCGGGGCCCGTTTCGATCGCGTCCATCAGCCATTGCGCATGTACGCGCGCCAGTTCCAGCAAATAGGGGGCCGACTGCAGCAGCGGCCCCAAGAGGCCAGCATGCCTCTGAAACTGCTGGCTGAGCGATGCTGGCAAGTCAGCGCAAAGCGCGTCGAATGCTGGGTGGGGAATGGATGGCAAAGGCGAAAGAACGGTGCTCATTAAAGAGGCATAACCTGCCTCCTCCAACCCAGCAAGTCAGGCTAGGCCCTGTCCGTCTTGCCGGCCTCAGATTGGGAAAGTTCGGCCAGGACGCGCTTTTCCTCGTCTGACAGATCATCGCCAGCCTGAGGCGAAGATTGCCTGCGGCTAGCCATCCAAATACCACCGAGGCCCGCAGCCAGCAGGGCCGGTGCCGCGATCCAAAGGATCCAGGTATGCTCGTTGAGTCTTGGATTGAGGAGGACATATTCGCCATAGCGATCGACGAGATATTGCTGGACCTCGGCGTCACTATCGCCGGCTACCAGTCGCTCACGCACCAGAATGCGCAAATCCCGAGCGAGATCGGCGTCGCTGTCGTCGATCGACTGGTTCTGGCAGACGAGGCAACGGAGCCCCGACGAAATCGCCCGCGCCCTTTGCTCTAGCGCCGGATCGGACAGCATTTCGTCTGGCGACACCGCCAAGGCCGGAAATGCCAGAGCCAGCATCAGAGCGAGACAGGCCAGGACCAGCTTCATTCGGCCGGTTCCATGGCGTGCTTGGTGGCGCGCTGTGGAGCGCCGACGCGGAGCCGCCGATCGGTCAGTGACAGCACCCCTGCCCCCGCCATGACAATGGCGCCGAGCCAGATCAGGAGTATATAAGGCTTGTGCCAGATGCGGACGACATGGGTGTCATCGAGCGGCTCGCCGAGCTGCAGATAAAACTGCGACAGCCCAAAGGTGGCGATTGCCGCTTCTGTCGTTGGCATGCCGCTCGCGACATAGGTCCGCCGCTCGGCCTCAAGATTGGTCGTGCCGCCACCAGGCGCGGTCAGGGTGAAATGGCCGGTGTCGGCCATATAGTTCGGGCCCGGAATCTGGGAGAAATCGTCAAATGTCAGAGAATAGCCGGCAAGTTGCGTCGTCTCTCCAGGATTGAGCGTTGTGACCAGTTCGGTTTCCCAGGCGCTGACAGAGACAATGCCGAGCACTGTCAGCCCCAAGCCCATATGGCCAATCGCCGTCGACCAGATGCTGCGCGGGAGTCCTGCCAGACGGCGCAAACTTTCGCGCACTGGAATGCGCCCGATCTTGCCGCGCTCGATCAGTTCGGCAAAGGCGCCGAAGGTGACCCAGAAGCCAAGCAACAATCCGAGTGGCGCGAGCGAAATCGAGACGCCGCCCAGCGCTGACACCAAAATCGTGAGGAAAATGGCTAGTCCTGCCGCACCGATCAGCCGCTGCCCAGCAGCCACCATATCCGCGCGCTTCCAGGGCAAGAGCGGCCCAAACGGCAGAACCAGCAGCAGTGGCGCCATCAGCGCGCCGAAGGTCAGATCGAAGAAGGGCGCGCCAACAGAGATAGTGGTGCCGATCAGCGCGTCGAGCACGAGCGGATAAAGCGTGCCCACAAGGATCGCGCCGACAGCCGTTGCCAGGAACAGATTATTGAGGATCAGCGCGCCTTCGCGGCTAATGGGCGCAAAAAGACCACCCTGCCGCAAGGCGCTTGCACGCAGCGCGAACAGCAGGAAGGCGCCACCGATCAGCACGGCGAGAATAGCGAGAATGACGAGACCACGCGTCGGGTCGCTAGCAAAGGTATGGACTGATGTCAGGATGCCCGAACGGACAAGGAAGGTGCCAAGCAGGGACAGCGAGAAAGTGATGATGGACAAAAAAATCGTCCAGATTTTCAGCGCATTGCGCTTTTCCATCACCAGCGCCGAATGAAGCAGCGCCGTGCCCGCCAGCCAGGGCATGAAGCTGGCGTTTTCGACCGGGTCCCAGAACCACCAGCCGCCCCAGCCGAGTTCGTAATAGGCCCAATAGGAGCCCATAGCGATGCCGAGGGTCAGAAAAATCCAGCTCAGCATGGTCCAGGGCCGCACCCAGCGCGCCCAGGCCTGGTCGATGCGGCCGGAAATCAGCGCGGCAATGGCAAAGGAAAAGCAGATCGAAAAGCCGACATAGCCCGCATAGAGCAGCGGCGGATGAATGGCGAGGCCGATATCCTGCAAGATCGGATTGAGATCGGCACCCTCTATCGGGGGCTGCGCAAGACGGGCGAACGGATTGGACGTGAACAACGTAAAGCCGCCAAAGGCAACGACGAGCAGGCTCTGCGTCCCGAGCACCAGATTGAGAAGGTCCGCAGGAAGACGCCGGCCAAACGCCGCCACCAGAGCACCGAACAGCACAAGGATCAGGATCCAGAGCAGCAGCGACCCCTCGTGATTGCCCCAGACGCCGGAAATTTTGAAGATCAGCGGTTTCAACGAGTGCGAATTATTCGCCGCCAGCGCGAGGCTGAAATCGGATGTCGCAAAAGCCTGCACCACGGCGAGGAACGCAACTGCCACCAGCACGAACTGCAAAATAGCCGATTGCGCCAAGACGGAAGCCAGACGTTCTCCGCTGCGCCAAAGCGTCAGCCCGCCAATGGATGATGCCAGCGCAATGGCGCAGGCTAGGATCAGGGCGAAATGTCCCAGCTCGATGCTCATTGCGCCGTGCCCTCCGGCCGCCATTCGCCCTGCGCCTTCAGCGCCTCGACGACTTCCTTGGGCACATAGTTTTCGTCGTGTTTCGCCAAGACATTGGTCGCGGTAAAAATGCCATCAGGACCAACCGAGCCCTCAGCGACGACGCCCTGCCCTTCGCGGAACAGATCCGGCAAGATGCCGCTATAGCGCGCCGTTATCTCGGTGCCGCCATCGGTGACAACAAAGGAATTGTCCTGCCCAGCGCGCACCCAGGTGCCGTCCTTGACAAGACCACCGAGACGGATTGGGTGACCGGCCTCGACACCACGCGATTGAATTTCGGATGGAGAATAGAAAAAGACGATCTGATCGCGTAGCGCCGTCAGCACCAGCGCCGCAGCAATAGCCAGCACCACACCAAGCCCGACGATCACAGCGAGGCGCTTCTGCTTGCGCGACCAGCCCTTGCGGCGGACTGCGGAAGGCATGGTCATTGCGCGTCTCCGTTCAGTTTTAGTCCAGCGCTCAGGGCCAGTGTGTCGAGTTCGCCTCGTTCGAACGCCGTGGGATAGGCCGCGACCGAAGCATCATAGGCTTTTTGCGCATTGGGCAAATCGCCAAGCACAATGTAGGAACGCACGAGCTGCGTCCATTCTTCGACCGTTCCACCCTCGTCGTAAAGCCGTGTGGAGAGACTCTCGACCATTCCGCCGATCATCTCTGCCTGATCGGCCGCCGTCGTATCGACACCGTCGTTTTGCGCCACTGCAAGACCCTGCCGGGCAGCCGGCAGCCAAGGCTCCGTGCCAGTCGCAAGGTCTATCGCCGACTGCCAATAGCGCGCAGCATCGTCATATTTTGCAGTCCGCGTCAGTTCGGCGGCCAGATAAAGCTGCGGCTGCGGGTCAGTGGGGTCGAGTTCGGTTGCCTGGCGCAGCAGCGTCATAGCCTCATCAGACCCTGCGCCATCCGCCGCAAGCAGCAGCGCCTCAGCCTGGTCGGTCAAGAGTTGCGCCGTCGGTTGCGATAGCGCGATGACACGGCCATAGGCGTTGGCGCCATCCGTGAAGCGGCCGACCTGCACCAAGGCCGGCGCGAGGACGGTCCAGCCGCGAATGTCATTGGGATCTTCTGCAAGCCGGGTCTCAATGCGGGAAATGGCCGCGTCGATATCCATGTTTTGCGCCGCCACATCGGCGCGCGAGGCGAGGGGCTGAGCGGGACTATTGGGGCTGCCAAGAAGAGCATAACCACCGAGCGCAATGGCGGCGACAAGAGCGGCACCGGAGACAAGCGCGGCGCGGCCGAATCCGACGGCAGCGGGCTTGGCTTCCGACTTTGCCCGGATCATTTCGCGCGCCAACTCGCCCTTGGCGCCAATCGCTTCATCGGCATTGATCTTGCCGGCTGCCAGATCGCTATCGATCCCGGCGAGCAATTGGCGGAAATGGCTGGTGGTATCTGCGCTTTCGTCCACCGCTGCGTTGACCCGGCGACCGCGCCCCGCGTACAACAACGCGGCGCAGGCAATTGCGGTTACAGCTATGGCGATCAACCAGAAAATCATGGGCTCCGGACGCTTGCTTCCGGCCTTGAGAAAGGCCGCGCCTTCTATAAGCCGATTGGCAGCAAATGCCACTAAAACCCACGTGTTAGCACCGGACTCATTGCCACAGGGTCAGCGCGCCGCAGGCAGGCCGCATGCCTGACATCTTGGTCGAGTTCGCTGTTTTCGGCGCCAGTCCGCTGGCCTGCCTCGTTGCGGGCCTCCTTGCCGAGCGGCATGGAAAAACCGTGGTGCAGATCGCGGAGCCCGAAGCCCGCTATCGGTTGACGCGCAGTATCGATCTCTCTATCGCGCCGATCACCCGGCCCGAAACCTGGGCGCTTTTGGGCAAACTTGTTCCCGAAACGCAGAAGCTGCTGACGCGGATCGGCGGGCGTCGCGTCCTGCGCCGGCTCGACCCGCTGCTCTACGCCGATCACGCAGAAGGTCAGGAAGCTATCGGCCACATTGCTCACATGGCCCGCGCCAATGGGCTGATGGCCGATCGGGTTGCCAATTCGAAGCTTGGACCGAACCGAAGTGCGTTCCGGTTCGGCGACGTGCTGGCAATTGACCGACAAGCGCTGCAGCCACGCTCAGAAAAATGGCTCACGGGTCTAGGCGTCAGGCGTTTCAGCCCCGACTTTGCCACTCTGCACGCCGATGGCGCGACCGAGCTAGTGGATGGCGAAAACACGATCCGCGCCGCGCGATCGATCCTGATCGACGAAGCCGCCATCATGCGACAACTCCCCACCGCGCACTGGCCGGACGAGCTTCAGACCCGCCCCCATGCCAGCATTCTCATTTCCGCCAAGCATCGTCTCGGCAGCGACGTGATGCTCAATCTCGATACCGGTCTGACACTCATCCAACTCGATAGCGGCAGTGTCGCCGCCACGGGCCCCGGCACCCTTTCGCAATTTTCGGCGCGGCTCGCGCAAACACTCTCGGACCGGGGCGTCACCCAACAAATTGGGCAGTCCGGTTTTGACGCGCTTGTCTCACTTGACGGTGCACCGATCATCGACGCTGTGGACACGGGCCCAGTGATCCTTGCCGGCCTTGGCACGACCGGCGCTTTCCTCGCGCCTCTCTTTGCCCGCTACCTGACGAATACCGCGAGCGACGAAGAAGCTGCTTGGTGCGCCGCAAGGAGTTCAGGCACCGACCGCCGCGCCGTCGCCGAGTTCCTTTTCCGCTTGCCGGATCATGCCGCATGAGACCGCAGATTAGTCGGCTACCCGCAAACACCGCCAAGGGCCTTGCTGGCTCGCAAATCGATCGCACCCGGCCCATCGAGTTCCGTATCCAGGGCCGCATGGTCTCGGCGTTCGAAGGCGACACGGTGCTGACCGCGCTCCTCGCTTCGGGAATCGACACCATCGGGACCCATCACGGTCAGCCGATTGGATTGTGCCACGGCGCAGCCCCCGCCATTGCCTATGCCGGCGCTGCCGCCACGCCAGAACTCGCCTTGCCGATGGATCGTGTACCTGCGCGGGGCGGCGCCGATTACGTCTTCGTCGCTCCCGGCAAGAAGTCAGGCCTTATCACCCGCCTGTTCCAGGGTGGCCGCACACTTGGCCTGACGCTGGACGATCATAACAGGAGCCTCGCCGGCCCCTGGCGCAGTCTCGTCGGTCGCACCGAACCCGGTGTCGATGTGCTCGTCATTGGTGGCGGTGTCGCCGGGATGAGCGCGGCTTTGACTGCCGCCCGCGCCGGTCTTTCGGTCACGCTCGTCGAAGCGAGCCCCATGCTTGGTGGCCATTCCGGCCTGTTCGGCACTCAAGATGGCGATGCAACGCCTGAGGACCACGTCACGCTACTGGTCACCGAAATCAAATCCCACGCCGCAATCACCGTTCGCACCCATAGCGAAGCCTTCGCGATCGTGCCGGGTCTTGTCCGCGTGCATCAGATCGATATCAGCGGCGGTCTCGTCACCGGCAAAGTGCTCGACCTACCCGCCCGCTACATCATTCTCGCCACGGGCTCCATCGAGCGCCTCCCCGTCATTCCCGGCAATCGACGGCCCGGCGTCATCGGCGCGCAGGAAGCCTATGAGCTCGCTCAGCGCTACGGCATCTGGTCAGGTCATTCGGTGATGGTCGCAACCTCGGCCAATCCCGCCTACCGCCTTGCCACGCTGCTTGCCGAAACCGGCATCGCACTCGATCGCATTACCGATGGGCGCGATCAGGCCAGTTCGCGCTATATCGAATTTTCGAAGGCTTATGGGTTCCGCTTGTTTCCTGGCACGGTACCAAAGAGCATCGCCACAGCCGACGGGCAGCTTGCCATCGATCTGGCGCATGGAGATGCCGTTCGTGTCGACAGGCTCATCCTCAGCGGCGGCTGGCAGCCCGATCTTACGCTGTGGCACATGGCTGGCGGGCAAAGCCGCTGGAACGCCAATGCGGAGCGGCTCGAACCCATCGGCACGCTCGACACAATCGCTCTCGCTGGCGCCGCCGCGGGCTACCTCACGCGCCAGGGCTGCGTCACCAGCGGCGTTGCCGCGATCAATCATCTGCTCGGCCGGGCTGGTCCCGGTGTCGACGACCCCGTCATATCCGCGCTTTACGAGACGCCCGATCGGCAGATGTGCGCTCTTGAAGCGCCAGACGCGAACCCTGCCTATCTCGATGCCGAAGCCAGTCTAGTCGTTCGCCCTACCCCCCAGCCGCAGCATTGGTTGTCCAAAATCACCGACAGGCAAGGAAGCACTTCGGGCCTTCTCGCCGAATCGCCGCAGCCGCTTTCGATTTCTGCAATTTCCTCGGGCGTCGCTCTTGGCCTGATCCCGCCTGAATCCGCCGGTGTCGTCGCGCAGGAGCGGGTCGCCCTGATCCCTCTCTCGCACCAAGATGCGGCAGACATTTCCGCGCCATCCGAGACCAAGTCTGTCCCAGATTACCTCCAGGGACGGTTTGGCGCCGACGCCATAGTGGTGCAGCTCGATCAGCCCGAGGCGCGCCGAACCGACAGCGGTGCACTCATCTTCCTCGATCACGACACGACCAACCCGCAGCGCGCGGTGGGTATCGTCCTTAGAATGCGGAGTGAGAAGATCGAAGCGCTCTTGGCCGCAGCCCATGCGCAGCCGGGCGTAAGGCTGGTCGTGCGGGATCTCGGCCAGGCGTTCCCGGCCGAGGTAAAGGCTTAGCTGCGCTTTTCCGCGGCGTGCCGCGCGCGCTTCAGCGTCTCGGCATATTCGGCCGAGAATCGCACCTGCGCCATCTGGATCACCGCATCGAGGCGGGCGATCGTATTGGCGTCTTCCGGGTCCTGCCGATAGGTATCCATCGTGCGCTGAATGTGGATTTCCAATGCCTGGCCTGACTGGTTCCAGGCCTGCTCGAACACCGAATTGAGCGCCAAAGAATCCCGGCAATCGCGTACGGTTGCGAGGAGGAAAATCCCGCCAACAGCGGCGAAGAGTTTTTCGGTGTCGAGCCGGTCCGCGTTCTCGCGCCGGCGCATGGCCTGGTTGAGGTCGGTCACGACCTCCTTGAGCCGTGGCTCCAGCCGGTCCGAAACATATTTGGTGATGGCCGAAAGGGTTGCCGTCGCCTGGCTGCCGCGCGAAAACTCAATATATCCCGTCAAGGAGCGCACGAGCTTGTGGAAGCGCTCAAGCGCCCGGCAGATCAGATCCACATCGGCGAATGGCCCATTGCCCTCGAAGAACCGCAACTGATTCTGGGCATGAGCGATATAGGCATCGAGAAGTGGGCCGAGGCCCGCGCGCCGCACGGACACTTCCGTAGCCGCGCCCGAAAGTTTGATGGCGGCGAGAACGAGGATCGTCGGGTTCCCCGCCTGACCAAGCGCAGCGTGGAAAACCAACGCCGCAAGCGCAGGCTCCTGCAGCGGCATGGCCTTGATGGCTGCGGCCAGAGCATTTTCGTCGGAGATTGAATTGGTCGCCTTGCCGAAGGCCTGGGCTTTGCCGAGAAGTGCCCGGTTGCGCAGAGCCAACATCACCGTGGGCAAATGTTGGCGCGTCTCGTCGCCGCCAAGCTGGGCGGAAAGGCGTCGCGCGCCTTCCACATCGGCCAGGCCTTGAGCGAGCGCGGCCTTCATCCGCCCCAGCATTTCGGGCAGAGCAGCTTCCACCTCGGCAGGCGTCAAAGCACCGCTGGCAATGCGATCGGCCGGAAAAATATCATTGCAGATATCACGCGTTACCCAGGTCCATATGGCTTGGGCCGCGTGAGCATTCACCGATCCCTGAAACGTCTCGAGCAAAGGGTCATGCACGAGAACGGAATCGATCAGACCACAGAAAGGGCCTTTAGGCTTTGGTGTCGCGCTCGGTTGGGCAGAAGCCGGCGCAACGGTATCCACGCGGTTGGCGAGCTGTGTCATGGGGCTGTCAGTCAAAAAGAAATTTGACCGACAGCGTACCGAGCGCAGGTAAACAATCCATGTCAGGCATGGATTGACTTGAGTTTATGCGGCGCCCTGAACCACGTTCCAATTGCCGGTCTGCTCACGGCAAGCGGTGCCCTTTTTCACATAGTCTTGGCCATTGGCCTTCACGGTATGCGTGAAGTCGCGGCAATCGAGATTGTTGACGCGGACGTAAGGCCCAACCGAGACCGAGCCGGTCGTGCCCTTGTCGCCAGCCCACTGGCGCGGCGCGCCGGGACGGCCAAACTGGAGCGCGTAGAATTGCGCGCTATTGGCTTCAGCCGAATCCTTTGCCGTCATCACGGCGAGCGCTGCGCTATCGACAAAACCGGTGGAAACGCTGGTCGTCAGGCGAGCCTGCTGCGTCGTCTGGGCCGTGCTTGGCATCATCGGCTGCGTCACGACCGGCATCGGAGCAGTAGCCACGACCGGAGCCTGCGCCACCTGGCTCGTTCCAGTGCTGGAGCAACCGGCAAGCGCCAGAGCAAGGATAGGCATGGCAAACAGGGCAAAGCGATTCATCGTTATGGACCTTATCAGCGTTCGATCGGTACTTGTTGAGCCATTGCGGCGAAAGTGCGTCAGGCGGGGGATGGGCGCCCAATGCCCCCCGCCCGTGCAGCGGGAAGGCGCAGTTCGACCAATAGTCCGCCTAGCGCCGAACGTTTGAGCTCAAGACTTCCGCCATAGACATCAACCAGTTCCTTGACGATATCCAGCCCCAGCCCGCTTCCCGGCGTTTTCTCGTCGAGCCTGACACCGCGGCGCAACACTTTGCGGGCGTCATCCTCGGTCAGACCGGGACCATTGTCCTCGATCCGAATCAAAAGCTGGCTGCCCTTGGCATTGCGTTCGCCCGAAAGCGAAACGTCCACCTGCCCCTTGGACCACTTGCACGCATTGTCGAGCAGATTGCCCGCCATTTCCTCGAGATCGGCTTCATCGCCCCTAAACCAGGGAAGGCCCGCCTCCGGTTGCTCGAAATGAACATCCACGTCGTGATGGATTTTTCCCATCACCCGCGCCAGCCGCGACAGGATCATGCCCGCATCGGCTTTCTTGCCCACGACCGACGTCCGCGCTGCGAGCCGCGCGCGTTCGAGATAGGTCGAGACCATTGTGCTCATCTTTTCGGTCTCGGCCGCCACGGCATCGGCCAATGCGCCATTTTGCGTCCCGGCTTCGTTGCGCAACACGGCAATCGGCGTCTTCAACCCATGGGCGAGATTGCCCACCTGATTGCGCGCCCGCTCGATGATCTGGGCATTAGAGCGCAGCAGTTCGTTGACCTCTTCGGCCAGTGGCGCGATTTCTGTGGGATAGCGCCCGGTGATCTCCGTCGTTTCGCCCTCGCGGACGCTTTCGATTGCCGCACTCAGCCGCCCCACGGGCCGCATGGCAAAGCGCGCGACGATCACGCTCATGATGGCGAGCATTGCGCCCACCGCACCAAGCACAATGAATGTCTGCCCGCGGAAATCGCCGACCAGCCCAAGAATTTCAGTGAGATTGCCGGCGACCTCGATCCGATAGGTCTGGTCACCCATCGAAACACTGCGCTCGACGACGCGCAATTGCGTTCCGAAGGCATCGGACAGCACGCCAGTGCGCCGGCCGAGCGCATCGAGATTCCCGCTCAGCCCAGGCAGATCGATCCCAACGACAGACGTCGACAGATTGACAAGCCGGCCGCTACCATCGCGAATAATCCAGTACCAGCCCGAGCGCGGACGATCGAAACGCGGATCCGCAAGTGTGATTCCTGGGTCGCGCGGATCACCGGCCTCGAGCAAAATCCCCGTGAGGCTCTCGACGTGAAAATCGAGCGTCTGGGATAGCGTCGTATCGAGCGTCCGCGAATAAAGGTCGGTCAGCAAAAAACCGGTCGCGACCAGCGCGATGACGAGCCAGCCGGCCGTCAGCCAAAAAAGCGAAGCGGCAATCGATCCCTTGCGCAGCCAGTGCGGCGCGTTATCGGGCGAAGCAGCCGGTTGTCCGGTCTCGTTGGACAAGCCCGCCTAATCCCCGACGATCTGATAGCCGAGCCCGCGCACGGTCTGGATGCACTCTTCGGGCAGTTTCTTGCGCAGGCGCCCGACAAAGACCTCGATCGTGTTGCTGTCGCGGTCGAAATCCTGGTCGTAGAGGTGCTCGGTCAGTTCCGTGCGCGACACGACCTTGCCCTTGTGATGCATCAGATAGCTCAAAAGCCGCAACTCGTGGCTCGTCAGCTTCACGGCTTGCCCATTGACTGTCACCCGGCCCGAACGCGCGTCGAGCCGCACCGGCCCGGCGGTGATTTCGTTGCTAGCATGACCTGCCGCGCGGCGCACCAGCGCGCGCAACCGTGCCAATACTTCTTCCATATGAAATGGCTTGGCGACATAGTCGTCGGCCCCGGCGTCGATCCCCTGAACCTTATCGCTCCAGCGATCGCGCGCCGTCAGCAGCAGCACCGGCGTGGTTTTGCCCGCACGGCGCCATTCTTCGAGCACCGAAAGCCCGTCCATCTGCGGCAAGCCGATATCGAGCACCACCGCATCATAGGGTTCGGTTTCGCCAAGGAAATGTCCCTCTTCCCCATCGAAGGCCACGTCGACGACATAGCCTGCTTCAGTCAGGGCTTCCTTGAGCTGCCTGTTGAGATTGGTATCGTCTTCGACAACCAGAATACGCATCGCCTGCCCCCGACGCTCAGAGAAATCCGCTGGTGACCACTACCACCATTCTCGCACAAAGGCACAATAGGCTGGAAACCTATTGTGCGCTCAGTGTTAGGTTCTGCGCCTGACCATCCGCCGTCAATACGCCGATGATGTAGACCAATTGCCCGCCCTGATCGCAAACTTGGACATTGAGAATTTCAGCGCTGCCATCGACGCCATTCGCCGCCAGCACCGCATCAAGGGACATGATCTGCCCCGAGGTGACGGCTTCCTGGATCTGTTGCCGGTCAAGACAAGCCTGTGCCTGGCTCGCTCCCGTACCCGAAAGGGCCAAGGCAAGAGCCAGTGCAATGGCGGCAGCGGCGGATGGTTTTGGGGCTTTCGTGTTCATGGCGTGAAACTAGCGGCACCTAGCTGAATGGGACATGAATAAGGCAGGTCATATCCGAAAGCTGATTGTCCCGATTTCGTTCCGTCATGCCATGTCGTCACTGAAACGGTGGGTTTATTCGGCGACTTCCAAAGATAGCGATCGCCATGATTATCTGCCCCGCCCGAGTTCACCAGACAGTCTTCTGGCCCTGAGAATATGCTCTGTGGAACCGAATTGAGATGATCAATTTTAGCCCCACCACTTAAATTCCCGACACGAACGTAATAGGGGTGCTTTAGCCTCCGTTCCGTCACATCAGCTGACGTTGGGGAAAAAATAATGTCGAAGCCGATCCGGTCCATGCTCCTTCTGGGAGCTGCAGCCCACCTGTCCATTCTTCCACTTGCCGCGACCGTGCCAGTGGTGCTGGCGCAGGCCAACCTGCCCGCGCCATATGTATCTCGAGCGTTCGATGCCGTCGTTCTGCCGATCGACGAGAGCGTTCGAAGCGCTTTCGCGCTCAATGCAGCCGACAGCGGCGTCCTGGTCCTTGCCGTTGCGCCTGACGGTGTTGCCGCTCAGAACGGCGTCGAACCGGGTGAGATCATCCATCAGGTCAAGGGCAAGGACATTGCCACGCCGATCGAACTCGATGAGGTGGTTTATTTCTGGCTCACCCAGCAGGTTTCAGATTTCAGCGTCGACTATTATCGCGCCGGTGTCTTGTCCTCGTCAGACGTGATCATCACACTCGAACTCTACGAGGCAGCGCTCGACGTAGCTGCCGTGTCCAATTGGACGTCCTGGAGTTACGAGGGCTTCAGCTACGAGGAATATACCGTCGAATACTCCGAAGAGATCGTTGAAACTTACGAAGAGTCCGAAACCACCATTGAGGAAACGGTGACCTCAGAAGAGTTCTCGTCGGAACTCGAAGAGGACAGCCAGGAAGACGAGGCCTCTGACGAATCCGAGGAAGCGGCGTCAGACGACGCTGATGCGGATGATGGCGCCGCGGACGACGGTGACGAAGCCGATGATGGCGGCGAAGATGATGGCGCGGATGACGGCGACGGTGGGGAGGAGGAGTAACCTCATCATCCGCTCCGGAACGCCGACATTGGCATAGCACCAGTTTACCGAACTGGGACTGGAGGTATTCCAGTCCCAACCACACTGAAATCGCTCGGCATCATTCGAGGCAGAAGCCCCGTCAAACCGCGCCCGTCTTCAATCCCTTGCGCAGAAAGATGATAGCCAGCGCTTCGAGAATGAGATTGCCTGCTGCGCCGCCATCGAGCGATGGCAAATCCACGCCCAGCACCTGCGCCAACCCCGCCAGCAGCATGAACGCCGCGACGATATAAGTGCGATAGCCCGAGAAAACATCCATCGGCAGTCTCCTTTGCATGGAAGTGGAATTTTCGACGGCGCCCAGCGCAGCCGCGCGCACGGCGGCCACACGGCTGGTCCAGCCGCGGCCGAAAACCGGAAAAGTCGCGAGCCCGCGCAGGAAGGTGAGCCGCCGGTCGCAAACTGCGTTGATCAGCGCCCTACTGTCAGCCGCACCAAGCGCCGCGAGCGTCTTCGGCCCGACTTCACCATCCGCCGCGACGCCGAGCGCCGCCTGCAAGACGCGCGCCGCCCGATCCGGCCCGGAATTGACCGCAAAATCAAACACCGCGAGGTCCACGCCCGCCGGCATCGCCCCGGCCTTACAAGGGTTCCAGTATTGTGCCCGATAGATCTGCGCCGCCTCGGCCCGGCTCAGCGCCTTCACCGCGCTTTTCGGCAAGTCGGTCCAGGGCGAAATTTTTCGCCACCGCGCCAGTGTCTTGCGCGTGATCCCCATATTCGTCGCGCCGCCAGGATCGCTCGGATGGTCGCTATAGTCCCCCTCGTGCTTCAGCACCTCCTTGAGGCACCGCTCAAACCGCTCATCCGCCATAGCCCTGCTCCCGTGCCTGCCCCGCTCCCAAAGCCGGGCTCACCTGCGCCACCGTGTAGACAAAGCCCGTCGCCGCACCGCCAAAGTCGGCCACCTGCTCGGCGAGGCTATAGCTCGCCTGCGCGGTCCCGGTATCGATGACGCGCTTGACTGTAGGCCCATCAAAAATCGACAGCCGATAGTACTCCGGCACCACATCGAGCCCCGGCTCCGCCATGCCCCAGGCATCATCATCCGCCCGGCTTCTTCTGATCCAACTGAAGGCGATGGCCCCGTCACTCAGCCGCCTGACCCGCAGATGCACCGGCGCCAAGGGTAAGGCCGCCGCCACCGGGGTCACGGCCGAAACCACCTGCCCCATAAGATCAGTGCTGCCGGCATAAGCCCGAACATCCCGCGCCTCGCCCAGCCATCCCGTCTCCACCGGCACAGCATTGACGCGTCCATCGAGCACCATGACACGACATCCCGCCGAAACCGGCCCCACCGCCCCATCCGTCCCGCTCAGTCCACGCAACAGCCTTGAAAGCCGATACACCCCCGGCTCGATGAGTTCAGCCTCGGCAAAGCCGATCACCTCCCAAGCCCCCGCATCCGTCTCGACCGCAATCCGATTGCCACCCGCCAAAACCGCCGGCTCAGCCCCATCGGCCAAATGCCCACCATAAAGCCGGATGGTCAGCGCATTGCCCCGGTCCCAAACCGCCCGCGGCCCAGCCCCAAACGCCTCCACCACCTCTCCCAGCGTCGCCGGCCGTTCGACCTGCGTCAGTGCCGCACCTGTCGCTGCATCCACCAACCGCACCGTCCCTGGCCACGGCCGCGCAAACGCGCCTACCACCAAGCGGCTGCGCGTAGGATCACCAGGCACCGGCGGCAAATGCGCCAGCGCAATCATCGGCGTCGCCGCCAACCCCGCCACCGGCGCAGGAGCCGGTGGCCGCGTCAGCCCCGCAGCCGTCGCGACCCCAGCCGCCACCGCCCGCGCCGTCACCCGCCGCACCAGCCCGTCCCGGATTTCCGTGATCTCAAACGGCCCCTCAGCCAGCCCCTCCACGGTCACCCGATCCCCCGGCTCCACGGCAAGGAGGCTCGACGGCAGCGCAAGCTCGACTGTATCAAGCGACGCTGCCCGATCATCGAGCAACCGCTCTGACGCCAGCCTTGCCCCTGCCCCATCGAGCACCATGGAGAGGCTCTCGCTGACCAGCGGCCCCGTCCCCGGCCGGATCGACGTCGCCGTTGCCACCAGATAATCGCGGTCGCGGTCGACATGGCTCAGCGCCAATCGCGCCGGCCGCTCCTCCGCCGCCGCCCGACGGCGCGCCAAGATCGGCCCCTCGCCCTCCGCGAGCGCCTCGTGATCGAGCGTCACCGCCGCCGATCCACGTCCCGAGACAGCCGTCAGCACGCCCTGCCGGGCCAACAGCCTCTGCCCCGTAATCTCCAGCAGCGGCTCCAGCGCCTCTCGCGCCGTCCCCGGCGATGCCAGCATCACGCCAGTCACCATCGGCTGCACTGCGCCCGAAACCAGCGTCACCCCATGATCCCGCGCGATTGCCGCAGCCAGTTCGTCCGTCGCCATGCCGCCCAGCCGCCCGGTCAGCCAGTGCCCCGTCAGATGGTTTTGTCCATCCGCCCAGACCTCGGTCAGCGCCGGAAAGGCCGGATAAGGCCGCGCATCCCAGGTCCAGCAATAGATCCGCTCGACATCGACCATGCCCGACGGATTTTTCGCGGGATCACTCCAATGCCGGTAGTGCGCCCGCAGATATTGTCGCTGCATCAGCGCATCGGGCGCCCCATTGGAGAAGTATGGCCGCCCACCCTCGGCGCTCTTGGCGTCGCCAAAAATATTGGGCTGGTTCGCGCCCTTGTCGACCGCCGCGCAGCCCAATTCCATGAGCCAGATCGGCTTCGCCCCCGGCACCCAGGCCGTCGGCACAGCCGCTCGCACCCCACCCGGCCGGTTGAAATGCTGCTGGCTCCAAAAGCTGACCAGATCCTTGAACCGCCAGATCCACGGCTCGCCATATGCGCCATCCGCAATCGGCGTCCGCACCTGGTTCAGCCGATCGGTGTCGCTCGCATAGAACCAGTCGAACCCCTCGCCCCCAGCGATATTGCCGCCAAGATAATTGAGATCGTGAATACCACCTGTCGCTGCATCGAGATGCCCCTCGCCCTCGCGCCAATCGGTCGCCGGCATGTAATAGTCGATCCCAACCGCATCGATGGCAGCCGATGCCCAGAGCGGATCGAGGTGGAAGAACTTCTCGCCCCCGCCCTGCAACCCGGCATATTCGCTCCAATCCGCCGCATAGGTCAGCTTCACGCCGGGACCGACCAGCGCCCGCACATCGCCCGCCAAGGTCAGCAGTGCCGAAACGAACGGAAAACTATTCCCCGCTCCGCGCACCGTCGTCAGCCCGCGCATTTCCGAGCCGATGATAAACGCCTCGGCCCCGGCCTCCGCCGCTAGGCCCGCATAGTGCAGCACCATGGCGCGATAACCCTGCACGAATGCTGCCACTTGCGCCGCAGCCGCTGCGCTCCCATCGGGAGACCCCGCCCGTCCAGCCGCCGGATGACATGTGATCCGCCCGCGCCACGGATAACTCGCCTGCATCGCCCCGCCATAAGGATCGGGCAGGCCATTACCCGCCGGCACATCCATCATCACCATGGGATAAAGCGTCACCGAAAGCCCGCGCGCCCGAAGGTCGGAAATCGCTGCACGCACTGCTGCATCCGATGGCGTACCGCCATAAGCCGGCCCGCCCGCATGGCTCGACACCACCGGCACATCCCCGCGCGAAAACCCCGCGACGCTCCATTCGACGCCCTCGACCACACGCTCCGCCGCCTCCACCCGCGGCCCGATGGCGCAGGACCCACAGCGCAGATCGTCCCCAAACCAGGCCACCACCAGCGAAACATGTTTGAGGTTCGGGCAAAGCTCCTGCAGCTCGTCGATCGACACCGTCCAGTCGCTGACACCGGGCAGCACATGCGCGTTCTCGGCCTGGCCCGTCCCCCGTCCCAACACGCGAAAGCGCGGCACCGGGTCATAACCAAACTCGGTCGCGCCGGGGATCACCGTGATCGCCCTCATCGCGGGCTCCAGCTCACCCACCGGCCGGCACAGCTCGACTGAAATCTGCGGAATGCGATTGCCGAAGCGCGAGAGCGGCAGGTTTTCGAACACGATGTAGCAAAGCCCGCGGTACGCCGGCGCCTGTCCCGTCCCCTGCGTCGCTTCGATCAGGCTATCGGGCGCCTGGTCCTCGCTCCCCGCATAAAAGCGGAAATTGAGCCCGCGCGTATCGAGCAATTGCCCATCCGCCCAAATCCGCCCCAGCCGCGCCGCAGTCCCTTCGCAAAAGCCGATGGCAAAGCTCGCGCCGATTTCGTCGTCTTCCTCCTGCCCAAACCCCTTGGCGCCCGACGTCTCACCCCCGAGCCGCTCCAGCTCCCGCGCCCAGATGATATTTCCGGCCAGCCGCCCCCAGCCATAGAGCCGCGGGATCGGCACGCCCTCCGCCGATCCGCCAATGCGGACGTCAAAGGCGCGCTGCTGCGGCTTTTCGCCAAACAGCATCCCATCGACAGCACTCCCCGCCAGCGCCCCCAGCGCCCGCCCGATCGTCGCCCCGATCGGCCCGCCCACCAGCGCCCCGGCAAACTGCCCCGCCAAGGATAAAGCCAAAGTCGCCATGTTTTTGGTCCTGTTATTGAGATGTGGTCGCTACGGAAACACGAACCTACCGCTCACCCGCTTCACCCAGCCCGGCGTCAAATTCGCCTCGACTACGCCGAGCTTTTCCTGCGCATGGATGAACCGATCGGCTCCAACCAAAATCCCGCAATGCCGCGCCTCGTCGAGCCCATTGAGCCGAAACAGCACCACCTGTCCCGCCTCAACCGCCCCCTCCGCCGGCAGCAAAAACCGCTCCGCCGCTTCCCGCAGCGCCCCAGCATGCTCCGGATCTCGCACACTCGCTCGATAGGCGGGAACCGTCACGGGCTCCTCGCCATAAAGCGCCCGCCAGACCCCGCGCAGCAGCCCTAGGCAATCGCACCCCGCGCCCTGTGTCGAAGTCCGATGCCGATAGGGCGTGCCGAGCCAGGCCCGCGCCGCCGCAACCACCGCATCCCCGGTCATCGCACCACCGCCCGCCCATCGAGCGCGTCGCCCTCGCGCGGATAGCGCAGCACGAAGTCATTGCCCGGCACATGCGGAAAGCCGCGAAACCCCGCGCCATTGCCGAATTTGTCCCGGCACGTGGCAAAGCGCCGGTCACACCCTGCCGTGACCTTCAGCGTGTCGCCCGGCAGCACCCAATCGCCCACCCGCTGCCCAAATCCGATGAGATCGCCAGCGCCACTCTTGCGATGCGTCAAAACCGCGTCCGCCAGCCCGCTCTTCTTCCCCGAAGCCCAATGCCCCATGCCAAAGGCAAACCAATCCTCGGCAAAACCGCCGAGCCCACTGACCTCCACCCGAAACGCATCAATGACCGCGACCACTGTCGCCACCGCCCAGCGCCCCGGTGCACCGAGATCGACACCACACCGCGCATCCCCCACCACCGCATCGCACAGCCCCTGATAGAGCCGGCCGCCGGTCTTATTCAGCGCTGCTTCCGCTGAGCGCAGTTCCGCACGAAAAATCCCATCTTCACGCACGATCTCGCCGATCGTATCGACCCGCAGCAGCAGTCGCTCCTCCGGCGCCTGCCAGTTCACCCGCCAGGTCTCTACCCGCGCGCCATCGTAGCGCCCGAGCAAGATATCGTCCTCGGCAATGGCGGCATCATCGAGAATGCCCAGCACCTCGCCCGTCTCCACCTGCGCCCCGAGCCGCACCGGCACCTCGCCGCCCTCAAGCCCATGCATCGGCCGGCACGCCGTCCCCTCGACCACCAGCTCCAGGTCGTGATCGGTAAATCCGAGCACGACCCCATCGGATCGCAACACCCGCCAACAGGTCGCCAGCGTTGTCTCGCCCTGCGCCAGATGGGCTGCCAAACCCGCGCTCACCGTCTTCATGGCAAGATCTCCACCAGCGGGATGTTTGGCGCCTCGGCCGCATCGAACCCCGACCATTCGACATCGAGCCGATCGGTATCGAAGCGCACCGGCACATCGAACAAAAACCCCGCCGTCACCGCCGCTCCCGCACTCGGCGCCACGGCAAAGCTGACAATCCCCGTCGTCACGTCAACGCTCCAGCCACTCATCGCCTCGACACCCGCCACCGCCACGCGCACCGAGCCCGAAACCGGCTTCCGGATTGGCCGCTGATAGGGCGCAAAGCTCGCCCCATAGGTTTTCATCAGCTGAAAACTCTTCGTCGCGCCATCGCCGGTCCCGATCGCCTGATCTCCTGGCATCGGCACCCCGCCACCCGATGAGTGATCCATCCCGTCGCGCCACAAAAACCCATGCAACCGCCCGCGTCTTTCCTCGAAAAACGCCAGCACCGCCTGCATATCCGCCCGCGATTTCACCCCATAACCGGCATTGTACTTCCGCTGCGAATGCGCCCACCGGCCATTGCGCTGCTCGCCTCCGCCCGCGAGGGTGACGACATCCGTCTTCCGCTCCGGCCCACCCCGCGCCCCCAGCGCAATGTCGAGCGGAAACCGCACATGATGAAATGCCATTCTTTTGCTTCCCCAGTCTCGGTCCTCCCCTCGCCCCTTGCGGGAGAGGGACAGGAATTTTGCGTTCAGCAAAAATCCAGAGTGAGGGGTTCTCTCCTCCGCAAAGGAGCGCACTGATAGCGCTGAGAAATATCCCTCATCCCAACCGCAATTCGCAGCTGCGCATTCGGTGCCCCCTTCGGGGCACCTTCTCCCGCAAGGGGAGAAGGAAGAAGCTCAGCTTCCCCTCGACCCCCGCCTGACGGCCCTCAACAGCATCGCGCTCACCTCCGCCTCGCTCGCCGCAAAGCTTCGGGCATCGCTCGCCGTCACATTGAACGTCACATTGACCCCGCCACCGCCGCCTGCGACGCCGAGCCGACCATCCGGCCCGCGCGCCAATGGCATGATCGCCTCCGGCCCCGCCTCGCCCGCCAGCCCGATGGCCCCACCCATCGGAAAATAGGTCGGCGCCGCAATCACCCCGCCCTTCGCGTGTGGAATGATCGCTGGATTAAGGCCCACAAACAGCCCCTCCAGCGCATTGCCCGCGAGCGTTTCCAGCGGCTTGAACGCCGCTTTCAGCGCCATGTCGGCAAAAGCCCTGCCGACGCCGACAATCACTGACTCCAGCGATTTCCCATCGAGGAGCGCACTGCGAAAGCCGGAGGAGATCGACCGCGCCACCCCATCCGCCAGCGAATGAATGCGCTTGATCTCGACGGACACATCGCCGAGCTCGTTCCTGAAATCCTCGTCGAAGAGATTATCTGCCATCTGGGAAGCGCTCCATCAGCGCTTCGAGCCCCGGCCGGTCCATCGACCCCGCCCGCTCGCCCACCACTGCGCCCCAGGCTGCCGCCAGTTCACGCGGGCTCATTTTCCAAAAAACCTCGGGCGGCAGACGCAATACGCCTAAACCAAACTGCATGGTGTCCTTCCAGGGAAACGGCCTCATGCCGCTTCCCCAAACGTCGCCTGCAGCAAGCGCACGGCAATATCAGCCGCCCCGCGCAACCCGCCCTCGACACTCATCTGCGCCAGGTCATCATCGGAAATGGCATTGCCACCCCCGCGCAACCCTGCCCCAATAATCGCCGTCAAATCCCGCGCCGAAATTTTCCCGCCGGCAAACCGCTCGGCCAGTCCCGCGAGATCCCCCGCACCCAGCCGCGCCTCCAACTCCGCCAGCGCCCCCAGCGTCAGGCAAAGCGTCCGCGTCTCGCCACCGATCTCGGCAGCGATTTCTCCTCGATGAATGTTTGGCATTTTGTCTCCTCAGAAAAACGTCGCGCAGCGACACCTCACCCTCGGGGGGAGAGGTCGACCCTCTTGGGTTCACCGAATTCGCGTCTGCGAATTCGGTTGGGGTGAGGGGGCCTTCCCTAAGCCGCCACGAACGTCACTTCCCCGGCACTTTCTAGCGCCAGGTCGAACGTCACTTCCCCCGCATGGTCAGCCGAAAATTCCAGCGCCACGATCTGGAACGGCCCCTGCACCGTCCCAAAATGCGGCAGAATAAGCTGCCAATTCCGGATCGTGCCGCCAAAGAAAAGGCTCCGGATGAGCCCATCCGAAGCCTGGTCCTTGAACACCCCGGCCCCCGAAACCGAAGCCCGCTTGACCCCGCCGCCCGCCAGCAATTCCCGCCAGCGCCCCGCGCTTTCCTGGTCCGTCGTATCGACACTCGCCGCATTGAACGCCAGGCTCCGCGTCCGCAGCCCCGCCACCGTCAGAAAACTTCCCGACCCCGTCTGGTCGAGCTTTAAAAGCATATCCTTGCCGCTCTGCGCTGCCATCTTGTGTCTCCCACCAAAGTCCCCCTCATCCGGCGCTTCCGTGCCACCTTCTCCCGAGAGGGAGAAGAACAGACCGGCGTTCACCTCTTATTCCTCGCCCCCTCGAGGAGAGGTGGCCGAAGCGAAGCGGAGGTCGGTGAGGGGGATGCCGTCACTCGCTCAAAAACCGCAGCAAAACCGCCGCCCGCGCCTGTCCTGTCGCCGTATCGATCACCGTCTCGGTCCGCACATGCTCGGCCAGCGTCACGGCCAACCCCACCGGCGCCAGCCCAACCCGCGCCGCCATCACCCGCTCGGCAATCGCCAACGCCGCCTTCCGGCTCGCCCGATCGGCCCAGCAATGCACCATCACCCGATGCTCCTGCCCCGGCGTCCCGTCGCCATCGGCCTGGCGCGTATCGTGCCGGTCGATCACCACATAAGGCGCTGGCCTATTCTGCGGCGGTGCATCGAACACCCCGCCCGCCCCAATCAGGGCGGTCAGCGCAGCATCCGCCTCAAGCGCCGCCACCAGCGCCCCCTGCAGCAAAACGATCGGATGGCTCATCCCGTCACCTGCGTTTCGCTGCACGAACAGCTCAAATAGGCTCGTCGCCCATTAAGATCCGCCGCGCTGACCACATCGAGATTGCGCCCGCGATAGATGATCCGGTCCCCCGGCCCGAGATCAGGCCGAAACCGCAAAACCACCGCATGCGAAATCGCCACCATGCGCCCATCGGCATTGCTGCCCTGACGCCCGGAAAGACTGCGCACCCGCGCCCAGGCATTGCCCAACGGCACGAATATCCGCGCATGCCCGCCTTCCGGCTCCGCCACGCTTTCGCGCCGCCTGAGCTGCACCCGATCGGTCAGCGTCCCGATCGGCGGCACCGCCTCACTCACAGACGCACCCGCTTATGCGCCGCCACCAGCCGGTCAAACCCCGTGGGGACCACCGCCCCCGAACCCGCCACGATGACGGCATCGCGATGCTCATGCCAATGCGCGATCAGCCCCAGCATCGCCTGTTTGAGATCCGCCGGCACCTCGTCCGGTTCGGTTCCAAACCCCGCGACATAATCGATTTCGATCCCCTGCCGCTCCTGCAGCGCCGGCATGCCAACCACGACGCGCGGTACCATCAAGCGATCGGGCTCGGACCGAAACTGATCGAGCGGCAATTCATGGCTCGCACCATTGCCATCGGTCGCCAAAATCTCGGTCACCGCAATAAGCGGCGCCACCGGCAGCTTGACGACACCATTCTCCGGCCAATCGTCGAGCACCACCCGCCAACTCTGCGCCAACAGCGCCTTGCCAGTGATGCCCTCCACATGCAGCCGCGCCGCCCCGATCAGTGTCGTGATCAGCCCGTCTTCCGCACCATCCTCGACTTTCAGAAACCCCTTCGCCTCGACAAGCGAAACCGGCTCCTCAGCGGGCCCCGCCAGGAGATAGGACGTCATATTTTTAATCCTTGTTTGGGAACGCCGCGGCACCCCACCCTTCCTCCCCCTGATAGGGGGAGGGGTGCTGCGGTGGCTCTCCGCCGTTATCTCTAACTCGATAGGTCCCTCCCCCCACCAGGGGGGGGCTAGGCGGGGGTCAGCTGACACCAAACTTGAGCAGCTTGATCGCGTCATAATCCGCGATCCCGCCCCCAACCCGCTTCGTCGTATAAAACAGCACATAAGGCTTGCTCGAATAAGGATCACGCAAGACGTTCACCCCCTGGCGATCCACAATCAAATACCCGCGCCGGAAGTCACCAAAGGCCACCGAAAGCGAATTCGCCCCCACGTTCGGCATGTCCTCCGCCTCCACCAGCGGAAAGCCCATGAAGCTGGCACGGCCATCCGCAGCCGCCGCCGGCTGCCAGAGATAATTGCCGTCCGCATCCTTGAGCTTGCGCAGCGACCCCTGCGTCTTGCGGTTCATCACCCAGGTCGCGTTCTGGCGATAGCCGGCCTTGAGCGCATAGACGAGATCGATCAGCACATCGCTGGCATTGCTCGTCGGCAGCGCACCCGCCGCACCCGTCGCGACATAGCCGAGATTACCCCAGCTCCAGCTCGTCTCCGCCACCGTCGTCGCCGCGAGGAACCCCGTCGGCTTGTTGACGCCATTGCCGGTCACAAAAGCCGTCGTTTCCTGCGCCGCAAAAGCCGCGTTCACCTCGTCGGCAATCCACTGGCCGACATCGACCGCGGCATCGTCGAGGAAAGCCGTAGTCGCCGCCGGCATGGCGTAGAGTTCGGTCGTCGGATAGGTCAGTTCCGCCAGCGTCTGGCTCGACGTCGTCGGTCGGCTCGCCGCCTCGCCCACCCAGCCCGTCTGCGGTCCGGTCACCGTGATCGGGCGCTTATAGATCGAGGCCGAAACCTGGCGCACGCCTGCGATAGCGCGGATCGGTGAAATGCCCGTCATCAGCCGGGTGATTTCCACCTCGACCTCGCTCGGCACCACATAGCCGCCATCGGCGCCGACGCCGACCTGCAGCGCCTTTTCCTCGCCGCGCTTCACATAGGCCGAAAAGGCTTCCTTATATTCGCCATTGGGCACCGCGCCCTTGCCCTCGAGCGCCGGGCGGCCACGCTCCGCCGTCGCGCGATCGAGCGCCGCTTTCTGCCCGTCGAGCACGGCATTGAGCTTTTCGAGCTTGCCTTCCAGCAGCCCGTCGGCCGTGCCGCGCTTTTCAATTTCCTTCAGGCGCTGGTCATTGGTGCGCTTGAACTCCTCGAAAGCAGAGGAAAATTCGCCAAACAGCGCGGCAACGTCAGTCCCCGCGCCGGCCTTGGTTTCAAGTCCGTCGTCAATCCGATCCATGTCGGCATCCTTCTATCGGTTACGGATAGTTCTCGTGGCGGCCGCAATGGCGGCGCCGGCCGAAATGGGAACAGCGATCCGCGCCGCCTCCATCATCGGAAAGGTCACGATCGAAATTTCATAAAGATCGATCTCGTGCAGCAGCCGGTTCCCCGCCTGCCGGCTGGCTTTCACGGTGCGAAAGCCGATGGAAAGCCCATCGAGCGCCTCGGCCTCGATCAGGCGTTTGAGGGCATCCGCCCGCGGCACGCCGGGCACGAGCCGCCCACGCGCAAAAAGCCCGTGAGAATCCTCGCGAAGCTCCTCCCAAAAGCCCACCGGCTCCTTGGGATCGTGCTGAAACAATAGCCGAATGCGCCCTGCGCGGCTCCTGAGGCTTTTGGCAAATGCCCCCGGCAAGACAATATCGCCGCCGCTATCGAGCCGGTCGAACACGCTCGCATATCCCGCAAAGCGTCCATCGGCATCGACAGGAATTGGCCCCGCCATCAGCGCTTGCTCCCAGCCCGCCCCTGCGGCCGAGCGGCAGATCGCCCCGACGGTTTCGCCATCGGCTTCCCCTTATCCGCCAGCGTCCCCGCCAGGTTCCAGGCAAATTGCCGAAACGTCTGCACCGCCGCCTCTCGCCCCTGCTTTTCCGCCATTACTCGTCCCCCCTGCGAAAGAGCCTATTGAGGCTCGCAATCTCGCTCACGAAATCATTGAACCGCTTATTCCCCGCCGCCATCTCCCGCAGCGCCCAAACCAAGAGCGAACTCGCCCCCGTCGCCCACAAAAACAGCGCCAGATGCGCAAGATCCCCGCGCTCGACGATGGTTTTCGTCAGATCGTCCATGATGTGTCCCCCTCAGCGAAGTCAGGTGGGCGAGACACCAACCATCTCCCGCTTCTCCGCATCGCTCAAAAAGTCCGCGCCCCCAACCCTCGCCCAAAGCGCCGCGCGATCCTCCGCCAGCGCCTCGACCTCGTCGAAATCCGGCACGACCTGCGCGCCGTCGAATGCCGGCCCCAGCCACAGGCTCAGTTCCTGCGCCACCCGCACCACCAGCGGCACCAGGGTTTGCCGCCACAGCGCCCGATTGGCCTCGGCCATATTGGCATAGGTATTGTCGCCCGGAATCCCAAGCAGCATGGGCGGTACGCCGAAGGCGAGCGCAATGTCCCGCGCCGCCGCATGCCGCGCCTCGATGAAATCCATCTCGCGCGGGCTCATGGCGATGGCCTTCCAGTCGATCCCACCATCGAGCACCATGGGCCGCCCGGCATTGGCGGCGCCCGAAAAATTCTCTTCCAGCTCTTCCTTGAGCCGTCGGAACTGTTCCTCCCACCGTGCGCCCACCGGCCGTATAGTCATAGCCCACCGGCCAGCCGTCACCACCTGAGAAGACCCGCATCCGATCGGGCCGCAGCACAAACAGCGCCTTCACCCCGCCATCGACGATCCCGGCCTGCAGATAGGCATTCCCCGCCGTCTGCAGATAGGCATAAACCGCCTCCAGCATCTCCGCGCCCGATTGCCGCCCATTCGGCCTTTGTAGCAGCGCCACCAGCGGATGCTCGCTCACCGCCTTTCCGTCCACCCTGACCACCAGCGGCACCCGGTTCGCCGTCTCGGCAATCAGCCGGACGCAGCGATAAACCACCGGATTACGCATAAAGCCCTGATTGACGAGGCTCGCATAACCCCGCCCACTCCACTGCGCCGGCCCCAAGGCGCTCAACGTCATCATCGATTGCCCGCCAAAACTCTTCGTTTCGCTAGGCGTGTTCTTCCCTCCGCCAAACAGGCGGCCCATCCAGTTCGGCATTTTTTTGATCCTTAGATTACCCGCACCCTCGGCCCCTGTCCCTTGAGCAAAAGCTCCGTCAGCGCCCATACCAGCGCATCCACCCGGTCCGGCGAATGTCCATCCGCCTTGCCATCCGGCCCAAAGGCACAGAGCTCATCCTCAAGCGCCGTCAGCCCCTCCACATGCCCGATGAGTCCCCGTGCATAAAGCGCCGCCACCGGCTCCGCCCGCACCCACTTGCCCCGGCTCGCCCGCACCTCGATCACCGGCACCGTCGCCTTCACCTGCGTAATCAGCCCCTTCACCAGGTCCCCGCCCTGGTTCACCTCAACGACTATCGCGTCCGCCTGATGCGCCTCATACGCCGCCACGGCCCGCCTCGCCCAGGTCAGCGGCGCCACCCCCTTGAGCGTCGCGTCTTCGAGCACCACCGCGCCCTCGCCACTGCGGCCCACAACCACGATCCCGCACGCATCCGAGCGCGCCGTCCCCGTCACCGGCGGATCGACCGCCACGACGATCCGCCCGTCGATCACCCCGCCCTCGCGGAAAATCCCCCGCTGCCAGAGCGCATCGGGTCGATCCTCGATCAGCTCGCCCTCAAGCTCCTGCCGTCCCAGAACCGTGCCACGATAGCGCGCGACAACGGCGTCCAAAAACGTCGGCGCCAATTGCGCCTTGTTTTCCTCCGTCGTGATCCGCACCGTCACCGTCTGCGGGTCGGCCAACAGCCGCTTGATCAGCCGTGTCGGCCGCGGCGTCGTCGTCACCAATTGCCGCGGCCGGTCCCCCAGTCGCAGCCCGAACTGCAATTGATCGAAGGCCTCTTCCGCCCTTGGCCATTTTCCCGCCTCGTCGCACCAGGCAGCGGCAAATTGCGGTCCGCGAAACCGTTCCGGGTCCGATGCCGTCATGATCGACGCCTCGACCCCATTGGGCCAGACCAGCCGATTGCCCCCGCGCAGGATCGGTCTCTCATCGTCGGGGTGCACCGCGATAATGCCGCTTTCGCCGCGCACCATGATGCTCAGCGCTTCGGTCATCGTTTCGCCCACCAGCGCAATCGGCGACACCCGCTCCCGCGCCAGTGCACGCACCCATTCCGCGCCCGCCCGTGTCTTGCCCGACCCGCGCCCGCCCATCAGCAGCCACGTCGTCCAGTCGCCTGCCGGCGGAAGTTGCTTGGGAAAGGCCCATTTCTGCCAGTTGAAGAGCATCGTCTCGACATCTACGTCTTCAAGCCGTTCGACCTGTTCTTTCTCTGTCAGGCGCGGTCCCTGGACAGGTGCATTGTCCCAAACATCCGTCTCGGTCACGCCCCGCCCCTATCGTCTGTTAAACTGCTCCAACTGCTTGACGAGTTTAGCCCGCATGGCCGTCATGTCCTTGCGGCTCGCCGGTTCCACATCGGGCTTGGTCGCCCCCTGCTTGATCAGCGTGTCGAGCGTTTTCACCGTTTCGCTCAGCGCCTTGACCTGTTTGTCGATCGGTTCGTCCACCGCCTTCTCCAACTGTCTCACCTGCTTGTCCAAAACCCTGAGCATCCGCGCGACGATGTCGCCATGCTTGGGCACCCGAGCCCGCGAACTCAGCCAGCCTTCCAACTGCCGGCGATAGCGCAACTGCATCTCGGAAATCCCATGCCGCTGGCAGATCACCGACGGCAAAAACAGCCGGCCTTCATACTCTTCCCGAATGGTCTCCCAATCGGGCTTGCGCGCGTCGTCCATGTCATTGACTCGATTGTGAATCCGCCCAAGCGGAACGCCGTGGAATCGGGCTGGATTCATTTCTGTGGCCCCAACGGAAGAGCCCGATGTCCACCGCCATCCGCCATATGCACTACAAATCCGACAGCCAGGAGCTATCGGTCTGGTTCGGCCCCGATTTCCGCCGCTACAAATATTTCGGCGTGCCGCAGCACCTCTATGAGGCCTTCAGCGAAGCCGACAGCCAAGGCCAGTTCTTCAACCGCTTCATCAAAGGCCGTTTTGATTGCATCCCGGTCGCCAAACCCGCCAATCCCAACAAAGGCTGGCAATCCGTACGCCGCGTTTCACCCACTTCTTCGACCATACCCAAACAATAGCAGGTCACCGTGACGCGGGGATAAGATGGATAAGTTTTTAGTCGATCCAGGCTGAAGATCGCCGCAGCGCCGCAGAATCGCGCGGCGATTTCATCGCCCCTTCAGCCCGCTCCAGAGCATCTTCTCCCAGCGCGCGCGCTGCCCCGGCAAAGCTCGGATTGCACGCCGCCACCGTCTCCAGGCACTTCATCAGCCGGATCATGACCTCGACAATATGCGCCCCGTCGCGCGCCAAAGGCCGGAAGACATCCTCAAGCACATCGGCAGGATCAAGCCGGGCCACGAACACCCGGTCATGCTTGGCGTCCTCTTTTTCATCCTCGAATTCGAGCAGCAGCCGGGTCACCGTGTCGATGACGTCGATCGCCGTACCCGGATCGTTGATCCCCGCGGACATGGCCTTGTCGGCGATTTCGCCGAGCACGACAAAGCCGAAACGCGGATCGGAATCATAGCTGCGCGTGTCGCCGATCACGAAACAGGCCGCCAGTTCCTCCGCGACGTCTTGGCCAAAAGACCCTTCGACCGCGAGCACGGGCCGCACCGGCGTCGCATAGGCGCCCGGCCGGGCCAGCACCGCCAAGGTCAGGTCATGCTCTTCCGCCAGCCGCTGCAGTTCGACCGTGTCGCAGTGCTGCACATAGCCGGGCTTGAGCGCAGTAATCCGTTCGCCCTGCGGCTCGCCGTCCAATAGGCGCCCATCGAGCAGCGGATGCTCAGCCATCACGGCGAGCGCATCGTGCGTCGCTTTTTCCACTGCATCGATCGTATTGCCCACCCGCCCGATCGCCGAAATCTGACCGATCCAGCGGATAAGTGCCGCCACGACAAGGACGAGCACGCCGAGCGTTACGACGAACAGAAAAAGCCGCCCGGCTTCGCTATAAAGCCCCGCCGAAAGCCCGATAATGCCGACGATGGAAAACAGAAATGCCCCGATAAAAACCGAGATCGAGGTCTGCGCCCGCAGATCGCCGGCAACGAGCGGCACCGCCCGCGGCGTCGTCGCGCTCGAGGCACTCGACAACGCCCCGACGACGGTCGAAAGCGCAAAGACAGCGACGGTGAGAAGGCTCGATGCCAATATCTGCAGGATCGACTGCACGGCATTGGCCGGCATGACGAAAGGCAGCTCGTCCGGCGCAAAGCGCGCCAGGATATAGGCGATGACGACGGTCAGCACCGCCAGCGCCGAAAACGCCGCCGGCAGAAACCACATGCGCTGCAATAACTGGCGCAGTTTGAACCGGATATAACTCATGAGCCCCCCTTTCCTCTCGGAATGCGCGGGGTCGGAATTGGATGCGCCTTGAGCCTAAGGCCCCCTCACCCGCCGGCTACGCCGTCGACCTCTCCCCCCTAAGGGAGAGGTGGGTGATCACCAATGTCGCGGAGCGACACCTCTCCCTTGGGGGACTTCGAATTGACCCGAAGGGAAAATCGCTCCGGTGAAGCGATTTTAAGTGAGAAGGCCATGAGAGCTATGCTCGAATGGATTGTCGGCCCTCTTGGGCCGGGTGAGGGGGCCTTCTGGCGCTCGCAAACGCCTCACCCAAAAACCCGCTTAGCCTCCATCGCTAAGCCAAGCCCCACGCTCCCCAACACATCCGTCCGCACCACATCGGCGTCCGGAAAGAGCCCCTGCAATTGCCCGGCCACTGCCGGCACCAGCGTCGAGCCACCCGTCAGGATCAAACTATCCACCGCCTCGCGCCCAACCCCCGCACGCTTCAGTGTTTCGCCGATTGCCGCTTCCAGCCGGCTGATCGAATCCGCCAGTGCAGCGCCCAATTCCGCCGCCGTGATCGTCGTCTCGATCGTCCGGTCCCGCACCGGAAAATCAAATAGCGTCTCGGCCCGGTCCGACAGATCGATCTTGGCTTCTTCCACACGCCCGATCAGCCGGTGCCCCAGCCGATCTTCCACCAGCATCACCATGGTCTCGACCCGATCAGGGTCCTTCGCCTCGCGCATGGTCGAGCGCAGATCGCGCTGCGCCTGCGCGTCATACAGCCGGTTGATCCGGTGCCAGGTTGAAAGCTCCACATAGGGCGCCACGGGCAGATAGCGCTTGCCGTCCCGCGTTTCGCTGCCAAGCCCAAGCTCAGGCATCACCTTGGCCATCGACAGCAACCGGTCAAAATCGGTCCCGCCGATATGGACGCCCGCCGTCGCCAGAATGTCGCCGCTGCGATCCGCCAGACCGCTTCGTTCCGGCGAAACCCGCACCACCGAAAAGTCCGAGGTGCCGCCACCGAGGTCGACGATCAGCGCCAGCCGCTCGCCATTGACCTGCCGCTCATAGTCGAGCGCCGCCGCAATCGGCTCGAACTGAAAGGCGATCTCTTCAAAGCCCTGTGCTCGCACTGCCGCCTCGAGCTGCCCCTGCGCTGCCGTATCAGCCACCGGATCGTCATCGACAAAATGCACCGGCCTGCCCATCACCACCTGGGTCAGTTCATCGCCGAGTTTTGCCTCGGCGCGCTGCTTCAATTCCCCGACAAAGCTGCCGATGATCTCGCCAAAGCCGAGCCGCCGCCCCTTTATCCGCGTCGTATCGTTAAAGAGCGTCGTCCCCAACACGCTCTTGAGCGAGCGCATGAGGCGCCCATCGGCCCCACTCACATATTCCGCCACCGCATCGCGCCCAAACCGCAGCTTGTCGTCTTCGAACCCGAAGAACAAAACGCTCGGGATCGTCCGGCTCTCGCCCTCCAGCGCCAACAGATCCGGCTGACCATCCGTCCCAATCCGCCCAAGCGTCGAATTGGAAGTGCCAAAATCGAGGCCACAACTCAGCGCCATCGCAAACCGTCCAAGAAAAGGGAAAAGCGCGGCAACCGCGCGGGGACGGGCTCTATAGGGGGTGAGCCTTGGCTTGGCAACCGCTGGGGGAGAGAAAGGCGTACAGCCATCACGTCGCGCCGAGCGTTACACGGCGTCATTCCCGCGCAAGCGGGAATCTCTTC